>JAJXXC010000003.1 GCA_021781215.1 bacterium
GATAAGCCACCCCAATATCTATACCGTTGATATTAGGACTCACCCGCCAACCGTAATCGACATATAAAAAAAGACATGTCGATTGATAAACTCCTACCCAGTTCCTCAACACCACACATCTCTTTTTTGGTTGTAACGTATTTACAACCAGTATCATTCTACTCTGTTGCTCTCTCTGTTGCAACAAGTGCTACAATTTAACTATGAAAGAAAAGTGGGGGAAACTTTCCCAACCAGTGAAAACTATGATACTGGTCTGGGCACCAATAATAGCCCTGGGTATTGTCTATGGCTCAACCTATACCATTAAATACAATTTGGCTAAGAGTGCTATTGACGCAGACTATGCTCAATATCAAAAGTGCGAAGCAAACGTAACAAGACTTGAAAATAATGATATGGCAAAAGAAACGACTATAGATGGGGTTACATATCATAACAGTACCGCAGTAAAAGCCTTGGCAGAAGCTGGATATTGTCAATCGGTGTCGGGGTCAATTAAGCATGGTTTTATCGGATTACCATACTACGGACAATAAGAGCTTACTTGCTGTGATGGTATAGTCACCTAATTTTTGAAAATTATTAGTGCTATAGTCCGATTTTCGAACTTTGCGCGCTGTTTTAATCCGCAGTTCTCGTACTATCCAATGCTAACGCTCAAATTAGTTACATATGGAAATGGGAAATTTGATCGCCAATTAATTAGTGTGTAGTTTGAGCCATTTTGAAATCTTTGGCACGTCAATATGCTTGGTTGCTATCTTTACTGCGAAATCTTCAATCTCTCCCATGTCTACCCGAAAGGAGTTGCCATTTAGCTGGAGCAAAGTTAAGCCTGCCAGCATTGCTGTTCTTTTATTGCCGTCTATAAATGGATGATCGGCGATGATCGCCCTGATCATCGCTGCTACTTTATCAGTTATTGCAGGGTAAAGCTCTTCACCAAAAACATTTTGGGTTTGCGTTGCGATTGCCGCCTCTAGCCTACCTAGATCGCGCAGACCCATACTGCCGCCACTGACTTCAACTACTAAAGTATGGAGCTCTAGTAGTTGCTCAAGTGTCAACGTAGTCATCTTTTTGCTAGATTAGCAAAATCTTTTTTGTAGGTGGATAAGATTTTTTTAGCGGCACTTATGACAGCCTGATCTGCGGCTGTGGTATTGTGAAGCGGACGAACTATAACCTCGACCTCATCGCCAAATGCAATATTTTGTCGCTTTAGCTCTTTGGCGGGGATAGTAACACCACCACTAGTCCCAATCTTTATAACTTTTTGAATACTCTGAATCATATAAATATTATAATGATATTACAATGCCATTGTCAAGTTCATGGTAATTTAATTCATATAGTTACGGTGGCTGCTCCTAGTTGAGGTACTTAGAAATTACCACTAAATAGGTTCTGAAACTGCAAGTCTACCTATGGCACGATAATGACTAGTAAGAGTAGAAATTATCTCAGGTTTTAGCAAATCTTCACCAGAGCAGTGTCCAAATTTATCTCCCCAGCTCATGTCTGTAAAATCAAAAAGTGGAGCTACGGTGCGAGCTAGGTGACAGTTAGGGTCTCCTCCTGAGTCGTGGCAGTGCCTGCATACTATGTTCCTAGCGACCTTTTCGCTAAAGTCTGGGTTGGGATATTTGGGCATAAAACTATCTATAGCAACTCTTGGTGGAAGAAAACCATATTCTTGTAATTGTAAGATAACGTCGTTAATAGATAATTCATACCGCTCAGCTAGACTCAATAGTGTCGACTCTGTAATATTACTTAAATTTGGCAGGCTCTTTTCGGGCATAGCCATTTGAGCTCCAAAATAGTCACAGAAATCTTCCTTGTATTGTTCATATTCCACATATTGGTTACTCAATCCCTTGCTCCAGTAAAAGTGAGCGACTTCATGCCCAAATGTTAGAGGCATGCTGTCATGGGTAGGATTCAAATGAATTTCGAGAGGAAGGCCATAGTCTTCAGGTGTAAGTCCAGTTATTTTACCGTGCCCTAATAAATTTTTATTTATTATTATCGGGATACCTAGTCTCTGAGAGGAAGCATCAATATCTAAGCTACCCGACTCCTTATATATGGAAACTTTTTCTATATATTCTTGTGCAGGTAAACTATGAAATAATTCTCGAACTAAGTTAGGATCTCGCGGTGATGCGATTAAGCCCATCTCTTTGAAAGAAGTAAGCAAGTATAGCTTAGGAGCATGGTCAAATTGGTTAGGATTCGCTGAAACAAAATTATGATCGGGTGACGCTGGAACATCAGAAGTTAGTTTTTCAAACATTTATGCATTATTTATAGAAAAGTTGATTAGTGCAAGCATAAGGAAGTTTCAATACTTCTTCCCATAATGCTTATGCTTGGCTGAGCATACCGGTCAGGAACCATTTCGGTAACTGTTCAGCTCTATAGAATGCAACAAATGAGACAAAAATATCGACTTTGTAGCTTGTTTGGATCATGAAAGGTCTGTATAAGAAATGTGTTTTGGCGAATTTGAAAGGTATGGCGATAATAAAGTTATATAATATGTGTGAATTAAGCAATGGAGTAGTAATGCAAGACAGTACTGATTTTTCAGAAGAAGATTTTCGGAAACAAGCTAAGAGTGATGGCATCACTCATATTTCAACTGGAGTTGCAATCCTTCGAGACGGTAAAATATTAATGACACGCCGAGCGGCAGATGATTTTCTTGGTGGCGTTTATGAATTGCCTGGAGGTGGCGTGGACGACGGCGAAACAATAACCGAGGGTGCTATTAGAGAAGTTAAAGAAGAAACAGGACTATCTGTTTCTAAAATTTTATCGATATTTGAGGGTTTCGATTACTCAACGAATAGAAAACCGTCAGTTAGGCAGGTAAACTTTTTGGTTGAGGTTGAGCCTGGTGATGTGGTATTAGATCCAAATGAACATGATGAATTTATGTGGGTTAATAAGGATAATATTAAAAATTTGAATATGTCGGACGATATGCGTAAATGCGCAAGAAACGCTCTTGAGTTAATCGGTTAAATATATGCAAAAGCAACTAAATATTTTCTATAGCAATACGTGCAACTTCACGAGCGATTAAAAGGGGTTCTTGCAAAGCGTCAACTCTCTCAACAACAGTGTTTCTTAATCTATGAGGAGGATTCTGAATAACTGTCTCGTAATCATCTCTAAACTTTTTTAATTCCTCTAGACTTTCCTCGTAACCAATTTCACCTTCCTCTCTATGGTAAATTCGATTTGATGCCTCTTCTATTGGCAAATCTAAATACGCAATTACGTTAGGTGCATAAGTAGACTCAACAACAGAAACCAACCACGTTGGAACTCGGCCAACATGGCTTGCGTAACCACTTAATATACTTCTGTCTGTTAAGAGTATATCCGTGCCTCGTTGCCTAGTGCCTAAATTATATCTACCGTTTGCTCCATACATGGATGCTTGGAGTGGCCTATAATCTCGAATCTTTTTAATAGTACTATTTTTTACATCTGGGCTGTAAATTTTGGTTATTGCCTTTCCGATAAACCCAGTTTTTTGTGTGTAATGAACAGCCGATACTGTTAATCCCATATCTTCTAGAATAAGTCGAGTATTTAATAAGGCGGTTGATTTTCCGGTGCCATCAATCCCCTCAATTGCGAGGTGTAATCGATGTGAATCTTTGCAGTTTATCATAAATAGTTGCCTTATATTCAATAATAACGTATTACTATATTAGACAAAGATGATTTTATCTATAGGAGATATTTATGATAAGCCCCGAACTGGGTAATGAACAAATTGGCAATCCAGTTAATGTATATACGGAGTGGGGTAAGCTCGAAGAGGTTATTTTAGGAAGTAGCAGGCTTTTTAACCACTCTGGCATAGACTCAACTTTTAGATTTCTTTACGATAATCGCGATGGAAAATTTAGTGAAAGAGAAATGACTCCACGCATAGATCAGCGATATATTGATGAACGTCAAGAGGATCTTGATAATCTTGCGAATTTATTAGAGTCTGAAGGAGTTACTGTGCGTCGGCCTAATCGTCTGGATGAAGTCCAGCCTATCGTAACTCCTACTTTTTCATCTAGCACTACAGCATCAGACTCACCCCGTGATATGTTTATGGCTTATGGAAACACAATCATAGAGAGCCCTCCAACAAACAGAAAGCGCTTTTTTGAACAATACTTATTGCGTGACATTTTCAGAGATTATTTTGATAGAGGTGCCGGTTGGATAGCCGCACCTATGCCTATGCTATCGGATGAGTCGGTCGATTATTCCTTTTGGCAAGATAATCTAGAAACGCCTATTCCAACTCCGGAGCAAGTTGATTCGGTTATGGACATAGCATTTGATGCAGCGAATGCATTAAAATTTGGGAAAGACGTAGTTTTTAACGTAGCAACAGATAATCATGCGCTAGGATTTAGCTGGTTAAAGCGAACATTACCACGAGAAGCACGCATACACCCAATTCGTCTTAGTGATAGTCATATAGATGGGCATTTCATTCCAATTGCCCCAGGAAGACTGTTATGCAACGAAGTGGTTATGCACAAAAACTATCATCGGCTACCTGAGCAGTTACAAAAATGGGATAGAATTCCAATTTTAGATCCGGCAACTAACTTTGATTATCCTTCAGATCATCTACAAATGGCATCATCTGTTGGCATGAGCGTAAATGTGCTTTCGCTTGACGAAGAACGAATTTTGATTCGCGATACGGCAAAATTAACTATTGGGGCATTGGCTAGGGCAGGATTTATGCCTATCCCAGTTCAACTAAGGCATTCTGAACTTTTTGGAGGTGGGATACATTGTTCTACGGTTGATATTCGACGCCAAGAAGATATGGAAGACTATTTCGAGTCCTAAGACAAGTTATTTTAGATATTGGTTAAAAGATATTATCTTAAAGTGGCCTGTAAGAAAATTTAGCCAATTCATCTTTAATTTCTGTATATGTTCTGCCGGCTAGATTTCCGCCTGCAATAAAATCCTCATGTGTTACTTCAGCAAGACATACGCCTGGAGGCGAAAAAGCTAGTTTAGATGCTGAATTTTCGAATTCAAAGTCAATTAATACCAAGCCTCTTAGTGCGCCCATAAATACATCTACCTCCGCTACATGACCATCAATAACTACCTTGTACCTGTCCTTTTCTATAATTTTATTGCTTACCCGACTTAGTGCCAAAAATTCGTTATTATCTAAATGTATAGTGTGCTCAACCTGTACAGAAGCATCGTTGGCTATTATTGGTAACTTTTTGGTAATCTCATAATGGTTATTGTCTTGACGAATTCTTAATCGTGAATGAGCTGTTAAGTCTTCGGGTATATATATGTCTAATAAGTGGTGAGGTGTAACACCTTGAACTTCGCTAGGGATTCTACTCGCCAGGAACGTTAGCTCTAACTCAATGCTTGAATTTTCTGGGTTTGACATTAAATCTTAAATTTTTCTTAAGTAATTATTAATACTATAACATATGTAGTATAATATTGCTAAATGAAATCTCTTAATATAGTTGCTATTGGCCTAGGAAAACAAAGCACCGAGGACCACTTACCAGCGATCCGGGAAAGTTCCATGTTTAATCTATTAGCCGTAACAGACTCTGATAATGCAAAAGTTAAAATCGTATCTAAAGAATATTCAGTTCCAGGGTATAGCAATATAGATGACTTAATTGAGACGTGGGGAGAAAGGACTGATGTTGCTATTATTGCAGTACCGCACACGCAATACCTTTCAATAATTAAGAAATTAGCTAAATACAATATTGACATTATCAAAGAAAAACCTTTTGCAGTATCAATTAAAGAAGCTAACGAACTCAAAAAGATAGTTAATGATTCAAAGATTTCAATTTATGTAACTTTGCAACGTCGATTCAACCCAATATTTGTAACGTATAAACAACTTATGAAGCGAATCGGCAGAATATATTCAATTGAAGGAAGATACACTTTAAATATTGGCCATCTAGATGAGGGGTGGCGTGCTTCAAAAAAAAGCGCTGGTGGTGGAGCCCTAATGGATATGGGCTATCATTTTGTTGATCTTATTGTTTGGTATTTTGGCTTGCCCGATTCCTTAACTTGCAGAATGTCTAGCGGTAATAGAGAAAATCAAAAATACGATGTTGAAGACACTGCATTATTAAGCTTTACATATAATGATAAGGGTGACGACAAAGGCAGGGTTCTCGGGAACATTATTATATCTAGGGTATATCCACAAAAAGAGGAATCGCTAACAGTGTATGGCTCTAAAGGAAGTGTCCGAGTACAACCTGGCAGAGTCTGCCGGTTAGATTTAGACGGCAACGAGATTGAAGTTCTCGAAAGAAAAGGTCACTGGCCATCTGCTGCCATAGATCAACTAGAAGACTTTGCCCAGAGAATACAAAGGAATCACTCTGCACATATTGCAGAAAAAATTGAGCACTTTGAGCATATAGCATTTGTTGAAACGGCCTATGATTCAAACAAGTACCATGATTCTAGAGACCCGAATGTGTATCTTAAGAAAATGGTAACTAAAAATGATTGATAGGCTTGCAATCAATGGCGGAGATCCAGTTATTAATCAGTCGAGTGCAAGATTTGAATGGCCAATAATTGATTCTGAAGCAGAAAAAGCGGTTTTAGGCCAACTACATACCTCAATATCTATTTATGATCGTTCTGGAGTAATTGAAGAATTCGAAGAAGCATTTTCTAAATACCACAAGCGAGAGTATGGATTACTTTCAAATTCTGGTACATCGGCTATATTCTCGATGTATGAAGCTATAAACCTTCAGCCAGGTGACGAGGTACTGTGTCCTGTCTATACTTTTCACGCGACAGTTAGTCCCATGATGTATATGGGAGCTGTGCCAATTTTCTGTGATAGCGATGACGAAGGAAATATGTCATTTGAAAGCCTAAAATCAAAACTTACTAATAAGACTAAGGCGGTAATTGTTACTCATATGTGGGGAGTGCCCTTAAGGGATATTGAAAAGATAAAGGATTTTTGTAAAAAAAATAAGCTAATTTTATTTGAGGATTGCTCTCATGCCCATGGTGCATCAATCTATGGCAGTAAAGTGGGTAGTTTTGGCGATGCAGCTAGCTGGAGCTTGCAAGGGCCTAAGATTATTTCCGGGGGCGAGGGCGGTATTATGCTTACTGATAATAAAAAAATATATACCAGAGCTTTGTTGCAAGGTCACTATAATAAGCGGCCTCTACAAGAAGTTGATAAAGATGATCCATTACGAGATTACTCGCTTACAGGTCTTGGTCTAAAACTTAGGTCGCACCCACTAGCAGTGGCGTTAGCCTTGCAGCAGTTTAGACATCTTGATGAATTTATTATACAGAAGCAAAAATATGCAGAATTGTTTAACGAAGCTCTGAGTGTATACGAATTTATTACAGTTCCTGAAATAAAACCTAATGTTCAAAATAGTTGGTATGCATATAACTTTAAGTTTAATTCTGAAGCTGCTTACGGAATAAGTAGAGAAGAGTATGTGGATGCGTTAGTAGCTGAAGGACTTGTCGAAGTTGATATTCCTGGATCTACCGGAGTAATTAATGAGCTACCCTTATTTACTAATCCAGAGAAAATCATTGGTAGAATGTATCATGGTCCATTAGTAAAACAAACAGGATTTACTAACGCGGTAAAGTTCCAAAATAGTATTATTAAACTTCCGGTATGGGCCACAAGTAATGACATAAATATAGTACAAGCCTATATAAAAGGTATCACTAAGGTTTCAAACTATATTAGAAAAAATAAGAGTCTAAATTAATAATAAAAAAGCAGATTATTTATCATTTTTCTAATAATTCTGAAATAGCTCTAAATTCATCAATTGACTCCTGAATATCATCAAAAGCCCGGTGCTTTAGATTTTTCCTAAACTCAATCCCTCGCGTTGCTTGAATATATAACTTAAACGATGATACGTCTAGCATTCTATAATGCAATAAAGAAGCAAAATTAGGTAAATAGGATGATATAAATTTTCGATCAGTAAACAGAGAATTACCTGCTAGAATTCCTGGCTGATTCCCGGTAATTGTTTTAGCAATTCCTGATAGGGCTAGATCTGCTTCAAGAAGTGGTAAGCCGGTAGAGCAGCCTTCAATAAATTGTTCCATCTCTTCTGTCCTGGTATCCCAGTGATGATTTTGTTGCATAAGAGTTCTAATAGTGGCATCTTCGTGCTTTATAAAGTTTGTGTAGCTCCCCAGAGGATTTAATTCAAAGTCAGTAGCAATAAAGCCAATCTCTAAAATTAAATCATGAGAAGGCTCTAAACCTGTATATTCACCATCAAACCATAGTAGATTGCTCGGTCCGGGGCTTTTATCAAATCTTGCAAATGTAACCATATCTAAGCTTATTTTCTAATATATTATGCAACATTTATTCTAATTAAACCATTTAGAAATTGATCTGACCACAATCTTTATCTATCAGACACACTATTATTATAGGTTTGCTGCCACTTTTGGTATACATCATGGCTGGGGATGAGGGATTCGAACCCCCGATCCTGGGACCAGAACCCAGTGCCTTACCGCTTGGCCAATCCCCAACGTAACGGCAAGATTATACCCTAAAAGGGTAGTCACTGGCTATTTAATAAGCGAGATGAATTAAGCAAAGTAGTCAGAGTCAGTTAATTGATCAGGCAAGAAACTCTGTCCAGATTTAAAGCCAGCCTCCCATTTGTAACCCTTGTTATACCCCAAGTCACGCATTAACTTTGTCGGTGCGTTGCGCAACCATAGCGGCACGGGAAGATTAGGGTACTGCGTAGCCGATTGCATGGCTTTGCCCAAAGCATCTGCTACTTCTCTAGACTTCGGTGCTTTAGCGAGTACCGCTGCACAATGAAACAGATTGTACTGTGCTTCAGGTAGACCAACGCGTTCAACTGCTAGGTGAGTCGAGACTGCCAAGTTTAGTGCCGCTGGTGCCGCCAGACCAATATCCTCACTTGCGAAGATAATCATGCGCCTGGCAATAAACTTAGGATCATCTCCAGCTTGCAGTAAACGAGCTAGGTAGTAAAATGCAGCGTTGGCATCACTCCCGCGCAGGCTCTTAATGAGGGCACTAATAAGGTTATAGTGTGACTCACCAGCTTTATCATGTAGTGGAACTCTAGTCTGTGCAGCAGATATGATTATCTCTTCAGTGACAGGTTTATTGCCGGCAATATCTAAGCTCAGTTCAAGTAAATTTAGTGCCGCTCTGGCATCGCCACCGCTAAGATCTGCCATGTGAGTAACTGATGTCTCGGGTAGTTTAGTTTGACTAATGCCGAGCTCCTTAGTGGCCGACTTAAGGATCTTTATTACACCTTCCTTACTTAGTGGTTCTAGCACCACTACGCGGCTACGGCTTAAGAGCGGAGCAATGATCTCAAAGCTTGGATTTTCAGTTGTTGCACCAATTAAAGAAATGGTACCTTTTTCAACATGAGGCAAGAAGGCGTCCTGCTGAGCTTTGTTGAAACGGTGGATTTCATCAACAAACAAAATCGTTGGACGGCCAAGCCTTAAGTTTGTCTCAGCGCGCGCGATCACACTCATTACATCCTTTTTGCCAGAAGTAACAGCTGACAGCTCGACAAAATCGGCTTCTGCCTCGTTCGCTATGATACGAGCCAGCGTTGTTTTGCCACTTCCGGGTGGCCCCCAAAAAATTAAACTAATTGGACGCTTTGACTGAGTTACTAAATCCAGCAGTTTGCCTTTAGCTGTAAGTTGCTCATGACCAACTACCTGATCCAGTCTAGTGGGTCGCATTCGGTCGGCTAGCGGTGTTGACTCCTGCTTCATCGTTATCTATAAGTATACCCTTAAGCTAGTCGGCATATAATGGCGCTCATAATATGAATGACCCTGATCTTATTCTTAGTAGTTTAAGTGCACCTGAAGCAGCAGCTCGGCTACTGGGATCTGATTTAATTCGTACAGTCGACGGACACATATTGTCAGGTCGGATTGTTGAGACCGAAGTCTATGATCAAGGTGACCCATCAAGTCATAGCTACCGTGGACTCACTAAGCGTAACAGTGTCATGTTTGGTAGCGCCAACCGCGCCTATGTCTACTTTACATACGGAATGCATTATTGTTTGAACATTGTAGTTGGCCAAGAAGGCTACGGTGCCGCAGTTTTAATTCGAGCCCTTGAGCCATTAAGTGGCCAGGAACTAATGCTTATAAATCGAGGCGTCAACGATCCGCATCAAATATTAAATGGCCCCGCCAAATTAACCCAAGCTTTAAAGATTGATCTAACTCTAAACGGTCACGACTTGTCTCAATTAGCGTTGAGGCTGAAATTAAATCCACCGCTAGAGCCCCGCCAAATTAAGT
>JAJXXC010000004.1 GCA_021781215.1 bacterium
AGGGATGAAAATAAAAATTTAACCTGCCCTAAGGATGAAATACTTACTAGATTATTCAAAGGATTAAATGGTATGACGTTAATCGCTAATAGTAGGGGTCGCAACAATGAAAACATTAAGATTAAAAATCCGATTCTAGGTAGGCCTAAAACCATAAAAGAAGCACTTTATTACCATGAGACCAATCGTTTTTATATTGCTGACCTATTTAATAGAGTCTATCCATATCCATTATTAGAATTAGATAGACTATAATAATTTTTTTAGTTTTAGTTTCTTATAACGCTCAGCGGCTAATCTAGATAGCTCAGGGTCTTCGTCAGTATTAACGAATCTCATGGCATTAGCTAGAAGCGGGTGCACTTCCATTAATTTTTTATGCATTTCAAGTACTAATTTGCGATAACCAGGATGCCCTTGTGGGCTAGTTCTTAGTTCATGAATATGAAATGCTTCACGAGCATTATATGTAACTTGGAAACGCATTTTATGGCCCAGCAATGTAGAATACTGTGCCTGTTTATCATAACCGGCTAATTTCATCTGACTATATAGCTTAACGCTTAAATCAAAGCACTCTTCGTATTTATCACTAAGATTAGTCTCTTCAATTAATTTTGGTATTTCAAAGCCATATCTTGGGGTAAGATCTTGCCAAACTAAATTATCGACTATTCTATGTCGTTGTAGATCTCTGAATATTCCATAATCACAGACTATATCCCAGCTATATCTAGCTATTTCAACAGCTCTGCCTGGTCGATGTCGACGATTAAGGCGATTACCAATGTACTGGTCAAATAGTTTATTCTTGTCCTCATAGGTCCAGCTATTTACTTCTTTGTTAAGTTCAGCTAATGACAGATCAGAATGTTCATAAAGCATATAGGGCACAAGATCAATTTCATTTTTAGGATAATAATCTACGAGAGTGACCGGGTTGAGGTCAGATGAAAAACCAACCCTAAGTTTAGATTTTACTATTTTATCTATTGCTATGTTGGTATCAACTTTATAGGCAATATTAGCACCTCCTCTCATTGGGTCATCGGCCCGTTCATAAAATACGGGCGCTATTTGTCTCATATTGTCTAATATCTTTTTACCCGTAGATCTAGCTTCAATTAACTCATCAGACATTAGACGCATAATAAGACTTTCTATTGCTTGAGCAGAGCCATACACTCCCACGGTTGACTTAGCCGCAACAGGTAATACATTCCTAGCTACATCACAGGCCTGCGCTTTAATAGCTGATCTCCACGCGCTATCCCGTTCTTTTTCTGGAACTTTAGAGGTCTTTCTTAAGTAATTAGTAAGTTCTACTATGATTTGGGAATAGTTATCATAAATCTTATTTAATGTTTTTTTATAAGTCTTTTTAATCGAGGCGTCTAATTCTTTTGGGATAAAATAATTATATTCGCCATTACTGTTTTTACGGTCGTAATAAATATACCGAGTAGATTGTTCTAGGTACGCTGCCAACCTGCCCCATTCGATCTTCTTTGTTAATAAATTGCTCGCTCCTTCAACTACTAAATGGTGACCAGATAACTGTTGGACAGAATCATCTCCGTACTCGGAAATAACTCTCTTTAATAGTTTCTGATCCGCATCTACATTGCCACTAAACTCATCAACTAATGTCAGCCTTAGGTCGTCGCCTCTACGGCTTAACCTTGCCATAGCAGCGGCTACTGTAACCGTACTAAACGTATCTTTAAAAGCGTATACATTATCTTCGGTATTAGTAATTACGTTGTTTAGAAAATCAATTCCCTTACTTGAAATAGATTTTACTCCGTTATTGTCTAGTATATATTCATCAGTTTTACTTGGATCGGAAACTAAATAGTCTGATTTACTACTTAAAATTTCAGATAATGCAATCGGCTCAGTCATTTTATTAGAGGTATTGCTATAATTTCTAATTGCTAGGCATTCAGTTACTTTTTCCCAAACCAAATTTGAAATTGACTCTACTGAATCTGTTGAAAAAATAATTGGTAATTCATGTTTTTTAGCTTCTAACAAGTAGCCAGTTCTAATTTTTTCAATATCCTCAATACTAATTTTAGTGCCATCCTGATTGTCTATACTTCTGTCAATTAATACCTTGGGGGGTGCATCAAATATAATTGTTAAATCAGCAATGATGCCCATATTGGCAAACGACATTACCGATATTACTCCCTCATAATTATCTATATTATGTGAATAGCAATACTTAACGATATTTGCTATAAAACTACTCTCACAAATACAATAAACTCCATCGTTGAGCGACTGGTTAATTATACTCATGGTTTCAGATGAAGTTATTGCATCTAATAACACCCGGCTAGCTTGAGTAAGATCATAGCCCGGATTATCGGACAATCGATTTAGCAGGCGAGATATTAAACTATTATTTATATCAGGGTAGTTGAATATTTTAGCGGATAATTTAGCAGCTTGAAATTTCTTGAGTAGAATTTGAGATTGAGTTGATTTTCCGGAACCTGTTGGACCATCTAAGATAATCAATTTTCCTCTATTCATAAACTGCTCCTGGTATGATTGCAGGTAGATTTCTAACATCATTAAATGCCTTGGGTAACATTGCGTCGGGTGACCATGTTTTAATTATATTGTCCAAATCAGTACCCTGTTGATATTTTCCACTAAAATTATCGTCCCTACCTAAGCCATAATTTCCTCTGACCTCACCAGTGTTATGAAACACTGCTTGAGCAATTCTTTCACCAACGGGAACAACAATAATTTCTTTTTGGTTAAGATTAAAGATTTCCAAGGTTAAACGATTAATATACCCAGGGTCAACAAAACCGGCATCAAAACATACGGCCAAACCATTTCTCGCCCAGCTTGATCTTGCACGTAATTCGTAGGCACCGGGTGGTTTGATGCCAATAAACTCATGAGTGTGAGCGAGGATTCTTTCACCAGGTTTTAGTGCAATAACGGGATGATCGAGAGGAATATTCTTCAATGTTTCACAACCGTTTAATTCAGCCCATTGTTGATGCGTAATAGCCTTATATGGGCCATCAAAATATCTATCAATATCATCCTTATCGAAAGGGTTATAGACAGTTTTAATATGAGTGCTTTCAATTCGATAATAATAATAGCCAAGAGTTACATCAATACTGGCCTGACTAATATGTTTTTTGTTAAGCGGCACACAAACAATGTGATCTTCCTCAATAGCTTTTTCGATATCTAAATTACTGAAAATACTCATGTGATTTCGTATACCTCAAATTTCCTGTAATTATATATAGTGTATACTCCGTCAAAGACCTGCCAAAGAAATATAAAAAAATACAACTATTTAATTGCTTGTGATGATTGTGCTAAATGACTAAAATAGGTATTAGAATGAAAATCAAACATACCGGGTGGATAATCAGACACCTGAATCTGACAGAAATAAATAGTTTTGGTGTATTAATCAATGGATTTTATTTTCTTTTCATTGCATTAGCCCATTATCGTGGCCATTATCAAAGGCACATTGGATCGTTTGGTTATGAAATATTTCCAATTATTGGCTTAACTCTAATCTACTTATCGTTTCTACTATATAAAAAGAAAAAGACAGCCTGGATTGCTTCAATATCAATATATTCAATCTATTTACTTTCGGTCCTAATTCGAAGAATATTTTTCCATATTGGTGCCGGTGATCTTACCAGTATTCAGCCATTTATTGGAATACTGTTACCTATGCTGATTTTTATTA
Organism: bacterium; assembly: GCA_021781215.1. Classification (GTDB taxonomy): domain Bacteria; phylum Patescibacteriota; class Saccharimonadia; order Saccharimonadales; family DATKHC01; genus JAJXXC01. The sequence goes on from JAJXXC010000004.1 coordinate 3,752, forward strand.
GCTTATTAATTGCTCGTAAGAAATTTATTGTTAAGAGTGATATTACCAATTTTAAGTTTAGTCTTAAAGTATCATCGATTATTTTATTGGTAACTCTTATTTTTGGTACAAGTGGCTATATGCTAATGGATAAAAAGGATTTTCACCAAGAAATTACTATTACCGAGGCCATTCATCAAACAATTGATCAATTCGATTTAACCGTTAATAAGCCATACATACCCTACACGGCAAGAGCTAGGGCATTTAGTGATAGTTTAAGCATTATCTCAACTATTGCAGTCATCTATTGTGTATATTCACTATTTAATCCTATTAAGCTAAGATATTTCGATGCAAATAATTGGAGATACCTAGCAATAAAAATCTTGTCATCGGGCAAAGGTGATAGTGAAGATTATTTTAAAGTATGGCCGCATGACAAAAATTATTTTTTTAACGAGCAAAAGACTGCCTGCATTGCATACAGCGTACATAGAGGAGTTGCGCTAGTTATTGGCGATCCATTCGGTGCAGTTAGTGAATTTTCCAAAACTTTAGATGAATTTATGGATTATTGTTTACTAAACGACTGGCTACCCGCTTTTATACATACTAGGCCACATTTTAGTAAACTCTATAAAAGCCATGATTTCAATTTACAAAAAATTGGCGAAGAAGCCAGGGTTAATTGCAAGGATTTTCTAGATAATGTAGCAACTAATAAGTATTTTCGAAATATAAATAATAGATTCGAAAATCAAGGATATACCACAGAAGTATTATCTCCACCCCACAGCAAGGAGTCACTGAGAAGACTTAGATCTATCTCAAATGAGTGGTTAACGCTCCCCAATAAAGCCGAGAGAGGTTTGATGATTGGTTTTTTTGATGAGAACTATCTAAATACATCGACCATTGTTGTCTTAAAAGACAGTTTGCATCAAATTCATGCATTTATCAACAAACTCCCTTCATTCAATACAGATACAGCGAGTTATGACATGATTAGACACACAAAATCATCACCGAGTAACAGTGTTGACTATCTGCTTATTAACTTTATTAAATACGCAAATTCTATTGGTTATGAGTACGTTAACCTAGGCTTAAGCCCTCTTGCTGGAGTAGATAACCTAGATAGCGAGAACTCAATATTAAATAGAACCCTTTCGTTTATATACGCAAACAGCACTCGTTTTTACAGTTTCCAGGGGCTATACCGCTTCAAGCAAAAGTATCAACCAAATTGGAGCAATAGATACATAGCATATCAACGAGGTTTACCTGGTTTTATTAAAACTATGGCGGCACTAAATACCGCCACTAAAATTACTAAGAAATAAACCTATATACTATTGTCTAATTTTATAGACGGGCCCATTGTTGTCGATAGAAAAATTGATAGTATATAGCTACCCTTAACATTAGCCGGTTTATTACTTTTAATAGAGTTTAAAACAACTTCAGCATTAGCTATCAACTTATCTTTTCCAAAACTTACTTTTCCGAAACCTAAGTGAACAATTCCACTGCTATCGATCTTATATTCTACCTTGCCGGCCTTAGATTCTTTTACGGCTTTTGCGGTATCTGTAGTCACTGTACCATTCTTTGGATTAGGCATTAAACCCTTAGGGCCAAGAATACGTGCATACTTAGCTAATTTAGGCATCATTGAAGGCGTGGAAATTAAAATATCAAAATTAATCAACGACTTATCAAGCTGTTCCAAAAATGCGTCACCTAATGCTATATCAGCTCCAGCTTTTTTTGAGGCTTCAATTTCTTTATCATCAGCGAAAACAGCAATTCTTAAAGTTTTGCCTGTCCCGTGAGGTAATACTATATTATCTCTAATATTCTGGTCAGCATGTTTTGGATCAACTCCAAGTTTAATATGCATTTCGACGGTTGCATCAAATTTTGATGTGTTTGATTTAATTGCTAAATCTACGGCTTCTGATATGCTATATAATTTAGTTTTATCTACTATCTTATAGGCTTCCTGATATTTTTTACCTCTTCTTGATAGAATCGATCGAGTAGGGTTTTGAGTTTTTTTGCTAACAACTTCTTCTACTAAAGCCTCTTCTGCCTTTTTAAGTTTTTTAGCTTCAAGGGCTTCTGATTCTGCTATTGATTTAGCACTTCTTTTTCCGGCCTTAGCCAAGACTTCAGGGGCATCGATTTTCGCTACTTTCATAGCTTTTTCTTTAGGTTCAGTTACTTTTGGTTTTTTAACCAATTTATCAGCTTCAGTCTTTATTGTTTCTTTCTTAACCATTTGATTCTCCTTCGTGGTGCAATCGGCATATTTTGCCTCCCACAAATTAATTAATTTTTAAATTCCACGCCCATACTTCTAGCAGTACCTAATACCATTTTTTTTACAGACTCTATGTCCTCGGTATTCATGTCTTTAGCCTTAGTCTCAGATATTGAGTTTAGCTGATCTAGGGTTAATTTTTCTGGAAGTTTCTCACTATTTGGTTTGCCGGAACCTTTATCGATTTTCAAAGCTTCTCTTATTAAATCATCGGTTGGAACTCCTACAACTCTCCAGTCCATTGTTTTGTCTTCATATACCGTAATGTGGACAGTTAAATTCTTTCCCATTTGATCTTTGGTTTTTTCATTAAATGGATTAACAAAATCCATCATGTTAACACCATATTGACCCAATATGCTTCCAACCGGTGGTGCGGCACTAGCTTGACCACCTTTTAACTTCATTTTTAAGTTCGCCTTAATTGCTTTTGCCATTTTTAATTAACTCCTACAAACCATTCTTTAGATTTATTTTATTATATCCTATATTCAAGCTTTAGTCCAGATTATGATTTCTTTACCTGAAGGCTATCTAGCTCAATTGGTGTTTCGCGACCAAACATATTAACTAACACTTTGAGCTTACCTTTTGTTTGATCAATTTCATTTACAGTTCCGTCAAAACCTTTGAATGGGCCATCGGTAATTCCAACCACTTCGCCAATTGTAAAATCAATTTTATATTTAGGCTCTTCCTTGCCCATTCGTTTCATAATTTTATCAATTTCATCGTTTTCGATTGGCGTAGGATCTGTACCGGTTCCGACAAAACCCGTAACGCTTGGGGTATTTCTGACTACATACCACGCATCTTCAGTCATATTCATCTGCACCAATACATAGCCTTGAAAAATTTTCTTCTCAACGATTTTACGTTTACCATTTTTGACTTCAATCATCTTCTCTTTAGGTACTAAAACCTGAAAAATCAGTGAACTCATATCTAATGATTCGGCACGTTGCTTTATACTTTCAGCAACCTTTTCTTCATAACCTGAATAGGTATGAATTACATACCATTGTTTATTTTTTTCGTATCTATCAACCATGTAAAAATACCTTTTTAAATATTATTTCAAATCCCCAATCCAATAAACTGATCATAACTCCGAAAACAATAGAAAAGATTATAACCGCAAATGTTAATCTCAGGGTATCCCTTCGATTTGGCCATGTAACTAATCTAATTTCTCCGAATGATGATCTAAGAAACTTAAACTTAGGGAAAAACTTAAAAATTTTACTATTACTTAATTTATTAGAAAATCTCTTTTGAGTATTTCTAGTATTAGTAAGCTGTTTAGGCTTTGACTCCTTGGAGTCATTTTTCCTTTTAGCTAAGTTCTTATCTACTAATTCTCTTAAGCTTTCGCCCGTTGATTTAGCAGTATCTTTATCAGGCATTCTAATTAAAACCCCTTAAAATTAAATAATCTACCATTTTGATGGTAGATCAATGTGTCAATAGTACTACAACTATTATTTCTAGTCAATTTGATTATAAATTATTGGTTTATATTTTTTCATTTCACGCCTTAAGCCTTTAACATCATCATTCAAGGAATTCATTTTATCCCAAAATTGACTATCGTGAGACATATGAATAGTATGAACTAGCTCATGGAGTAATACGTAATCAATTAAATGCCAGGGCAATTGAATCAAGTACAAATTAATTGTTATATTGCCTTTTGTATCACAACTGCCCCATCTCCTTTTTAGCTCCTTTATTCGTAAATCTTGATAGTTTAATCCAGTTTGTTTTGATATTAGATCTAGCCTTTGTTTTATCAAAACATCAGCTTCTTGTCTTAGGGTTTCTTTAATAATATGTTTTATTTTTTCCTGAGCAAACTCTGAATATATGGAATGCGAAGCGGGTAGATAAATGTATAGAATTTGGTTCTTTATTTTGCTTCGGAAATTTTTTAATGACTCTGACTGTATTAACTCTAGGTGAAATGTTTTACCAACTGGTTGATTACTTATAAAAACTTTCTCTCTAACTGACAAGTTATCTTTTATCCAGCTTTTATTTTTTTTAGCAAAATCAAGTCCAATACGATAAGGCGTCCAAATCGGAAGACTAATTTTAATCTCATTATCCTGGCTTACGCTAATCTTAAGAGACTTATTTGATCTTTTTTTGTATATAGTTACCTTACCTATATCTTTTAGCTCAAAATGTTTAAAAGACATCTATATTTTTAAAAGGCTAATGGATATTTATGTTTCGTCGTTTATTGTCTACGCGTCCACTATAAAGGTTGGGAACTAAATTAATAAGTTCAGGTTTTGGAAGATTGTTACTAAGATAATCTTGGCTTAATAAATTTTTTTCGGAAAGTTTTTTATAGACGGCGTGTTTCTGGGTGGAGAATACGTGTTTACCGCTAATAACTACATAGTCATCTTTTTCTGAAGGATTTTGCATTCTACCAACTAGACCGTTGAAGGTTGTACGGTCAAGCTTCTCGGCATATTTGTCGTCAATTTTTCTAGCATCACGATTATTAACCCTATTGAAACTACTCTCAATATCAATCTGAAGCCAGACAATAATAACCTGAGCCTTATAGTTGTCTGCTATGGTAGACAATAATTTTCTGTCACTCGCACGACTATTTCTACAGTCATAAACAACGCTAACCCCTGACCTGAGGAAATTATTTAGCATATATATGCAAAGGTGCTGAACAGCATTATTTTCTGACTTGTTATGTGTCGGATTTTCAATAAATTCGTGTCTCAGCGTGTCGTCATTAATATAAGCTGATCTAGTTTCATCAGCAAATTGTCGTCCAAAATATGATTTACCTGACCCTGGATAGCCATACATGATAAAAATAGTTGGTCTGGTAATAATCTGGCTATTCATTATTTTAATTTATAACAATTTCCTGTTTATTGCAATTTGGTTAGCTATTGGCAGGGGAGACAGGGGTCGAACCTGCGGCCTACGGTTTTGGAGACCGTTGCTCTACCAGCTGAGCTACTCCCCTACGCAAAGTATATTTTAATGTATTTCTCTTAGAATAAAAACTGATTAAATATTTTATTTCTAATGTTTTCTTGGTTTAACTTCATTTCGGCCAAGATTTTTTTTAGTCTCAGTGAATACTACATGCTTCCGTGACACGGGATCATATTTACGAAGAGTAAGTTTATCTGGTGTATTCATACTATTTTTATATGTATAGTAAGTTCTCTGTCCAGTTTCCTCAGACACCATACCAATTAATTTTCTTTTATCGCCTTTTTTAGCCATTTTATTCCCGGTTATATTATTTAGATTTTATTATCTTAACAGAGTTCATACTGTTAGTAAATAGATTAGAGCTTGGAGCCACGATCGGGATTCGAACCCGAGACCTCATCCTTCGCTTACACCTCTTCTTTATGTTGTATTGGTACTTATAAGAGGGCTAGACTGTATCTTAAGCATATCAATATTGACGTAGCTTCCCTTGTCAGTCGTTCGGGTCTTCATATTTTTAATTATGATTACCACGGTCTTGCCCTAGTCCTAGGGTATTAACCGTTATTCGGGATTCATATGTAGATTTCTCCACAAATGGGCAGGGTCTTATTGCGACCCACCATGGATGCGCTCTACCAGCTGAGCTATCGCGGCAGCATGCCAACCAAAATATCACGTAACTTTATATTGTGATACATTACTGTTACTACACCATATCGACTCCTTTGTCGATAGGTGCCGATTGACCCTGATATTGTAACAGTTGACCGCATAAATTGCGAGGGGGGGCGTTAAGCGTTTGCGCCCAATATGCTAAGGCTTTATCGGAATTAATATCAGTAAAAATTTGAAGTCCGAAACATAAATCTTCCTTCCTAATACCAAAAGCGCTGCTTGAGAAATGTTATAAAATAATTAACCAGTGCAGGGTCTGTACTCCCTAGTCTAACAGACTATTTATTCGCTTTGTTACCTTCACCCCAATAAAGACCGATGCCTAAGCCCTTTAGCCATGCGTCTTCCATATTAATGACTGGACGAAACTTGAATGGATCACCTTTAGGATGTTTCTTCTGGTATGCAGTATCGCTCCTTGAACGACGTTGTATATGTCGCCTATCCATCCAATACACTATTTTATTGATCGAGCAATAGTTCAACTTTGCAAACCCAGCATCGACAAACCATTTTTAAGATACTGTTTTTCTAAAAGTTTTTTGTACATATATTAAGCATACTACTATCTAATACAGAATGAGTTCTACCGCTGAGCTATATAGGTATAAATTTTAAGCCGTTAGTGAATATTATAGAGTAAATAAAATGAAGTCAGATTAAATAAGAATTTTGATTTAGAATAAACTACCAAATTTCACCACTAAATTTCGCGACTACAGTGACTTCAATTTCAGAATTGATAGCCACTGCACCAGTTTTTCTAAATTCTGCTAGCTCATCTTTGGCGTCTTGGTTGTGAAGTTCGGCCGCTATTGCCATGTCACTAGTTAGTACAAACATTTCATTGGTCATAATAATCTCCTTTTTATAAATAATAGCATTATTACATTTTTGTTTAGCATTCTAAACAAAGTCAGGACTATTTTAACTTACCAACTTTCCGATCACCAATACGAATCTTAAGAATATTATAACTATACATTGCTATAAAAACCGGTATAGAAAACGATAGTATAGCAAATATATCAACGCTAATACTAATACTAGGAAATGATGAGAATAGTATCCACGGTACTAACGATAGTAGCGTGGCTAAGATGGTTCTAAATAATGCGTCTTTAAATTGTTTCATTTATTCCGTCTTTGGTGCAGGGAGAGGGATTCGAACCCCCGAAGGCGTAGCCGTCTGATTTACAGTCAGATGTGTTTAACCACTTCACTATCCCTGCATATGGAGCCGACGGAGGGATTCGAACCCACGACCCGCTGTTTACAAAACAGCCGCTCTAGCCACTGAGCTACGTCGGCATTATATAATCAAAAGTGTATCAGGTTTTAACCTTAAATTACAACTCTTCTAGGTCTTAAAACCCTCTTGGGCTGATTAATTTTTGCATTCAGCTTCAATCTTTTAATCTTTGCTTCAACTAATCTAGCTTGTTCGTGCATAGATAGGTCTTCATAAGCTTTTCTAAGTAGACTATAGCTTTCCTCATTTGGCTCTAGTTCTGTTGCTTTCTCAAGTTCTGAAATCATTAGTTTGGTATTGCCAAGCTTTTCTAAGACTTTGGCATAGGCTATATGTCTTGTGGCCAAATTATCTTCCATTTTCAGGGCTAATTCGAAGGCCTGAAGAGCTTTCTGATAGTTCTCTGTCTCGTAATAAATTAAACCTAAGTTATGGATGCTGGTGGGCGTTGGTTCAATACTAGATGCTATTTCAAAGCAATCTATAGCGTCTTTATATTCTTTTTGTTTAGCATACAATATGCCTAAACGATTGTAGGCTGGTGCATTCTTGTTATCTATCTTAAGAATAGTTAGTAAAGCTTTTTCTGCCCTTAACAAACGGTTTTGTCTCATGCCTTCATGGGCTATATCCCACAATATACCTAAACGATTTGATACTTTTTTAGGTAATATTACAATTTCACTATTTTTTAAATTTGCTCTGAAGGCTACAAAAACAAGGAGAGCAAACAAAATTACTAAAGATAGCTCTAACATAAGTGAATATAATTATACTACATATTTAAACAAAGGTTCGTAAAAAGAAGCTTTCTGTTTACTGAGTGTACCGAACCAGTTTCGGTTGTTTCGATAGCTTTTAAGTATGAAATCCAAAATTTTTGTTGATTATTATTCTTAATAATTGAATTATCCAAACCAATTTTTACCATATTTTTCATTGTAAATAACAAATTATCAAATACATTTTTACTAATACAAAAATCGTTAATCATCAGTAACCGATCTAGTTTATTTGCTGAAAGAAATTTCTTTATTAAGATAATGTCTTCGGACTTAGATATATCAATTTCGTCGCTTAAATATTTAACATAATAATCTGAGTTGCCATCAGTTAAATCAAACTTATTTTTTATATCCATATTTTTACTATCAATCGAGTAATACTGAATAAATTCCGCATAGCTAGGCTTAGTAATTTTAATAATTGCTGACCTTGAGATAATTGTTGGTTTTAATGCGGCTAAGGATTGGGATAGTAATATAATAACCGTATCGCTTGGTGGTTCCTCGAGTAATTTTAAAATTGAGTTTTGAGACTCTTCACTCATTAAATGAGCATCTGTTACTAGCCCTATGCGATTAATTAGATTATTATTAAGACTTTTTAATTTTAGCTGTTTGATTAAGTCACGGATGCTATCAATTTGCACCGTGTTATTGTCTTTCTCAATCTTATAAAAATTATGAGAATTTTCTAAAATATAATCATCTGGAAGTTTTAATAATTTTCTAATGAGCCCATAGGACATCTCAATACCGGCCCCCCTTACAGGTGACTCTATTACAAGAGAATTAGATGGATTAACCAAAAACAGATCAATCTGTCGTTTAGTATTTTGAGATATTAGCATAGGCTAATTATATTTCATTTTTTCGAAAAATTGATCGGGAATTTTCGATTCAAATGTTTTTAGTTCTCCCGAAATTAGTCTAATGGTCAGTTTAGATGCATGTAAATATAACCTATCGGCTGGTTCGCCTTCATAGAATGTATCACCAACTATTGGGTGCTTAAGGTATCTCAAGTGAACCCTTAATTGATGCGTACGACCCGTCTTTGGTTTTAATTCTAATAGACTATATTTTGAATTATCAGATACTACACTATATTTAGTAATAGAATTTTTACCGCGACTATCGACTTTAAATCTAGATTTATTTTTTTGATCACGCATAATTGGTAAATCAATAATCGCCGATGGCACCGTAAAGTTGCCGGACACAACTGCAAAGTAGACTTTTGTTACCTTCCTTTGGCTAAACTGTGACTGCAGCCATCGATATGAATCCCTGGTTTTAGCGCAAATCATTACTCCACTTGTAGCTCTGTCTAATCTATGGACAATTCCAGCCCGATTATAATCATAATCAATCAATTTGTCCTTAATTGAAGACTCAACAGTTTGTTCGAGGTTCTGCGCACCCTTACTATGACTCAATATACCTGCAGGTTTATCAATAACAATGACGCAATCATCCTCATATATCATGGGTATATTTACTATAGATTCCGGAGCTTTAGATTCATTATAGCTAAGATCAATTTCGTCGTTTAATTTGATCTTATAGCTTGGTTTTACCACTACAGAGTTAACTAATATTTGCCCCTTAGCAAAAAGCTTACCTATTTCAGACCTTGATAAATCCGAGACTATATTAGACAAAAATTTATCAATCCGTATATCTTCATGTTCTGAAACAATGTGCTTGCTCATAAATAAAAATTAAAGATTCAAAAAACCGAGATATACTAACGCTTAGTAAACTGTCTTTGCTTTCGAGCGCCTTTAAGACCAAATTTCTTACGTTCTTTGGCTCTTGGGTCACGTCCAAGTAAATCAGCTTTCTTAAGAGTAGCTCTTAGCTCTGGATCAAAAACAACTAAAGATTTTGCTATGGCTAATCTTATAGCATCGACCTGAGAATTGCTTCCACCGCCTTTTACAACAACTGTAACGTCAAATTTACCCGGCATATCAATGGTTTCAAAAGGTTTAGCAAGCTTAGTAATTAAATACTTACTCTCTGAGAAATATTCATTTGATGGCTTGTCGTTAATAGTAATCAAGCCCTTGCCCTTAATCAGTCTTGCTGTAGCTGTAGAACTTTTTCGTCTGCCTAATGCATAATAGTAATTTTTTACTGCCATATTATTTAACCACCTTTATTATAACTGGTTTTTGAGCTTCGTGTTTATGGTCACCATCACTATAAATCTTAAGACGTTCTAGCCTAGCATCGCGTAATTTGTTAACTGGCAACATACCACGAACAGATTTTCTAATAACAGAAGTGGAGTCTATAATCATTTTATCTTTTAATTTGGTAGTAGTTAATCCACCCGGGAAGCCACTGTGTTTGTAATAAAGTTTATCTTCAAGCTTGTTCCCGGTTACGACTAATTTATCGGCATTAATTACAATAACGTAGTCACCAACATCGATATGCTTTGTGAAGGTAGGTTTATTCTTACCAAGTAGTAATACAGCAACAAATGTTGAAACTCGACCTAATGTGGCGTCGCTTGCGTCTACAACATACCATTTTCTATCGACATCTGTGGGTTTTGCAGAAAAAGTTTTCATTTAGTAGCCTCTACTTTCTTGGTAGTTTTCTTTACTGGTTCAGTTTCTTCAACTTTAGGCTTAGCTGCAAGTGAATCTACAAATTCAACCCTTCCCATTTGAGCGTTATCACCACGCCTAAGTGTTGTCCTCTTAATTCGTAAATAACCACTGTTTCTTGCGGATAGCTTAGGAGTAATCTCATCTATTAGTTTATGCGCTGATTCCACTGTTTGAAGATTACGAATAATTAATCTACGATCGTGTAGAGAATTTCGTTTTGCCTTAGTAATCATTTTCTCAACATAAGGGATTACTTCTTTGCCTTTATGAAAAGTTGTCTCAATCGACTCATACTTAATTAGAGATTCAGCCAAAGCCTTCATAAGGGCTCTTCTCTGATCCTTTTGTCTATTAAATTTTCTACCTTGATAACCGTGCCTATGCATAATTTAGATTTCCAGTTCTGCCAATTTTTCCTTTACCTCATCTAAGGCGCGATTGCCAAATCCTTTTAACTCTCTTAGCTCAATATCGCTAAGACTAAATAGATCTTTAAGGGTATAGATTTCATTATTAACTAGTGCGTTAGTAGTTCTTGCTGATAAATTTAAGTCCTCAATCGGAGTATTAATGGTCGAATTGTCACTATTTTCAGCTTCATCCTCATCAGGATCTATAGTCTCTTTGACCTCTACGCTGACTCGAGTTTGACCCGCAAGTGCAGTATATTGGTTGATTAGAATTGCAGCTGCTTCTTCAAAAGCATCTTTTGGTGTAATCGAGCCATCAGTATCAATGGTGATCAAAAGCTTGTCCAGGTCGGTAATTTGTCCGACACGTGTATTTTCAACCTTATATCTTACTCGTAAAACGGGTGTAAAGATTGAATCAATTGAAATCATATCAGTACTTGGTCTGCTAGAATTACCTTCTTCAATTGCTTTATAGCCACGACCTAGTTCAACTACTAAGTCAACATTGAAAATAGTCTTACTGTCATCGCTATTGGCAATTACAAAATCAGGATTAACTATTTCGACATTAGAATTTACAGCAATATGCTTAGCAAGAATTTGACCCTTACCACTAAAATGTAGTGTCAGTGGTTGAGCCACATCTTCGAATAAACGAAAACGTACGCCTTTTAAATTGGTCATTATAGTAACGAGGTCTTCTTTTACTCCTGGAACAGTTGTAAATTCGTGAGATGCGCCTTCAATTCTAAATGATGTAATTGCAGCCCCGGCTATACTTGAAAGCAATACTCTTCTAAACGAGTTTCCTAAAGTCATACCGTAACCTGTGTGCAATGGTTCAATTGTAAAAGTAGCACTGTTATCGCTATGCTCGTCTACTTTGACAATACTTGGTGTATGAATTATTTTTGACATTTAATCTCCTTAACGTGAGTAATATTCCACGATTAGTTGTTCATTAATATCTGGTTCTGCATCTTCACGGGATGGCAGCCCAGTAATTGATATTTTAAATTTCTTACGATCTACTTTCAGCCAAGCTGAAGTGTCGTTTGATGGTGGGCTAAGTGCGTCAATATTTTTGAAATAATTGTTATCTTTACTGGATTGTCTGATAATAATTTCATCGCCAGGTACAACTCGTATTGAAGGGATATCGACTCTTCTGCCGTTTAGCATAAAGTGACCATGGGTTACTAGCTGTCTTGAAGATCTTCTACTATTAGCAAAACCGCTCTTATAAACAACATTGTCTAATCGTTGCTCTAGTGAACGAAGTAATAATTCACCAGTTGGTCCTTGTTTTTTCTGTGACTCGGCAACAAGATTAGAAAATTGTTTCTCCAAAAGACCATATATTCTTTTAACTTTTTGTTTTTCTCTTAGTTGAATAGCATATTGGCTTGAAACAGATGGACGACCAGCCTTCTTTTGACCACCTGGGGGAGTTGGTCTTCTGGCTAATATTTTATGAGCCTTTGGATGTAGAGCATAGCCCTCTCTTCGGCTTAATTTAGCTATAGATGTATTTAATCGTGCCATTTTTAAATTCTCCTAGCCTTTCGTGGACGACATCCACCATGTGGTAATCCAGTAACATCAGAAATTGAATTTACATAAATATCACTGGTTTGTAATGATCTAACTGCTGCTTCACGGCCTAGCCCCAAACCTTTAACAAAAACATCTACTTTACTAAGTGAATAATTTTGCTTCACTAGGGCTGCTGCTTTTTCCATAGCTATTTGGGCAGCAAATGCTGTACTTTTTTTAGAACCACGGAAGCCACAGGCTCCAGCACTTGATGAAGCTAATACGCCTCCGCTAGGGTCGGTAAAAGTAATAATTGTGTTATTAAAAGTTGACTTAACATGAACCTGGCCTTGCGGTACAGTTCGCTTATTCTTCTTCTTTTTAATAACCGGTTTAGTGATTTCTGATTCTGCCATAATTAAGTCTTTGATACCGCTTTCTTAGCAGTGCCACCTACTGCAATTCTTTTTCCTCGTCTGGTTCTAGCATTTGTTCGAGTTCTCTGTCCGCGGCTAGGTAAACCTAGCTTATGACGAATGCCTCGATAGCTATTAATATCTCGAAGTCTCTTAATATTACCGGTAACAATTCTTTGTAGCTCACCCTCTACCATATAGTGATCATTGATATAGTCTTGAATCTTAGAAATTTCACTATCAGTAAGATTATTAACTCTTATGGTTGGATCAATTTTAGTATCATCCAAAATAGTCTGTGAAAACTTTGGACCAATTCCATAAATATAAGTGAGAGCAATTTGAACTTGCTTACCGTCGGGAATAGTTACACCTGAAATTCTAGCCATTATCCCTGCCTCTGCTTATGACGTGGTTTAAGTTTATTAATAACATAGAGGCGTCCTTTACGACGTACTATCTTATCATCTGGACTAATTTTTTTAACGCTTGCACGCACTTTCATGCGGATCATCCTCTCTGTATGCGAAATGACACACTGCTTATTTAAATTGTTATTTACGGTACGTTATCCGACCCTTACTAAGATCATAAGGCGTCAACTCAACAGTAACGCTATCTCCAGGTACGAGGCGTATATAGTGTTTACGCATCTTACCGGCGATGTGGGCTATAATTATATGGCCGTTTTCGAGTTCAACCTTAAATTGTGTACTAGGCAATGCTTCGATGATTGTCCCAGATAACTCGATAACTTCTTTTTTTTGTGCCATAAATTATAACAGACTATTATTATATCAGAATGAATCGATATAAGTCAAAACTTTTAGTCGGACTTTCTCTTGGTTATTTTTTCTTTAATTCTTGAGGTAAATCTAAGACGGCTAGCTCCGGTTGCGGCTAGGGCTGGTTCGCTAGAATCGTAAAAGAAATCAGGTTGCTCATACTGGTCATAGGTTAGCATTAATGCTCTTGATTCAATAGCTCTTAGGGTTTCCAGAGATACTGCGACCAAGATTAGTAGGCTGGTACCGCTAAGTGAAATATTAGCATTAATGAATTTCTGTAATATAATCGGTGAAATCGCTAAAATAGCCAAGCTAAACCCACCAAAAACGGTTAATCGATTAACTTTCTTGCTTAAAAATTTCTCGGTCTGATTTCCTACCCTGACGCCTTCGATAAATCCGCCCTGTTTTTGCAAATTTTCAGCAATATCTTTAGCATTAAATGTTATTCCGGTATAAAAGAAAGTAAAAGCGAATACTAATACAAAATAAGTTAGTGGATATACATAGGGCGCGAAGCCACCAGCTGCAAACGTAGCGTGGGTTGGACCCTGAAAGTATTTAGTCAAAAATGCCCCGATATGCTGTAAATGAATTCCATGCGCAGTAGTTAATAGCTGGCCAACAAAACTGGGAACACTTAAAAATGCCACGGCAAAAATAATTGGAATAACACCGGCGGCGATTAACTTTATAGGTAAAGTAGTAGTTACTCCTCCGTACGCTCTATTACCCTGCACTCGTTTAGCATAATTTATAGTTACTTTCTCTGACGCCTCATTTAACTTAACAATAATCAGAGTAACTACGACAGCAATAAATATAATTAATGCGTAATACAGGGCTGCTTGTCTATTAATAAAAGTCTTTTGACCAAAGATAATAACCTTACTGGTATTAGTATTAATTGCATTAACAATTGATGAAATTGATTGTGGCAATCTACTAACAATACCAACGGTAATTAGTAATGAAATTCCATTACCAATTCCCTGTTCAGTAATGATTTCTCCGACCCACATCAAAAGCATAGATCCACCAGTTAAAGCCGCCACCATAATAATCCAAGTACTAATGGAAGCGCCGGCTATAATACTATTCATTCCAATCTGCTCAGCCGATTGATTTACAAGATAGATTGCTCCAATTGATTGGATGATAGCTAGTGGGAAAGTTAATAGCCTAGTATATTGATTAATTTTCTTTCTACCAGAATCACCTTCTTTATTTAAGGCTTCTAGTTTAGGTATGGCCTTAGTTAATAATTGCAGAATAATTGAAGCATTAATATATGGCCCTAGACCGACTAACATAATCGAGAAATTAGATAGTGCGCCGCCGGACAAAACATTCAAATAACTCAATAGCTGTGGGGTCTTTGAAGAACTGAATAGGGTATCAATTAATTGTTTTAGAGTAGCTGCATTATTTAATGGGATAGGGACATAGGTTAGCAGTCGGAAAATAATCAATATTGAGAGAACTATAATAATTCTCTTCTTCATCTTCGAGTTCGATAAAGATTTCCAGATTATTTTCCAATTCATTTGCTTTACCCTCGGACTATTTTAAATAATAAATTAAAACAAATTTATTAACTAGTTCTTTATCTTTTTAAGTCTCTCTTGTTGAGCAACCAACTTAACTGTACCGCCGGCCTTCTCAACCATTTCTATAGCCTTCTTGCTAGATAACTGTAATTCAACTGTGAATGGCTTGTCGATTTTTCCCTTAACTATTAGTTTGACTCTGCTATGAGCTGATTCAATCAAACCGCTTTCAAACATAGTCTTATTATTGATGACCTTTGATTTTACTCCAGCTAACTGTCCGGTATATACGGTATCTGGTCTAACCTTATGGGATTTAAAACCAGGTAGTTTTGGCATGCGTTGCATTAATGGATTAGATCCACCTTCAAAACCAGGTTTTCGAGAGCTACCAGTTCTTGAATTTTGACCTTTGGTACCACGGCCAGCAGTTTTACCTTGACCAGCGGCTATACCTCGACCAACTCGATTTGTTTTCTTATTGGCTACTGCAGTTAGTTCGTGATACTTCATTTCTTTGCTCCTGTTTTCTTAGTAGTTGGAGTTTTAGATTTTACAGTTGATGGTTCAACCTTTTTAGTAACTGGACGGGCAGCAGCAGGTGCTTTATTTAATCTAGTTACCCAATCTTTAGATGGTATAAGTGAGTCAAGTGCCGAAATAGTTGCTCTAGCTGAATTGATCTTATTATTAGAACCTAATGATTTAGATAAGGCATTTCTAATTCCAGCTACCTCCAGGATAGTTCTAGAAACACCACCGGCAATCAAACCAGTTCCAGGAGAAGCAGGCTTAATCAATATATTAGAACCACCGCTTGAAGCTTGAGAATCATGAGGTATGGTATCTTTGTATAAATTAACCTTAATAAATGACTTTTTGGCTATGCCTACGGCTTTATTAACGGCCGATGTAACATCCACGCCCTTAGCAACTCCGATACCTACTCGACCCTTGTGATCGCCTACAGCAACTAATGCACGAAAATGAAATCTTCGTCCACCTTCAGCAACGCTTGCAACACGATCAATATGAACTACTCGTTCATCAAACTCTTTAGGTTCTGGCTCTGGGCGGTTATTTCTTGACCTTTTTTGGTTATTATCTGCCATATTAAAACTCCAATCCAGCTTCTCGGGCAGATTCTGCCAAGGCTTTTATTCGACCATGATATTTTTTACTACCTCTATCGAAGACTACTTTAGTAATTTTAGCTTGTTTAGCCTTCTTAGCAATTTCTTCACCTATGTTAGTAGCCTTATCGGTCATCGTTTGTTTATCTAGCTTCTTACCAACACTAGATGCATAAGCTAAGGTCTTACTACTACTATCATCGATTATTTGGGCAGTTACATGCTGGTTGCTAATAGATACGCTAAGTCTAGGTCTCTCGGTTGTACCAACAGTAACCTTTCTAGTACGTTTTGCTCTTTGAGCTTTTTGCTTAGTAATTAAAGATAATCTACTCATAATCTATTTCTCTTTTCCTGACTTACCGCTCTTACGGATTATTCTCTCTTCAACATACTTAATTCCTTTGCCCTTATAAGGTTCAGGTTTCTTCAAAGATCTAATTTCAGCAGCGGCTTGACCAACTATCTGTTTACTTATTCCCTTGATAGAAATTATATTACCCTCAATTGTAGCACTAACTCCTTCTGGAAGCTTATAATTTACATCGTGAGAAAATCCAAGGTTCATTTTCAAGCCAGTATTGGTATTTGCAACCTTATAGCCTACACCGTTAATCTCAAGTTTTCTTTCAAATCCTTTAGTTACACCTATCACCATATTATTTACTAGTGATCTTATTAGACCGTGATTAGCTCTAGTAGTAGCTTCTTCATCTACCCTTGTAACATTCAAAACGTCATCGACTTGCTCGAAGTTAATCCCTGGGATTAAAAATTGTTCTAAGCTACCCTTAGGTCCAGTTACGACAATATTATTGGCATCAACGGTAACCGTAACTCCGGTTGGTATTTTAATTGGTTGTTTTCCGATTCTACTCATAATATTCCTTAATAGACCTTACAGATTAATTCGCCGCCGATACCTTTTTTAATTGCTTCGGATCCAGTCATTAGTCCATAGCTAGTCGAAACAATAACTAGACCTCGGCCATTCATAATCTTAGGTATTTTATTTGAACGAGCATATACTCTTCGTCCCGGAGTACTGATTCGATCAATTTTAGTAATTCTTGGGTTAATTTGTTCTTTATTAATCTCAATTCTAATAGTCTTGTACATAGACTTATCTTCTTGTTTAACCTCAAGACTTTCTATAAGCTGACAGTCTTTTAAGATTTTAGCAAGATCTTCTTTGAATTTTGAGTATGGTAGAGTAACCTCATTTTTCGAAACTGCAATTGCATTTCGAATTCGAGTTAACATATCGGCTATTGGATCTATTGTAATTGTGCTCATATATATTCTCCTACCAGCTACTCTTTGTTATACCGGGTATTTCCCCTTTTACAGCATGTTCACGAAAAGCGATTCTTGATAAACCAAACTGTCGCATATAGGCCCTAGGTCGTCCGGTTTCATTACAACGGTTATGGTAACGAGTTGGGCTACTATTTCTGGGTAATTTATGTAATCCGTCTTGGTCACCCATGGCTTTTAATTCTGCTCTTTTAGCAGCATATTGAATAATCATTTTTTTTCTTTTTAAGTCTCTAGCTATAGCTGATTTCTTTGCCATTATTTCTTCTCCTTAGTTTTTTCAAAAGGCATCCCAAATTTCTCTAACAAAAGCTTAGAATCATGTGGGTTGTGGCTTCTAATAACAAAATTTGCCTGGAGTCCATGTGCGGTAGTGGTTTCTTCGAAAGATAATTCTGAAAATACTGACTGATCAATCAAACCAATACTAAAGTTACCTTTAGGGTCGAATGCAGAATTTTTAACTCCGTGAAAATCTCTTAACCTTGGTAATACAATGTTAATAAATCTATCAGCGAACTCATACATTCTATCGCCACGAAGCGTAACTTTAAGACCAATTATATTACCTTCTCTCAATTTAAAACTGGCGATTGATTTCTTGGCAATAGTTTTAATCGGTTGCTGGCCAGATATTTTTCTTAGAGTATTAGTTGCAACCTCAATTACTTTTTTATCATCTTTAGCTTTTCCAAGACCAATATTTAGAACTATTTTTTCAAGTTTTGGTACTTGGTTAACATTTTTTAGTTTCAGCTCTTTGAGGAGTTCAGGAATTAGGGCACTGTAATACTGTTCCTTCAATTTGCTTGAATTCATTTTAACAGTATTAACTGATTTTTTAGTATCTGTAGCCATTATTTTATTTCCTTGCCAGATTTAGCATAAACTCTTACTTTGCTACCATCTTTATTTACCTTATAGCTAATTTTAGATGCCTTCTTAGTAACTGAATCATAGAGGGCAACTTTTGAAACACCAATTGGTTTAAGCAGGTCAACGATTCCGCCTTGAGGTAATGCCTTAGTTGGCTTAGAGTGTTTTTTAGCTATATTAATTCCCTCAACCAATACCTGGTTAGTTTTAGTAAAAGTAGATAATACCTTGCCGGTCTTGCCTTTATATTTACCAGACAAAACAATAACCGTATCGTTCTTTTTCAATTTAATCTTATATAGAGTATTCATAACTATAGTACCTCCGGAGCAAGCGAGATAATTTTAGAATATCCCATATCTCTCAGTTCTCTTGGGACTGGACCAAAAATACGAGTACCCTTAGGCAACTTATCTTCACCAATTATCACAGCAGCATTATCATCAAATCTAATTGATGAACCGTCTTTTCGGTTAATAATATTTCGAGTACGTACGACTACGGCTCTAACCACGGTTTTTTTCTTTACGATTCCGGTTGGGTTAGCATCCTTAACTGTTGCGACGATAACATCTCCAATGCTCGCATAGCGTCTTCTGGTTCCACCTAGGACACGAATACAAAGTATTTCTTTAGCACCGCTGTTGTCGCAAACATTTAATCTAGTTTCTTGTTGTATCATATTTCTGGCTCCTCATCGACAACATCAATACCAGCTTTTCGGATGACTTTATCTAACATGAAGTGTTTAGTAGCGCTAATTGGTCGATGCTCAATAATTGAAACTAAATCACCCTTCTTGGCAATATTGTTCTCGTCATGAGCTTGATATTTTTTACTAGTAACGTAACGTTTTTTATATATTGGGTGAATCTTCTTAGTCACAACTTTGACAACAATTGTTTTATTATTCTTGTCTGAAGCGACAAACCCAGTTAGTGTTTTAGCCATTACATCTTCTCCTTACTAAGTTGTTCGCTTAGAACTGTTAGCATTCTGGCAAGATCTTTACGTTTTTGCCTTAATAATCTTACATTGGTAACTTCACCTTGGTGAATTCTTCGACGTAGCTCAACAATTTCTTCGCGTAATTTAGTAATCTCGACAGTAAGATTTGCGGTAGTAATTTTTCTAACTTCTATCATTTTCATAGTGTTTGCACCTCATCCTTAACCAAAAATCGAGTTTTAACTGGTAATTTGTGACTAGCCAAACGCATTGCTTCTCTAGCAATTTCTTCACTAACTCCCTGTATTTCAAACAATATAGTTCCGGGCTTAACCTTCGCTACGAAAAATTCTGGGTTACCTTTTCCACTACCCATTTTTACGTCTAAAGGTTTACGAGTTACAGGTGTGTGAGGGAAAATTCGAATCCACACCTTGCCTCCTCGTTTCATATATCTAGTCATAGCTTGTCTTGATGCCTCAATTTGTCTAGAAGTAATGCGATCACCGTCTAGGCTTTGAAGACCAAATTGACCGAATGAAATAACATTGCCACGTGTTGCAGGACCGGTGATGATACCTTTTCGAACTTTTCGATATTTACTGCGGTTTGGAATTAACATACTACTTCACCTCGCCCTTATATATCCATACTTTTACACCAATGATGCCTGAACCTGGATAAGAAGCCCTTGCACAGTAATAATCAATGTCAGCTCTAATAGTATGCAATGGAACGCTTCCTTGTACTTCTTTCTCACGTCGAGACATTTCAGCACCGCCTAAACGACCAGCTAACTCAATACGAACACCTTCAGCTCCAGCTCTCATTGTAGCTGCGGCAGTTGATTTCATTGCTCGTCTAAATGAGATTCTACGTTCAAGTTGGTGTGCAATATTCTCAGCAACTAATTTAGCAAACAGTTCGGGCTTTCTAAGTTCTTCAATATTAAGTCTAGCTTCCATTTTATAAATATTTTCTATCGCAGCTTTTAATTCTTGAGCGCCGGTTCCACCCCTACCGATAACCACACCAGGCTTAGCTGATGAAATGGTAATTGTAACTAGGTTTGGAGAACGTTCAATATCAACACGATTAATTGCCGCACGACTGCCTAATTTATCTTGGATCAATTTTCTGACCAATAGATCTTGGGCTAATTGCTTTGGATAATCTTTCTTGTTGGAGAACCATCGACTACGCCATTCTTTATTAACCTGAAGTCGCATACTAATTGGATTTACTTTTTGTCCCATTACTTTGTCTCCTTCGCTTTCACTGAAGTCTGCTTTTCTTCAACTTTCTTAACAACTTTTGGTGGTCTCTGAATACCGTCAACTACAACCCTAATATGAGAAGTTCTTTTAAGAATTCTATGGAAACTACCGTGAGCTATAGATCGACTTCTCTTAAGACTTGGACCGGACAAAACTGAAATTTCAGCAATATATAGACCGTCTTCTTTATAATTATGATTATAGATAGCGTTAGCTTTTGCGCTTTCAACGGCCTTTCTAACCGGAACAGCTGAAGCTCTTGGAGTATGGTCAAGAATCGTTAGTGCGTCAGAAACAGTCCTGCCTCTAACCAAAGCAGCTACTACACCTACCTTACGAGCAGGCATATTAACGCCCCTAGCAATTGCAATAGCGCTCATTATTTAGATCCTTTCGCAATTTTACCACCATGAGAACGGAACTTTCGAGTAGGTGAAAATTCACCCAATTTATGTCCAACCATATTCTCAGTAATAAAAACAGGAATGTGTAATTTACCATTATGTACAGCTATCGTTTTGCCTACGAATTCAGGAGAGATTGTAGAAGCACGTGCCCAAGTCTTAATAATTGTTCTATCATCAGCACTCAAAGCCAATACTTTCTTAGCTAATTTTGGATCAATAAATGGACCTTTTTTCAGTGATCGACTCATGGTATTATCTCCTCTTTCCTTCGTTTCGGCCTTTAACAATCATAGTAGACACCTTTTTTCTTGACCTAGTCTTATAACCTAGAGTCTTTTGGCCCCATGGGGTTCTTGGGTCTTTACCAGTACCGTGTCGTCCACCGTCACCACCACCGTGTGGATGGTCATATGCTCCCATGGCTACACCACGAACAGATGGCCTGATTCCACGATGCCTGTTACGACCAGCTTTTCCAATTTTAATATTCTGATGTTGCTCGTTACCAACAACTCCAATACTGGCCATACATTCAACTTTAACTAATCGAATTTCACCACTAGGAAGCTTAAGCTGAGCATAGCCATTATCTTTAGCCATAAGTTGAACACTAGCACCGGCTGAACGAGCTAATTGAGCGCCACGTCCTGGCTGTAATTCAACAGAGTGAATATTACTACCGACTGGTATATCTTCTAATGAAAGTTTGTTTCCGGTTTCAATCGGTGCATCTTTTCCAACAACAATTTTACTGCCGATTTGCATACCGTGAGTAGCTAAAATATAGTGATAGGTATTTTTTTGATCCTTAATTCTAGCAATTCTAGCGCTTCGGTTAGGATCATATTCAATATGTTCTACTGTAGCAATAGTGCCAACTGGTAATTTAAAATTAATGATACGATAATATTTCTTAACTCCGCCACCCTTATGTCTAGTTGTAATTCTACCTTGATTGTTTCGCCCCTGGGCAGTCTTTTTAATAACTAGCAAAGATCTGACCGGTTTTTTAGTAGTAATACCACTAAAATCTTGAGTAGTCATGCCTCTTTGGCCAGGAGTAGTTGGGTTTAATTGTTTAATAGCCATTATTTTTTACTCCCGCTAAGTGTTTTAGAGATCTTGTCTTGGCGTTCTTTTTCGGCTTCTTCAACTGCAAATATAGGAATAGTGTCACCTTTTTTCAAGGTTACAAAAGCTTTTTTGACTGAAGAGGTCTTGCCGTTAATTGATTTATGACTTTCTTTATGAACGTGCCTTTTATTTTTACCAGGAAGATAAGCAACTCTAATATTAGTTACAGAAACTTTGAATTGTGACTCAACGTTTTCTTTAACAGTTTGTTTATTAGCTAATTTATCTACAACAAAAACATAAACATTATCTTTTTGAATAGCTTGGTAAGCCTTTTCGCTTAATCGTGGTTTTAGAAATAGTGTTTTAGACATATTATTTAACCTCACCTAACCATGTATTTACAATCTCTAGTGCGGGCTTCGTTATAACAATTGAATCTGCATTCATACAGTCATAAACATTTAAATATTTTGCAGTGATAAGTTTAAGATCATTAAGGTTATTAGTAGATCTAAGATTTAATTCAGTTTTAGTGTCTAGAACCATCAAAATCTTACCTTTAGCACCAATTTTACTCATTAAATCAGCTACTTGACTAGTTTTGCCAGTAAAAGCAATGTCATCGATTATTACTAATTTCTTTTCAGACAAAGCTAGGCTTAGAACTTGTCTTAGCGCCAATCGCTTAGCTGATTTATTAACTTTATTAGTATAGTTTTCAAGACCAGTTGGTCCGAAAGTAATACCACCACTTCTCCAAATCGGGCTTCTGGTTGATCCAACTCGAGCTCTACCAGTACCTTTTTGTCTCCATGGTTTCTTACCGCCACCGCTAACTAAACCACGAGTCTTAGTAACAGAGAGATTAGCTCGGCCATTTGCAAGGTAGGCTACATAGTTGTCTTTTAATAGCTGATGATCTTCCGGGACCATATCAAAAATAAACTTATCTAGGGCTATTTTGTCTTTGGCTACAGCACCTGATTTGGTAAAACTAGATACATTCATTTTGCTACACCTCTTAAAATAACTACTGATTTTCTAGGTCCTGGAACCGCACCACTTACACCAATAACGCCCAAGTCTTTATCAATAATAGATACCTTTAGGTTTTTAATAGTAACTTGGTCATGGCCCATTCGTCCGGCCATTTTTTTGCCTTTAAAAATTTTCTGAGGAAACATTGATCCAATTGAACCAGGACGTCGATAACTTCTTCCACCATGAGTTTTTCGTCCACGATGGAAATTATGACGTTTAATTGTGCCGGCAAAACCTTTACCCTTTGAAGTTCCGGTTACATTAACCTGGTCGCCAACACTAAAATTATCGAAACTAATAACATCACCAACGCTGATAGGTTCAGAGTCATCGTCTAATCTAAATTCTTTAACTATCTTAGGAGTAACTTTAGCGTCTTTAAAGTGGTTAACTTGAGGTTTGTTAGTCTTCTTTTTATTCTCACTGCCAACTTGAATTGCTTTATAGCCATCAGTTTCAACAGTCTTTACTTGAGTTACAATATTATCTTGCACAGAAAGAAGAGTAATAGGGCTTAACACACCATTTTCAGATATAGTGCTAGTCATTCCAAGTTTTCTGGTAATCAGTACTTTCATAGAAGTTTCTGCGCCTTTTTTATAATAATAAAATCTTGGTGATTGGTGGTTTCAAATTATTTGACCTTCCAGTTACACCAAGCGAACTATAACTTTACAAGAGTAACACATAGATCTTACACTTGTCAATTCGTTGTAGATACTACACTACATTTTTATTTCAGCATCACAACCCGCAGGTAGATTCAAATTCATTAATGAATCAATTGTTTTAGGGGTTGGATCGAAAACATCAATCAGTCTTTTGTGAACTCTCATCTCGAATTGTTCACGACCTTTTTTGTATACATGGGGACTTTTTACCACAGTATGAATAGTTTTATTAGTAGGTAGTGGAATCGGACCGGCAACAGTAGCGCCGGTTCGAATCGCAGTATCTAATATTTGTTTAGCTGATTGATCAATAATCCGGTGATCATACGCCTTAAGACGTATGCGTATTCTTTGTCTAGCTTCAGGTTTCTTTGTTTCAACTGCCATTATATATTTACTTTACAATCTTAGTAACCACGCCGGCACCAACAGTTCGTCCACCTTCACGAATAGCGAATCGTAGACCCTGCTCCATGGCAATAGGTGCTAATAGTTTAACCTTAAATGTAGTGGTGTCACCTGGCATAACCATTTCTTTATCTGCAGGTAATTCAACTTCACCAGTAACGTCAGTTGTTCTAAAGTAGAATTGTGGTTTGTAACCCTTGAAGAAAGGAGTATGACGACCACCTTCATCTTTATTCAAGATATATACTTCACTATCAAATTCAGTGTGAGGAGTAATCGTACCTGGTTTAGCAAGTACTTGTCCTCTTTCAATATCTTCTCGTTCAATACCACGAAGTAGGATACCAACATTATCACCTGCTTGACCTTGTCCTAAGTTTTTCTTGAACATTTCAACACCGGTTACAACGCTTTTTCGAGTATCCTTAACTCCAACGATTTCAACTTCATCATTAACCTTGATGATACCTTGCTCAATTCTACCAGTAGCAACAGTACCACGGCCTTTAATTGAGAAAACGTCTTCAATAGGCATTAGGAATGGTTTATCGAGCTCTCTTTTTGGTTCAGGGATATATGCATCCATTGCTGCAACTAATTCCATAATCGCATCTTCGTCTTCTTTGCTACCAGCTAGGGCCTTAGTAGCTGAACCTTTGATAATTGGACAGTTGTCATCAAATTCATATTTCTTTAATAACTCACGGATATCCATTTCAACTAATTCAACTAATTCTGGGTCAGCTAAGTCCATCTTGTTCATGAAGACTAAGATAGAAGGTACGCCTACTTGACGAGCTAATAGAACGTGCTCACGAGTTTGTGGCATAGGACCATCTGCAGCAGATACAACTAGAATTGCACCATCAATTTGAGCTGCACCGGTAATCATGTTCTTGATGTAGTCTGCGTGACCTGGCATATCAACATGTGCGTAGTGACGATTCTCTGATTCATATTCCTGGTGAGAAGTAGCAATGGTAATACCACGCTGCTTTTCTTCAGGAGCGTTATCAATTTGATCATAAGCTACAGGCTTGTTAATCTCGCTTGGTAGTCTTTTTGAAAGAACTGTAGTAATAGCAGCGGTTAAGCTGGTCTTACCATGGTCAACGTGACCCATAGTTCCTACATTAATGTGTGGTTTGTCTCTTTTGTAATCTGCCATAATAAATTATCTAGCTCCTTCTTTACTTAAACTTTTAGGGGGTATCAATAAACACCCCACTTTATACGAATAATTACATTTTATCTGATAAGCATAGATTTGTAAACTATAAAATATCAAATAATGTGATTAACGCTTATTCTTAGCAATGATTGTTTCTGCGACATGATTTGGTACATCAGAATAATGGTGTAATTCCATGGTTGAACTTGCTCGCCCCTGTGTCATTGACCGTAGGCTAGTGGTATATCCAAACAATTCTCCAAGCGGAACTTCAGCTGTTATTTCCTTAATACCAGCTGACAAGTCTTCCATGCTCTCAACTTTGCCACGCTTTGAGTTTAAGTCACCAATAACGTCACCCATGTATGATTCAGGAGTTACTACAACTATCTTCATGATAGGTTCTAGCAGAACTGGGTTAGCACTTCTAACACCTTCTTGTATAGCCATTGAACCGGCAATACTAAATGCTAATTCTGAAGAGTCAACGTCATGATAGCTTCCGTCAAACAATTCAACTTTAATATCAACGACAGGATATCCGGCAATGATTCCGTTTGTTAGCGCTTCTTCAATACCTTTTTTGACCGGATTTATATATTCACTAGGTACTGAACCGCCCTTAATGCTATTGATAAATTCAAAGCCTTTTCCAGCTTCATTTGGTGATACTTTGATCCAAACGTGTCCATACTGTCCACGTCCACCAGTTTGTTTAATGAACTTACCTTCAGCTTCAACATCAGCCTTGCGGATAGTCTCACGATAAGCGACCTGTGGTTGACCAATTGCAGCTTCAACACCGAATTCTCGCTTCATTCTATCGACAATAATCTCTAGGTGAAGCTCACCCATTCCACTTATAATCGTCTGACCAGTTTCATGATCAACCTTGATTCTAAAAGTAGGATCTTCTTCAGCAAGTCTCTGCATAGCAATACTCATTTTTTCTTGGTCGCTTTTAGTCTTTGGCTCAATTGCAATAGATACCGGAGGGTCTGGGAAATTAATACTCTCCAAAATGATTGGATTATTTAAATCAGATAAAGTGTTGCCGGTGGTTGTACCTTTAAGTCCGACTATTGCCGCGATATCACCAGCACTAACCTCATCCACATCTTCTCGATCATTAGCCTGCATTCTAACTATACGTCCAACTCGTTCTTTTTCTCCAGAATTTGAATTTAGAATATAGCTACCAGCCTTTACTCTCCCAGAGTACACTCTGAAGAAAGCTAACTTACCAACAAATGGATCGGTAGCAATCTTAAACGCCAATGCAGCAAATGGTTCGCTTGGAGTAGGCTTTCTTTCAATCTCATCACCTGTCTTTGGGTGAATTCCCCAAGTTGAGCCACGGTCTGTTGGGCTAGGTAGGTAGTCAATAACTGCGTCTAATAGTTTTTCTACCATAACGCCACGACCATCACCACCACTAACGACGAAGAAACTTCCACCTAAAACTGCAGTTCTAATTGCTTGTTTGATTTCTGCTTTAGTTAAGCCATCCTCTCCAACCTCGAAATACTTTTCAAGCATCTTTTCATCTTCAGAAACAGCGTTTTCAATTAATAGAGATCTGTATTTCTTAGCATCCTCTAACATGTCAGCAGGTACTTCACTCTCAATAAGTTCATGATCAGAAAATTCTTTATAAGTGTAGGCCTTCATTTCAACTAAATCGACCACACCGTTAACTGATTGCTCAAAACCAATAGGTAGGTGAATTGGAAAAGCTAATTTACTAAGACGTGTATGGATTGAATCTAGGGATTTATAAAAATCTCCACCTGTCTGGTTTATTTTATTAATAAAACAGATTCTAGGCACGTGATATTTGTTAGCCTGTCGCCATACTGTCTCGGACTGGCTCTCTACACCCATTTTGCCATCAAAAACAGTTACCGCACCATCAAGTACTCGCAATGATCTCTCGACCTCTACGGTAAAATCGATATGTCCAGGAGTATCGATGATGTTAATCTTATTGTCTTTCCAGAAACATGTAACAGCAGCACTAGTAATAGTAATTCCACGTTCACGCTCCTGCTCCATCCAGTCTGTAGTTGTTTCACCTTCGTGGACAGCACCAATCTTATGCTTTAAACCAGTCCTATAGAGAATTGCTTCAGTAGTAGTAGTTTTTCCAGCATCAATATGAGCAATAATGCCAATATTTCTAAGCCTCTCTAATGGATAATCTTTCATAGTTAATAAACTTTCCTTATATCTGGTTTATATTTAATATCGAGCAAAATGAGCAAATGCTCGGTTTGACTCAGCCATCTTGTGAGTCTCTTCTTTTTTTCTAACAGCAGTTCCGGTGTTATTAAAAGCGTCAACTAATTCGTTGGCAATTCGGTCTTCCATACTCATGCCTTTTTTTGCACGTGCAGCCTGAGTCAACCACATAATTGTTAAGTGTTGCTGACGCTGTCCTTTTACTTCAAAAGGAATTTGATAGTTAGCTCCACCGACTCTCCTGGATCGAGTTTCCATATGAGGTTGAATATTTCGGTAAGCGGTCTCAAATACTTCAATTGGATTATCAACTTTTAGTTTTTTAGCAGCTTTTTCAATTCCGCTATAAACTAATTTTTCAGCAATCTGTTTTTTACCATCAAGCATAACTCGGTTGATGAACTTTTGTAGAGAAATGCTGTCATACATTCTATCTGGGGTTATAGTTCTAACTAGTGATTTGGTTTTTTTTCTAGGCATTATTTCTTCGCTCCATATTTACTTCTACCATTTTTCCGACCATCTACACCCTGGAGATCAAGATGACCTCTAACGATGTGATATCTAACACCAGGTAAGTCTTTAACTCTACCGCCTCGTACTAGTACGACTGCATGTTCCTGTAGGTTATGGCCTTCACCACCAATGTATGCCCATACTTCGTAACCATTAGTTAATCTAACACGAGCAACTTTTCTTAAAGCAGAGTTTGGTTTCTTTGGGGTTTTAGTAGTTACTTTAATACAAACACCACGCTTAAATGGTGCTGATTTTTCGTAATTTCTAGTTTTAAGATTATTTACGACACGGTGCATTGCTGGAGATTTACTCTTAACAATAGCCTTTTTTTCTTGGTTTTCTAATTAATTGATTAACTGTTGGCATGACTATAATTTAAACAGATTTAGACTTCCTCGTCAAACTTGCTTGTTTCTCCTTCTACTGATGGGTTATTATAACCTGTTCCTACAGGTATTCTTCGACCTAGTATTACGTTCTCTTTCAGGCCGTACAAATGATCGACTTTACCGCTGGTTGCAGCTGCGATCAAGACTCTAGTTGTATCCTGGAAACTTGCAGAGCTTAAGAACGAATCGGTTGTTAAGCTTGCCTTAGTAATCCCAAGTAACAGCTGAGAATACTTTGCTGGTTCCTTAGATTGTTTATCTAGCTCTTCGTTGGCCAATACTACACTTAACTTACTGACGATATCACCAGTTACGAATTCCGTATCACCGGGTTCATCAATTTGAACTCGACTGAACATTTGTCCAACGATAATTTCTAAGTGTTTATCGGATATGTTCTGGCCTTGGCTGGCAAATATCTTAAGAATATCGTTCATAATATACCTTTGGGTTGCTTCAATTCCCTTAAGCTCAAGTAGCTCCTGGAGATTAATTGAACCGCCGGTAATCATCTGGCCTTTTTCGACCTTATCGCCATCCTTGACTAGAATTTGTTTAAACCCAGGGATTTCAAATCTGGCAACACTTTGTCCGTCAGGCATAATCATAACTTGTTTATCAGTGTATTCAACTGTGCCTGAGATAGTAGCCGAGATAGGATCTTTGTTTCCCTTGTTAGAGGCAATAACATCACCACTTACAACGGTTTGTCCGTTCTGGAATTTAGGTTTCCGTCCGTCTAACTCAAGAATTACTTTCTTATGCTCATTATCGTGACTAGTAACTTGAACTACGTAATGGTCGCCATCTTCCCATAAATTAACAAATCCTGAGATAGTTGAAAGCATTGCCTGACCTTTTGGAGTTCGGGCTTCAAATAACTCTTCAACTCTTGGCAGACCGGTAGTAATATTTTCACCTGCAACACCGGCGGAGTGGAAGGTGTTAAGAGTTAGCTGTGTACCTGGTTCTCCAATACTTTGAGCAGCAATAACTCCAACTGGATGGTGGGCTTTGACTATATTACCGGTAGCTGGATCAACACCGTATGATTTTTGAGGGATACCTCTGACGTTAGTTGAGCTTAATACGCTCATAATCTTAACGCCATCAACTTTTGTATCAGCTTCGATTGCTAAACCGATTTCTTCAGTAATCAGTTCACCTTTCTTCAAGTATCCGTCAACTTTTTCTGCAACATATCTACCAATTAACCTTGATGAATAGCTAACACCGATTTCCTCAGCATCTGATCTAAGCTTAGAGAATCCTGGGTCATTAGCTTCATCCTCAACCGTAAAGACGTCTTGGCTGACATCAACCAGTCGTCTTGTAAGATAACCAGAGTCTGCGGTCTTTAGGGCGGTATCGATTAATCCTTTTCTAGCACCTCTAGCGGCCGTAAAGTACTCTAGTGGAGTTAGTCCGGATTTATAGTTACTTTTAATAGGTAACTCAATAGCTTTTCCGGTAGTGTCCACCTGGATACCAACGGTACCAACGGTCATTTTTACCTGGCCAATACTACCTCTTGAACCTGACAAAACTACTAAGGACATTGAAGTATCTTGCTCGATAAATTGCTTATTTAACATTTCTTGGATTTGGCTATCGGTTTGCATCCAGTTATCGATAGTCAATCTGTATCTTTCATCATTAGTAATTAAACCTTCTGAATATTGATTACTGATTTGTGCGTCCTGGCTTTCTGCAGATTCAATACGCTTGTCCAGGCCTTCTATTTCAGTAAAGTCGCTCATACCCATTGATAAACCAGATACAGTTGCATAGTTAAACCCAAGGACCTTAAGATCATCGGCAATCTTTGCAGTAGCGTCTTGTCCAAAAGAGTTATAGGCATATGCCATAACTGCTTGTAATTTCTTTTTAGTCATAGCAACGTCCTGGAAAGGTAGATCGGCTGGGAATATTTCGTTGAACAAAAACCTACCTAGAGTTGAAGTTCTGTCTTCGCCCCTAAAGTTAATTTTAATTCTATCCTGGAGTCTAATTTGTTCAGAATCGAAGGCCATTAGAGCTTCTTCCAGCCCACTATAGTTTTTAGCAGGTAGGTTATCGTCAGCAAATTTATCATAAGTCAAGTAATAACAACCTAAAACTATATCTTGTTCAATGTGAAGTATTGGCGAACCATCAGCCGGCTTTAATAAGTTTTTACTACTGGCCATAATTGTTTTTGCTTCATACTGAGCTTCGGCACTTAATGGTAAGTGAACAGCCATTTGGTCGCCGTCAAAATCGGCGTTAAAACCTTTACATACTAATGGGTTCAATTGTATAGCCTTACCCTCAATCAAGATTGGTTGAAAAGCTTGGATACTTAATCGGTGCAAACTTGGTGCACGGTTTAGCAATACATACTTGCCCTTAATAACATTATCTAGAGCATCCCAAACAACAGTTTCACCCATTTCTATCATTCTGGTTGCGCTGCGAATATTGTGAGCATATTCATTATCAATCAGCTGTCCAATAACAAATGGTTTAAACAGTTCTAGGGCCATCATTTTAGGCAGGCCACATTGATCCATAGTCAGCTCTGGACCAGCAACAATTACTGATCTACCAGAGTAATCGACTCGTTTACCAAGTAAGTTCTGACGGAATCGACCCTGCTTACCCTTAAGCATATCGCTCAATGATTTAAGCCTTCGATGCTGACCGGTTGCAGCTACAGCTCGCCCAGAACGTGTTGAGTTGTTGTCAATTAAAGCATCAACGGCTTCTTGAAGCATTCTTTGTTCATTCCTTCGAATAACTTCAGGAGCTTTAAGATCAATCAATTTCTTTAATCGATTGTTCCTGTTAATAACTCGTCTGTAAAGATCGTTAAGGTCACTGGTAGCAAATCGACCACCAGTTAGTTGTACCATCGGCCTAAGATCTGGAGGTATAACTGGAAGCACGTTGAAACACATGCTAGTTGGCTTAATCTTAGCCTTATGCATGTTTTCAATTAAACGTAGTCTTTTAGTTATTTTCTTTTTTCTTTGACCCTTTAGCTCTTCAGATTCAATAGACAAACTCTTAATTAATTCATCTAAATCAATCTCTTCAAGTAGCTCTCTAATAGCTGTTCCACCCATACCAACTGTGATTAATTTCTGGACTTCTTCAGGTAGCTCACGATAATCTTTTTCTGATATTAGGTTTAGTTTCTCAAGAGCTAATAATTGAGTTCTTAGAGCCTCAAATTCTTCAGTAACTTGTTGGATTTCTTTTGTCTGCATTTCGGCAAGAGCTTTGATGTTAGCATTTTCTTCCTTAGATTGTGCTTCATATCTAATCTTGATTGCTTCTTTAGCTGCATTAAATTCAGCCTCTTTATCATCAAGCATCTTGTCTAAAGGCTCGTGATCAACTGATTTAATAACATATGAGGCAAAATAAACAATTCGTTCAAGATTCTTTACAGTCATACCAAGGATTAAACCAATGGCTGAAGGAGTGCCCCGTAAAAACCAAATATGAGCTACTGGGGCTGCAAGAGTAATATGACCCATTCTCTCTCTTCTTACTATTGACTTAGTTACGATTTCACCGTTCTTGTCTACTGCTGCTTCACGGCTTCTCATGCCCTTGTATTTTGCATCGTGTGGGTTGATATCTTTTACTGGTCCAAATATTCGCTCGCAGAAAAGACCATCCCTTTCCGGTTTTTGGGTTCGATAGTTAATAGTTTCTGGTTTCGTTACTTCACCATAACTCCACTCAAGTACATCCTCGGGTGCAGCAACAGCTAATCTAACTGCATCGAAGTCAGAGATATTTGTTCCGTTATTTTGGTTTCTCATTATGCAGCCTCCTTAAACTCATTTTCAATGTCGCTTGGGTTGACTATCGAAAGCTCACTATCATCTACGTCTGATGCGTGAAGCTCATCATCCAGATCAACTATCATAAACTCATTTGGTGTATTGTCTGAAGATTCATCAACTTCAGAAGCTAATGGCTGGGGTACATCTACGGTTGAGATATGTTCAGACTCAGTCTTAATGTTACTAGCTAATATTTTCTCAGCATCAACAGTAATTTGCTTGTCATTTGTTCTTAGTTCAACCTTAAGGATTAGACCCATTAATTCTTTAACTAAGACGTTAAAGCTTTCTGGTACCTTTGGTCCCTGGATAGCCGTTCCCTTGATGATGGCTTCGTAAGCTTTGGATCTACCATATACATCGTCGGACTTAATAGTTAACATTTCTTGCAGAGATACTGCTGCACCATATGCTTCTAGGGCCCAGACCTCCATCTCACCAAATCGCTGACCACCATTTTGGGCCTTACCACCAAGTGGCTGTTGGGTAACCATTGTGTATGGACCGGTTGATCTTGCATGGATCTTGTCGGTAACCATATGCTCTAATTTCAAGATATGCATTACACCGACTACAGTTCGCTCCTTAAAGGCCTCACCAGTTCTTCCGTCAAATAATTGTTGCTTACCATCTTCTGGTAGACCAGCTTCTTTAAGTAGGTCTTGAATAGTCTCGATGGATATACCATTGAATGGGGGAGTGGCTACTTTAATACCAAGTGCTTCAGCGGCCATACCTAAATGAGTTTCAAATAGCTGGCCAATGTTCATTCTTGAAGGGACACCCATTGGGTTAAGAATTACGTCAACAGGTGTACCGTCTGCCAAAAATGGCATATCGGCTACTGGCAATACTCTAGCGATTACGCCTTTGTTACCATGTCGTCCAGCTAATTTGTCACCAACCTGAATCTTTCTCATTTGAGCAACGAACACTTGAACCTGCTTGATAACACCAGATTTTAATTCATGTCCATTTTCTCTTGAGAAGATTTTTACACCGACAACCTTACCGTGTTTACCGTTACTCATGCGCTCAGAAGTATCTCTAACTTCTTTAGCCTTTTCACCAAAAATTGCTCGTAGTAATCGTTCCTCGCTGCTTAGTTCTTGTTCACCCTTAGGAGTAATTTTACCGACTAAGATATCGCCTGGGTGGACTTCGGCACCGATTCTAATGATTCCGTCTTCGTCTAGGTGTCTTAGAATCTCTTCAGAAACATTTGGAATGTCACCAGTTAATAATTCAGGCCCTAACTTAGTCTCACGGACTTCAACCATAAAGTCCATAATATGAATTGATGTGAATACATCTTCACGAACTAAACGTTCAGAAATAACGATTGCATCTTCAAAGTTATAACCGTTCCAAGGCATAAATGCGACTTTTACATCTCGTCCAACCGCTAATTCACCGTCTTGAATGCTCATACCCTCAATAAGCGGTTGACCGGCAACTAGTTTATCGCCCGAGTTAACAACAACCTTCTGATTAATTGAGGTGCCTTCGTTACTTCTTTGGAAGTGAACTGGCTTATAAGTTTTAGTTATTTTTGGATACTTAACAACTACTTCGTCTGCACTGGCTTTAATAACTTCACCCTTGTCTTCTGCGACAATTAACTGTGAAGTATTTAGAGCTAATGTTCGCTCAAATCCAGTTCCAACAATTGGAGCTTTTGGATTAATCAAAGGCACTGCCTGTTTTTGCTGGTTGGCGCCAGTTAAAGCACGGTCTACACGGTCTTTCTCAACAAATGGAATCAGTGATGCATTTGAGCCAATAGTTTGGTTAGTGGCGGCATCAATATGAGTAACTATGTCTGAATCAACCTCACCAGTAACTAATCTATTTCTTGCACTAACTCGCTGGTCGATGAAGAATCCGTCTTCATCAAATTTTACGTCAGCACTGGCGATCACAGCATTCTCTTCTTCAGATGCATCTAAGAATATGACTTCATTACTTAGGTGTGGTTTAACTGGCCAAGTTACCTGATTCTTAACTTTAGCTAAGCTAGCAGCTTGAGCAGCTGTGATCTTTGAATTTGCCTTAACAATAACCTTGCCGTTTTCATCTTCAAGATCAACTTTAGCGATCTGACCAACAGCATCTTTAGCAGTAACCGAGTTAATAATTTTCTTGTATGGTGTTTCAACAAAGCCATAATCATTAATCCTGGCATAGGTAGCCAAGTTAAGTACTAAGCCAATGTTAGCTCCTTCTGGAGTCTCTACAGTACAAATTCTTCCATAGTGAGTGGCATGAGCATCTCGAACCTCAAATCCAGCTCGTTCACGACTAAGTCCGCCTGGTCCCATCGAGCTAAGACGTCGTTTATGGGCTAACTCACTTAATGGGTTAATTTGATCCATGAATTGAGAAAGCTGAGATACGGCAAAAAATTCTCTAACAGCAGCTACGATTGGTCTTGCATTAATTAATTGTGATGCAGTGACGGTTTCGATTTCGTTCATCGACATTCGATCTTTGGTGTTTCGCTCCATTCTAAGTAGACCAATTCTAAATTGTCTTTGAACTAATTCACCTACTAATTTAACTCTACGGTTAGCTAGTGAATCGATATCATCAGCTGGATCTTGAGTATTATTTAGCCTAATGATTTCAGATACGATTGCGACTAAATCTTCTAAGCGCATAATTCGGTTTTCGATAGTATTTGGAATATCGATATCAAGACGCTTGTTGATCTTATAACGACCTACTCTTGAGAAGTCAAAGCGCTTGAAGTTATAGAACATGTTTTCGATCAGAGATCTAGCATTTTCTACAGTGGCTAAATCACCGGGTCTTAATCGACGATAAATTTCGATTAGAGCCTCATTGCTACCTGATGCAGGGTCTTTTGCTAGAGTTGTATCTAAATAATTCAATGTGCCGGTATCGACATGCGCAAAAGCTTCTCTCATAGCACCAATATTCATGCCAAGCGATTTAAGAAGCGTAGTGACTGGGATTTTTCGTTTTCGATCAATTTTAACGTATATAACTCCGTTTGAAGAAGTTTCAAATTCTAACCAAGCTCCACGATTAGGAATTACTTTGGCGCCATAGAAATTATGAGCGTTAACTGTCTCGGCGGTAAAGAAGACACCGGATGATCTAATTAGTTGTGAAACCACAACACGTTCGGCTCCGTTGATAATAAACGTACCCCTAGAAGTCATCCATGGGTAATCTCCAAGATATATTTCTTGCTCTTTTACTTCACCGGTTACTTTATTAGTTAGCTCAACTGTAGCTTTTAGAGGGGACTCATAAGAAACATTATTAATTCTAGCTTCGTCTTCGGTTAGTTTTGGCTCTTCGAATCGATAGCCCTTAAATGACAGCGATAATTTTCCACCGGTATAATCATCGATTGGATTAATTTCGGCGAATATTTCACCTAGCCCCTCATCAATAAACCATTGAAAGGATTTATTTTGATGATTTATTAAATTGGGTACACCAATAATATTATCGATTGATGTAAAAAATGTTCTATTAGTTAGTTTATCTACAGTTGATGTGGTCTTTGCCATAAACAAGGGACTCCCAAATTAAGTAATATTAGTATTTTTTTATTTAGTTAGCGAAGACCACTACATCGGTCAATTGATTTAGATTTTTTATAAAATCAAATATCCCGAAATATACTACTTCATTGCCACTTAGTTTGTCGAAAAAACTAATCGGTGTCAAGTACTTTTTTGGTTTTTTATCGATTTAATAACGTTGTCGACTAACCCATAGTCTTTGGCTTCTGACGACGTCATGTAATAATCTCTTTCCATGTCCTGGTGGACCTTGGAAACTTTTTGTCCGGTATTATCGGCAATTATAGATTCAAGTTGCTTCTTTAACTTCAATGATTCTTCCAACACGATTTCCATGTCAGTTACCTTACCACGAGTTCCACTAGATGGTTGATGAATCATAATTTTAGAGTTAGGAAGAGCGAATCTTTTACCCTTAGTTCCACTACTTAGTAAAAACGCAGCCGCACTAGCTGCCATACCGATTACTATGGTTTGAACATCAGATTTAATGTATTTAATCGTGTCATAGATAGCGAGAGCGTCGTAAACACTTCCACCCGGACTATTAATATAAATTGAGATATCTTTATTTGGATCCTGACTGTCTAAAAACAATAGCTGCGCCACTAATATATTGGCAGTTTGCTCATCAATTTCAGTACCTAGGAAGATAATCCTATCCTTTAATAGGCGGGAATAGATATCATAGACTCTTTCAGAGCGGCCATCATTTTCAATTACAGTTGGGACTAATGTTTGATGTATTCGATTCATAAGTGTCCAATACTCCTGTTAAATATAATATAAATTATATACATCTAGCACTCGTAAGTCAAGAGTGCTAATTATTTGGCAATAGCGTATTTTACTAACTGAGCGACGGTTTTCTCAGCCATTAATCGACTACCGATCTGTTGCTTAAATTCAGGTTTGCTCATCTCTTCTTGTGAAGCTGGGTCTGGATATTGCTGTTTAATTTGGTTGATTCTATTATCGACTTCTTCAGGAGATACCTGAATGCCTTCTACGCTAGCAATCTCTGACAAAACGATACTGTGTCTTAATCGATCAATGGCTTCAGGACGTAATCTATTGGTCTTTAATTCATCCTCGGTAATTGATTCTTGTTTTAAATACTCTTCTAAAGTCTGGCCTCGGTAAACTAAGTTTTGTTTTAATTCTGTGAGCTTATCTTCAATTTCATTATTAATTAATGGCTCAGGGATATCGAAATTTGTTTTATCAGTTATTAGTTTAATTAAATCAGCCTCGTAATTCCGATCTAATGTATTTTGTTTTTCAAACTCTAACTGTTGTTTGATATCAGCTCTTAATTCATCTACTGTCTTAAACGGACCAGATTTAACCGCCATCTCATCATTAACCTCAGGTTTAACAATTTCCTGAACCTTAGTTATATCTACTTTAAATGTTACGTCTCGACTGGCTAGTGCCTTCAAGTGGTAATCTTTTGGAAACTTTAATACAAAGGTTTTTTGATCATTAGCTTTTAATCCAATAATATTGGTTTCAAAACCCGGTATAAAAGTATTACTACCTAAAATCAACGGGTAATCCTTGCCCGTAGCTCCTTCAACAGCCTTGCCTTTATCGTCGGTGCCTTCGAAATCAATCCATACCTGATCACCGTCCCTAGACGCGCGATCCACGTCTTTTCTAACTGCTAACTGAGTTCTAACTCGCTCAATAACTTCATCAATCTCAGCCTTTGTTGCCACTTTTTTTGGTTCTTGGGCTAATTTAATCTTTTTATAATCAGGTAATTTAATATCTTCCAAGATAGATACTTCAACCGTAAACTCAAGCTGGCTATATGGAACGAATTTAGTTATTTCAATTTTAGGCTGTTCAACGACTCTAAGTTTTTTTTCAGATACAGACTTTGAATATAAATCATTAATAATCTCATCTAGGAATTGTCCCTGAACTTGATTGGGGTCGACATTCTTCTCGACAATAGATAGCGGTACTTTACCCTGTCTAAATCCCGCTATCTTTAGATCTTTCTGAAAATGATGTTCGAGGATATGATTCTTCATTGAATCAAGTTCAGACTTTTCTGCGGCAATAGTCATCTTTGTTTTATTTTTTGAAATCGATTGAGTAGTTATTTGCATAGATATAGACTTTAACAGATTGTATTTATTTTTACTAACTTAAAATTAGTAGAGCTAAATATTATTCTTATGGGACTTTATATACTTACTGTTTAAAGCCGACAGTATTTGAGACTGAGAAAAACCTCTTGATGTTAAATATGCGGTCATTTCCACTCGAACATCTTCTCTGAAGGTTTTATGATCCAAACCTTGCTCTGATAATATTTTATCTAATTGATGTGACATCAGTATCCCATGGACCTGGTCGTCGGTTCTGTCCAATACCGATGCTTCGGCATGAACCCTAGCTCTTCTTAATACCGATTTCGGTATTTCACTAGATGATATTTTTTGAATTTGCCTGGTGCTATTTAGTGAACTGGCGAATGCCGCACTATTAAAAATAACCCCACTAATAATGACTAGACTTAATACTGTCAAAACAGCCGAATTAATCTTTCTCATTTAGAATCCTTTCGTTTAAGAATTACCAATTTGAATTATAAATTCATTGGCTGACTATATGCTGTAGGAAACCCTATTTGACTATATTTAAACTAAATTTGTGGTATCAGTAGAAACAATTTTGGTGGGCGAGAGAGGACTTGAACCTCCACATCTTGCGATACATGCTCCTAAGGCATGCGTGTCTACCAATTCCACCACTCGCCCGAATAAACATATTTTATAGTTTTCAGCGAAAAAAAACTAGTCTAGCTTCACCATAAATCTTACTTTTAATCTCTACTAATGTTTTAAACTTAGGGTCATTGCAATTTTTGGGCAGTGATAAGATTAATAGACCGCCTAATTTAACAAGTGGTTCTAGGCGCAGGATAGTCTCGATATCGATGGGTTGATCGAAGGGTGGGTCACAAACAACTAAATTAAATGATTGATCATTGCTATTAATAAACCCGCTGACCGAATTACTAACTAACTTAATTTTTGTTTCTAGATTCAGGCTTCGGATGTTATCAGCTATTGATTTTTGAGCTTTCTTATTTGACTCAACCAAAACGGCGGATTCTGCGCCTCTCGAAACTGCTTCAAATGCAATTGCCCCAGTACCGGCATAACAGTCTAATAATGCAAGGCCCTCTATATCACCTAAAATATTAAATAGTCCACCCCTTATCTTTTCACTCATCGGATGAGTTGTATTAGATATATTATTGAATGTTTGGCCTTTTAACTGTCCTGAGATTATACGCATATCATTTCTTATTGAGTGATCCTGATTCATACAATGCCAAATACCAAGCTAGAGTAACTGTGCGAATCATTGAGGGACCTAATTTATTACGAATTAGTTTGGCTAACTTAGGAGTCCAGCCTCTCTTGTAATATGTATTATAGATATCCAAAACTGCTATCTCTCTGGCCTGATTAATAA
Source organism: bacterium (assembly GCA_021781215.1). Taxonomy (GTDB): domain Bacteria; phylum Patescibacteriota; class Saccharimonadia; order Saccharimonadales; family DATKHC01; genus JAJXXC01. The sequence continues at coordinate 43,453 of JAJXXC010000004.1, forward strand.
AATATTCAGTTAAGCCAATTTTTTTTATTAAATTTATTTCCTTGTCATTAGGAATATATTTATCAAATGACATTGGTGCTAATATAACCGCTGCGCCAAGCTCAAATAACCCGTGAGTAAACATTAATCCTTTTGGACCCCACATTTTCCAGTTATTTTTCAGCATATCTCTAGCTGTTAAGCCCGGCATAATGAGTTTCTCTTTCACAGACATCTGGTCTTTGGTTTTACCATGTACCAATAGCTTAGATAGTTCCTCTTGATATGGATAATGATGTGCTGGGGTTAAGCCGTCTACTAGAGAATGGGCAAGCCAAGCGGCTTCAAATGCTACTCTTTCAGAATTCTTTTGCTCAAGCTCATGGACTAAATTTTTATAATGCTCATTAATAATTTTAATCAAAGTACCATCATCATCAAATGGACTAAAATAATGTTCTGGTTCATTTTTGCCAGGACTTTTTCTTTTAAGCCCATCTGGGCCATTTCTCCCCTCGAATCTTAAGATAGATCGAGTAGTGGGGAATAGATCTCTACCATTAATTAAAGTCCCTAAGTGTTCTCTTGCGACCTTATCAACCTTTTGATGAGCGCCTATAATTTTTCCCGAATAATCGGTTAAAGTAAATCCAGAATACATAATAAATTAATTATTTTAGTTAAGTGTCGTTATAGATCTGAGTCTTTTGACTCTTTCGTTCAACTGTACATATTGTAACAGCTTTTCCTTCTTTAATATAAACTGATCTGCCGCCCGTTTGGCCTTTAGCATCAAAGGCACATCAGTTAATGTAGCAATCTGTAAATCAAAGCCAATCTTACCATGTTGCATGGTTCCATAGATCACTCCAGGTCCCCTTAGCTCCAAATCAAGATCAGCTAGCTCGAACCCATCATATATATTTTCCAGCGCCAAAAGACGTTTAGTTGGTGGCTTATTTTCATTAAGAAGCAAGTAGCAATAACCCTGTTTGTCATTACGGCCCACTCGACCCCGTAACTGATGTATTTGAGCCAAACCAAATCTGTCCGGACTCTCAATAGCAATTACTGTCGCATTCACTATATTGACTCCTACCTCAATAATAGTTGTAGCCACTAAGACATTAATTTTATTATCAATAAATGCCTGCATAGTCTTTTCAGACTCATCAGATGACAACTTACCATGTAAAACTCCGACCTTAAAATCTTTATATACGCCATCAGATAGCTCTTTGTATACTTTTTCTACAGATCTAATATTAATAACTTTAGAATCCGTTATGGTGGGACAAACTATAAATAGTTGCTCACCATTTTTTAGTTTAGGCACAAAACTTTTATAAATTTCTGATCTTTGATTTAGACTAATAATCTTTGTCTCAATCGGCAGCTTGGTATATGGCTTTGATTTAATAATAGACACGTCAAGATCACCAAATAGGGTTAGCTGTAGACTTCTTGGGATCGGTGTTGCGGTCATAGACAATAGGTGAGGCATATGATCAGTTTTATTTAATAAAGCCTGGCGTTGTTTAACGCCGAATCTATGTTGCTCGTCAATAATAATTAATCCTAGTCGGCTGAGATTAATTTTTTCTCCCAAAATACTATGGGTTCCAATTATAAAATCGACTTCGGAGGAGTCAATTTGATTTTTTATCTCTTTTTGCTGGCTATTACTCATACTACCAGTTAATAAGCCCACCTTATTTCCCATGCCAATTGAATTAAAAATCTGATAAATTGTCTGATAATGCTGTCTTGCTAGTATTTCAGTTGGAGCCAAAAGCGCTACTTGAAATCCGGCGTTAGCTGCAATTGCTGCTACGACAGCCGCAGCTACAGTTTTGCCGGTACCAACATCACCTTCCAATAATCTATTCATTGGCTTATCTGAAGCTATATCTAATATTATTTGCCAGATAGCAATTCTCTGTTCATCAGTTAATTTAAATGGTAACTTAGCTACTAATTCTTGGGTTAGCTTCTCGTCAAATTTAATTGGTACCGCCTGGTAATGGCCCAATTGTTCTCGGTTTAATGCAGATGCTAATGATAAATCGAATAGCTCCTCAAAACCAATTCTTTCTCTAGCTTTTTTTAACTCCAAACTATCGATAGGAAAGTGGATGATTTCAATTGCTTTGGCTAATGGATATAAATCATAATCTTTAATAAGCCAAGCCGGAAGACTTTCAACCACATCCTGTAGGTAGATTAGTAAATTCTTTATAACCTTCCTGATTTGTACAGAAGTTAATCCTTTAGTTTCTCGGTATATTGGTAATATACGAGCAGTATTAACCGGAAAGTCACTAACTAACTCAATATTGGGATTAATTATTGACATTCTTTGATGATGAAGCCCAAATTCACCCGAAATATAATATTCACTATCCTTTACTATCGAGTTAGCTCTGTAGGGTTGATTGAACCAAACGAGAGATAACTTTGAGCTGTCATCAGCTACAACAGCTTCCGTTATATGTAGCCTATTTCGAGAATATCTAGATACAACTGATTCAATTCTCCCTTTAATAGTTACTAATCCAGGTGTTAAATCGACAATCTTCTCAACGTTTGAGTAGTCTTGGTATTTTCTAGGATAGTTAGTAAGTAAATCCTGGACCGTGTTTATTCCTAGGATTTGAAATTTTGAATATAGGGCATTACCTACGCCACGAATATCAATAAGAGGAGTATTTAAATCCATCTAGAAACTAATTATAGTTTTATTTTGCTCTTTTAACGAGTAGAAAAATACTTGGACCAAAAAACGATTTAGCTAGTATCGGTTGGGATAGTTTTTCAGCCGATAATAGGATTGGCATTGGTACTATTCTCTTAAGAAAAGAATTTCTAAAATTAGAAACCGACAATATCTTTTCAACCTTCAGGCCATTGTGAGCTAATTGTTTTATAACGGTTTTGGGATTGTGATTAACAAAAGCGATCACGTCACTACCGCGATTTTTCCTAGACCTAATATCTACCGGCTCTTCAGGTACTTTTTTGGCTCGAAGTAAAAACTTGATTCTATTTACAAAATGAGAATAATTAGCGACCTCTATAATTAAGTATCCATCATCGGTTAGTACGCGGTGTAGTTCTTTTAGCGCTGGGTTAGGGTCTGGTAGATGATGCATTACCCTTACCATAGTCAATAGATCTACCGACTGATCACTAAACTTTAAATTATCGGCTTCTTGTTTAGACAGCATAATATCGCTGTCGTTGCCTAAATAGTGCTTAGCAATATCTAATTGTTTCGCCGATGGCTCAACTAGAGTTACTTTATCGGAAAATGTCCTTAACAAAACACATAATCTACCATATCCACCACCTACATCTACCGCATTTTTAAAATGTTTATTCTTTAGTAGGCGTCTAATTGCGATTTCTTCCGATGCATTCTCATATTCTCTACCAACCCAATACTGAGTGTAATCAAAGTTCGGATCATCGTATTGATCAGCTTTATTTTTTTGTTTGATCTGCGACATAAAAGACTAGTATACCAGACTATTTTTTAATTTCTATAAAAATAGTGTCCTTAAAGGCCTTGCCTCTTCTTAACATCAAATAGTTAGAACTAAACCGTGAAAAATCAATCTCATCATCAGCTATTCTTTCATTATCCAAATAGATCGACCCAGCTGCCAATAGCCTTCTTGCTTCAGTGACTGATAAAGCTAAGCCAGTTGTAACTAAAATTTCACTCATCTTAGTATTTTTATTCCCTCGACGAACAATGATTGATCTAACATAATTCTTAAGTGTAGCAACAGCCTTCTTATCAATGTCGTTAACATTGGTTTTGCCAGTTAATACTTGTGTGGCAATCTCTACATTTCTAGCAGTATTCTCACCATGTACTATTTTAGTAACTTCATATGCTAGGGTTTTTTGAGCTATACGACTGGCTGGATTATGTTTCTGGGTTTTCTCGATTTCATCAATTTGATTTTTGTTTAATTCCGTAAAAATCTTAAGGTATGAAATGACTCCTAGATCATCTGAATTTATCCAAAACTGATAGAAATCAAGTGGTGAAGTTTTTAATGGATCCAGCCAAACTGCACCTTTTTCACTTTTACCGAATTTAATGCCTGTTGCCTGATTAATGATTAGTGGGCAGGTAAACGCATGAACCGTTTTCTCGGTCACTTTTTTAATAAGCTCAACGCCAGATAAACAATTACCCCATTGATCGCTTCCTGCTATTTGTAAATTAACGCCATATTTCTGATTTAAATATAAATAGTCATAACCCTGTAATAAGGTATAGCTTAATTCCGTATAAGTTATTCCACTACCGTTTGGTCCGATTCTTTTAGCGATATAATCCCTCTGAACTAGTGGTGTCATCGAAAAATATTTGCCCACATCACGTAAAAAATCTAAAACATTAATCTTACTTAACCATTCAAGATTATTCAAAAATCTGGTATTAGAACCCAAGAGATTGGTTAGCTGTTTTTGAACTGCCCGAACATTGGTTTCTATGGTTTCTTTTGTCTGCATTGGACGTTCAGAATCCTTGCCGCCCGGATCACCTATCAAACTAGTGGCACCACCGGAAATAATAGTCGCTTCGTGGCCATGGCGAATGAGACACTTATCCATCATTACTGCAGCTAAATTTCCTATAGTTAGAGAGTCGGAGGAGGCATCATAGCCGTGATAAAAAGATATCATCATGCTATCCAATTGCTTTAAATCCTTGAGGGTAGTCTGATTAATAAATCCACGCCAGGTTAATTCTTCAGATAAATTCATATTTAACCAATTATATATCATTATTAACTACAGCAATAAATACATATTAATTATCAATTTTTTGTTATAATAACTAAGAATTAATTACCAATAAATCTAGGGTTATAGGGCAATACATAAAATTATATGAGTAGACCAAAAATTTCACAAAATAGTCGTTCCGGAAGAAGCAAATCTAAGCTAAATCAAATCAAATCGACCCAGTTACATCGAAATATATCTAGCAAAAACCTAACATCCGGATTCGTGATGCCGAATAATTTTGTATTTAGATTTTTTAAAAAATTCGAGCCTAAAAATCTATACAATTATTGGTTCTCAAAAAAGGGTGGACTTATGGCTCTCAAAATAATAGGAGTTGGCCTTATATTTGGGTTTGTTTCACTATACGTATTATTAGCTCTCTATGACAGTAAGGCTAATCTAGGTTCAAATAATCAAGCACTTTCAGGTAATTTAACAATCTATGATAGCACTGGTAAAAATATTATATATTCAGAACCACCCGCTCAGTCAACCACCCAAGAAAATCTAACTTCACTGAGTCAATCTTCTCGTTATGTTCAAGATGCCTCCATAGCAATCGAAGATAAAAATTTCTACCATGAAAACGGGGTAGATATATTAGCTATTCTAAGATCAGCAGTTCATGATGCGCTAACTTTAGGTACTAATAACATCGGTGGCTCAACTATAACTGAGCAAACCGTTAAATTAGATGACCTGCGGAATACAAATACAAGGACTTTATTTGCCAAATTTTCCGAATTTTTCATCGCAATAGATACTAATAGGAAATTCACTAAACAACAAATTCTAACTCACTATCTTAATATTGCACCATACGGAGATATCAATGGCGTTGAGGCTGCTTCAAAACAATATTTTGGCATTAACGCTAGTAAGCTAACAATTGCTGAATCGGCTTTATTGGCATCAATTCCAAGAGATCCGACATATTATGCTCCTAGCTCTGGAAATCCGTATTTTGACCGACAAGCTACTACAGTTCGTATGGATTACGTGATGAAGCTAATGCTTGACCAGGGCTACATTACCAAAGCTCAATATGCTCAGGCATTAAAAGAGGACCCAATTGACCTAGCTTTGTCTCAAAAACCAATTCCACCAGTTGTAAATCTATATCCTAACTTCAATTCAGCCGTAATTAAAGAAATAAGCTACGACCAGACATTAAGTCCTAGTAACCCTAGATACATAAACCCCTCTCTAAACATAAATGGTTTAAAAATAATTTCTACACTAAACATGGCCCAGCAGCAGTATGTAGATAACGCATTTACAGCCAACACAACTACTAATACCAGGTTCCCTGGCACTGGTGTTTCAGAAAACATTTTTACAAATCATCTAAACGACGAAGCTTTCGTAGCTGAAAATGTTCCGACCGGTCAAATTACTGCTATGGTTGGTTCGTTTGATGAACAAAATCCATCAGATACCAGTAACTTTAGCATTAAGAGTGGTTCGACCTATACTTCAAATGGTAATGAATACGGCATTTCAACCAGAAATGGTAAAACTGTTCAGATAAATAGTTTTTATAACTTAAATTGTGCTACCAACCAAGAATGTGTCCAGCCAGGATCATCATTCAAGCTCTACGACTATTCAGCGTTAATAAATGACCCAACCGTAAATAATGGCAATGGCGCTGGAGCTGGTTCGGTTTTATATGACGTCCCGGGTCTTATTACTTGTACAACAAAGTGCGCTGGTACCCAGACTCCGGCAAATTTGGGATGGGCTTGTGGTCAAACATCTAACAATAACTGTCTTAGGGATGACACTGGCCCAGCTGAAATCTATGGCCCGGTTACACTTAGATACGGATTAGGAAACTCTCTTAATATACCCGCAGTAAAGGCTGGTGCGATTGAGGGTAAGGACAGTAACGGTGTCTGGAGAGCTATCAATGTTGCAGATAACATGATGGGGACAAATTTTGTTAATGGAAATAAGATTAACGATTACGTTTGTATTGTTAATAATCCAGCTACGGGTGGCCCTGAAATAAATAGTCAAGGCAACTATGTTTATAGTGCACAAGCCTGTATCTCCGGCGAGCCTTTAATTGGTGACCAAGCACAGATATCTCTTATTGATCATGTAAACGGCTATGCAACAGCAGCTAGATTAGGCGCCGAGATGCCATACACAACGATTCTTAGCATTATCAACCCAATAAACAATAAAGTACTATTTAAGTATACTAAGCCCGTCACTACTCAAGTCATAAACCCGCAAACTGGGTATATTATGATGAACATGTTAAGTGACCATAACGCATCCTATATGGCCCCTTTACTCAAAGACGGCACGGGCTGGAACATAGCCTACAAGAGCGGCACCCAATTCGAACAATACAATGGACTAGTTATGGCGGCCTCAACCCAATATGCAGTTGGCATGTGGGTAGGTTGCCCCGATCACTGTACCCAAAATGCCATGGTAAACGATGGAAGCGCCAGCAACCCAGTATACTTACCGGGCGGAGCAACACAACAGATGGAATTTATGACTGTACCAATTGTCAAAGATTTCATGTTGAATGTAGCACTTAAAAATTTACCAGTTACCAACTGGACTGCACCTGCTGGTATTCAAACCCTACCCGCATTTTGTCAAACTAAAAGGATAAACTCAGATGTCCCGCCTTCTAATTGCACTAACTATACAGATATTTACCCATCGTGGTATAAACAATCTCAAGCAGCTAAGGGTGGCGTTTTCGATAAAGTATCAGGCGACCTAGCTACTAGCTGTACGCCAGCATTAGCTAAAACAACGGTTGGAGCTAGCAGTAACGTCAGCATCTATTCAATCGATCCATTCTACACAGTTGCTCTTACCGGACAACAAAGTACCGTTAACTTATATAACTCATCCAAAACTGACCCCATTCATTTATGTAGCGATTCTATGCCGAAAGTAACATTAAATTCTCAACAAAACGATGGAACTGCAAGCCCATCATGTACTGCCGGAACTTGCTCTTTCAATATTACTGCTACCCAAGGCACCCACCCACTTACAAGTACTCAATTTCCGCTACAGGTTAATGCCCTGGTGGGAGGTCAAACCATTCCAGCAACATGCAGCAACTTTAACCCTACTATGGATCCTAATAACTCTCCTGCCGTTTCAACTGGCGACTGTACGTTTAGTTACAATACACCAGGAACTACTAACTTAACAGTCGAGGTGATAGACAGCGTCCTCGATACTTCAAGCCCTTCAAATGCCCTACCAATAACCGTAACAGCACCAGCAAATAATGGCTCTAATGTTATCAGTACCGATAAAAATACTGGCACATCAACAATCGCCGTGTCATGGACTCAGAATAGCTCAGACACATATACCTGTACCTTTACGGCTAATGGAGGTTCTCCAGACACAACCTCAACTACCGCCACCAATAGTTGTGAGTCTCCAGCGATTCCTTACCCAGCAAATACCAGCGTAGTAATCAATGTGTCAGATAATACCACTAGCCAAACTATCTACAATAAGACTGTTGTAACTCCTTAGTAATTAAAAGGTTACTTGTTGTCAATCACTTCTGCGAACAACATCTTACCGGCGGCAGTTTGAAGCGATCTGGAAATTTCAACTCTAACGGTCTTACCGATTGATTTAACGGAATTATTTACTACTACCATTGTTCCATCGTCGAGATAGCCAACGGCCTGGGATTGGTTAGAGCCTTTTTGAACTAACTTGATTGTTGCCTGTTCGCCAGGTAAAATTTCTGGTCGTAATTGCTGCGCCAGCTCATTTACATTCAATACAGTTACACCGCTAATATCTGCAACCTTATTTAAATTATAATCAGTAGTGTAGAGTGATATATTTAATTTCTTAGCTAACTTAACTAATTTATCATCCGTTTGCATACTGTCATTTAAAAGCATCTTGTTAATAGTTACTATTGAATTAGGACTATTTTGCAATTCTTTTACTACATCAAGACCGTACCTAGCTCTAGCTCTTTTTCTTGAGTCAGAACCATCTGCTAGCATCTGTAGTTCATGAATTATGAATTCAGGAATTATCAACTCATCAGGAATAAATCCAGACTTACTAAGTTCGAGAATTCTGCCATCTATCAACCCTGAAGTATCTAAAACTACTCTGCGGTGACTCTTATTCTTGGGCTTAAAGCCATTTTTAAAAGCTAACATTAATATAATAATTACTAGTAATAATGTGTCTAAAATTGCCATTTCACCCTTTCTTTAAAAATTCGTTTAAAGCAGACTTAATATCCCTTATTTGACGATGCCCCTTAACGCTCTTAGTGCTTTTAAGTCTAGGGCCAATAGTGCCATCAAATCCTAATTTTGTGGCTTCGGCAATTCTTTTTTCCATATAGGGGACATGTCTAATCTCGCCAGACAAACCGACTTCGCCAAATACTACTGCGTCAACTGCCAGCTGCATATTACGACTAGCTGAAGCAATTGCCATACAAATTGCTAGATCAACTGCTGGTTCTGAAATTTTTATTCCGCCGACAATATTAATATAAATATCGCTATCGCTTAGATTTAACTTAGTTCTTTTTTCCAGCATGGCTATTAAAAGATTAACTCTATTTAAATCTATGCCGCTGGCAGCTCTTTTAGGGTACCCATAGCTGGATTTATTAACCAATGCCTGTACTTCAACCAATAGCGGCCTATTGCCTTCAATGGTGGCGAATACGACCGAACCATCACTCGCCTGTCTCTCAGCCAATAATGCGGCTGATGGATTATCTACAACCTGAAACCCATTTTCATCCATTTCATAAATTCCGGTCTCTTCAGTAGAACCAAAGCGATTTTTAATAGCTCTAACCAATTTAAGCCCACCGTAACGATCGCCTTCTATTTGAATAACAACGTCGACAATATGCTCTAAGACTTTTGGTCCAGCTATATTGCCCTCCTTAGTAACGTGACCAACTAGAATAATCGAGCAGTCCTTAGCTTTAGCTACATTAATTAAAAGATTGGCGCTATTAGTAATTTGGCTAACTGATCCGGGGCTAGTTAGGACATCGTCACAGGCAATAGTTTGGATTGAATCAACTATGACTAACTTATACCCCCCTTCACTAATAGCCTCTACTATCTGATAAGTTGAATTAGAGTTTGCAATTACCAGATTATCCGAATCAACACCCAGGCGTTTTGCGCGAATACTCACCTGATGAGATGATTCCTCACCACTTACATAAAGAACCGAATTATTTTTAGATATAAGGTTAGAAATCTGCATTAATAGTGTGCTTTTACCAATACCGGGCTGGCCGGCTAACAGAGTTACTGACCCTGGCACAATTCCGCCACCAAAAATGTTATCTATGTCTTTCATGCCAGAAACTAGTCTGGGCAAATCAGCCTCTAAATTCTTGGCGATAGTAGAGGTAGAAAGCTTTATACCCTTAGGTGCATTCTTGGTAAATTTAAGTTGTTCCTGTAGAGTATTCCACTCGCCACAGCTATAACACCTACCACTCCAGCTATCTGATTCGGCCCCACAACTGTTACAAACGAATTGTTTGAAATTCTTCTTTGCCATACTATATATATGATTCTAGCAGTTAGTTGGCTGGTACAGTAGCAGAAAGACTATTAATCTCACTAGATAATTTATTTTCGGAGATTGCTGTCTGATTTCTTTGAACTACTAAAGCGTTATATTGATTAACCAATGCTTGATAGGTTGCTATTTGACTATTGTATAAATTAACAAGGTTATTATATGGGGCTACTAAGTTATTATATTCGACATAGCTGCCGCTATACTTTAGAGAAGCTAATTGTGCTTGTTGATCCTTAATAGTTGCTAGCTCACTAGACATAGTGGAATACAACGAATCCATTTGAGATTTTAATGCAGCTAGTTGACGATCGTAGTTAGCAATAGCCGTTTCTCGTGCTGTAAAAACTGATTGATACTGATTCTCGAAATTCACTATTACTTGTCGATTTTTAAAGTATTTTTTGTAATAATTTTCAAGGGCTGGGGGCAAATTGGCAATTTCCGTGCCCAGTGTTGAGTGCATTTCGTTTTCGATAGCACCGGGTCCTTCAGTTTTTAGATAAGATTGATATTGAGTTCTCAGAAATGGATCATTTACAGACAACTTATTATAAGTCGACATTACTAGTTGATTAACTGTTTTTAATTGGCTACCAGATAGCCTAGAATACGCCACATGAAGCATTTCGTAAGCCGCCGTTACTTGCTCAACACCGTTTAGAATAGGGTCTTTGATATCATATAAATATATACCTCTGCCGATTACTGTACAGCCCAAAACTACAGCTGCCGGCGTGACCTTACAGTGATTATTAAAATTGGCGCTATCTTCAAGTACGGGATGGTAGACATATAACAATCTTTTAGAGTAATTAGTTAATTGGTCTTCTTTAGCGATTGTAGCAATTGCCGATGGTGGGCTATAGCCATATAGTCTGTATTCATCGTAAAACCACCAACGATTTAGCCACAGTAAATAAAGAGCGACTAATACTAAGATAAGCAGTATAGGCTTCAGTAACTTTTTGAGCATCACCTACTATTCTACTTGATTTTTGTATGTAAGTTTATTTTTATTTGTACTAACAAGTACTATGCTTCCACGATTAACATTATTATCTAATATACCGGTTGTTACATAGTCTTCTATAGTGTCTTGGATTAGTCTCCTGAGTGGTCGAGCGCCGTTTTTTGTATCATAACCATTCTCGACTAAATAATTCTTTGCAGAATCTGTTAAATTAACACGTATTCCTCTTTTGATTAGTCTTTGATTGAGTTCTTCTAGCTGCAAATCAATAATTTTCTTAATATTAGTCTTAGTCAAAGCTCTAAATACAATTACTTTATCTATTCGATTAATCAACTCGGGTCTTAGTAGTTTTTTAAGTTCGTCTTGAACCTTTTGTTTATTAGCTTGATGTAGGGATTCCAAGTCTTTTAGGTCATCTTTAGCTTGAGCGCTAAAACCAAGCGAAACTTCTTTTTGTAGCTTCTCGGCGCCTAGGTTACTGGTCATTATGATAATCGTATTAGTAAAATCTATCTTTCTACCCTTGGAATCTGTTAGACGACCGTCTTCTAAGATTTGTAATAACATATTAAAGACTTCTGGGTGGGCTTTCTCTATCTCATCAAATAACACTAAAGAATATGGCTGACGACGTATTTTGTCTGTTAGTTGCCCGCCGTCGTCATAACCGACATACCCAGCGGGAGCACCAACTAATCTTGAAACCGTATGACGTTCTCCGAATTCACTCATGTCAATTTTTACCAAGGCATTTTCACTACCAAAAAATTCTTTAGCTAAAACTCTGGCAAGCTCGGTTTTACCTACTCCGGTTGGACCAAGAAAAACAAATGAACCCATCGGACGCTTATCGCTACCGACTCCTACTCGATTACGCCTTACGGCTTTAGAGATGGCTTCTATGGCCTCATCTTGACCAATGACTAATTTACTAAGGGTTTTTTCTAAATTAATAAGATATCTGGCTTCAGACTTAATAACTCTTTTAACTGGCACGCCAGTAATTCTAGAAACTACTTCCGCAACGTCGTCACTAGACAAAACTATATCTTTGCTGGCTTTTAGATTTACTTGAAGCTTCTTCAAATCTTCCTTAATCTGCGAAGCCCGTTGCTTATGAACCGCTGCCCTTTCATAATCTTTCAGTTCAACAGCATCATCAATCCTAGAATCAATTAATTTTAATTCCTTCTGTAAATTCCTAACTTCCGGTGGAGTTTTAGCTTTATCTATTCTGACATATGCCGCACTCTCATCTATTAAATCAATCGCTTTATCTGGAAGAAATCTATCATTAATATATCGTTTAGCAAATGCAGCCGTGTCCTCAATGACTTCATCAGAAATCTTAACGCCATGGAATTGTTCATAGTGTTTGCGTATTCCCTTAAGAATCGATACCGTTTCACTTAAACTGGCTTCAGGGACTTGAATAGGCTGAAATCTTCTCTCGAGTGCTGCATCTTTCTCAATATATTTTGTATATTCAGCGGTTGTTGTAGCACCAATAACTTGCATATCGCCTCTAGCTAATGCCGGTTTTAAGATATTTCCAGCGTCCATTGCTCCTTCTGCCGCACCGGCACCTACAATCAAATGAAGTTCGTCGATAAACAGAATAATATTCTTGTCTTTTTCTAAATCTGATATAACCTTCTTCAACCGGTCTTCAAATTCACCTCTATATTTTGTTCCAGCAATCATTCCGGCTAAATCTAATACAATAATTTTTTTATCAAGTAGTGAATCTGGAACATCTTCAGAAACTATCCTCTGTGCTAACCCTTCAACAATGGCCGTCTTGCCCACGCCCGGCTCACCTATTAACACTGGATTATTCTTATTTCTTCGGTTAAGGATAGTTAACAGCCTCTTAATCTGCGGGTCTCTCCCCACTACTGGATCTAGTTTGCCCAGTTTAGCTTTATTGGTTAAATCTGTTCCATAAAAATCTAGTATAGATTTTTTTGGTTTTTTAGATCTTTTAGCATCCTGTTCGTAATTAAGTGAATCGTCATAATTTTGTCGATTAATAAATTCTCCAAGTTCGGCTAACATTTTATCAATGTCAACTCCCATATCTCTCAACAATATCGTTCCCCGGGCGTTCTTTTGTACAAGAATGCTTCTTAGAATATGCTCAGTTCCGGTAAACTCTTGATTACTGTCTAGGGCAAATTCTTGAGCCATTCGAAGTGTTAATTTTGCAGTCTCACTAGGCATTTTAGTACTACCGTCCAAAATTATGGTTTTTGGAATTAGATTCAAAGATACCCTAGCACTCTCCAGGGACACACCTGCTCCTTCTAGTATTTTGGCCCCCATTGAGTTATCTTGAGCCAGAATCCCTAATAGCAGATGTTCGGTACCAATATAAGGACTAGCAAAACTCTTAGCAATTAAATCTGCATGCTTAAGGCTTTGCATAGCATTGTCCGTTAAGTGATTAAGAAAATCTTGGAAATCTGGTGCTGAATTCATTGGCTAAAATCCCCCGTATTTATAAAATGCTTTTTATAATAATGAGTATATATAATTAGCACTCACGAGTCAAGAGTGCTAATTATTCAGCCTGTTCGTTTATTGCGTCGAGAAGAGAGGACTCGAGCTGTTCTTTCTTTTTTAATTTAGGTGTGACAATTTTTGTCTCAACTACATGCTGAGCTGTGTCTGGTGTATTCTCTACTTCATCAGTCTGAGGATTATTTCGGCCATTGTCAGAATCTATATCTAATTCATAACCAGTTAACTTGCTAGCTAATCTGACATTTTGGCCATTTTTACCAATAGCAATACTCAGCTGATCATCTGGTACAAAAACTGTTGCTTTCTTATTCTTTTCATCCAATACCACGTTGCTAACCTTAGTTGGGCTAAGCGCATTAACAATATATTCTTTTGGATCACTTGACCAAATGATGATATCGATTTTTTCTTGATCACCAATCTCGCTCATAACTGCATTAACGCGAGTTCCGTGACCGCCAACAAACGTACCGACTGGGTCTACTCCAGGAGCATTACTAGCAACTGCCAGTTTAGTTCTAACTCCGCCTTCTCTTGCAATATCCTTAATCTCAACTGAGCCGTTTTCCATCTCAGGAACTTCGTTTCTAAACAACCACTCTACAAAATCTTTATTTCCTCTAGAGACCACTAGTTGAGGTCCTCTAAAACCTTTTTCAACGTCTTTTAGGAATACTTTTAGTCTTTGACCAGGATAATATCTCTCAGACTGTATCTGTTCACTTTGTGGCATAATTCCTTGCGCCTTACCTAAATCTACTCGAACAATTCTAGGCTCAACTCTTGCCACTATACCGTTAATAACAGTGCCTATCTTATCCTCATATTCGTTCATAATAATATCTCTTTCAGCTTCACGAAGTTTCTGCAAAATTACCTGTTTCGCAGTTTGAGCAGCAACACGACCAAATTGCGATATAGATTGATGCACTTCAACAGTCTCGTCTAATTTAGCTTCTGAATTAATTTTCTGAGCATCTTTTAGTGAGATTTCTATAAGATCATCCTTAACCTCTGCCACTACGTTTTTAGTAATGTACGCGTCTACTTGACCGGTGTTAAGGTTCATATTTACACGAACCGCTTGTTCGCGATCTCCAAAATCTTTACGGTATGCAGCTGCCAAAGCCTGTTCGACGGCTTCTTGAACAATATTTTCCGGTAAATTCTTTTCCTCAGCAATAGTTCCGATAGCCACTGCTAATTGTTTCATGTCTAATTCCATTATCTTTTCCTCTCTCTTTTATGAAGAAAGTCGACCGAGCGGCCGACTTAACAACCTAATAATAACTAATTCTGTATAAATTATCAATGGCGATTGATGCCACGTACAAAAATTACAGCAAAACAACATGATAGAATTAAATGTATATATGAATTCAGTTAAAAGGTTATACGGTCAGTTTAGGCCAACAAATTATAAAATCGAAATTAACCCAAACATTAAAACCGATACCTTTACTGGTAAGGTTGTTATTTCTGGCACAAAAGTTGGTCCGTCATCCAGCAGAATCACTCTGCATCAACTCGATCTCAGAATTACTAATTCAAATGTCATTCTCCATACTAAGACTGAGAACAAGGTTATAAATATTTCGAGAATTAATTACCATCCGAAATTCAACGAACTTAGAATCCATTTCGACTCAAAGATAAGATCGGGTAAATATACACTGGAACTAGAGTTTAAAGGTAAGATATCGAAAGATTTATCCGGTATGTATATTAGCCAAAATAAAATTGGCAACAGTGTTAAAAAAATTATTACTACCCAATTTGAAAGTCATTCTGCAAGAGAAGTATTTCCATGTATAGATGAGCCTGAGGCAAAAGCTACTTTTGATTTAACTATTATTCACCCATCAGACAAAACTGTTTTGTCCAATACTCAGGTAGTTAAAAACTCTCAACTATCTAAAACTGAGACAAAAACAACATTTGCCACAACTCCAATTATGAGCACCTATCTCTTAGCTTTTATCATAGGTGATCTTGAATATAGAGAAAGTAAAACAAAAAATGGAACTGTAGTTAGAAGTTATGCTACCGGCGATAAAATCGATTACGTAGATTTTAGCCTAGAAGTAGCCGTTAAGTGTATCGATTTTTATAACGATTATTTTGATATACCTTACCCGATTGATAAATGTGACTTAATTGCCTTACCCGATTTTGCTAGTGGAGCTATGGAAAATTGGGGATGCATAACTTTCCGAGAGCAAGCTATGTTAGTAGATCCAAAAAGGACATCTTTAGCTAGCAAACAATATATCGCCACAGTAATTGCTCATGAGTTATCTCATCAGTGGTTCGGAAACCTAGTTACTATGAAATGGTGGACAGATCTTTGGTTAAACGAAGGGTTCGCAACTTGGATGGAATACTTTGCAATAGATCATCTATTCCCTGATTGGGGTTTATGGATTCAATTCATAGTTGACGAGCAACAGGTTGCCTTTAATCTTGACTCTTTAGAGAATACTCACCCAATTGAAGTAAGGGTCAATCACCCGGATGAAATTAGAACAATATTCGATTCTATTAGTTATTCCAAGGGCGCTTCAGCCATTCATATGCTACACGAATTCGTGGGAGCTGATAGCTTCAGATTAGGTCTTCAAAACTATCTTAAAAAATACTCATATAAAAATACTGACACCAATGACTTATGGAATGCTATAGGCACAGCAGCTAATAAGCCTGTCGCCGAGTTTATGTCTGCGTGGACATCTCAAAAAGGCTATCCCATTATTGAATGTAAGACTTCCGAATCTAGAGTTGAGCTTAGCCAAAAAAGATTTAGCTACAAGGCTGATGATTCAATCGATGAACTTTGGCCAGTAGCCTTAATATCCAAAAATCCGTATTTACCCGAAATCTTAGACCGAAAAGCTCGTAGTTATAGAGGAAAATTTGATGTTATTAAATTAAATAATGGTCAAACCGGGTTCTATAGAGTGATTTATGACGATAAAAATCTTCAAAAATTGGGTAGATTAATTCAATCTAAAAAAATGAAAGATGTAGACAGACTCGGCATACTAAGTGACTTGCTTGAAACTTCAAAGGCCAATATAACTGACATCACTATTGTTCTAAAGTTTCTTGAATTTTACGACGAGGAAACTAGTTATGCTGTGTGGGATGTAATTTCCCAAATTATCGGAAATGTTAGGCATACTATCTGCGACGAACCATTGAGAGAGAAAATAAAACCATATATTAAAGACTTAATCTCAAATGAAATGAATCGATTAGGTATAAAACCGATTAAGGACGAAGATCACTTTGATACCCTACTTAGACCCATTATATTAGCCCTTGCAGCAAGTTTAGATGATAGATTGGTTGTTGATTTCTGTAATGAACAATTCAAACTGATGGCTAGCAAAAAACCAATCAAAAATGTTAACCCCGACTTCAAATCATTTATTCTGTATACTGTCGCAAGATTAGGCGGAGTTGAAGAATACGATCAGATGGTTAAGATGCACAATGAATCGAATTTAAGCGAAGAAAGAATGACCCTGACTGCCGCAATAGCCTCTTTTAAACAACCTGAGTTAATTGATAAAACTCTTAGATTTATATCATCAGAGCATGTCCGATCACAAGACATAGCACACTGGATAGCATATAGTTTCGGCAATCGGTTCGCTAGAGATAAAACTTGGAAGTGGCTTCAACAAAACTGGAAATGGCTTGAAGATACCATGGGCACCGATTTATCCTTCTTTAGGATGCCGCTATTCGCCGCACGCGCGTTCACTGATGAAAGATTTATTACCAAATATCGTAATTTTTTCGAGCCAATACTGACTCCCTCATTTGATAGATCATATAAGCAAGGCTTAGAAATTATCAATATTCAATCTTCATGGAAGAAAAATTCATTTGATAATTTAAAGAAATTTATTGACAGCTACGTGTCATCTAAATAATTTGAATGATGCTCGGTGAATTGGGGTAATACCCAGACTAGCTATAGCTAAGTAGTGTTCTTTTGTTGGATAACCGACATTGGAAATAAAATTATATCCAGGGTATTGTTCATCATATTGATACATGATGCGGTCTCTGGTGACCTTGGCAATTATGCTGGCAGCGCTTACGCAATCAAATTTCTGATCGGCCTTAATAATGGCTTCACTCTTGGGCAGATGTTCAAGGTAATTAAAATTGCCGTCGATTATCAATCGATCATATGGCTTCTGGATATTGCTACAGGCCTGCTCCATTGCAAATTGGTTGGCTCTTGTCAGGCCATATTTATCAATAAACGATGGATCTGCATGACCAATTCCAATATATTCAGCCTTAGCCACAATTTGATCAAATAGTTTCTCTCTTTGATTCTTAGAAAGTAGTTTTGAGTCTCTGAGTCCTGAGATTGGAGATTTTAAGATTACGGCAGCACTATATAATGGACCGGCTAAGCTACCCCGTCCAACTTCATCTATTCCGACTAATATTTTAATCAACGATTATTTTGCTTCGTCAGTAGCTGTTGTTTCAGGCTCTGGGGTTTCTGATTTAACTTCCGGCGCTACTACTTCTTCGATTTTATTTGCAGCTTCTTTATCAAAATCAATACCACTTAGTCTCGTAGCCTTACCAGTCAAAGTTTTCATATAAGAAAGATAATTTCTTCTGACTTTACTTCTCTTAGTAATTTCAATCTTGATTACTAATGGGCTATGTAGCAAAAAACTCTTCTCAACACCTATACCACTAGCTAATCGTCTAACTGTAATTCTATTGGTATGACTCTTTACTCTATCGGTTCTAATAACTAAGCCTTGGAAAACCTGAACTCTATCCTTATTGCCTTCACGAATTTTCTGATGGACTTTAACAGTATCACCACTGCGAACATCAACAACTTGGTGTTTTTTATATTTATTCTCAAATCTTTCTAAAATTGAACTACTCATTAAAATCCCTAGTTTATTTATTTAATTTACTAAAACTTTAGAACATCATTATAACACCATTTTCAGCTTTTTAAAATACTTTTAGCCAATAACTCTATAGATTTCATCTAGTGTGGTTTTGCCATCAATAACTTTAAGAATTCCATCCTGAAGCATGGTTTTCATCCCGCTATTAATTGCTGCTTGCTCCAGCCCCTCTATTGAACTAGCGCCATTAGACTTAAGTAAGTCTAAGATCTCTCCACTCATTTGAAATTGTTCTCTAATGGCAATTTGCCCACTGAATCCAAATGGGTTGCTCTCAGTTGTGCCGGGCTTATATAATTTTAGGTTTGTTAGATCTGGTTTTTCAACTTCCGGAGGCAACGTATCTATGATTTTCTTAATTCGTTCAATAGATTCAGCATCGGCATCAATTTTTACCTTAGTATTTTCATCAAGTCTTCTGACTAATCTCTGAGCCATTACTAATCTGATAGAAGAAATAAACAATGGGTTCTGCCCTATTATGTCCTGAAGACGCGCCAAAGCCGCACTGGCAGATGACGCGTGAAAAGTAGAGAGAACTAAGTGACCGGTCAAGGCAGCTTGCAAAGCAGTAACTGCGGTATCATTATCGCGAATCTCACCTACCATTACCACATCAGGGTCCAGCCTTAAAACAGCCCTGAGCCTTTCGGCAAAATTATTTTCATTTGTATTCTTCGATGCAACTGATATTTGAGTTATACCAGGAAATTGATATTCTACCGGATCCTCAATTGTTATAATCTTTCGCTCAGGTGTCGATAGTGACCTAAGAATTGAATAGAGCGTAGTGGTTTTTCCTGATCCAGTTGGTCCAACTACCAATACTAATCCTGAGGGCTTTTTAATAATATCGTCTAAAACCTTTCTCTCATCCGTTGACAATCCTAATTTTTCAAGAGTAAACATATCGTCTCTCATGTTAAAAAGTCGCATCACTGCGTCCATGCCATTAATAGTTGGCGTAGTCTCAAGCCTAAGATTAATGCTGACTTGCCGGCCATCTGCCATTTTAACCTTTTCGGCTATGTGGCCTTGTTGTGCCTGGTCTGAGCTAGTAGATATATTACCGCCAATAGCTATGGCTGAGAGTAGAATGCGGTATTTATCAAGCGATAATTCGGCTATTGGATGGAGAACTCCATCGATTCTAAATCTAATTCTAACGCCAGCAGTTTGGGTTTCAATATGAATATCAGAAGCATTCAGCTTGTGAGCTTGCTGTACAAGATACGCCAACATATCATCCGCATTAATCTGATTAAGTATCTTTGAAACTGAATCATTTGGTTCAATATTTTCAACTGATTTATTAATATCAATGTCTTGATAAACAACTTCTTTTGGCGGATCATAAAGTTTCATATAATCAGAAAAACCAGTATCAGATATTAACGAAAATGTTAATCTTTGATCTATAAACTGACCTCGAATATAGGTAATAGTTTGCTGAGAAGTATTATTAGTGATACCAAAAGAAATATTATATCTATCTGCCAAGATTGGAATTACTCGATATTTATATAAATCCTCTTTCGATAAAATATCTTTAAATATCTGTTTATTCTGAATGCTAGATGTATCAATATAGGGCAGACCTAAAATTCCAGCCCTTTTATAAGTATTTTGTTCTTCCTCTTGTCTAGCGGTTAACGACATATATTTATATTATAAAGCATAAGCGTGCAGTATCAGGGATTAATTTATTAAATGTTATATTGTATCAGTATGAATAATAAAATAATTGTTATTGCCGATGATATTAGAAGTAGCCATAATGTCGGATCATTACTTAGAACCTGTGAGGGTCTTGGTGTTGAAATGGTTTATTTAACAGGGTATACGCCCTATCCGCTATCAGATAAAGATACCCGACTACCCCACATATCATCAAAAATTACCAAAAGAATTGTTAAGACTTCACTTGGAGCGGAAACGACTATTAACTGGGAGCACGTAGACAATATTCTTAATCTTATTAATGATTTAAGAAAAAAGAATTACCAAATTATTGCCGTAGAGCTTACTGATACGGCAATTAAACTAAGTGACTTTAAAACACCTGATCGCGTTGCTTTTATTTTTGGCAATGAACGAACAGGTATTGCTGATGATCATTTGAAACACGTTGATCAAATAGTTTACATACCGATGCTGGGAAGCAAAGAATCATTTAATGTCGTTCAGTCGACAGCGATGGTACTTTATCAGGCAAGATTTATTAATTGATATTATTATCTAATATGAGATAATAAGAATCAGTAAATTAAAAACAAAGATGGCAAAATTAGATAAACGAGTAGCTATCAAAAGCTACCAAAAGCAACACGGGCTTCATCACAAGAAAGACAAAAAATACGGCCAAATATATTGGCCTTATCTACCTGTATTATTAATTACCGTTCTCGGGTTTTCGGTCGGCCTATTTCTTATGGCTGGAAATCTAAATAATACTCCCAGTACCGTAAGCTATGCTTCATTATTTACTTCAGTTAATCAGTACAGATCGAATAATGGTCAAAGCAAGCTAACTTATAGTCAAGACCTATCTAATGCTGCACAATATCAGGCCAATAAAATCGCCTCACTAGACAGTTGGTCACCATTAAATATGTCACGAAACCCTACATTTAATTTAATATCCACAAAATTCCAGAACCTATCATCACCATCTGAAAATCTTGCATACGGTTTTAAGAATAGTGGTTCAATTGTGTCGGCCTGGTCAAATAACAACTACCAAAATTCTAATATGTTAAGTCCGGGAGTAAACTCAGTTGGCTATGGTATTGTTAATGCTGCAAATTTCATGAATATGAGAAATCAAAAAATTGTAGTTACAATTTTCGCTGACAATAAATCACTACCAAATGGAGTAGTATCAAAAATCAATTCCAACGGATACGGTATTAGTACTAGCGCCCCACAGTCCATGGCTGTCATTAGGCTAAATTCATTTATTAAACACGATAATATCCTAGAACTATATGTTCTAGCTGGATTAATGTTACTAATCGCATTCACGCTATTATCGAAACACGCCTACATATTACATAAATGGATCAAACTAGAAGAGAAACTAGTGGTTGAGCACCCACTATTTGACCTTGCCTTAGTAGTTTCATTCATAGTCCTATCCAGCGCCATCCAAACCACTGGTTATATAAGCTAATTTAGCTTTATATTTTCTTCGCCAACAATTGAAGTAATAGTTTTTAGTAGATCTTGGCTTGGTGTAACTTTAGAAGGTAATTTAATCGCCTGCCTAGATGCGCCTTCGCCAAATACTAATATCACAGGAGTAGTTCCGGGGAGAGTATCAATTAACTTCTTGATACTAAGTAGCGTTGAATGATTTTCACCATCAGGTAATTTTATATATATGGTTTTATTATCATTCTCAACCTTAGACCTCGTTCTTTTAGGTTTATACTGCAGCGCCACTTCGTCAGATATTTCATCCAAACTACTGACTAGGAATTTTAATTCAGTAAAATTATTGCTGTCCTTTGGCCTATCTGCAATTTTACCCTTAATAGTGTAGATTTTATCTCGACTTAAAATTTTGTTATATTTTGCAAAAACTTGAGGAAAAATAATTAGCTCGATTTCTCCAAAAAAATCTTCTAACTTAGCAAATGCCATTTTTTGGCCATTTTTAGTCGAAATTTGCCTAATACTAGTAATAAGTCCTCCGATATTTAGCTGCTTATCGTCCTTACTATGAATTAGTTCAGCAAGACTTATAGTTCGATCATTGAGAATATTTTTATATATATCTAGTGGGTGCTCACTAATATATATACCCATGAGCTCTCTTTCCCAGGCTAATTTTTGACGTTGAGTAGCAAGCCCTTCGGAATTATCCATAATTAATTTTTGATCAGGTTTATTGTCTCCAGCTAACTGATCACCAAATAGATCGATTTGCCCAGTCTGTTCTTGTTTGCTTAAACGTAGTGAATAATTTAGTAGTTTTTCAATATTAGCCAAAAACAGATTTCGATCACCAAATTTATCGAATGCTCCAGACTTAATAAGGCTCTCGAGAGTTTTCTTATTAACTAATCTGCTATTTACTCTACCTAAGAAATTCTCCATTGATAGAAATGGCTCATTTTTCCTGACATTTAGTATCTCCTCGACTGCACTTGAACCAACATTTTTTATTGCCTTTAGGCCAAATCTTATTTGGTTGGTGTCGGGAACTACAGCAAATTCTAGATATGATTCATTGATATCTGGTGCCAAAACATCTAGCTTCATATGTTTACATTCGGTAATCTCAATCGCTAACCTATCAATGTCATCGTAATCACTAGTCATAACCGATGCCATAAAGGCTGCTGGGTAATGAACCTTTAGGTAAGCTGTCTGATATGCGATCAGAGCATAACAGGCAGCGTGAGAACGGTTAAAGCAATAGTGGGCAAAATCCTCTAATTGGGTCCATAGCGTTTCTATTAAATCCTTACTAGCTTTTGAATGAGTTACAGCTCCATCAATAAATTGAGTCTTCATTTTAGCCAATTCATCCGGCTTCTTCTTAGATATAGCTTTTCTTAGAGTGTCGGCCTGGCCACCGGTAAATCCACACAAATCTTTAGATATTTGCATAACTTGTTCCTGGTAGACAATAACACCATATGTGGTTTCCAATGACGGCTGCATGCTGGGATGGAGATAAGAAATTGTTTTCTTTCCATGTTTACCGGCAATAAAATCATCAATCCACTGCATCGGTCCCGGCCTATAGAGCGCGACCATCGCAATAATATCTTCAAACGACGTTGGCTTAAGTTCTTTCAGGTATCTTTTCATCCCAGCTGATTCAAACTGAAATACTCCGACAGTGTTACCATTTTGAAATAATTTCAAAGTGTCCTTATCTTCTAGTGAGATATCGTTTATATCAATTTCTTTACCAAAAACTTTTTTAACAATTCTAAGCGTATTATTAATTGTTGTTAGGTTGCTAAGCCCCAAAAGATCCATTTTAAGTAACCCAAGCTCTTCAATCGGTCCTAATGAATACTGTGTGCTCACTACGCCCTTCTGAGCCATTTCTAGTGGCGTAAATTTAACTATATCGTCCGGAGCTATAACTATTCCCGCAGCGTGAATCCCATGGCTACGTACCGTTCCTTCGAGCTTTACGGCCAAATCCAGCACTCGTCTACTTGTTGGATTTGAGTCATATTCCTCTTTTAGGTAAGGTTCATCTTTGATTGAGTCAGCTAGTGGTCTATGTCTGCCCTGTATCGGCAGGGGCAACATCTTAGCTAGTCTATCGGCTTCAGCGTATGGGACTTCCAAGACCCTGGATACATCTCTAACCGCATTTCTAGCAAACATACGTCCGAAGGTAGCAATGTTTGCAACCCTCTCAGTACCATATTTTGTGATACAGTATTGAATTACTTCATCTCGTCTGGAGTCTTGAATATCGATATCAATATCCGGCATGCTAATACGATCCGGATTCAAGAATCGCTCAAACAACAAATCATATTTGATTGGGTCGAGCTCGGTAATTCTCAGGGCGTAAGCAATAATCGAACCGGCAACACTACCCCTCCCAGGGCCAAAAGCAATACCATTGCTTTTACCCCAATTCACGAAATCGGATATGATCAGAAAATAGCCATTGAATCCCATTCTGTCTATGACCCCAAGCTCATATTCGGCTCTTTCAAGAATATTCTTGGGGAGTAATTTCTTTAACTCATTTTCAGTTAATTTATCACTGAATTTTGATTTGTTATATCTACCGACTAAGCCTTGATAGACTTCGAAACTCAGCTGAATTTTTTCAGTCACTCCTTCTGGTAAACTAAATTTCGGAATTAAAATTTTATCGAACTCTAATTCTACCTTGCATCTCTGAGCCAGCTCACGAGTATTATAAATATAGTCAGGGTTCTGATCACCCCATCTAGCTATAATTTCTGATGGCTTAGTTACATGTAGCGGAAAGTCTTTTAACGACATTCTATTTGTCTGATCTAAATAGCTACCAGTTCCAACACATAACAATACCTCATGAGCTTCTTGATCTTCATGGGTTAGATAATGAGCATCGCAGGTAACCACAACCTTAATATCTAATTCACCAGCTATTTTAATTACCTGCTTATTTATTCGTCCCTGCTCTTTGTTATACATTGGGTTAGACGGATGACCATGGTCTTGGACCTCAAGGTAATAGCGGTCACCAAATAGAT
This sequence comes from bacterium, assembly GCA_021781215.1. GTDB lineage: Bacteria > Patescibacteriota > Saccharimonadia > Saccharimonadales > DATKHC01 > JAJXXC01. Next base: position 68,517 of record JAJXXC010000004.1, read on the forward strand.
TCTTGTAAAACTTTGCGATTTCTACAGCCTGTTTATACTGACCTTCCTTTAGCGCGCTACCAATTTCACCACCCATACAGCCACTCAGACAAATTATGCCTTCATTATATTTTTCTAATAAATCGTGGTCTATCCTCGGAAAATAATAAAAACCATCAACATTAGCAATTGATGAAAGTTGCATTAGATTTTGATAACCCTTATTGTTCATGGCAATAAGTACTAAGTGAAATCGGATTTTGTCTTTAGAGACTTCTTTGTCGGTATGCTTTCTTGCTGCAACGTAAGTTTCAATACCAATCAGGGGATTTATATTATTTTTTTTAGCGGCTTTATAAAAATCGACAACACCCGACATAGTTCCGTGATCAGTTATGGCAACTGATTTCATGCCCTCAGACTTAACAAAATCAATTAACGGATCAATTTTAGTTAAACCATCGAGAACGCTATATTCGGTGTGATTATGTAAATGAACATAATCCTGTGTTGTTAACCCCTTCTCCATACAATAAGATTATCCCTCAATATTGTTTATACTATATCTCTAGTATAGAAGCCTTTTGCTAATTTTAGATACAAAATATGTTGTTATTTTAAAATTAAAGCTTAAGTTCTTGTCTAATGAGTTTACTAGAAATTTCTGGATCAGCTTTGCCACTAGATAATTTCATCACCTGACCAACCAAATAGCCAATAGCCTTGTCTTTGCCAGCTACTAAATCAGCGACGGCATCGGGATTCTCGGATATAACTTTCTGGATTATTGGCAACAAGTCGTCTGAGCCCGATAGCTGGACTAGCTTAAGCTTGTTGGCAATGTCAACTGGTTTTTCTCCATTTAACAGCATTTCTTTCAGAATTAGTTTAGCTGACGTTGAAGATATAGTATTATCTTCAGTTAACTTTGCTAGTTCAACCATCGATGACTCATTTAGTTTAACTTGGTCCCAAGTAAATACTCGATCCGCTACATATCCCTGTACGTCTGATGACAACCAATTGGCAATTTTCTTAGCTGTATGGACAGAATATTTATTAACAATCTCATACATAAAATTACCGACCTTTATCTCGCTTAAAAGTGTATCTATGGCCGAATCCTCAATACCGATAGTGCTTAATTTATTACGAATTAATGAAACTGTTATTGGCATTTCGGATTTAATTTTATTAATTAGTTCCTGATCAAGAATAACTGGCGGAACATCTGGCTCTGGAAAATATCTATAGTCATGAGCATCTTCTTTTGATCTTTGAGAAAAAGTTCTTTGTTTAGCATCGTCCCAGCCTCTGGTTTCTTGGACTATTTGTTTACCAGATTCCAGCAATTCAATCTGTCTCTTTATTTCATATTCAACTGCTTTCTCAACACTTTTAAACGAGTTAAGATTTTTAGTTTCAGTCCTAGTGCCAAGTTTTGATTGATCTTTCGATACGCTAACATTTACGTCAAATCGCATATTGCCTAGATACATATCTGCATTCGATACGTCGGCATAACGCATAATAAGATTTAATTCCTGGGCATAAGCTCTTGCATCTTCAGCAGTATGAATTTCAGGTTCTGAGACAATCTCAAGTAGCGGTACACCTGCTCGATTTAAATCAACTAAACTATAGTCCTTACCAGGTGGATGGATTATTTTACCGGCATCTTCTTCAATATGAGCTCTAGTTATATTGATAATCTTATTTTCTCCATTGGTTTTGATGCCTACGGATCCGCCCAATATTATTGGCTGACTAAACTGAGTAATCTGATAACCTTTTGGAAGATCTGGGTAAAAATAATGTTTTCTGTCGAACTTGGAAAATATTTGCGGCTTTGTGTTTAAGGCAAAGGCAGCTTTTATGCCAAGATAAATTGCCCTCTCATTCAACACCGGAAGCGCTCCTGGCATACCAAAACAAATATGCGAAGTAGCAATGTTGGGGCGAATGTCACCCTCAGAAATTTTTACTGCAGCAAATAGTTTAGTCTTAGTCTTAAGCTGGACATGGCATTCAATACCGATTGTTGGGAAATAGTTGGATGAGTTATTTTTTTTCATCTGATGGTAACGCTCCCAAATCTCTTAATGCTTGTCTAAATCCTAGCAATGCTTTCTTAACATCAGTTTCAGTTAGTACTACCTTCTTGCTGCTATCAATCTTTTTAAATATCTTATAGCTTACCCATAGACTATCATTATCTGAAAATGTCCTCTGTCCATTAGTTAATTTTTCGCCCATATTTTTGCCTTTAAATTTTCGTCTGACAACTGCTTTTTTAAGTAAAAGCTCTGATTCAACTATAGCTTTTGACCATGACTCTTTGTTTGAGCATAAGGACTGAATATAAATCCATTTTTTAATAAATTTCTTATTATTCAGTTTCTTTGGGAAATATTTATATATCAAAATACATACAAATAAAAAGAATGTAAGCGATAAAGCTATTGAAGTATTGCCGTTTAAGCTCATCATATACTTCCCTCTAAGGCGTTGGCAAAATTAATTAGATCAGCATCGTGCTTTTGGTCAGCCATGATTTGAATACCAATCGGCAAACTATTGCCTACGTTAGCCGGAATACTGATTGCGGGAATCCCAACCAGACTGGCCCCAACAGTTAAAACATCGGTTAAGTACATCTTCATACTGTCATCAACGTTTTCACCGATTGCAAATGCAACATCGGGTGCCGTAGGTGTAATAATAAAATCACATTTTTTAAATGCCTGGTTATATTCTTCAATTAATTTAGTTCTTAGTTTTTGAGCTTGATTATAATATGCGTCATAATAGCCACTACTTAGCACATAGGTGCCAAGCATAATCCGACGTTTGGCTTCCCTTCCGAAACCCAAACTTCTGGTTTTATTATATGACTCTTCTAAAGTAGTAGCTTTGGAATCTGAAAAACCATACCTAGTTCCATCATACCTGCTAAGATTACTGCTAATCTCTGCTGGAGCAATAATATAGTAACAAGCCAGAGAATACTCAATTAACGGAAAAGAGACCTCAATAACGTTAGCACCAAGTGATTTTAGGGTTTCAATAGTTTGTCCAAATTTTGTTTGAACAGGTTTAGATATATCCGAACCTTCAAATTCTTTAACCACACCAATGGTTTTACCCTTTAGACTATATTTATCTGGGATAAAGTCGTAAGAATCTAATTTAATAGTAGTGCTGTCTAGTGTATCTTGACCAGCAATTACTTCCATTACAATAGCGGTATCTCTAACATTTTTAGTTATCGGACCGATTACGTCAGTACTGCTTGCCATAGCAATAACTCCGTTTCGTGAGACCAAACCATAGGTTGGTTTAAATCCAACCGCGCCGCAAAAAGATGCTGGCAAACGAATCGAACCACCAGTATCGGTGCCAAGAGCAAACGGAGCCATATCCAAAATGACAGCGGCAGCTGAACCACCGCTACTTCCACCTGGTACTAATTTTTTGTTATGTGGGTTTTTAGTAACCATAAAATCACTATTTTCAGTGCTAGATCCATGGGCAAATGCATCCAAGTTAGCCTTAGCTACACAAATAGCCCCCTCGGCTTCTAGTCTCTCGATAACTGTTGCCTGATACGGAGCTACAAAACCTTTTAATATATTACTAGCGGCTGTTGTGGCTGACCCAAATGTAAGCATATTATCCTTAGCAATAAATGGAACGCCTGCCAGTCTGCCAACTTTTTCACCCTTAACAATTCTTGCATCAATCGACTTAGCTCTTTCGATAGCCCTGTCTTTAATTACCGAAATAATTGCATCATAGTCACTCTTGTCCTCAATCGTTGCTAAGGATTTCTCTACCAAAGATAGCGCAGTAGTTTTACCTGAGTTCACCTCATTAGCAATAAGATCTATATCTTTCCATTGACTCATCATAAAACTCGTTTTACCTTAATATAATTATTTTCAACATCAGGCACATTCTTCATTAAGTCTTCAGTTGAAATTCTATAATCAATCTCCTCGTCAGGCCTCATAACGTTAGAAAGACCTGTAACCTGATAAGTCGGCTCAGTATTTGCAAGATTTAGTGCCTGCAACTGGCTAACATAATTTAGGATTACTTCAATTTCTCCAACCAAACTTTTCACATCGGATTCTGTAACCAAAATATTGGAAAGTTTAGCCAATTTAAATATATCGTCCTTAGTCAGTTTAGTCATTTACGAAAATTATACACTTAACAGTAGTCATATTCAATTAAACGACCACTAAATCTTAGATTTAAGGTCATTAATCATATCTCTAAATTCAGCAGCTTGTTCAAACTGAAGATTAGCCGATGCTAATTCCATCTGTAGAGTAAGCTCTTTTATTAAATGCCCGTACTCGTCTTTTGGAATTTTCTTCAAATCAAGCTTCGGTTTATCTTTGTTGATTTCCAAATTTTTTCTCATAGTCTCATCGATTGCACGAGTAATACCGATAGGAGTTATGTGGTGTTTTTTATTATATTCAGTTTGCAATTCTCTTCTAGAATTTGTTTTATCAATTGTTGCCTGCATACTCTTGGTAATCTTATCTCCGTACATGATAACCCTACCATCAATATGTCTAGCAGCACGGCCGACTGTTTGAATCAATGCTTGTTCACTACGTAAGAAACCTTCTTTGTCAGCATCTAAGATTGCCACTAAACTAACCTCAGGAAGATCTAAGCCTTCCCTAAGTAAGTTAATACCAACCACAACATCGTAAACCCCCATACGTAAGTCTCGCAAGATGTCGGTACGATCCATTGTATCTACGTCACTATGTATATATGTGACCTTAATACCTATCTCCTTCAAATAATCGGTTAGGTCTTCGGCCATTCTTTTAGTAAGAGTAGTGACCAATACTCTTTGGTGTTTCTTTATGGTGATATTTATCTCAGATATAAGGTCATCAACCTGATGGGTGGTTGGCTTGACATTAATGATAGGATCGATGAGTCCAGTAGGTCTAATTAGCTGTTCTACTACCGCCTCACTTCTGCTTAATTCATATTCAGCCGGTGTGGCACTAACATAGACTACTTTGTTCATATGTTTTTCAAATTCTATAAATGTTAGTGGTCGATTATCTAGGGCACTGGGTAACCTAAAACCATATTCAACCAGAGATTCTTTCCTCGCCCTATCGCCGTTATACATACCACGGATTTGAGGTATGGTCATATGCGACTCATCAATAATTAATAAATAATCATCTGGGAAATAATCCAATAAGGTTGCAGGCTGTTCGCCTGGCTCACGGTTAGTTAAATATCTACTATAATTTTCTATGCCTTTTACAAACCCTGTCTCTTCCATCATTTCCAAGTCAAAATTAGTTCTTTGCTCTATTCTCTGAGCTTCAATTAGTTTAGACTCTTTTTGAAACTGCAATACTCGCTGATCCAACTCTTGTCTTATCTGTGATAAAGATTTCTTTAGTTTTGATTCAGCAGTGACATAATGGCTGCTAGGAAAAATTACCAGTTGATTAATTTTTGCTATAACTTCACCAGTTAAGGGATTAATTTTAGTAATGCCATCAATATGGTCTCCAAAGAAATCTATTCTATATGCAAGTTCTTCGGCAGCTGGAAAAATATCCACGACGTCACCCTTGACTCTGAATACTCCTCGATGGAAATCAATATCATTTCTTTGATACTGAATATCGGTCAATTGCCTCAACAGTTTATCCCGATTACGAATTTCATTGATTTCAACTCTAACGGCCAAGGAGTCATAATCTTCAACTGAACCAATGCCATAAATACATGAGACTGATGCAACGATAATTACATCCTTCTTAGTCAATAAAGCATCCGTGGCTGCATGCCTTAAGCGATCAATCTCTTCATTTATTTGACTATCTTTTTCAATGTAAGTATCAGTTCTAGGTATGTAGGCCTCTGGTTGATAATAATCAAAGTAACTAACAAAATAGTGTACCGAGTTGTCGGGAAAAAAATTCTTAAACTCATTGTATAGTTGAGCCGCAAGAGTTTTGTTATGACTGATTACTAATGTGGGTTTTTGGATATTCTGAATTACATTAGCTATCGTATATGTCTTGCCCGACCCAGTAACACCGAGTAACACCTGTTGCTTAACGTCATGCTTCAAATTATCAGTCAATGCCTTAATCGCCTCGGGTTGGTCTCCTGCAGGTTTATAATCGGAATTTAATTTAAACTCATCCATAGCTACTTAGTTTAGACGAATTCAAAGGCAAAGAACAGCTACACTAACCAGCGTGCAAACTATTTCGGTCCTTTTCGTTAAGATACCAAAACTGATCGTGGTTTTTCAGATGTTCTTTAAGGTCACTATATTTTTCGTCCAGTTTTTTGATTATCATATCGACTAGTTCTTTTGGGTCATGGCTATATAAAACCAAGTCTCTATGAGGAGGCTCTAAGCTATCCATAAGTTTTGGTATCCAGTCAGCAGTACCACCACTCCCAAGCAATACACCACAGGGTTTATTATTTTCTAACGCAGAAGTAAATTCATGTAATGAGCCGAATCTACCACCAACGGTAATAACGGCATCACTTGATTGAACTAAATATAAATCTCTGCCGACATAATGCATGCCAGTAAAATTGATAAAATCATAACACTCAAACGGAAGCCTATACTTACGCAAATGCTCTCTTAAGGATACTGCTGGCGAGAAACCAATACTTTTACCACCCATTTTGGTAGCAGCTACAGCGGCAAAAAAAGGTAAGCCGACAGTTGCACCAGTAGTTAGAGTCTGGCCCCTGGCAGCAATTTCACTGCCCAACTCCGCGGCTTTTCTTTTAGAATATTCAATAGTTGGGCCATATGCAGCACCGGAAACGCATATAGAATAGACTATTTCTAATTTCTTTTTGTCTTTTGGAATCATGAATATACAACCCTATTTTTAAAAATTTGTAAAGATTCGTTACCTTCTAATTTACCTGATATTTGTTTTGAAAGCTGATTGCTGCATTCACCAGATTCAAAATATTTAGCAATTAAAGCACTGCTAACGGCTTCCTGCATGAAAAGATTACTACTATCTTTCAGCGACAACCGATTATAGCCGTTATAGCAGACGTCTAAAAGATTAAAAGAAACTGTCTCGTCATTATCAATGTAGCCCAATTTATCAGTATCAAACCAAAAATGAAGAGCTGGCTCAATGTTCATTAATATTTTATTTAACTGGTTGTCATTAGATGGACTTTGTTGCAAAATAATATCTTCTCGTTCATCCTCGGATAATGTACTTAGTTGTTTGGTGAAATCGGCGATAGAATCCCACGAGAAACCGTACTTTGAAACATAGAAATCAATTAGCTCCGTATTCTTAAAAAGCGTGGAAATTGTTGCACCTAGATGTGAATTAAACTGTTGATTTTGAATAAACTTACTAAATCTAACCATTAATTTTAATTGGTGAATAATATATGCATAAGTAAGTATAGAGAATCCAATTGTGAGCCTAGAATTTAAGGGAATAATTAAAATCTGTCCTATATTCTCGAGCGAGATAACACTATGTTTATTTAACTTGAGAATAGCCTTTGAAATCTTTTGAAATTTTGGATTGTTTAAAACTATCAGTTCTATTTTTTTATACTCAAAGTCACTAATCGACAATTCCTTTAATAGGTCGAGATAACTTCTTTTCCATTCTTCTGATTCAATATAATAAGCTACGGATAGTACAATTCTTGGATTCTCATTTTTTAACATTGAACTAAGTGATCTATGTCCCAAAAGCACAGACGTTTTAAGTGGTTGATTTTTAGCCAATATCTTTCTGATAACACTAGGCTTAAGGCTAAATACACTTTGAGCATTAACTGGCTGGTTAAATGTTGCAACGATTTTATCCAATGTATCGGATAGTGGTGATTCATACTTAAGATTATTTTTTTTAACTATAAAATTATCGTGTAGTATGAATAAATTATTCAAGGCATGGTATAGCTCTGGAGCCGTAGTATCGCTTGGGTTAAGACCTAGAGATTTGATTTTATGATTAGTCGCTATTTTAATATCTGATAGTAATTTCAAATCATTGGATTTATGACCCGAAACAAACTCCATGTCTTCAATAAATTTTTTAAAACCGCTTGTTTCTTTTGATAATAAATTCGCTAAGAATGTCGACATATTACTATAAGCATAACATGTTTAACTCTGTATTTGTCTATAATTAAAAGCTTTCGATTCTATAATCAGCAGGAGCTTTTTTAAGTAATTCGGCAAGTTCGTTTTCATTTAATAGACCTTCTTGGGCTCCAATATGTTGAACTACATTCATGGAACTAATTGGTGCAAGCTGCAATGCGGCTTCAAGATCATACCCCTTGATAAGTGCTGCCACTAGAGTAGATGCAAATGCATCGCCTGCCCCGGTTCGCTCATAAGGCGGTTTGGGGTCTGGATACACCGGCACTTTTAATCTTTTTTTACCATCACTCGCATAAGCACCTGCAGGGCCGTCAGTAATAACTGCCGTTTTAGGCCCATAGCTGTGTAGAGTATCTAGTAATCCATGAAGGTTATCATAGCTTCCACCGGTTAATTGCACTGCCTCTTCTCGATTCAAGACCAGCACCTCGGTATTCTTATATAGTGCCTTTAGTCTTTCGTAACCTGCTTCCAGCTGAAAGGTACCTGGCTGTAGGGCAAGCTTAACCATCTTATTGTCTTCCAGCCAGTCGGCGAGTTGATCATTGTATTCAAGAGCACTACCTGCAACCGAACTAAAATATATCCATTTAGGAATCTCTGTTTCTCTCAAATGAGGCCAATGATATTCGTATGTCTCGTGCTTAATCAATATCGTTCGTTCTTCTTTGTACCATAAGACATAGTGATAATTGCTTAACTTATCGGGGCTAATGCTGACGAACCTAGTGTCCACCTTATTTTTAGCCAAGGCATTTATAATGTCTCTTCCGAACTGGTCACCCCCAACGTTACTAACAAATCCAGTAACTAGACCAAATTTAGCAAAATTTACAGCAGCATTACTAGCATTACCTACAGCCTCAACAATATAAGCATGGTCATATGGTATTTTTGTCCCATATGCTACAGCTAGCCATTTACCTTTCTCGTCCTGAAACGAGCGAGCACCATCATCAAATAATTTAATAAATGCGTCTGTGACAACATCGCCTACAGCCAATACATCAAATCTACCTGGCATTAGACTAAGTTAGCCTTTCCCGCGGAATTAAACATATCAATTTTTGACTCAACTACAGTCTGAACAGCAGTAATAACTTTATCCATTAATTTAATAACCGCATATTCGGAAGGATTGTCTCTCAAGACTTCTTCTAAAGTTTTTCGATAAGCCACTCTCATATCAGAATTAATATTAACCTTTGACACTCCTATCTTAACTGCCTCTTCAAAATAATGACCCGGCGTGCCACTTCCACCATGTAAGGAAATATTACAATCTATTGATTCTCTAATTTGTTTTAATAGTTCGAGATCGAGCTGTTTGGGGACTGGATATTGACCGTGCAAATTTCCGATAGCTGCTGCAAAAGTATCAATTCCAGATGCTTGAACAAATTGCTGCGCACCGTCAGGAGTTGAAAAAGTTTTTTTGATTTCCTCATAATTAATAACTTCTGTGTGTAAATTAGAACTTCCACCAAAATAATGCGGCTCGCTTTCAACCAATGCGCCGGTAAATTTAGCATATTCAACGACTTTCTTTGTATCAGCAATTATCTGATCCTCCGTAGCATCATGCTGTGCCTGACTGATGTCAATGTGAATGAACTCAAATCCGGCATCTATTCCAGCCTTCGCTGCCTCCACGCTAGGTGAATGATCCAAGTTAATATACATCTCTACGCCATACTTGCGTTTATAATTTGTCACCATATCCCTAACATTATCAAGTCCAATTGAGTCAACTTCACCCTGACTAACCTCAATTAATACTGGGGCTTTCTTTTTAACGGCAGCTTGCAGTACGGCCCTAAGAGTTTCTTGATTATCCATGTTAAAAGCACCAAATGCAAAATGCTCATTTCTAGCTCTCGTCATGGCTTGACGAGCTAGATTGCAGTTGTTTCTGATTTCATAAATTGTAAGCGACATTACTATCAATTATATAAGCATTAGTGTTTTTAGGCTAATTTTATTGAGCTAATAATTCTTTTGCACTTGCAACTATAGAGCCACTGTCTAAATGAAAGTGTTTGATTAGCTCACTGGCCTCACCCGACTCACCAAACCTATCTTGCATGCCAATACGGTGCATTCTAGTAGGCAAGTGTTCGGATAATAATTCACTAATTGCTCCGCCCAAGCCACCATTTATCTGAGCCTCTTCTGCCGTTATCACTAGCCTGGTTTTAGAAACACTTGAAAGTATGGTTTTTTGATCCAAGGGTTTGATAGTTGCTACATTAACTACTTCCACGCTGATTCCCTCAGATTCCAATACTTCGGCTGCCACTAAGCTTTCATACACAAGGCTTCCACAGGCAAAAATTGTAAGATCTCTACCTTCACGATAAACATAGCTTTTACCTATTTCAAATGGAGTCTGCTCATTAGTAATTACGGCAGTGGCTTCTCTGGCTAAACGTAAATAGTTAGGACGTTTATCATTTGCCATAGCGAGAGTAGCTTTCTCTGCCTGCAGCGAATCACACGGAACAATAACTACCATGTTAGGCAGAACTCGCATTAATGCGATATCCTCAAGCATCTGATGAGTTGCACCATCAGGACCAACGCTAACACCGGCATGTGATCCGACTATTTTAACCGGTCGATCATTCAAACAAATTGTAGTTCTGATTTGTTCCCAGTTTCTCCCAGGGCTAAAGGCAGCATAGCTACTAACAAATGGTATCTTACCCATTGCGGCTAATCCCGAACCGACTGTCACTAAATTTTGTTCTGCTACTCCAATTTCAAAAAATCTATCTGGAAATTCAGCCTTGAATAAACCCATCTTGGTTGAATCCGTTAAATCTGCGCAAGCTGCAACCACTTGAGAATTAACTTTACCCGCGCTAACTAAACCCTTGCCAAAACCTTCTCGAATTGGTTCAAATTTCATATCTGGACCTAGTTTTTTAATTGATCTAAAGATGCTCATTCAGATTCACTCCGTATTTTTCCTCTAAGTGTCCTAAGCTCCTTTAGGGCAATCTTGGCCTGTTGGGCATTAGGTGGCGTACCGTGCCAATGATAATCATTTTCCATAAAATCAACGCCCTTACCGGGTATAGTATGCGCAATCAAGATAACTGGTGAATTTTCAATTGACTTTGCAAAATTAAGAGCATTAATAACTTCTTCTATGTTATTACCATCCGTCTCTAAAACCTTCCAACCAAAGCTCTGCCACTTCGCGACTACATTTTCTAATGGCATGACTTCTTCCGTTGGACCGTCGATTTGTATATTATTTCTATCTAGAATCGCAATTATATTACTTAGCTTGTACTTGCTAGCCAACATAGCTGCTTCCCATATATTCCCTTCGTCTGTTTCCCCGTCTCCCATAACCACATAAATATATCGATCCTTTATTTTATCCAGTCGCATAGCCAAAGACATACCGGCCGCCTGACTTAATCCACAGCCCAGAGGGCCTGAAGTATTTTCTAGTCCTGGAAGGCGTAACCTTTCGGGGTGACCCTGCAATCTAGAACCCAGCTGTCTTAGCGTCATTAATTCTTTAGTATCAAAATATCCCGCATGAGCCATGGTCGCATATCTAACAGGAACGCAATGGCCATTACTCAATAACAAAATATCCCGCTCATCCCAATCAGGATTTTTAGGATCATGTTTTAAGACGTTGAAATAGAGTGCTGTAAAAATATCTGTTAGCCCAAGCGGGCCGGCACTATGCCCACTACCAGCATGCTCTAACATTTTAATAATATCCTGCCTAATTGAATCGGCCTTGAGCTTAAGGTTTTCGATATATAAACTCACGCCACTACCTCCAGTGACTTACATAAGGCATCATAGGCTTGCAACGGATTCTTAGATTTATGTATATAGCCGCCAACATTTAAAACATCGACTTTATTGTCAGATAATATCTTTGCATTAGAAAGATTAATTCCACCATCCCAGCCAACTTCAATATTTGAATTCAACTCCTTAACCATACTGGCTTTTGACACCAATTCCATATCGGCATGTCCACCAAAAAATCCTAAATTGCCTGAAAAAATTAATACATGATCAAGAACATCTCTAAACTGTTTAAGTAAGCTGACATTAGTCTGTTGCAACACTGCAATGCCTAGTCTAATCCCATTACTCTTAACAACATCCGCAATTTCACTGATATTCATTTCTGATTCATAGTGGACAATGATTAGGTGCGGTTTCAAACTCACTAACTGCTTAATAATTGGGCCAGGTGTCTCGTACATCACATGGATATCGGTCGTGACTTTGGGCAGCCAGATTTTCTTAACATCTAAAAGTTTTGGGGCAAATATATCATCGGCGATATCTAAATGTAGCCGTTTCGCAAACTGCGAAACTACAGCTATCTGATTATTGAATTGAGCAAGACTCGTGGCTGTTATTGTCGGGCAAATTATTGACATAATTAATTCATCTCATCTAATTCTCTGATTCTTCTACTATGCCTAGGGGCGCCAGAAAACGGAGATTCTAGCCATTGGTTAATAATATCTAAGGCTTCCTGAGTATCTAAAATTTGTGCCGGTAAACACAATACATTACTATTTTCATCATTTCGAGAATCCCTAACCGACTTTATATCCCAACCCAAGCAGGCTCTAATGCCCTTGAACCTATTAGCAGCAATTACCATGCCCTGACCGCTGCCACATAGCAAAATCCCTCTTGGCTCCTTATCATCGCTTGCCAGGACATCATTTACCACTCTCTGGGCAAAAACTGGATAATCATCGTCGGGGTCGAGTTTATGGTCACCTAAATCATCTACGATATAATTATTTTTAACCAAAAAATCTCTGACTTTATTTCTTGCGTAAAAGCCCTGATGATCTGATCCTAAATAAATTTTCATCGTAATACAATCTCCGACTATTGGTTATTACCAGCTTGGAGTATTCTTCCAGTATCAGCGACTACTTCAACCAGTCTATTAGAATATCCCCACTCATTATCATACCAAGCTACAACCTTAAGCATATTACCAGCAACTACAGCGGTTAATTTCAAATCAACGATTGCTGAATGGCTATTACCTATAAAATCACTACTAACTAGCTCTTCCTCTGTTACGTCTAGTATCCCTTGATAAAAAGGCTCCTTGGCTGCTTTCTTAAACACTTCATTAACTAGCTCAACCGTAACTGGTTTCTTGGTAATAATTACAAAATCACTTAGCGATACTACTGGAGTAGGTACCCTGACCGACATACCCCCAAATATACCTTCTAAACTAGGCAAGGCTTTAGCTGCCGCAATAGATGCGCCGGTTGTCGTTGGAACTATATTTTCAGCCGCGCTTCTGGCCTCACGTAAATCTTTGGCAGGTGCGTCTTGTAATCTTTGGCTGGATGTATAGCTATGAACGGTGGTCATCATGGCTTTTTCGATACCGAATGCACCTTCAATTACCGCAGCTACTGGGGTAATACAATTTGTTGTACACGAAGCATTACTAATAATGTCTTGCGCGCTATTCAGCTTATCTTCATTAACACCTAAAACTATGGTGGTAGCACCTTCGCCTTTAGCGGGAGCTGATAAAACAACTCTCTTAGCACCAGCAGTAATATGAGCCTGAGCTTTAGCTGGATCAACAAAAAAACCAGTACATTCAATTACTACATCAACAGCCAAATCTTTCCATGGCAGTGTTAATGGGTCTTTTTGAGCTAGGACTTTTATATTCTGATCGTTAATAATCAGACTATCATCACTGAAACCAACCTTATTTTTATATAGACCATAATTAGTATCATGCATCAATAAATGAGCTAAAGTTTTTGTGTCAGTTAGGTCATTTATAGCAACAATTTCTAAATCGTCTCTATCAAATGCTATTTTGAATGCATTTCTTCCAATTCGGCCAAAACCATTTATCGCAATCCGTGTTTTCATTGTCCCTCCCTAGAATATTTATTACCTATTATTGTAGAGAAGCACGAGCTTTATGGCAATACAGGAAAAGTGACTGCAGGTTTTTTAAGACTCGGTTTTGTATTTTTCTACACAGCCACGAATAATTTTCCAGGCAGCATTAGCGTCACCCCAACCCTTAACATTGGTTGTTCCAACTTGCTTTAGATCTTTATAGTGATTAAAGTGATATTCTATTTGTTGTTTCCATTGCTCAGTCAAATCACCCAAGTTGTTGATATGCTTTCCGGAATGTCGATCATCTTCTGGAACACAAATTATTTTATAATCATTCTCATCACCATCGACAAAATCCAATACCCCTATAACCCTAGACTTAACTACTATCCCAGTCCCAATTGGCTCATCGGAAATCAGTAAGGTATCTAACGGGTCATTATCTTCATCCGTAGTAGCTGGTATAAAACCATAATTAACTGGTTTTTTAAATATTGAGGGCTCAACCCTATCTAGAACAAAGGCTTTCTTGTCTCTATCGAATTCAATTTTATGCGAAGAATTCTTAGGAATTTCAACAACGGTATAAATATATTTACCATCTTCACCAAAACCAAAAAGTTTATCAAAATCCAAAATAGCTTCTCCTTTATTTTACTTAATATATTGTATCAATAACACTCTAAATAGTTAAGAAATAGAGTCTGTAAACCTATTTCCTAGCTAAGCTATTTAGATATTCACGAATCTCAAGCGCAGCCTTAGCTCCCTCACCAACCGCACTGGCAATTTGCATAGTTGCAGCCTGGCGGACATCACCGGCAGCAAAGATACCGTCTATATTTGTTTTAAGATCATCGTCGGTAATAATTTGGCCAACCTCGTTCAAGGCAACCGGGCTATTCTTTAAAAATCCAGTATTTGGATTTAGACCTATAAAAATAAAGACGCCATCGGTAATATAGTCTACCGGTTCATTGGTTACCGTATTTGTCGCCGCTACCTTAGTAACTTTATTATTCTCACCGACTATTTCATTTGGAGTTACGTTGAAATGAATTTTTATCTTAGGGTTTTTCTTTAACTCTTCAATTAAAATTTCTGAGGCCTTTAGTTTATCGCCCCTAACTAAAATATCTATACTGCTAGCAAATCTGGTTAAGAATAGTGATTCTTGAGCCGCTGAATTGCCGCCGCCAATAACAACTAGTTTTTTATCTCGGTAAAATGCTCCGTCACAAGTTGCGCAGTAGTGGACTCCTCTTGATAAATATTCTACCTCGCCTTTAATCCCTAGTTTCTTATAGTCACAACCGGTAGCCAAGAGAACTGATTTGGCGTAGATATCACCATCTGTTGTGACTAATTTTAATAGACCGTCTTCGGGTATGATAGAAGATACTTCCCCGAGTCTAATTTCAGTACCAAAGCGCTCAGCATGCTTTCTTAGATTATCGGCTAATTCTAACCCGCTAATTCCATCAGCAAAACCCGGATAATTATCAATAACATCAGTTACTGCAGCAAGCCCACCAATGACGCCTTTTTCATACAATACAGTTTCGATGTCTTCTCTTGTGGTATAAATAGCAGCCGACAATGCAGCTGGTCCTGCGCCAATAGCAACAAAGTCAATTATTTTTTTAGTCATTTAAATATCTCCCCTAGTTTTAAGAAATGGCTGGGACTAATTGAGCCAGATTATAGCCAACCACTACCTGTTTAGAATCATCGGATTTGGTAATCAATGTTATTGGAACAGTCAGCTGACCGCTAAGTTCAAAAGCTTCTTTTTGTTTTTCGGGTTCATTGTCTAGATTAACCTCATCATAGCTAAAGCCTTTATTAGTTAAGAATTGTTTGACCATTTTGCAGTATGCACAGGTATTTGTAGTAAAAATAGTTATATTCTTGACCATTCTTTGCTCCTTTTTTTGTATCTTGTTTGTTATTTAAAATTATATATAGCGGTTAATATTTATGCAATACACCATATGTTGTGTTTATCACTTCACGGCCAATAAAGTCACATCAAAGACTAGGGCTGCGTTAGCTGGTATACCAGATCCAGACGGAGGGTTGGCGCCGTAAGCTTCAGCGGCAGGAATAAGCAATCGTCTCTCACCACCAACTTTCATGCCAGGTATGCCTTGCTGCCAACCTAAAATTACCTGATTTAAGGCTAGGGTAATCGGCTGAGGTCCATTATCTAGTGAACTCTGAAAGATTATGCCGGTATCAGCTACTGCGCCAGTATAAATCACACTGACCGTCGATGATGCCGTAGCTACTGCTCCGGTACCGACCTTAAGATCGGTTATTTGTAAGCTTGTAACGTTATTATTTACTGGGGTAAAACCCGATAAACAGGTACCCGCTAATTTCTTTGTATTCACGCTCGTCTCCTTACAAGGCACAGCCTTATTACTATTATTAGAATTGATCATTGACCAAATCACTACTCCACTGGTAGCTAGCGCAGTAAACAGGAATAAGCCTGCCATAATTAGCGCAAAACTTCGGTCCCTAAGACTAGTTTTAGCCATTTTTATTTTCCCCTCTTTAATAACTCAATTCATCAATCATTATATAAATAATCGCTAAATTTGCAAAGCAAGATTATATGATATCGCCAGAAAAATCTTCTATGGTTCGAGCCTTAAGATTACTCATCAGACTCCTTAAATCAGAGCTCTTTAGAGTCTTAGAATAGGAGTTTAAAGAGACTCTTAGGGTAATCTGTTTATATTCTGAGGATTCACCCTGGAATATATCAACTGGGCTTAAGTTAAAATAAGCGTCTTCGAAAGATTCAGCAATTAATTTTTTGGTCATATTATATAAATCTGAGTATTTAGTAGTTGTTGGAACCCTGAAACAGACGTCTTGCTCAATCTTAGGATAATGTGATAATTGGCTATAGATTTGTCCATTCGATACTTCTAAAAGCTTGGCTAGATCGAGCTCGATTATTGATACGAAATCTGGCAACTTCATGATTTTTTTTATCGACTGGGTGGGCTCACCAATAATTCCTAAGAAAACATCTCCGACGTAGATAAGGCCCGATCGTATTGGCTCAAAAATCTTTGATGTTTGAACGAATTTAGCATCTATATGCTGCTGGTCGTATGACATTAATTTTATTTCTATGCCTAGCTGAGTCATCAAATAGCCTAGATAAGTTTTTGCCTGATAGTAGGCTGCCGATGAGGCCAGGGTATTATCGGTCAGCACCATAGCTATTCTATATTGTTCCTCTGGAAGAGTTGGTTCTTTATGATCCTTAAAACTGTTCTCTACTATTTTAGACATTTCATATAATACAAACTTAGAATAACCAGTCTTAACGTTTGAGTGAATCTTTTCCAGAAGGCTAGGTGCTAAACTAAGTCGATAATATTGAATATCCGGACTGAGCGCATTGGATAGCTTATAGGCTAGGTCTGGATTTTGATTGACATTCTCGATTAGATTTCCATGCACAAAGTTATAAGTCACAGCTTCATTAGCTCCAGCCCGTAGCATCAACTCCCTAATCTTCTGCCTAAATTCAAATAGCTTATTTTTAGCTACTGGTTTTGATGATCTTACCGGAAGAATTTGCCTAAGCCTATCATAACCATATAGCCTGCCAACTTCTTCAATTACGTCTTCCCTAATCTCTAAATCTGTTCTCCAAAATGGTGGCTTAATCATCATTTGATCATTGTCGCCCGAAACATCTATCTCAACATTGGTTAACAGTTTGATCATTTCATCCATCTCAATATCTAGTCCTAGTAAATTGTTAACTGCTTTCACTTCCACCGGAAAAGATGTTTGTTTGCTTGGATTTTTATTAGCAGTCAATACACTACCCTCAATTTGACCACCAGCAACACCAACAATAGCCTGGCTAACTATTGGCAATATATGAATATTCTGTAGGCTCGATTGTCCCTTATTAAATCTAGTTACTGCTTCACTAAAAATTCCGTTCTCCATCGATGTTCGTCGAATTGTGTACATATCAAAAGTTGCGCATTCAAGTACGATATTCTTGGTAGAGTTATCAATTTCAGTGCTCGAACCACCCATAACACCACCTAAACCAATGGCCTTAGAACCTGTAGTAATTAGGATAGTAGCCTGGCTAGGAGTAACTCGCTTGCCATTCAATAAATCAACTTGTTCATCGGGATTAGGTTTTCTAATAACAATTTTAGGGGCATCAACTGATGATTCAATAGATTTTAGCTTATCGTAATCATAGGCATGTAGCGGCTGGCCAGTAATCAACATATAGAAATTAGTTTGATCCACTACGTTATTAATTGGCCTGATTCCCGATCGGCTTAAGAATGATTGAGTCTGTACATCACTAGGCTTTATTTCTATTCCACTGATTATCTGTACTAAAAACTCTGCCACTAATTCGGGTATTTTATTTTCAACCTGTATAAGATTATTGGTCTGAAAATCGATTGGCTCTTGATATTCAGACGTATACCAATCTGGAGATTTAAATTGTTCTCCAGTTATGCCAGCTATTTCTCTAGCAATACCAAGTACACCAAAACAATCTGGTCGATGAGTTAACATCTTATTCTCAATGTCGATGATTACGTCATTGAGTTCATAAACTTCTGCAAATTCTTGTCCAATTTTAGCCGGTTTATCTAATTCAAGTATCCCGTGATGCTCGTCGCTCAAACCCAGCTCTTTACTGCTGGCTAACATACCCTGGCTGACAATACCCCTAAGTTCTTTTGGTTCAAGGATCAGTGAGTCCTTGCCAAAAGTACTGGGAACGATTGAACCAGGTTTTAACCAAACAGCTAGCATATCTTTCCTAACATTTGGGGCGCCACAAACAACTTGAATTAAACCATGCTCATCTCGCTCGATATTTTTAGTAACTTGCCCGTCATCAATTTTACAGACAGATAGTTTATCGGCATTAGGGTGTCGATCAGATTCAACAACCCTAACGATCAAAGCACCCTGATATCTTTGTCCGAGATCAATAACCTCTTCTATGGCACCTAATTTACTACCAATCAAATCAATTAATTCCAAGGTCGGCACAGAGACTTTAGTAAATTTTTTAACTAAGTTAAGACTTACTTTCATGAAAATTGCCTCAAAAATTCAAGTTTTGATGATTTCAAATTACGAACATCTTCAATGTCATATTTCATCATGACTAATCTATCTAGGCCAAAACCAAAAGCAAAACCAGAATATACATCTGGATCAATTTCAGCCTGAGTTAATACATTGGGGTGAATCATGCCGCAGCCGAGTAACTCTATGAATCCAGAATAGCTACAGACCGAACAGCCTTTCTTATCACAAAATGGACAGGACAATGCAAACTCAAAGCTTGGTTCAGTAAAAGGAAAGTAGAATGGCTGTGATTTAATATCTAGCTGACGGCCGAAATACTCTTCAAGAAAAGTTCTAAGCGTCGCCATTAAATTGCCAGCATTTATGTTTTTGCCTACATATACTCCCTCGACCTGATAAAAAGTATGATCATGCCTGGAATCTACATCTTCGTTTCTAAAAACTACACCAGGTATTACACAGGCTATCGCCTTTCCATGCTCCAACTCGGATTTATTTTGTTGGATAACTCGGTTTTGCATTGATGAAGTATGAGCCGGAGCAATCAATTTATCTTTAGTCATAAAAGTATCGTAATCATCTCTGGCGGGGTGACCTTCTGGAAAGTTTAAAGATCCAAACATATGAAAATCATCATCTATAATCCGAGATTCAATTGCAGAAAAACCCATTCTATAAAAAATATCCAAGACTATATCTAGCTCTCTCATTAGCGGATGTTGACTACCATTATCAGATGTTAAAAGCTGATTGGCATTGGTCAAATTCTGATTAATATCAAACGGTGCAGTAATATCAATTGGTTCAGGTACTTCAAGTTTTTGTTGATGCTTTTCAACTAACTCTTTTAGTTTAAGGGTAAGTTCATTAACCTTCTTGCCAAATATAGCTCGCTCAGCTTCAGGTAGTGAGGGTATGATGCTATATAAAGTTTTTAGTTCCCTAGATTTTAAAATATCAGCTTTGTTATCAAGGCCATCAAACCTACTCAAAAGAACTTCTGATATATTTTCTACGTCAATATTCATAATTAATATATGAAGTATAACATCTCAAGTTATTAAAATTAACGACGGTATTAACTTAAGCATTAAAATTATATAATTACTGTTAATATATAAGTACAATTATGGACTATTATTTTAAATTAATCGAAGACTGCGAGACGGTTCTAAAAGAAAACGATTTCGGTAAATATACAGTTCCGTCTAAAGAGATATATCCGCATCAATGGCTTTGGGATAGTAGTTTTGTAGCCATAGGCCTAGCCAACACAAACATCGACCGAGCTAAACAAGAAGTTATCTCAATCTTTGAAGGCCAATGGTCAGACGGTATGCTACCTCACATGATATTCAGGGCTAAGGAAACCCATAATGATGACCGGGAATTCTGGGCTAGTTGGAGAAATCCAAAATCACCATCAATTCCAACCAGTGGTATCACTCAACCACCAATCGTAGCTGAAGCTATTATTAGAATTGGCAAAAAACTTCCTAAGTCTGAACGCCTGTCGTGGTACAAGTTAATGCTGCCTAAACTAATTGACTATCACGAATGGATTTATCGTGAACGTGATCCGTCCAATAGTGGCCTAGCGATTATCATTCACCCATGGGAATCGGGCTTAGATAACAGTCCACCACTACTAAAGGCTTTAAAAGAAAAAAACTATACCCCAATTTGGTTAAAAATATTAATCGCATTAGGCGTTATAAGGATATTGGATAGTTTTAGAGCCGATACTAAACATATACCCAAAGATCAAAGAGCTACAACTTCTGACTTAATCATCTTGAATCTGCTTAGAAGTAGAATTAAAAAGAATTCTTACAAAATAAAGAAAATTCTATCCAAGAAATCATTTGCAGTCGAAGACTTAACTTTTAATTGCATATTAAACCGAGCCAACGCCCATGTTATTGAGATGGCTAAATTTATTAAATATGATCTCGACGAAAAATTAATAGAAAAATTTACTAAAACAGAAAAAGCTCTTGAAACATTATGGGATCCCTATAAATCACAGTATTTTTCAAGAGATTATTTTACCGGCAATCTAATAAAAGAGCCTTCAATTGCCTCACTTATGCCGCTATATGCTGGCAATTTAGATAAATCTAAATTAAAAATTATCGTTGAGAGCCTAGAAAACAAAGATTTGTATGCCAGTAATTTCCCAGTGCCCTCAGTGCCGCTAAATTCTCCGTGGTTTAAAGAAACCGAATACTGGCAAGGACCGTCATGGATAAATACAAATTGGTTTATCATTGACGGTCTGAAAAGATCTAAATATCTAGACCATTATGAAGCCCTAAAAGAGACAACTCTTGAGATGGTTGAAAATGGCGGAATATTTGAATACTACAATCCTAATAATGGCCACGGCCAAGGTATTGAAAATTTTTCATGGACAGCAGCTCTTTGCCTAGACATGACTAAAAAAGATTAGTATTACTCCTAATCTGGTTTATCTAATAGCAATGGATCAACTACTGGTTTTGAACTAGTAATCTTAATAATGTTTTTATCGACCTTTTTAAGCTCGCTATGTGCGTGATTATAGTGATTCACCGTAGCGCCCAAGCTATTACCGAGTTTTTGCATATATTGCTCAAACCCTGAGATATGTTTACCCAGCTGTCCGACTCGCACGTAGATATCTTTTGCCTGTTCTTCAATTTGCAAAGATCTAAGCCCCTGCATCACAGTTTGTAGATAAGCCATAAAGCTAGTTGGGCTAACAATAATTACGTGCTTATCTCTGAAGGCATATTCGATTAAGTCCCGTGAGCTAGTACCCGTAGAACCCACTTTGGTAATTAATAGCTCATAATATATTGCCTCACTTGGAATAAACATAAAAGCGAAGTCCATTGTTTTCTCAGATGGTCTAATATATTTCGCAGTTTCATCAATCCGAGACTTTAGGTCAGCTTTAAATAATTTAATCCAAGCGTCTTTTTGAGTCTTATCAGATTCGTTAATCAGTCGATTGTAATTCTCTAATGAAAACTTTGAATCAATGGGCAATATTTTATTTTTTTCTAATAATATGACAGCATCAACCGTTTCGCCGTCCTTAAACTTATATTGCATCTTAAATCTATCTGGTGGCAGTACATTTTGAAGTAGGGTTTCTAAATAATATTCACCGAGTACACCTCGCTGTTTCGGATTTTGTAGTACATTTTGCAAAGTTTTAAGTTCTGAGGCTACATCAACCACTCTTTTATTAGTCTCATCTAATTTAGTAAGTTTTTCGGTGACTTCAGTAATTAATTTCGAACTAGCAGAAAACTGTTTATACATCGAGTCCTTCATCGACGCTTCATTCTTATCCAATCTGTCGGTTAGCTGATTTTGCAAGCCCTCTTTAAGTAAATTGATGGTCTGATTTAATTGGCTTAAATCTTCTTTTATGAGTAGCGCATTATCGGTAGTTCCGACAGATTTTTTAGACAATAGAATATAGATAACTAAGCCGACTACTACGATCCCCAAAACTATTAAAGCCCCAATCATAAGTAGTATTATAACAGTTTCCCGCAGTTAGTGATGGCTATTTAGGACTAGCTATTTTCTCCCACGGGAGTTGGCTTTTACCGAAATGACCATACGCTGAAGTATCCGAATATATCGGTTTTCTCAAATCCAATTGTTTAATTATTCCACTTACAGACGGATCTATAAGATCATCAACAAATTTATATATCGACTCAAGTGATGTTAGCTCAGTTCCAAAAGTATCAATGTTTAACATTACAGGGCTCTTAGCACCTATATAGTAAGCAAGTCCTACTTCGACTTTTGACGCTAATTTTGAAGCAACTATATTTTTAGCAATATATCTAGCGGCATAAGCACCAGACCGATCAACTTTGCTAGGATCCTTACCACTAAAGGCACCACCTCCAACCCGAGCAAAGCCTCCATAACTATCAACTACAATCTTTCTACCAGTTAACCCACAATCAGAACTCGGGCCAGGAATATTCCAAATGCCAGTTCCATTTACAATCACCCGGTCTCTGTTAACGCTATAATTAAACTCAGCTAATATTGGGCTAATAATTTTGGTATATACGTCCTCAAATATTTGTTCTGAAGTTACCTCTTCGCTATGAGGAACCGCAATAGTTACATGAGACACAAATTTCGGTTTATCGTCCTCGTAAGCAATGACTACCTGAGCCTTACCATCAGGACGCAAGAATGACAACTCGCCAGACTCTCTTACTGAATCTATCTTTTTAGTTAATCTGTGTGCAATTGTTATTGGAGTTGGCATTAGTTCCTTAGTCTCATCACAAGCGAAGCCAAACATCATTCCCTGATCACCTGCTCCTTCAGCGTCAACTCCGACTGCAATTTCAGGAGACTGTTGATGGATAAAATTATCGAGCTTTGATTCGTAGCTAAAACCCCAGTCATTATTTATATAACCGAGTTGTTTAATTTTATTTCTGGCAATTTCTTCAAAATTAATTTTAGCAGTAGTGGTAACCTCACCCGCTAAAACAATGTGGTTGTCTGCAACCAGAGCCTCGACGGCAACTCTTCCGTTTGGATCTTCGGCTAGAACTGCATCAAGGATGGCATCGCTAATCCCATCACAAACCTTATCCGGATGACCGGCACAAACAGATTCACTGGCGAAATATGATATATTTTTTGACATTAAAAAATCCTTTCTATGATTAGTTTTTTAGCTAACTAACGAGAAAGGACTGCAATTCAATGCAAAATATCTTCCCCATTAGTTAGACTAATTGGGCTAGATTTAGCACCTTACACTAATTGCAGGTTGCTGGCGTGTCATCGAGCTAGGTCTCTATTCGCACTCTTTATATTTAAATTTTAAATTAAACGTACGTGTCATTAATTAGTGACAATACGGTTATTCTAGCATTAACATTTTAATAATTCCACTTTTTATATTTCTTAATAAAATATAACAAGATATAATCAGTAGTTACTGTTGGGAGTTGGCCAAGCGGTAAGGCACTGGGTTCTGGTCCCAGGATCGGGGGTTCGAATCCCTCACTCCCAGCCAAGAGATAATTTTTCGTCTTTCAACAAGGTATAGAATGGCTCTGCTAAGGAGTAATCAACTATTTTTATTCCATCAAAATGTAGGTTCAAAAACACATTGCGTATAATTATGTCTCGTTGAACCATTGTTCCATTGTTGAACCTTTTAGCCATAGTTTGAACCAGTGTATTAAACTCTTCTGTCGTGAAAGCTTGTATTGACACTTTTTCTAGCTTTAGATTGTTATCTTCAATCTTAGCTGTTTGGCTTGTTATTGTTCGCATATTTTCAGATATAGAGATCTGTATTTCTTCTTTCATTTTTGTATCTCTTATTACCAGTAATTGCTTACCAAAATCTTTATTGTCGGTTCTCAACCTTGTTATATAGGCTTGCAAGCTTATATTCTCACCCCTAAGAGCTTGTTTGCGACTAGCTGATAACTCCTTATTTTCAGCCAAATATTTCTTATATACCTTTCCTGTGAGTTTAGACGAGACTTCTTTAAGAACTTTACTGGCTGCATCAGACACCACGATTGCCCTAACGTCTTTGGGCTTACGAGGGCAGTCAGTATTTTTGCATTTTGTATAAACATAATACTTGCCGCTTCTACTCTTAGAGCGATAGACAATCAGTGGCCGTTTATCGTGGCAAGTCTCACAAAACAAGATGTCTCTAAACGGCAAGAAATACTCTAACTTTTTGCCACTCCCACGTTTTCGCTTATAGTTTACCTCTTGAACTTTTGCATAAGTAGCTTCATCAGTTAATGGCACAAAATCAGGTAGTAGTTCACGCAAATCTGCCGTACCGTCTGCCTGAACTGCTATGCCGTAATAAAAACTGCTATGTTTGCCACTAAACATTCTAGTCAAGTCATTGGTTTTTATTATTCTAATCTTTCGTTCAGCTTTTATGATTTGAGAAAAGTTGTTTGTATTTAGATATTCAATAATTTCGTCGTGTTTAGCTCCTCTGGCTCTCATTTGCCATGCTTCTTGTATAAGCCCAAAGTTGTTGTTTTCTGTATCTGGTTTGTAGTAACCATTTTCTTGAATATATCCTAATCTTGGGTAACCTCCTAAACCGCCTTCTCCAAACTTTTTTCTTACCCCTCTTGTAGCTTTTTGCGATAATTCATCAGAATAATGAGTTGCCAGCACAAACATTAAACCTAACATCATTCGGCCAGCAGGGTCATTCGAAAATGGCAATGAGAAAAATCTTAAGTCTTTCAACTGACCATTGTTTATCATATCTAAGATAATGCTGGCTTCAACCATATTACGAGCCAGTCGGTCAGGATGCCATGAAATAATTCCGTCAATCTCACCGCTTTTAACGCGTTTAATAAGATTTCTGAACTCTGGTCGTTTTTTGGCTATTTTTGCCGATTTACGTTCTTCGATTGGCTTACCGACTAACTTTAAGCAATCTCGCTTAACCAATAACATACAGTCGTCTATTTGGTCGTTTATCGATCTGTATTGTCGCTCCAATCCTTCAGTACTCTTACGAGCGTATATAACGTATTTATAGGCTGTTTGGGGCTGACTTGTTGTGTTGTTAATGTCAGGGTTCATTTATTGCTACTAGTATTACTATACTGCTTTATTTTAGCAAATTTCTAAAGGTATACACATACTTTTGAACTCTTGCAATTGAACTACTTAGCTTACAAGTTTAGTTTGTCTAGCATTAGCAATACTCTATAAGGTAGATCAGGTGTAAAATTAAATACATATGAGCAATTTTAAGAAAAACTCTGATGAACCGATTGTCTCACTCAAAGAAGATAGATTTGGAAGAGAAAACTTTTCTCACACCCTAGCGGATGCGTTGATAAAAGTGCCAAATAATCAGTCCATGACGGTTGGCTTATATGGTACCTGGGGAAGCGGTAAAACATCAATAATCAACATTGCCAAAGAATATCTAAATAGTAAGTACGAAAATGATGTAATTATTGTTGAGTTCAATCCCTGGATTTTCTCATCAGTAGAAAGTCTGCATATGGCTTTTTTTAATTCATTAGCTGTAAAACTTCACAAAAAATTAAAAACAAGGGGTCAAGAAGTAGGTGAAGCTATACAAAAATATGGTCAACTTACAGACCCTATTGGTAGTGCAGTAGGAATGTTACAGCCACAAGTAAAATCTTTAGCAAAAATAATCGGTCAGGTCATTAGCGTATTTGGCTCTGCCTTAAATAAAACGGAAGATATTAACGCTATCAGAGTTAAGGTCAATACAATTCTGGCTTCGTCTGGCAAAAGAGTTGTCGTAGTAATAGATGATATAGATAGGCTAGACAAAGATGAAGTGCATCAGGTGTTTAAGCTAGTCAAAAACGTAGCCCACTTCAAAAACGTTTCTTATTTACTATCATTTGACCGTGTTGTGGTAGCCGAAGCCTTATCAGAAAGGTATCCAAATAGTCCAAGTTTTGGCGGTAGCTTTATCGATAAAATAGTCCAGCTACCTCTTTTCGTGCCTAGCGTTGACCAGTTATTACTAAATAGATTTCTTACAGACGACCTTGATAGAATCATCTCACAAAACAAACTAGATATAACAGAGAAAGATATGTCTCGCTTCCAGTCTGTTTTCTTCGCTCGAGATGCAGACAAGTTATTTGATACTCCCAGAAAGGTGGTACGTTATCTAAACACTGTTGACTTCTCTACAGAAAGTCTAGGTATTGAAACTTGCTTTACTGATACTGCCTTAATTGATTTAATTCGTAACTTCTACCCTGACCTTTATGAAAGTATTGCTTCCAATAAACTATTACTTTTGAATGGGATGCATGGCGATAGAGAAATCGAGAACGAGAAAGCTGCAGCCAGAAAGGCTGTATTTGGAACTGACAAGCCGTTTGCTATGGAAGCCATGCTTATTCGTGAATTATTCCCTAGTTTTGAATGGGCTTTAGGTGGGTCATCATATTCTGGTGATTTTCTAAAAATCTGGGAAGACGAAAAAAGAGTTTGCTCAGAGAAATACTTTAATCGCTTTTTTGCTTATGACATACCAGTAGGTGATGTGGCAGACGCTAAAATAGATAGCTTCTTATTAACTCTTAGCTCACCAAAAACAACTATACCTATAGCCGAAAAAGCTTTTAAGGATATGAGTAAAAATAGCGATCAGGCGTTATTGCTGTCTAAACTAAGAAGAAAAGAAGACGATCTCACTGAGACTGTCAGTAAAAAGCTTTCTCAGGTTATGGTTAATGTTGGCTTTAGCTTATCGAGACAAAGACAGGCTTTGGTGGGTGATATGTATTCACCATATGTACAATCGGCTATTCTAGCGATAAGACTAACTCGCAACATACAAAATCCATATAAGACACTAGAAAAGTACATAAAAAGCAGCCCAATTGATTATGCTGCTCAACTTTTTAATTGGATTAGAGTAAACACCGAGAAAGACAAAACTACTCAAGAAGACTTTGAGCCGTTAATTACACTTGATGAACTCGACAATTTAGGCAAGCTGATTGCTAATAGAATTAAGACTTATACCAATACGAAATATATCCAAACTGACTTAACGCAAGATGTACCTTTCTTGATGTGGATTTGGCAAAAGTGGGGTAATAAGTCCGACATAAACAACTATTTTGCTAAAAGCTTTAAGAACAATCCTGAAAGAGCTGTAGACTTTTTGATGACTTATGTAGGTGATGCTTGGGAGATAGGTACAGGCATAAAAACTCGATCTGAGTTCAGGAGAGAAGCCTATGATCAAGTAGCCAAAGTTGTTGACCCTGAAGTTTTTATTAAACCGTTAATGACGCTATACGGTAAGGAAGTAAACGAGGGTGGGTTCAGCGATAGTCGGTTTGATAAAACTAAAGATTACAAGTTTCAGGTAGCTCAACAGTTCCTGTACATTAACCGTAATAAAGATAAAGTGGATAGTAATAAAGCAGCAGGAACTGAAGCTATCGAAGGTGAGGTCGTAGATACCGCAATATAAGATATTTAATCTGTCGAGGTATCAATCTCAAGCTCAATAGCTTCTGTTTCTTGATAGGTTTTTGCTTTAGTAACTATTAGCTTCTTAACAAACCTAAACTCTTTAGCTCTCTGTGCGTTACGCTTTTGTCTATCTTGACGGTCTTGCCACCACATGGCTACATTTATATCTCCCCAATGTAGTGCTCAATTATGCTCGTAGCTCGGTTTGTAATTGTGTCTTGAGTGGCGGTTGTTTTGTCTCGAAACTCCACATTTTTTCATCTCAGTATAAAAGACCGAGCGAGGCACACCAGACTTCACGCAACCCAATGATACGCCGACAGTACATCTACTTCATCACGACTTATCTTTGAGAGCTTGTCAGTAATGTGCATGCCTTGCAACACCTGAGCCTGTGGGTTGAACTTCTAAACTAGCTCGGCTGTCTTCTCCTCGTAATACTTGCCTTTCTTCATATATACATTTTACCCCACGTTGAGGTGTAAGATAGGCAGTTAGTATAGTCACGTTATGGACTAGGCTAGGCAACCTTGGATTATATATCAGGGAACTAGCCACTCGCCAGTGCTTTGCAACAAACCACTTTGGGTTTGGAATTGTATCTTAGCGGCCTTGACGGCATCAGGAACTTGAAATACTACACATCCAGTAGTGCTTTCGCCGGGAGCTAATGTGTACTGTCCACTATTGAAATTAGTACATTCAGACACACTACTAAAGTCAGCTGTATAACTTTGGTTGTCTGTTCCTATTAGGGTGACGTCACTGTTAGCGTCATCATTAAACGCAGCTGTGCCATTATTAACAATTTTTACATCTACTGCGACAAACCTTTTCCCAGCATCAGCAGTAGTATACTGGTCAACTCCGCTTGCAGGGTCAATCACCTGATTTAGCGTTACTGCTAAGCCTTTGCTTCCACCGACATCTACCGTTGAGCCAACGTGAGCCGTTGAATTTAATGGACTAGAACTAGGTTTATTGCTACTTGAACTCGTACCAGCCTTGCTTGCAGTTGTAGTTACGGTGGTTTTGTTACCACCAGCAGAAATTGAACCAATAATTATTAAGGCCACTATCACACCAATTATACTCGACACTTTATGACGTCTAAAAAAACTTTTTTCCTTACTGCTCATTTGTAAACTCCTAGCTTAACTTATATCTGTAAAGATAGCACATTAAATAACAAAAATAAACAACTAGTTTATGTAACTATCTGTTTATAATTCTTACCCTAAGTGTATGAGCAATGCACAAGAACAAAAGTTGATGAAAGCCTTTGGTAAACGAATTTCTGAGGTTCGTAAAAGTCGTGGTGTTACACAACAACAGCTAGCTGAACATATAAATATGAGTGTTGTTGCTATCGCCTATATTGAAACTGGCAAGCGTTGGGCACGACTTGGAACGTTGAATAAGATAGCCAAAAGCCTGAAAGTAACTGTAGCTAACTTATTTGAAGGAATATAAATTCCCTATTTTGTAAACATGTCTGTTTCAAGCTTAACGCTTTGTGTTTCTTGATAAGTTTTAGTGATGATAAGCCGTTTGATGAGCCGATATTCTTTGGCTCTCTGTGCACTTCTTTCAAGTTTGTCTTGACGATCAATCCACCAACGAGATGTTTGAACATCGTGTTGCTTTTCAATAGCATCCTTAACAACTAAGTTGGCAAAGATTGTGGTTTCATTCTGGGCAATAGTCATTTTGTCCGAAAATCTTTTATTACTAGCAAGTTCCTTGTAGTAAGTTGAAGTACTGACACCAGATAGGACACAGGCACCACTAACGTTCATACCTTTCCTAAAACAATCAACTAGTTCTCGGACAACCACTGGCGTTATTGCTTTGGGTCGTCCAACGCTTTTACTAGGATTGTTTATCGCGAGTTGTTGTGACTGATTTATCATAGTCTTATTGTAACAAGATTCGCTGGTATGATGTAGTATTGGCTAAAGCTATACTACCTAGCAGGCTGATCATTGACTTCTTTTTCAATGATCAGCATCTTGTTAAAGCTTCTCTCGACACTCTCAATAAATGTGTCTATTACTATGGGGAAGTCATCTTGTTTAACTACAGCACCGTCGTATATTTGTTCCATTATTATAGTTCTATTTTGGTTAGGAAAAGATATTTTTGTATATTCAATTTTTTTCTTGCGTGAAGCAGTATAATATGGTTTATTTGCCATCGCCACTCCAAAGCCAAAGTCCATTATTATCTTTGCCATCTTGACACTGTGTATCCTGAGAGTTCTATCATCGGGCTTATCCAAAGCCATAACCTCTACCTTTATAGCCTCAAGCTTTGATTTGTATTCTCTATTCAGAAGCAAGGTAAGTAGAGTGCCGGGTTTTGGGAACTCTTTTTCATCAAAGCTAATGTCTTTTCCATAAAGTAAAACCCCGTCCGACCAAATAATAAACCGGTCTTTTTTATAAATTTCTGAGAACAGATCAGCCTCATTAATAAAGGTTGCATCTACCGGGTATTCTCCAAAAGTTTTTGAATAGCCATTAGTAATTATATAAAAGTTTATATCTGATATATGAGCCTTAAACTCATTTCTAGCAGCACTTCCCACTAGATAGATCGATACCACAATATTGCCTAGTTCTTTTTCTGCAAACTCAACCATTGGATAGACCATAAGGTCAAGGGGCGACTTAATTTTGTCCTTACTCGCCTTATTCTCAATGTTCATAGAACCCAAAAACTCAGTATACTTAACCATAATTTTGGCTAACTCAATTGGATTAGTTTCAATTTTGAAATGCTTAATCAGTGCATCGGCCATCCTTTCGACGGTATATTCAATTTCAGTTATAGTTTTTTGCTGTTTTTTAACTAACTCTGATCTCAATTTATCATAGGCATCCTTACCTAGCTTCTCCATTCTAGTCTTACCATCCTCTGTTAGTTGCTGAGTAGGTGTTGGTTGAAGCATAATTTTAGACATTCTTATCTTTTGATAATCACTATTGAGAGCTAGTCTACTTGCAAAGTGATGATGCTGTGTTCTTCTTTTTAGTACAACACCTATTGGGTTATCAGATTGTTCCAGCTTCTTTAGCAGTTCGTATACACCTATTTCCCCTAACTTGTCTTTATTCTTTTTGAGAAAACTAGCAAGCCTCATATTTTCTGGTTCAGAATAAGCTTTCGGGAAAGGAGGCTCGGCAAACATAAGGTCTAGTAGTCTTAATAATTTGTCTTTGAACTGATGAACGAGATCAAGGAATATGCCATTGTAGTAGTTAATTAAGTCTTCTGGTTCATGAGTCTTGTGTTTAGTAGTAAGTTTTTCGTTGACGTTTGCAATTAGTTCGGATGTTAGTTTAAGTTCATTCAAAACCCTTTCAATTTCACCAGCATATATATACCGATTCTCAAAGACCTTACGCTCAAAGGTTATTCTTTCAATAGCAGCATAGCCCGGTTCATCCATCTCTTTCTGAAGGTTGAGCATAAGTAAGCTCTGCCTTAACTTGGAGAACTCAGTATCTGGTACTCTTCTACTATTGACTGATACTTCTTCACCCATAAACTTAGCTCTTTATTATTTCTGTTTCTTTAACACAAGCCTTATTTTGTTTGGCTTTTTCTTCACTAGCCTGATAATGGCTTTATCTTGACTAAAGACGTTTTGCATTGCCCTGCTTATTACCACATCTAGGTTCAATCTTGCATTGGTTACTGATATTCTTTCAATATATAGGTTGTTACGCCCTTTGTCTGTGGCTAAACTTAGTGTCATTACTGAGCCATCATCTAATACAATCTCACCATTGTTACCGCTAGCGTCACCAATTTCAATCTCACTTAAGACAGATAATAAATCAGTGATACTCTTTAGCATTGTTTTTTGTTTACTGGACACTAATGTTTTGTTATAACTCATAGATTACCCCTCGTTGATACCTATATTTTATAATACTTGCGTTATTGCCGCTAATTAAGTCATTTAGCATTTGCCCAAACTTATGCAAGCCAGCCATAACATCAGCACATGTGATATGCTCGGCATTACTAGGTACTGGTTCAAATTGAGTTTCATTTTCCCAGCCACAAGAGATTCGATCTTAAGCCAAATATCTAGTCACGACATCGTAAAACGTCCTCGACCGTCACCCACAGCAATCATGGATTCGAACGTAAGTCAAACATGTAGTATGGTAAATGTATTTTTAGATCTAGTTACTCCGCAGAAATTTTACTTGTTAAAAATTATACGGAAGTTCAATTCCCTAGACTCCAAAATTTAATATCTATACTATTGGAGTAAACTAGGAGAATAATATGAGTCACGAGGCAAAAATTCACGAAGCACAGACAAAAATTTTACGAGAACTTTTATTCTTACCCAAAGCAAATTTCGCATTACTCCAAAAGGCCACAGGTCTAGAGGGTGACCATGCCAAATTCCATATTAAGCGATTAGTTGAGCTTGAATATCTTAGCAAATCAAATGGCACCTATTCGCTCAGTATACGTGGTAAGGAATATGCAAATAAGCTTGATACTGACGTCAACACTATAGAACGCCAACCAAAAAGTACTACAATTTTGATAATTTGTCGTACGAAAAATGGCAAAAAAGAATACATCGCCCAAGAACGTCTAAAAAATCCATACTTTGGTTTTTGGGGTTTCCCAAGCGGTAAGATTCGCTGGGGTGAATCAATTTACGAAACTGCTGAACGTGAAATGACTGAAGAAACTGGATTATCTGGTGGTAAATGGGAGCATCGCGGAATTTATCACGAGAGAGTTCGTCACACAAACACAAAAGAAATTATAGAAGATAAGATTTTTCACATTATGTACACCGAGCACATATCAGGTGAATTAATTGAAAAATTTGAGGGTGGTAGAAATAAATGGATGGAACTAGAAGATATAAAGAAAAATCCTAAACATTACAAAAGCTTTGATATCGAAGCAGAGTTCGCTATGCACCCTATCCCATTCATCGAAGCTCTTGACGAATACGACGACGGACAATTTTAATAACACTGTTGGAATCTTATGCTATGCAAAAAAATCTAGACCGACATACTCAGCCAATTTGGTAATATATAATCGCAATAACTTCTTAGTCTGAGCGGAAAACTACACCCAAGAGCCTTAGTGTTACAATTTATATATGGCAACGAATAAAACAAAAACATGGAAACCGACAGCAGCAGGAATTATGAGCCTAATAGTCGGCACTTTTACTGTTTACTATCACACGTTTGGCACTTTTACCAATCACTGGCACATCCTTAATCTGATCATTCCCGACATCATAGGTCTTATTGCGTTAGTCGGTGGATTTTATGCTATTAAGCGGCACAGATGGGTAGTGGCAGTAGCCGGTGCAGTTTGTACTATGTATCCACCCCATCCATGGGGCAGTTTAGTATGGACTCCTGTTCTAGGCGTTATTGGTATCGTTCTTCTGATGCAATCTAAAAAAGAGTTTTCTGATGAAGAACAATAAATTACTCGGTATCCCGACAGTTATATGGCTCCTTCAGCTGTTATATGTTGCTTTAGCACTTGGGTTATTTGCAATCCTATCACTCAAGCTACATAAGCAGGTACATCAACTGGCGTTTCAGCTTGAGTATGTCTTCATTATGGTCGTTATCAACATTGCTTGGCGTGTGATTATCAAAATGAAAAATCCGGATTGGTTTTAAACACTTATGCTAACAGAGCTTTCACACTCGCCATCGACACAGGGTCTACAATAAGAGTCAAAGTTCTGAAATCCGACCATGGTCCCAACCAATTTGGTAATATACAACCACGGTAACTTCTTAGCCCCAAGCTGTCTTTTGTCTCATACTAATATGGTTTCCCATATTTGATAAAACTTGTATTATTAGCAAAGAGAAATACATGGCAGACATCACAATTGAAAATGACGAATTGATTTTGAAGCTTTCAGCAGTAGAAAAAGCTGAAGCAGTACACGGCGACCTTCGTGTCCCACTTTCGGAGGTTCAAAAAGTCGAAGTAATAGATGATGCTCTAGAGATGACTCGCATCAAAACAGGATTCAAGGTCGGAATGAGGGCGCCTGGTTATGCAAGCGTAGCCGTTATCCGTCGTCCAAGATATAAAGCCTTTGTTGCAGTACACCATGATACACCTAAAGCAATTCGTGTTACCTTAGCAAGTGATTCATATAACGAATGGGTAGTAGGTGTTGCTAACCCAGAGTCAGTACTAGCCAGCCTAAATCTAAAAAAGTAACTAATAGTTAAGATTAGGCCAGAAGAGCCTTCACTCTCACCATTGATTCTGAGTCAATAGTAAGGGTCAAAGTTCGAAAATCCGACCTTGGTCTCAGCCAAGCATAAACATTTAGAACACGCTAATGGCATTTAAGCGTTCACGGAACAAAGCATATGTAATGATAACAAAACCTCTACCTTTAAATAGGACAGCAGTCTTCCTTTAACTTATATGCACCCCTATTACATCGGCTCAAATATATAACTTTTTACCACGTACACAAGTTTTTTTGGTATGATTTAGCTAAATGACATCGGCAGTAAAAATAAATAATCTATCTGTGGTTCTAGGGGGTCAAGTTAATGCCCTAAAGCATATCAACCTAGAAGTCCCCGAAGGTAAGATTACTGGTTTTATCGGACCATCGGGAGCGGGCAAGACTACTTTAATAAGATGTATAGTCGGCAGACT
Organism: bacterium; assembly: GCA_021781215.1. Classification (GTDB taxonomy): domain Bacteria; phylum Patescibacteriota; class Saccharimonadia; order Saccharimonadales; family DATKHC01; genus JAJXXC01. The sequence continues at coordinate 103,420 of JAJXXC010000004.1, forward strand.
AGCAATACCCAAGGGATCAGTAGAGGTTTTTGGGTTGACGTCCGGTTCACCGAAACTTCGTAGTAGGGTTTCGTATATGACCCAGGAATTATCGGTATATACGGACTTGACTGTAATTGAAAATCTTACATATTTTTCTAGAATGATTGGTCAATCTAGGCGTGAAACAATCGACACCGTGAAAGATATTCTACAAACTATTAATATGTCTGATAAGGCGACTACATTGGTCGGTTGCTTATCTGGAGGACAAAAGCAAAGAGTGTCTTTAGCGATAGCTCTTATCGGTAAGCCAAAGTTAATGGTATTGGACGAGCCTACAATTGGTCTCGATCCGGCTCTTAGAGAAAATCTATGGCAGCTTTTTTACAAAATTGCTGCAAGTGGTACGACACTCATAATCTCGAGTCACTCCATGGACGAAGCTAGAAGATGCGACGAATTGGTTTTGCTCCGTGAAGGAAAAGTAATCGCTTACGATTCCCCAAAAGAGCTACTTCACAAGACAGAAACTAAATCCGTAGAAGAGGCATTTTTAAAGCTAGTAAGTGAGAAATCATGACTCTGATCAAAACATTCAGTACGGCCGGACGAGTATTACGTCAGCTTAAACACGACCCACGCACATTGTTTTTGTTATTTATTGTGCCCTCCGTCTTAATTATTGTTCTAAAATATGTATTTAACTCTAGAGCAGAGTCATTCAATTCCATTGCACCAATGCTTCTCGGAATCTTTCCTATGGTTATGATGTTTTTGATAACCTCAATAGCTACACTGAGAGAACGCCGAAGTGGGACGCTCGACAGACTTATGACAATGCCTATATCAAAGCTCGATTTCGTCCTGGGCTACGCCATCGCCTTTTCGACCGTAGCCTTGCTCCAGGCGATAATTACAACCACAGTTATGCTAGGACTCTTACACGTACCGGTTATGGGCGGTACTTTTGCTACTATTGTCGGTGCTGTATTTGCTGCTCTGCTGGGGACGGCTCTCGGTTTATTCTCCAGTGCTTTCGCAATGACCGAATTTCAAGCCATTCAGTTTATGCCAGCTTTCATCTTTCCCCAATTGCTCGTTTGTGGACTATTTGTAGCAAGAGATCAAATGACTAAAGTACTGCAATGGTTTGCCGATATTGTTCCCCTAACTTACAGCGTAGATGCCATGAAACAAGTAACAACTCAATCCAATTGGACTTATATACATACCAAAGATTTAATTATAGTAGCCTGTTTTACTATTGCAGCCCTCGTTCTCGGATCGATTACTATTCGTCGTCAATCAAAACCTTGAGTACGTTATAGTCATTACTGACATGGTACTAAAACTAGAATACTCATAAAATAGTAATACACGGCCAGACCAGTAGAGCCTTAGTTTAACTGCTGCATAGATACTTCTGTCTATCTGATCACAGACATGCCGGTATAACCAATATACACTGAGTGTATGAAATATTTTGTTAATAATATAAGCGAACTAACCAACGAAAATTCCGATTATCGACGGGTTATTTATACTACCAACTACACTCAACTTGTTCTAATGAGTTTGTCACCTGGAATAGAAATTGGTAATGAGATTCACGGACTCGATCAATTTATAAGGATTGAGAGCGGTAAAGCAAAAGTTGTATTAAACAATGGAGAGAACGAATACGAGCTAAAAGATGATTGGGCGATTATCATTCCCGCAGGAACCTACCATAATCTTACCAATATAGGCGATAGTGAACTAAAACTCTATACTCTTTATTCACCCCCTAATCATCTTAAAGACACTATTCAGCCTACAAAAGCCGATGAAGTAGAAGATAAATTTGATGGCAAAATTACGATATAAGTAGGTCTAAGATAATTTCGAACAAAGTGCCAAATAATTCAAACTGGCATGTTTATCAAGGGTTTACATAACAGAAACTATCAACTAAGATTTTACACTCTTAGTCCGTGATATTTTTCCCCACTATTAACGACGCATCATGAACGCAACGTATAAAACTACATACACTAGAACAATTATAATATTAGCTATTAATCTTCCCCAGAATCGATGCCTAAAGAAAAGAATATCTACAGCAACTACAGTAGCCACCATGGCCAAAACATAAACTACAGTTATCGCATTTTTATTCATTCTTTTATTATACTCTTCAAAAAAAAAGAATGATATGTATTGCTAAAAAATTCGTAACAGTATGCTCAACCGGGTGATATTTCAGTGTATGATAGAAACATGGAACAAAGATTAAAATTATGACAAAAAACCTATTTCGATTCAAAAAAAGTGACAAAATATCACTAAGCAGTGATAACGTTAGGGCTGCGAGAGATTACATCAAAAACTACTGGAATACGCTGGAACGTTTTAGCCCGGAAGAAAATGATAGTCTGATAGGCCTACCGAAACCCTATTTAGTACCCGCCTATGAGAAGAGTCATAGTTTTGATTTCAACGAACTATACTACTGGGATAGTTATTTTATGGTGCAAGGAATACTGGATGATGACCATAAAGAATTAGTTATGGGTATACTGGAGGATTTAATAAGTTTATTTAAGCGCTATAACGTTATTCCCAACGCATCTAGAACCTACTTAACTGGGCACTCTCAGCCGCCCCTATTAACTAGTTTTATTTGGGATGTTTATGACGCTTACAAACTTAACAACGAATGGTTAAGGGAAAAAATTGAAATAGCTAAGGCAGAGTATAGGACCGTATGGATGGGTACCAAAAAACCAAATGAAAGGTTGATATATAAGAATCTTTCGCGATACTACGACATTAATCACATAGACGATTTAGCAGAAACTGAAAGTGGCTGGGATATGACTCCACGATTCAATCACCGTGCGCTAAATTATCTTCCCATTGATTTAAATAGTCTGCTCTATAAATATGAGGCTGATTTTGCTAAAACAGCTGATGCCCTTGGTGATGAACAAGAGGCGAGGCTATGGAGAAAAGCCATGGATCAAAGAGCCAATACTATAAATGAACTCATGTGGGACAAGGGCAATAATCTATATTACGACTATAATTTTACCAAGCATAAACTTAGTCATGTTGGATCACTAGCTAGTTTCTATCCGTTATGGAGTGGTATGGCTAATGAGTATCAGGCAAAGAAACTAGTAAAAAGTTTGGCGCGTTTTGAATACAAGGGTGGCCTATCGGCTACCGACAACTCAACATTTAGTCGATTCATGCCCTACTCAATTAACATGCAGTGGGCTTATCCAAATGGCTGGGCGCCACTGCATTTTATGATAGTTTATGGTTTACAGCGTTATGGCTACCACGAAGATGCGCGTCGAGTTGCAATGAAATGGCTCAAAACTAACTTAGACTGGTTCAATAAACATGGCGTTTTCTTAGAAAAATACAATGTAGTTCAACCCGAAGAACCGCCAGCAAAAGGACTCTACCCTTCTCAAACTGGTTTTGGCTGGACAAATGCGGTTTTTGAACGATTCTGCCAGGACTTCATAGACAAATAATCTTCTGGAGCTAGTTAACGCATAATCATAAGCCCTGCTTGCTACACTATAATTTTTTGCTTATAGTAATGCTTATGGATAGCGTATTAGTTACTACCAAACTTTCTAAAAAATATCCAAACGCAAATGTATATGCACTTAAGAACCTGACACTTAATGTTGGACCTGGCGAAGTCTACGGTTTTTTAGGACCAAATGGCGCCGGTAAATCAACGGCAATTAGGACGCTGATGAATTTTATTCAGCCAACAAGCGGTAGCGCAACAATCTTAGGCCGCGATATTATTAAAGATTCTGTAAAAATTAAACAAGAAATTGGTTATCTTGCCGGGGACGGCGCAGTCTATAACAAAATGACCGGTCGTCAGTATTTAGAGTATCTAGGCGAGCTGCAACCACCATCCTCCAAGACATACCAGCAAGAACTCACAAAACGTCTCCAGGCCACTTTAAATAAACCCCTAGGGTCACTTTCGCGTGGTAATCGACAAAAGATTTCTATCATCCAAGCATTTATGCACCAACCTAAGCTACTTATTTTAGATGAGCCGAGTAGTGGACTAGATCCATTGATGCAAGAAGTGTTCTATGAACTGATTGCCGAATCAAAAGCTCGTGGAGCTGCAGTTTTTATGAGTAGTCATATTTTGAGTGAAGTTCAAAAAATATGTGATCGAGTCGGAATTATTCGTAATGGAGAGCTAGTGACCGAACGAAATATCGCCGAAATGGCTGAAGAGGCTGCTCAGACTTTTGACTTAACTTTTAAAGATAACCTACCTGTTAGTAAATTAAAAAATCTTGCTTGCGTACAGAAGCTAGTCGAGAATAGTCCTCATAGCGTTACCTTACAAGTCAGAGGTGAGCTTGCACCTTTATTCTCGATATTAGCTCAATACACCGTTACCAATATTGATACTCGTACGCTCGATTTAGAAGAAGCCTTTATGCATTACTATCAGCCCCGAGAGGACAGACATGTTTAGTGTTTTTAAATGGACTTTGTGGCAACGCCGTTGGAGTACGTTATGGTGGAGCTTGGGTATAGTCAGTTTAATAACCCTGACTTTATCGTTTTATCCAACCATCCATAATCAGGCCGCTCAACTCAATAAAAGTTTTGGCAGTTTAAATAATAGTACACTTGCCTTATTTGGTGGCACGGATTTTTTTTCACCAGTCGGTTATCTTAATAGCCAATTAATATATTTAATGCTACCCTTGTTATTAATAATTTTGGGCGTTGGCCTAGGTAGTAGCTTAATAGGCCGCGAGGAATCCGAGGGAACGATAGAGCTACTACTTGCTCGACCCATATCACGTCCTCGCCTTATCTTGGCAAAGGCTTTAGCGGGAGCTTTTATAATATTTTTAGTAACTACAATTGGCTCGTTAGTCACCATCGGCTTAGCTAAGGTAGTAAACATGGGCATCCCACTCACAAACATTGCGATGGCGTGCCTAGCATGTTTTATGTTAGTACTAACCTTCAGCGCCATCGCCTTTTTGCTGTCCTCTACCGGTAGGGGTCGAGCTTCAGCTCTCGGAATTACTATAGTTTATACCCTTGGTGGTTACATTATTGGCTCGCTCGCTAATACCGTACACGGGCTCCGAATTCCTAGTATGCTCTTCCCGTATCATTACTACCAATCGGCCGACATCTTGCGAGGCACATTTAATTGGAGTTCGATTACATTTTTTGGAATCTTCATAGGTGTGTGTTTAATACTTGCCCTACTAAGCTTCAGGCGTCGAGACCTTGGATAAAAGATTATCTATTGAATTTTTAAGCAATAGTACTATAGTCACTAAATAGGAGATTCAATTAAAACAAAAAATGAGAATCGCATCTGAACAGAAGGAGTTAGTTAGAGCCCAGATAGATAGAGGTGAGGTGGTAACCTTATTGGGGAACACTGTTTTGGATAGTATCTCAAACGATCAAATATTCAATCCTGCAATAACAAGTCAAGAAATTATTTTGGAACCTATGCTACCCCAATTAGCCCGACGCTTAGAGCAAACACCAACTTTAGGGATCCATGAGGTTAAAGGTAGCGAAGGACTTTTTAACGTAACGGTACTAGACAATGGTGGGGTTAAATATTTATTTGGCCGAAAGGTGCAGGAAGCTGCTGAACAGGGTCAACCAGATTTTGGTTCCTTGGTTATGGCCGAGCTTGGGCCGGATAATAACATTATATCCATGGATGAGGTGTGGAACCCCAAAGGACAAGATATTTTAATTGAAGACCCTCGAGCTCATCAAACTATTGATGGCAAAACTATTATTGGAGTTACCGCCGTTAGGCAATCGGAGGAGAACAAGACATATCCAGCCTTTATAAAACTGGACTCTCCGGATCGGTTGTTGACACACCCCTTCCCCAAGCTACACATTATTGAAAAGTTTGGAAATGGTAGTCAAGCTACGCCATTAGGTGAAACAACTAAGGGTAAAAATGCCACAACAGTCGATGCAACGCATATTATGTATAGACCCGATGGGCTGAATCACGCCCTGCAAGTATTTGAGTATATAAATAATGACGCTAATCACGTAGGTTTTATAGATTTCCCGAAAGATATCCCTGGAGCAACATATAAAATCGGGACAACCACCCCTCCCGAATGGATCAATGATCATGAAGCATTTTTCATATTTCATGGGATTGATAAAACTATAGACGGCAAAGTCGTGGATCCCGACACAATAGATGATCGAGTTATCTATCACTACTCAATCCATACAGCAAGACTCTTGAAATCAATTAACGATCAAGGGGAAACATTGTTTTCGGTAGACAATATTAGTCGGGCGCCGATAATAACTCCCGATTCATTTCCTAGACTAAATGATAGTCGTCAAATTGAACTTCACCCTGAGATAAGACGAGTGACATATAGCTGCGGCGGAACAGCTATTAAAAATCCAGAGGGGCAATTAATTCAAGAAAAACTTTTTGTAAATCAAGGTGATAAACGTACTTGGGTAGTAATTATTGATGCAGTCGCAATAATCTCCAGTTGGGATCGTAGACTTAAGTAATTAGCAGCAGAAATCGAACATACCTAAACTTTGGTCTATTTCTGAATTCTATTGCTCTGATAAAAGATAGTCGTGATAAAATTAGGTATGCATTATCTCGGGTTGCGTCATAAACATGAACGTACAATAGCACACAAAAAACACAATAAAACATCGTATAAAATATGGCTAGATAAGGTCACGTTTGTCGCTGGAATAGTTGGACCTTTTACCGTTCTGCCACAAATTTATAGTATATTCACCACAAAATCTGCGGCAGGCGTTTCGCTGCTAACCTGGGCTCTTATATTCATCGTAACCTTCCCATGGATTTTATATGGTATAGCTCACAGAGAAAAGAGTATAATCGTAAGCTTTATCTTATGGGAAATTGCCAACCTTTTAGTTGTTATTGGGGTGCTGTTATATCACTAAGAACACGTTATTAGTGTTACGCCTTAAGCCCAAACATGCTAGCTAGCTGACTATTGCTTGGTTCCACAAGTATTTCACCGTTTGAAAAGACAATGGTTGGAATACTTTTAAGGCCGTTATTAATTTCACTAACCTCATCTGCTGCACTTGCAACCTTATCGATATCAATATAGTTATATGGAATGCCCATAGTGTCTAAAAACTCACGGCTGCGTTTACAGTCGGCACACCAATCGGCTCCATAAAATTTAGTGATTGATATGTTTGTCATTTATATTAATTATAGCAAACGATTATTTATTAAATATTAATCCTGGAGCTTGGTGATAACGGGGCTAGAATATAATTTTAATCGAAGAGCCTCTGTCTACAGATAGATAAATTTATTTATATTTTTTGATATTAGGCCACCAGATTTTTCTACCAATATCATAAGAGATAGCTGGAACGAATAATGACCTAATTATCAAGGTATCTAGTAAGACACCGAAGGAAACTATAAATGCTAGTTCCGCTAAAAATAATATCGGAATGACTCCAAGGGCAGCGAAAGTTGCAGACAATACAATGCCGGCGGAAGTTATAACACTTCCAGTCACACTTAGACCCTTTAAGATCCCATATCTAGTTGAAGTCTTAAGCGACTCTTCCCTGATCCTAGTCATTAAGAAAATGTTATAGTCAACGCCAAGAGCTACTAAAAATATAAAGCCAAACAATGGCACGGATGGGTCAGCTCCCGGAAAATGAAATACATGGTTAAAAATGATAGCGGAGATTGCCAGGGTTGCTGCATAGCTTATGATAACTGAAATAATTAGAATGACTGGGGCCAATATAGACCTGAGTAGTAATATAAGGATTACCAAAATAATAGCTAGAACCACTGGAATAATGATCTTTAAATCGTGTTTTGCTGCATTATTAGTATCTAGTTGGATGGCAGAATTTCCACCGACAAGCACATTTTTATCAAATACTTTGAGTGATGTTCGAAGTTGACTAACTAGACTTTCAGCTTGTGGCGACTGCCCTTGGTAATTGGTTACCACATTAATCAGAACTTTATTATCAGCTACTATAGGTATACTTGATTTGGTAATTGGATTGTTGTCCGAGAGAATAGTAGCCGAGCTTATGCCATTAGTTTGGTTAAGCGACTTAACGATAGCTTCGGAGCTTGATTGAGATGCTATGATCTGCATTGGATTGCCCGAACCGGCTGGGAAATATTTACCTAAGAGATTCTGGCCAGTTATTGCTTCTGACTTTCCGGTAATATTTTGCGCCTGTGATACCCCGCTAGCCTTAAGTGTCGGTAGGCCTATAATAATGATTGCCAACAAGCTGACACCAAGTACAATCCAAATCATTCGGAATCTGTTCTCAACAAATCTAGCAATTTTATTCCAAAAATTAGAATACAGGTTAAATTTCGATGGTTCGTTTTTGGATGATGTTTCGGCATCATAGGTCACCTTAAGTGGCCAAAACGATTTTCTACCAAATAATAACAATAAAGCTGGGAAGAAAGTCATGGCGGTGAAATAAGACATTATTATCCCAGTTGCAGCAACCGGTCCAAGACTACGATTCGAATTAAGTTCTGAGAATAATAGACTGAACAGACCGGCGATTACGGTAAGAGCAGCTGCCGTAATTGGCTCCCAAGTAGACAGTAGTGATTGCCTGATTGCATCAAATTTATTATCAAACTGATGAAGTTTTTCTTTAAATCTTGATATAAATAGAATTGAATAGTCCGTTGTTGCGCCTATGACTAAAATTGATAAAATTCCCTGTCCTTCGCCATTGAGCTGAATTACGTTATGTTTGGCCAGAAAGTAGACTACGAGTATTGATCCACTAAGGGCAAAAACAGAACTCAATAAAACTAGTATCGGTAAAAATATCGACCGATATACAACCAATAAAATTACTAGAACGGCAATAATAGCTACATAAGTCAGTATCCCGTTGATACCATTAAAGGCATTGGAAAAAGCATTTATAATACCGGCTGGTCCGGTTACATATGTTGATAAATATTTTGGTTTATTATTGGCCAAAATATTGTGCAGACCATTAATGGTTGGGTTGTTATTAGTTGTGGCTGTAGTTGGAACGATTATCTCGGCCGCCATTTTATTTTCTGAAATTATTGGACCGACTATGAAAGTATTTTTAGATAGATAAACTCCGGTGACATCTTTAAACTGTTTTGGCAGATTAGATATGTAGCTTAAATCATTATTTGTAAATTTATTAGGTGATTGGATAAAGATGATAGCCGGGAACGAGTTGGTCTGTTCAAATTTTGATATCTGATTTTGGACTTGTGTTGATTGGGCCGATTTTGGTAAATATGATCCTTCGTTATTATTAGCTACGGAGTTAATTTTGGCGAAAGTTGGACCTCCGACAGAAGCTATAACTAACCAAACTAATAATGTTACGGTTGAAATCAAATAGTATTTTGTTCGTTTTTGCATGCCGGTTAATTATACTATTTATAAACAATAATTGACACTTTGTGAAAGTCGATTAATCAGACGATATGCCCCTATGTCTCGCTTTCTATAGATAGAATTAAGCTAAGCTGTTTGGCACAAAATTATTGCTCTTTATATCTCGCAAGAATGCTAGTTCAACTATTTTAAATATCATCGACCTAAAACCTATCTTCTCATTTAAATAACAAGCTTTGGGAAATGAGCCATATCCTTCAATTAAACTAGGTATTAGATTTGCTTCTAAGAATTGTGGAGTCCCCTGATCATCTATTCGAATATCTATTCTCCCGAAATCACGTCCACCCAATGCCGTAAAAGCACTCAATGCCAAACTACAGATTGCAATTCTAAGCTCACTTTCATCCAGGGATAAAGCACTTTCTTCATTAGCCGACTTAACGCCACTACCCAATATACGATTGCCAAATTCATCCGGAGAAGTTATTAACTCCAAAGGCATTGTATATATAGAGTCGTTATCGGTTTGATTAAAAACCCCTACGCTAAATTCACGTCCCGTAAGATATCTCTCGATAATTGAGTCTGACCCAAAATTATAAGAAATGTCATAAACTTTGGCCTTTAACTCAACTAAGTTATTAACCACAGACTTGTTATTAATACCTAGCCCACCTCCCCGATTATTAGGTTTAACAAATAGTGGAAATGTAAAATCTTTTGGTATCTCAATTGCTGAATTTAAATCATCTTTGTTGATTAGTAAATACGGTGAGGTATCTACTCCAGCATTCAATATGCATTTTTTAGCTAAAGATTTATCGACTGATTGTTCATGAGCTATTTTGTTTGATCCGGTATAAGTAATTCCAAATCTGTCGAGATATTCCGATATCCAAATTTTCCTAGATAATTCAACACCAGGTGCCATATCATTGTTGATAAACTTCATACCCAAAAAAACTAAATCTGGGTTAAGTTTAACTAATGAATTGAGATCGCTAAGATTATCGACTATAGTGATGCCAACTCTAGAATACTTACTTCTTAGAGCAAGAAGAATTGCATCACCGGAATCACGGCTCATTGAACTGAACCGAGTTTTCGAAGAACGAACAATCTCGATGTGTTTATCTATCATTATCATTAAATTTTACAAATCTTCTCAAGATCTTCTTAAGGCGTCGTACAAGTCTTGATTTAAAAAGCTTATCTAGTATGACTTACGAAAGTCATTGCCACCAGAACGTCTATCTTCCTGTGGACGAGCTTCGTTAACAACTATTTCTCGGCCACTTAGGCTTTTGCCATTCAAATTCTTAATTGCGTTTTGAGCTTCTGTGTTGTCTGACATCTCTACGAAGCCAAAACCCTTAGATTGACCACTATCTCGGTCTTTAATGACTGCCGCGCTAACAACTTGACCTTGTTCAGCAAAAAAATCTTCTAATTCTTTTTCGGTTACGCTATAGGCTAATCCGCCTACATATAGTTTCATTGACATTTTAATATCTTTCTTTTTAGTTAATATGGCAGGCTTAATATTTCACCCGAGATAATATTAAGTTTTTTTAAGAACGAACTATGAAGACGGAGAGGTTATATAACCACTTGCTATAAGTATTGTAGCACAATAAATATATATTCCGTAATAGTTTTTATAATTTGTAAAATAGTTTAATCAAGCCACGTCCTGAATTTGTTTTTCGTTCCTTAAGCTATTTTTTTCCTGATTTTGCTTAGACCGTTCATGTAGAAATATAATATGATTATCGATTTGGTCACGAGCCTGTTCCGCTTCCGGATTTAATCCTTCAAGCTTATCCAGGCCTAGCTTATCAATGGTTGGTTGAAATACTAAATCAACGAGCTCTGTTATACCAAAAATTCCAGCTTTTCTAATTTCCACTGAATGTCTATTAAAATTCGGTATGCCGGTACCAGGCATTTTAAATCCAACTAGTTGATTAAGGCTAGCTATCACCATAGCCGAAGGATCAATCTTAAAAGCTGCAGTGGCTAGACCAAAATAGAAATCATGGTGACGTCCCTCGTCACCGGCAACGTAACCCATTATTTTTGGGCCACCTCTTTCTTTATCTAGCATTCTCCCAGTATTTCGGTGTGAGACTTGAGTAGCCAATTCTTGGAAACTGGTATAAATCAATAATTCTGCTAAATTAGGTGGTTCAGGAACTACTCCACCCTTCATCTGTATCATTCTGGAATTTTCCAGCTCTACAGGATCTATTGCATGAGTAGCCAAAACCCAATCGCGTATTACCGCCGAATGCCGCCATTCTTCAGCCGTCCATTGTCGAGTCCAGGCGGAAAATGGATGGTCTCCACCCAAGCGATTTAATAAAGTATGGCTATAATATGGTAGATTGTCTTCAGTTAGTAAATTAACCAATATGGCGCTTCTTACCCCTTGGGTCAGTGGATATTCATGTTCATCCCAAACATAATCACTGTCAAAATTTGTCGCTAGATCATACGGCACTAGCTCGTGTGGATACCAAGTTTTCTCAGTTATTTTCAGATGATAATTGAGTAACTTCTCGGCTGGCTCCGCCAATTCATTAATCAGTACTCGATCGACTTTTGCGCCAGCTTCAAAATTACTAATAATAGACCTCGGTAATTCTTTATTATTACCTTAAATAATAGTCCTTTTTTAAGCAAAACTAAATAGGCCTTAACCTAAACTATATTAACTACGAACATCCCTAGGGATGGATAATCTATCTAGTAACTTCTCCACCTAAATTAATCCAGCTAGACAGTCCACCTATGTTAGTGGCAGTAAAACCTTGGCTCTTCAGTAGGCTCTCAGCAGTGCCTGCACGACCTCCCGAGGCACAATAAATGTATATCGGTAAATCCGGGTTTAAATCTCCAGTATAACCAGTTAACAGATTATTGATTGAGATATGTATAGCGCCCTTTGCATGTCCATCTCTCCACTCATCTTTAGTTCGTACGTCAAGTAATTGGGCCTTACCTAACTTTATATCTTCTACTATATTCATTATTTGCTCCTTTAAAATTTAAATTGTTAATCCTGCTTTCACGGCCCTAGTGTAATTGTCATCAATTAGGACCACTTTTTTACCAGCACTGTCTAGAATACTTGTCGCAATGCTAGCCCTAAAACCACCCGCACAGTGTACCCATATCTGTTTGTCATTAGGCAGTTTGTCTATATTCACTTTGAGTTCATGCAAGGGAATATGCATAGCACCTTTTATATGTCCTTTTTGCCATTCACCGTTTCGCCGAACGTCTAAAACCACTACGGATGTACTATCATCTAACTGGTGTAAATCGTCAAAGTTTTTGACCGGATAATTAGAGTTACTCTTTACATCAGTTAAAATTGTTTCCGGCGTTGAATAGCCGGCTAACATTTCCCTGCCAATTAACGATAATTGCTCCTGGGCTATTTGCACGTCTTCTGCTCTCGAACCAATAATCACTAGAGGAGTATTCCATTCAATCAACCACCCTGCATATGTTGTGAAATCATTACTGAGCTCAATATTGTAAGTACCAACTAAATGCTCATTGGCATAAACAGTTCTTGACCGCATATCAATAATCGCTGAGCCGTCATGAATGGCTCGCATAACTGCTTCACGAGTCAACTTATCGGGTAAATTCAATGCCGCCTGCTTCGGACCTTTTAGATTTTCAGGAGCCATATAGGCGTAATATGAGGGATATACGTCCAGATTATCTACTAATTCTTTTACGAATATCTCTAAATTACCGGAAGTATATACATGATTGGTTTGAATCTGCTGCGATAGCGTACTAACACTAATCGCTTCAGTCGGAGTTGCGGCACAAAAACTACCAAAACCATGAGTTGGATATATTACTGTTTCCGGATCTAAAATATTAATAAAGTCTTGAGCTGTCTGATACTGTGCCTTGGCTAATTTAGGAGTTGCCTCAGCCGAAATCAGATCCGGTCGACCAACCGCTCCATAAAGTAGCGATCCACCGGTAAATAACATAGGGGTTTGCCCTGATTGTTCGACTAAATAACTTAAATGACTAAAAGTATGACCTGGCGAAGCTAGAGCAGTTATGCTTAAATTACCGACCAATACTTTTTGTTTATCTTTAATCTCTGACCTTTCAAAGGTCACCTGGTCGTCGGCCGAAACGTAATAAGACGCTCCTAATTTGGTCGCCAAGGCATAGCCACCAGTTACATAGTCGTTATGTATGTGCGTTTCAAAAATTGCTTTTATTTCCAAGCCTTTTGACCGTTTTATAATTTCATCAATTCGACGGCTTGGATCGATAACAACTGCTCTAGCGCCATCATGGACTATATAGCTTCTATTACCTAAATCAGGTACATCAACAACAATAACTTTCATCAGTTAATTACCTTTTTAAAATTTTTCATTAATTAACGCCAAGGGCTACTTTAAATCTTGGCACATCAAAACCTAATATTTTTTCGATAGATCCATCATCGCCCTCTATAGTAGTAAACGGTACTCCCATTTGACCACTTAAATTCACCATCGATTGAGCGGCTATTGGATTTAAATCTACCTTATATTCTGAGAACTTAATATTTTTCTCATTCAGCCACCGTGATAACATCACACAATATGGACATGTCGTAGTACTATATACTGTTATTTTTTTCATATATCCTCCTTATTTTGTTACAGCGCCACCCATGCTGCGCCACTTACTTAAGCCACCTAAATTCACAACCTTATTAAATCCACTACGGCGCAAAATTGAACTAGCCCTAGAGGCCCGGGCGCCACTATGACAATAGATGTAGATTGTTTTTTGTTTGTCTTGAGACGGTAATGTGCCCGATTGAATGGATTGTAGTGATATATTCTTGGCACCCTTAGCATGACCACCACTAAACTCGGCCGATGACCTAACGTCAATTAACAATGCACCATTATCTAAATCAGTTTGCACCGCTTCTAAAGACGGAGTATTCCCTCGTAATCTAGAAAACACAAATACAACCACAAGCACCGCAATTACAATTAATATATAACTCATACTCCACTCTCCTTTTTTAAACATTTAGCACATGAACCCTGAACCGTTAATCCTCCATTTAATTTGCAATCACCAAGTTTCTCTTGGATAACATTAAATAGGTCTGACGGTAATTCGACATCTCTTAACCTATCGCAACTAACACACTGAAAATGATCATGGGTTTTTAGATTAAAATCGAAACGAGATAGTTTGTTGGATGTAGGCGGAGCACATAAAAGATCTCCACGTTCCAGCATCCTAGTAGTAATACGATGGACCGTAGTTGCACTTAAATCAGGGTAAGTTATGTGTAGATACTCCAGGATCTGCCCGTTTGTTGCGTGTTTAGCTGACTTCATATAAGTCTTAACAGCATCTGTATATTTTGTTGTGCGTTCGGCAATCATCATACTAATGTAAATGATTTACATTAGTATGTCAATAGTTATGATCAAATTTATTAAAATAACGTATAATAATACTCATTATGGCGATAACTAAAATAAAGTTGTCTATACCGGCTTGGACCGCATCGGTCTATATAATACTGTCACTAATACTCCTGCCCTGGGCCGTATATCTTGGTGCAACCCTGCCAACTCATCACCTCTCTGCTCACTGGGATATAAGCTGGACTGGTCTTGATGTAGCATTATTCATAACCATGCTTACAACTGGTATATTGGCATACCTTAAATCTCACTGGGTAATAATTTCATCGTCAACGGTAGGTAGCTTGCTAATAGTCGACGCCTGGTTCGATACTATGAGTCAACGAAAAACACTTCAGCTCCACGAAGCAATAATCTTAGCTATTTTCATTGAACTTCCTTTAGCTTTTATTAGCTACTTCATAGCATTTAAGGCGCTTAGGCATAATATTTAACTTCGGCTCGAAATCAGTCTTCCACAGCTAATTAAAAATTGAAAATAAAAATGCTTATTTTTAAAACTTATCGCTGTATAATAAAAGACAAAATTACAGAACGGGTTTTGATTAGATTTTGAAATACAAGATTACTGAAAACAAAGGCAACTTTCAACACCGAAAACTTATTTTTATAATAGGTTGTTTTTTAATTTTACTGCTAATAGTTGGTGCCTTTTTCGGATTTTTAATCTTTAAACATCGTCAAAATCATAAAACAGTAATACTGACTACTAAACAAATTATAAAACCAAAGCCAGTAGCTACATTTGCAGCTGCTGAGTCTGGCCTTTTGCCATGGCACCTAACAACAGCCCTAAGCAGAATGGTGGTTTTTACAAATAATAACCAGGCAATAGTTGCGGGTGGGCTTACGGCGCAAGGAACTACTAATAACGTTTATTCATTGGATATCACGAATGGGAATCAAACAGTTACTTCCCACTTAACGGAAAACGTTCATGATGCATCTGGCTCTGTGATAAATGGAAATATGGAAATATTTGGAGGCGGATCGTCAAATTCAAGCAGTTCAGTACAGACACTGTCTTCAATCAGCAGCATTCCGTCTTCAATTACTAGCCATCTGCCACAGCTAAGATCAGATTCAACCGCCATCACAATAAATAAAACAACTTTTATTATTGGTGGTTATAATGGCACCCAGGCAGACTCTCAGATACTAACAACTACCGACGGTAAAACTTTTAGCGACTTCGGCGCATTACCAATTCCAGTTAGATACACCACTGCCACATACATCAATGGTTTAATCTACGTCTTTGGTGGCATGGCAATTAATGGATCTAACGCTGGAAATCCCATTAGTTCGGTTCAAATTATTAATCCAGTCAGTCATCAAATAACTGTTGCCAAATGGCAACTCCCAGAACCACTAGAAGCCGCAACAGCCATGAATCTTAATAATGAAATATTCTTAGCTGGTGGCCAGACTAACAGCGTTCAGCCAATTAATATTGGCATGGGAACAACCCAAATCAGTGGAATTGCGACTACTAACTCCGACACTTCTGGAACTATTTGGGCTGTCGACACGGTGAATGGTAGATTCCTTAAAGCCGGGGTTTTACAAGCGCCCGTTTCTAACGCCGGGCTAGCGATTATTGGTTCAACTGCGTGGCTGATTGGCGGTGAGAACAACCATAATATTGTCTCGACGGTTCAAATCATAAAACCTAATATACAGTTCGGTATTGCTGGTACTCCTGGTGCAGGATCTCCCTATTACGGTGATAAATTATTAATTGCCGACAGGGGCAACAATCGTCTATTGGTACTAAATGATCAGATGAACACAATCTGGACATATCCATCGGCAACAACTTCAGCCAGCACGCAATTTTACTATCCCGATGATGCATTCTTTATAAATAACGGAACCGAGATTATATCTAATCAAGAAGACAATAATACTATTGTTAAAATTTCTTATCCGTCTGGAAAAATTATCTGGTCCTATGGCCATCCTTTGATACCCGGATATGGCAATGGATATCTTCATTCACCTGATGATGCATATCAACTAAAAAATGGACAAATCGTCGTAGCGGATATTAGAAATTGTAGGATACTATTCATTAATCAGGACGGATCAATCGCCCATCAAATTGGCACTAATGGGGTTTGTAGACATAATCCCCCTAATTCACTGGGCTCTCCCAATGGTAGCACTCCTCTATACGACGGTAATATACTAGTATCCGAAATTAACGGCTCATGGGTGAGTGAATATACGCCTACTGGCAAGTTGGTTTGGACTACCCATTTAGCAATAAGCTACCCATCGGACCCACAACAAATTGGTGCCAGCCCAACTAGCAACCCAAACCTTTATTTAATTGCAGACTACAAAATGCCTGGAGCAATTCTTACATTTAATAGAGCTGGACAAATACTAAGCATGTATCGTCCTACTTCTGGTCCAGGAATGTTAAGCTACCCCTCGTTAGTTGAACTAATACCTAGTGGAGTTTATATGGCTAACGATGATCTTCGAAACCGAATAGTAGCGATAGACCCATCAACCGGAGCCCTGGTGTGGCAATACGGAACAAACGATATTCCGGGTACTAAACCAGGCATGCTAAATACCGTAGATGGTTTTGATCTCTTACAATCAAACGGCGCAACGCCCACTCACGGCGCTACTTATTAATATTCATTCAGGAGCTACCTACTAAGCTAGATAATAATTTCAAATTAACTATTCTTGATGTTTACTGAATAAATGCCACTTCCATAATAATTTAATCTGATATTATATATCAATGCCAATTAACCAGTTGCTAAAACTAAAAGACCTAAACATAAATGCCAGGCTCGAGAACCTAACATCAACTGTCGTCAATAATGATTTATTGCTATCAATTTTAGTATCGTTGATATTGATAATAGTTGGGGTAACTTTCGGCTATGAAAATAATCAAAAAGTGCCAATCACCCACTCAAAAAGTGTTTTGTACCGTCTAGAGCCAAAAAATAGTCTAAGTTTTATGTCTAATTGGGACGGCCCAATATATATCAATATCGCTAAACATGGATATAGCCAAAAAAGCTCAGCCAATTTTTTTCCACTATACCCAGTCTTAATCAGTATTGTTAATAAAGTAATTTCATCGCCGCTATATAGCGCCCTGATTGTAGCCTGGGCAAGCGTTGTCGGAGCAATATATTTTTATCTCAGAGTCGTTAAAAGTTTTTTTAAGATTAAAGATAATATTACTGCCACCAAAGCCTTATTATTATTTATCCTGTTTCCAAGTGCGGTTTTTTTACTCGCAACCTTAACTGAGAGTTTATTCGCGTTTCTATCACTAGCCGCAATCTATTTTGCTATGAAAAATAGATACATTCTAGCAGGAGTATTTAGCATGTTCGCCACGTCAACTAAGCCGACCGGTATATTTATATTAATCCTACTTGGATTAATTTTAATTGAGAACAGGCTGAAGCTCACTAAAGTTTTCTTGTCTATGTTAATTGGTTCTGTAGGTATCCTAGGCTATATGGCCTACTTGTATATAAAATATGCTAACCCATTTGAGTTTATCGTAACCCAAAATCATCATGGTTGGTTTCAGCATTTATTAATAGCTCAATCAAGAAATTTGAGCCCGATGAATATAATATTTTTAATACCCATAGTCATTTCAGTTTTTTATTGGTGGAAACGTAAAAAAAGCTTTTCTATCTACTCAATTTTATTTATCTTAATTCCCCTACTAGGCGGCCAGTTTGGTGGTTTTGTAAGATACGCTCTTATGGCATTCCCAGTATTTTTAATGTTCTACGACTATTTACGAAACAGAAAACTACTCTACATAATAGTATTGATGTTGTCGACTATTGGCTGGTCATATATCCTTCTGCAATACGCAGGTGGTTATATTGGAGGCTAGACCTTACGCAGCTCGTCGGTAATTATATACCGAGCTATAGTCACCGCTTCCGGAATGAGATGGTAGTACTGAATGAACTATATCAACTTCATTTGCTCTTTGGAGTCGCGCAATGTGTTCTGCTGTATCAGTTATAGATTGGTCGCTAATTTTAGTATCGGCAGTGAACGGTGGCGCTGCATTCCTAGCATTACCGTGACGATCAATATCCATACCATCCCCAGGGAATAAATCAAATGCTTTACTACCATCATTTTTTCCGACTAAATACCCCGTACTACCGCTAGTATGACCAGGCATGTCCATAGCATGCATATTTACATTACCAACTGTCTCTTTATAGCCATGGCTAATTATGACCGGATTAATTGAGGCATAGGTATTGGCCCTTTGGTGTTTGGTAAATTTATCAAACAACTTTGGAAAAAATCCTTCATAGGGCAGCTCACCTCTCAGTACCCTAGATTCATGCTCGCTCATATATACTGGAACATTTTTCAAGGCCTGCAACCCTCTTATATGGTCTGGGTGACTATGGGTTATATATACTCTCTTAACAGCGCTCAAATCTAAACCAAGCTTTCCTAGGTGTCTTCTAATTTTTCTAGCGTGCTTATCCATACCGGCGTCAATTAGAATAAACTCAGTATTTTCCTTATTGATAGGAATTAAATTAACCGAACCATGTCTAATTGCTAAACTAGTAGCACCACTTGCAGGATGATACTGCCCATCTTTCAGCGGAGACAATCTAGCCATTTTTGTGACTATTGGCGAAATTATATTAGGTCGACGGATCTTAGATAGAGTTTCCATTCAAATAGTATAACCTGTGCTATCTAAATTATGGTAGGCACATTATAATTTTCAGTATAGCCAACTTAAAATATTTCTATGTATTCCCTTGTGTTTATAGATATTGTTCATATAATTGAAGATATTATTAAAGATATATAGGGACAGATATTTGTTCTAAGCTTTGTATATGAATAACGAAATCGACATTAAAGAGTCTTTATTAAAAGACGTGAAAGATCACTTACCAGAGATCAATAACCAAGACTTATCGCAAATTGAACGCGCCTATAATTACGCAAAGATAGCTCATGCAGAACAATTACGCGCCAATGGTAAGCCCTATTTCGAAGAACACTGTGTTGCAGTTGCTAAACACATAATCGAGCTCGATATGGACCCCACCCTGATTTGTGCCGCATTATTGCATGATACGATTGAAGACACACCGATTACTATTAGTGATTTGCAAAAAGAATTTGGCGAAGATATTGCTTTTCTAGTCGAGGGCGTCAGTAAATTAGGAAATATTAAATACCGAGGCAATGAACGACACGTTGAAAGTCTAAGGAAATTCTTCGTTTCAGTTGCCAAAGATATTCGAATCGTTATTTTGAAGCTTGCAGATCGGTGGCATAACCTTGAAACCTTAGAATTTCTGCCCGAAGAAAAACAGCAACGAATCGCCATAGAAAGTATTATGATTCATGCTCCACTAGCCTCTCGCATGGGTATGGGTAAGCTAGTCAGTATTATTAATGATCTTTCTTTTCCCTATGCATTTCCAGAAGAATACAAGAGAACTAAAAAAATCATGGATAGTTTGGTTAAAAACGCCGACGATACAGTTAAAAAAATGCACCGAGATCTAAGTGCCGATCTTTTTAATTCACTGAAGTATTTACCGAAAATCGATGAGCGAATTAAGGGTACCTATAGTCTATACAAGAAACTTTCTAGAAAAAAATGGAATGTAGATGAAATATACGACCTGATTGCAATTCGAGCTATCGTCAATTCAGTCGCGGACTGTTATCAGGCTCTTGGCGCAATTCACCATCACTGGCGACCAGTCCCAGGACGCGTCAAGGATTATATAGCAGTGCCAAAACCTAATGGATACCAGAGCCTACATACTGCCGTTTTCAGTGGTGATGGACGTATTATAGAAATTCAAATTCGAACCCAAGCAATGCATGAATCTAACGAATACGGCTTGGCATCTCATCACAACTACAAAAACTTTCATTCACAAAAAGGTACCGAAAAAGAAAGTTTCGCTTGGATAGAACAATTACGTGAATTGCAAAAATCTAACCTACCATCATATGATTACTATTCACAACTTAAAACTGACCTTTTCCAAGATCGGATATTTGTATTTACACCGAAGGGCGATGTGGTTGATTTACCAGTCGGAGCCACAATTCTAGATTTTGCATACTCGGTTCATACAAAAATTGGAGAACATGCGGGTGGTGGAAGAATTAATGGTAAATTTATGGCTCTTAAAACACCTATTAAAAGTGAGCAAATAGTTGAGATTATTACCAACTCTAAAGCAAGGCCAAGTGATAAATGGCTCGAGATGTGTATCACTAATGTAGCTTTAAGTAGTATCCGAAAATCATTAAAAACGCAAAGAAAACTAACATAGGATAACAATAAATAATATAAGCATAACCAGTGTTAATATTGATGACTAAACTACAACACCTTTCTATTGACGCGAAGGATGGATGGTAGTAAATTAAGCGTACTACCATCGTGAGGTGGTACGTAATAACTTCATCGTTATTACGAAAAAGGAACCCCTAAAAAGGTTCCTTTTTCATTTATACATATTTACATTATTTGGAGCATATTTTGATTTCTAGAGAATGGGCACTACAAGGTGAATGCCGCGGGGTTGATCCCGACATATTCTTTCCCAGCATTAACATTTCTGAGAATACAAGGGTAGCTAAGGATATCTGCGCTAGATGTGTTGTAGCATATGAATGCTTAGATTATGCCCTTGCTATTAATGGAACCGAGGGGATATGGGGCGACACGACCGAAGATGAAAGAAGAGTAATAGGCCGACGTAGACAAAATAGAATAAACGATTCCAGATGAATAAAACAGCCAGTCGCATTTAAATATCTTATTAACTTTCTTTTAGAACCCGACTATACTTACATATAATGAAGATCGGCTTACAGAGAGACAAAATTACTACTAAGATCTTAGCTATGTATAAATTCATTATAAACCGTGAATGGCTCCTAGCGGTGTTGTTGACCCTAGTAATAGTTACAGTGGGATCAATTATTGGCATAGAAAATAATAAGATTGCCTTATTCAACCCATCTCCAGTGTCTCGTTATGTTACAGAACCAACTAATAAATTGAGTTTTTTAGCTAACTGGGATGGTGTCGATTATATAAATATTGCTAAGCACGGATATAGCTCGCCAAGCCTGACGAATTTCTTCTTGCTCTATCCAATAATACTCAACTTAGTAAACAAGATTATTAGCTCACCCCTGATTAGTGGTCTAATTATTTCTTGGACATTTATGGTTGGAGCTATCTATTATTATCTAAAAGTTATTAAGCTATTTTTTCAGGTTGAAGATAACCTCGAAGCCGTAAAGGCAGTTTTTCTATTTATTCTTTTTCCAAGTTCAGTCTACTTAATGGCAGTATATACCGAGAGTCTATTCGCATTTCTATCTCTTGGAGCAATTTATTACGCACTACAAAGAAGATATTTCATAGCTTCCTTTTTAACCACGCTTGCGTGCGTTACTCATGTCAATGGAGTGTTTTTACTCATACTGGTCGGACTAATATTAATTGAACAGAAGGAAAAATTGCGTAATGTATTCATAGGTTTAGTTATTGGCAGTATCGGCATGATTAGCTACATGGGCTACTTATGGGCTCACTACCATAATCCATTTGAATTTATATCAGCCCAACATAATCATGGATGGCTTCGTCACTCTTTATTCAGTCACTTAAATAGCTTTAGTGGAGTAGATTTTATATTTGCACTAGTTACTATAGCTGCTGTTATCTATTGGTGGAAACGTAGAAAAAGTTTTGCAATATACTCCTTCTTATACCTGCTTATTCCTCTTATAGGTGGGCAATTCGGTGGCTTCCCAAGATATACTCTAATGATTTTTCCCCTGCAGTTTATGTTTTATGATTATTTTCGTAATAAGAAACTTGGTTACCAAATAGTTTTAATTTTATTTAGTATCGGTTGGACTTATATATTATTGCAATTTGCGGCCGGCTATATTGTTAGCTAGATTTCTATAATAATTTAGAAATTTGCTTAGCTATTCTATGAGCATGATATTTCAATGGCGATATCGGTAATTCCCAAGTTCCTGAATAAAATACTTCCTGGCCACCAAAACTGCGTTTAAATTCACTAAATCCTGCCCATGGATGATTAGGCCCTGCCCCATTAGGAGCAATTCCCCAAAGATCAAAACGTTCAAAACCTTCAGCTTTAGAATCAGTAATCATTTTCCAAACCAAAGGCGCTGTAGCTCTCAAATTCCTAGCGTTAGGATCGTTGCCGGTATACGAATAGGCACGAGTCTGTAAATAATCCATACAAAGAGTTGCAGACACTACCTTCCCTTGATGCTCGGCAATAAAGAATTTAATATTGCCGGTTGGCAGCAATGTTTCGACCAAAGTTTTATAATATGAATCTGGATATGAATGAAAGTGACGAGTGTCAGCCGTCGCATGTATTAAATTTAAAAATGGCTCAAGATTGCTTATGTCAGTACTTGATCTGAGTATTAACCCACGGCGCTCAGCTCCATTAATCGTATTACGGTGCGATGAACTTAGCTTAGATTTAAGGACTTCGGGTGTTTGCTTGAGGTCAATTATTAATGATTCTTGTGGCTGAACCGATTTAGTTCTACGCATACCACTACTTGCGATAGTTTTCATGGAAACACCAATTGGCTCGCAACGTATAAAATCCAAGCTTAGAGCTTTAGCAGCTGTCTTTAAACTCAATAAAGCCTCATTTAGACTATCTGGATTAGATATGGTTGGACCATACGGTACATAAAGATAGCGCACACCCTTACCGTTAATAATTACCGCCATCCAGCTCCAATCAGGGTTATCTGCCCAGATTACTGGATGCCCAAGAGCTTGTTGAAATAATGCCCATGGTCTACCCTGTAGCATATGAGCATTACGTACTTTTTGCTGCTCATCCCATGTTATAGCGGGTAGGCCTTGATTGAACTGATTCATACAAGTAATTGTAGATAATTTTAAAGTCATAGTACAGTTCATAATTTTTAAAATTACTCCTGGACATGCTATCATTTTATAATGACCGGGGAGATTGTAAACAAAAAGACTGATAGTTTTATCGAAAAAAGCCATGAAGAGATTATGGTGATTATTTTTGCATTGATGCTCGCAATGCTACTAGGGTCCCTGGACCAAACCATAGTAGCAACTGCCCTCCCCAAAATTGCAACCGACCTACATGGACTGAATAAATTATCTTGGGTTGCTACTGCTTATCTATTAACCTCAGCTATCTCCACGCCTCTATATGGTAAAATTGGTGACCAGTTTGGAAGAAAAAAAATCTTTCAGTTCTCAATTGTCCTGTTCTTAATTGGTTCAGCTTTTTGTGGTATATCCCAAAATATGGACCAATTAGTTGCCTTCAGAGCCCTGCAAGGTATAGGCGCGGGAGGGCTGATGTCGTTGTCTATGACCATAGTCGGAGACGTTGTTTCACCTCGTCAAAGGGGAAAATATTTAGGCTATTTTGGCGCTGTATTTGCAATTTCAAGTGTCGCTGGCCCATTGCTTGGTGGCTTCTTTACCGATAGCCTATCTTGGAGATGGGTATTTTATATCAACATACCACTAGGTATCATTGCACTTTTAGTAATAGCCGCCAGACTTCACCTGCCAGTTAAAAAAACCGTTCACAAAATAGACTACTTGGGCAGCGGCCTGTTAATTGCCACGGCAACACCAATAATTTTAGCAACAGTTTGGGGCGGCATAACTCATCCATGGGGGTCCTCGACAATCATCGGACTTTATGCCTTTGGAATATTTGCGATGATTCTGTTTATTCTATGGGAAAGAAGAGCTAAAGAAGCTATTTTGCCAACCCACTTATTCAAAAACGATATCTTCACTATGTCGATGATCCTATCAGTACTCGTCGGCATGGCAATGTTTGCAGCGATTTTATTTATTCCAGAATACCAGCAAATTGTTCGAGGCTATTCGGCAATAAAATCCGGGTTACTGTTACTGCCATTGGTTGCTGGAATGTTAATCACATTGGTTACTTCTGGTAGGCTGATCACTAAGTATGGTCACTACCGACCATTTCCAATCCTAGGAGCGATAATCACCACAATCGGGATGTGGTTGTTCTCTGGCCTAACACTTAAAACCACTCAGCTTCAATTATCAATTTGGATGGTCGTCTTAGGAATCGGTCTGGGCATGTTTATGCAGGTGATGACATTAGCGGTTCAAAATGCAGTAGATCATTCTGAGATTGGCGTAGCAACAGCATCAGCTACATTTTTTAGAAGTATTGGTAGCTCTCTGGGAGGTGCTATATTTGGCGCTATTTTAACAAATCGGCTAGCATTTCACTTAAAACAATTACTCCCTATAGCCAGCGACAAAGTTAATAGCCTAACGACAAGTATCCAAAATGGCATCTCAGCAGCCGATATCAATCAGATGCCACCGAATGTATCACATGCTATTTTCAAGGCTTTCGTATTATCTTTTCACGATATGTTTTTACTAGGAATACCAATATTGATTCTAGCCCTCATTGCCGCCCTATTCCTGAGAGAGACACCACTAAGAACAACTGTCAAAACACCAGAAGTAATCTAGAAAACACTAGCCTGCAATAGAGCTACTCTGCCAAGATCAACGAATTCTTTCTGTCGCATAAGGTTGTCGAGCAAAAGGCTAGCTTCATCCACTTGCCTTTGGGTAACTTCTCTTTCTAGCTCTAAGTTAGCTAAATTATCCAAATAGATAATAGTATTCTCCAGTATCACGCTATTAGCTAGATGTTTGGTATTCACGTCACTAAGTATGAGTCTCATTAAATCTTCATGGGGCTTAATTGGTGGCTCAATATTTTTATGTATCTCTTGATGTAAATCCAACCTCATTACATCCACGAAGCCCGGAAAAATCCTATACGCCTCGTACAGTTCTTTATACTCATGGCTCCTAAAAGCAGGACCGTGATAAAACTTCTTATCAAATATCATACGATGTCGCTCTACCTGTTTATTACCAGATAAACGATTGCCTGCTTGATCTATATATATTCGTTTGGATTTCTTAGTCACAAAATCACTCTATTACTTTTGAATTTTATATAAATAAATTAAATCATTTATAAACTAATTCTTGCAAGCATTAGCACATCTAAGTCAAATATAACCTTCACAATTTACTAGTTAGGTGACAAATAATACATTAATTGACCCGTAGAATTCCCCATAATAGTGTTTGTCTCCATTTGTCCATTACCAGTTGTTGGATCTATAGTAGCAGAATCACCATAAATAAAGGTCGGCTGCTTGCCTCCAGCAATGACTATCTCGACATGACCACCATTATAACTAAAATAGGCTACATCGCCAGGCCTAGGAATATAACCAGACAGGGCAGAATGTAATGTAAGTCCCATATACTGGATATTATTGGCGTTATTCTCATCCCAGCCATTGGCTGACCCTTGGGTAAACGGAAAGCCCGCCTCTTTATATACGTAGCTAACAAAGTCCGCACACCATTCTTCATTCGGAGACCCGTCGGTATAGCTTGATAAGAGAGCCATGTGATTAATGCTCCCGGATTGCCAAGTAGTCCATTCTTTCTCGGCACTGCAAGCAATTAGCGCACCCTCACTAGTTAAGCCAGAGCAGCTTGTATTTAGAATTTTAGTCGAGCCGGTGAATGCAACTGGTGACCAAATCTCAACCGATTTATTTAAATTTTTACATGAGTCAATGAATAGCGACTGTTCAGGGTTATTAATAGAGGCCGATAAACACAGTGTGCTATTAGGATTTCTATATCCACCCCTATCCCTAAGCCAAATTTGCCCCGGCGATCCATCACATGGGTTCATAACAACTTTAGATCCTCTGCTTTTGGCATTATTGGCTACGCTAAGGCAGTACTTATTATCATGAACAATATTTATGCCCCTTACGGTCCATATTTGCGCCTGACTGCTATTGCAGCCCCAAGCTTCAACTAAATTAGAGTTTGATAATTTGTTCTGATAATCGTCCATACAATAACCACTGGAAGCTAATTTGATGTTTGGGTTATCACTATACCTATAATGTAAATGGTGTTGAATACTGAAAAAGCCAATTATAATTAAAAAAACACCCAAGATAACTTTCGGTATAATGTTAGTTGATTTATTTTTAGGCTTAGCCTGAACGCCTCGTCTAGAATAACTATTTGGTCTTTGCATAACACTTTTTTGTTTTATTGATTAACTCAAATTATAGTATAAAAAACCATTACTAGCCATTATACCGACAAGATTAATAACGCCTCAAATCAAGATAACCAAATCCGATATCAGTTATTACAGATAAGCTGTTATAATAAGTAAATGCAGAAGCTAAAAGAAGACGAAATAACAGAATCCTTCAATAAGCTTGATGGTTGGAAAATAGAAAACAATACCTTAACTAAAGATTTTGGTTTCAAAGGTTTTTCAACTGCGCTCAGTTTCATGAACCAATTAGCGCCATTGGCCGAAAAATTAAATCATCACCCGGATTGGTCTAATTCATATAATCGAGTATCTGTTAAGCTAACCACTCACCAGGCTCATGGTCTAACTAAAAATGACTTTGTATTCGCTCAAGCAGCAGATACAACCGCTGAAAAACTTAGAAGATAATTCGAATCGAAAATTAATCTAGTGCTATAATTGTTATTAGCAATGTATGGGCTGACATTTCTTTAAGGTCTTCCTCCGTACAGGCTTTAAATAAGCATCTTTATATTGGACGGCATCACTCAGGTCCCTGCTGATCCTAACTAAAATCTCTAGTTATTAATATCTTAAGTTATTGCTTAAGAACTATTTATCAAAACTAATTAAAGTTAGGATCAGTGTTTTGGACAATATATCCGTTATTAATCAACGAGTTGAAGTGATAGCCATATTTAACTCAACAACCAATAATTACACGCCATGTTTTCCAGCTAAAATGAAGTATAAGAATCAGCTAATTGAATTTAGTGAGCTTGGTTTTAAGCACCCAGTACCTAGGGGCAAGAAGATGTTACACATATTTGAAATGTCTGATGGAACTAATGATTATAGATTAGAATTTGATGCCGAAAGTCTAATTTGGACTCTAATAGCGATAACTATGGGGCAAATATGAATCTTGGAATCAGCCGTGAAAAACCACAGATTATGCATATTGATCTAAATAGCGCCTTTGCTACTGCCGAGCAACAAGCACGTCCATCACTAAGAGGTAAGCCCATTGGAGTAACTAATCGAATATCCGAGTACTGTTGCGTTATAGCAGCATCATACGAAGCTAAGCTTTTAGGAGTAAGGACCGGCATGAGACTAGACGAGGCTAGAAAAATTATTCCAAACTTTATTATTTTAGAGACTGATCCACCAAAATATCATCATGTATATAAAACTTTAGCTAAAATTATGGGTAGCTATTCACCTAATGTTCGAATGAAGAGTATCGATGAGGGAGTAATCGACTTCCATCATACTGCTAGTTTATACAAACAATCCCTAGAATCCATAGGTTACGAAATCAAGAAGCGGGTAGCCAGCGAAATTGGTAAATGGATGACTATTAATATAGGTATTGGGCCTAACATGTTCTTGGCCAAGACCGCGTCTAATCTACATAAACCAGATGGACTAGACATTATTGATTATCGTAACCTAAAAGCTACTTACGGTACCATGAAATTAACGGATATAACCGGTATAGCTAGCCATTATGAAGCCAGGCTCAACGCAGCTAATATATTCACACCCTTAGATTTTCTAGAAGCTTCATCCGAAACCTTAAAAAGGCTGGTGTTCCACGGAACAATAGGTGAGGATTGGTATCTAAGGCTTAGGGGATACGAAATAGACAATATAACCACCAAAATGAGTAGCGTTGGTAGACAATTTGTATTGGATATTAGGAGCTCGGACGACAAACTGATTCTACCTAGATTTCATTATTTGTGTGAATCGGTCGGCAAAAAATTGCGCTTTAATAGTCTAAACGCAAGAGGATTGCTGGTCTGGGCAACTTTTCACAGTGGAGACAATTGGCATAACCGAAAAATGTTTACAACCACCTTCTATACCGATAAAGATATTCACCAAAAGGCCCTGTATTTATTTAACCAACGACCCAAGGGCTTAATTATAACTAGCATGGGTATTACTTGTTACGCGCTAGAGGCATCATCCAGGAATCAGATTAGTTTATTCGATGAAATCAATAAACAAGAGAAGCTAACTCAAGCCGTAGATAATTTAAACGACAGGTACGGTAATTTCATAATTGGTTCAATGGATTCGATGCAAAGCAAAAAAACAATCAAGCAAAAAATACCGTTTGGCAGTACTAAATATTTTGAGTTATTATTGCAATCCGATAAACATTAATCTATCCGAGATTTGAGGTGGAAAAAATAAGTTGATCTAAGACTGCCTGTCAGATAAAACATAAAATGGATCTACCGATCTACTAATCTCTACTCTCGTACCCTTGGTCAGCAAACGATGCTCGGCATCTCGATGGAACCAGGCCGATGATTCAAGGGTAAGATCATCGTCAATTTCACCGACTATATGACCGTCAGACATGCCGGTAGCAAGGCTGGCTAGCTCACGAATCAAAGTGTGTTTATCACCGGCTTTTATGCGAACGGCTCGTTTATCATCAATCTCGACGGGCGTAATAATTACCCCGCCAGCCATCCTACTGCCATTTATATAGCCGAATTCAGCTAGACTTAACTGCTGCTTTTGGTCTGTCTTATTATCAGTAATCATAAATTTTTTAGCCCTGGCTAAGCCTTCGATAGCTAGCATAGCACCCAAAGTAAATCTTCCTAATCTATTAGACCTCATGGCTTCTAGGGTAACCCCGGTTCTTCTGGTATTAATTAGTTCACCAGTCTTTGCCATGGCTCCAATACCGCCATAACAGACCGCTATTTCTTTCCTAGGGGCTTGGCTTTTGTCTTGTGGCTGA
Organism: bacterium; assembly: GCA_021781215.1. Classification (GTDB taxonomy): domain Bacteria; phylum Patescibacteriota; class Saccharimonadia; order Saccharimonadales; family DATKHC01; genus JAJXXC01. The sequence goes on from JAJXXC010000004.1 coordinate 133,358, forward strand.
ATGTAAAACTCAATAGGATAAATCACCTTCAAGATAGATGAGCCCAACACTTTAACGGGTCTTTTTGCCACGCTACTCCTATATAACATATGCGAAAGGTCACTTTCAGCTCCTCCGTCTAAGACAAGACTAGGAATTAATTTACCCCTGAGATTACCTGAGGTCATTGCCCTGGCAACTGTATTCATTGTTGTTTCTCCACCCTCAACACAAACTAGGTCACCAAGCGTTACCGTATCTTGAATTTCAGAGATTGTATTATCAAGATTTAAATCAGTTTCAATATATCTATGGTTTAGATCCGGTAGATCTTGGGTAAGTTTATCTCTAGCTTGCCTCATTAATTTAGCAGAAGACGCATGTTCATTATAAACATGAACTATCCCGGTAACTGCTGTGCCACCAACAATAATTTCAGACATTCTTATACTATATCATAATTCGTTATTAATTACCAATAGCTGGTAGTTGTAGCAAAATAGCCACAACTTTTGATAGAATATATCTTATGCAAAAGGTAATATTGTTCTATAAATTTATAGAAATCAAAGACCCACTTAAATTAATGGCCGAGCAAAAGAAGCTGTGTTTGGACCTAAATTTAAAGGGCCGCATCCTAATATCCAACCATGGAGTTAACGGTACCTTGGGTGGCACAAAAGAAGAGCTTGATCAGTATATTGAATCAAACGACTTGGATCCAATATTAAAAAACATTTGGTATAAGTGGAGCGATGGCAAACCAGACATCTTTCCAAAATTATCAATCAAAGTTCGTGATGAAATTATAACCTTCGGTGCCAAAGATGAAATAAAAGTCGATGACCATGGAGTTATCGGCGCAGCAAAACATATCAATGCTGATGAGCTTCATGACTTAATAGCCGAAAAGGGCGACCAGGTCATCTTCTTTGATGGTAGAAATTCATACGAGAGTGCAATCGGAAGATTTAAGGGTGCGGTGCTACCCAACGTTAAAGATCGGA
>JAJXXC010000005.1 GCA_021781215.1 bacterium
GGTAGTTATGGTGGACCTGGTACTGGAGGTATTGCAGTCAGCTATAGTTTTGCTTCCAACTCCTGTTCTACACTAAGCTCACCAAATACCATAGCCCCGGGCTTAAGCAGCTCCCTAGGCAAGGCATATAAGTTTACTTTCTCTACCAATGGTTGTTCTACTGCCACCAACATTGGTAGATATGTCTGGATCCACTACACCCTAGATGACTCACAAACAGCTACCTTCCCAGACATTAACTCCAACCATACTACCATCAACAACTTTACAGTTTACTACCATCCAGCTTCTACCAATAGACTACGTGGAGGAGCTACCTTCAGTAATGGTAGCCTACAAACATTGGATACACCGCCGTAGGGAAGAGTATTATTTAGTAGGTTTTCGTCAACAAGTAAGCCGATTTTTATGATATTATAATCTGTATAATGATTAAGTTTAGTTTAGGGGTGATTTATTCGCTATGAATAGGGTAGCATTATATTTGCAAGAACATTTGTTGGGTGAAATTATTACTAACAAAGAGGCTAGGGAGTATTTCTCTACCGATGCTAGTGTTTTTAAGATTTTGCCTAACGTTATTATCTATCCTATGCATACGACTGATGTTAGGAAGATTGTTAAATTCTCATATCAATTAGCGTTAAAGGGAAAAATCCTACCAATTACTGCTAGGGGGATGGGCACTGATCAATCTGGCGCGGCTATTGGCGAGGGATTACTCTTAGTTTTTCCAGCTCATCTCAATAAATTACTAGAACTTGATACTAAGTCAGGAGAAGTTAGGGTAGAGCCGGGCTTAAATTACGGTAAATTGCAGCAGGTGCTGTTAACCCATGATTTATTTATTCCAGTAAACCCAGCTTCAATGGAATATAGTACTATCGGCGGAGCAATTGGCAATAATGCAGGTGGTGATCGAAGCGTTAAATATGGCAAGACCTTGGATTACGTCAAGTCATTAAAAGTGGTTTTAAGTAACGGTGACTTAATTGAAACTCGAAGAATGTCAAAAAAAGAATTAAACAAAAAAATGGGACAATCTGATTTCGAGGGAGAGATATATCGATCCGTAGATAGATTGATTGAAGAAAATTCCCAGCTAATTAATAGTATGGACCTCGAAGTGTCTAAAAACTCTTCAGGATATAATCTTAAGTTAGTTAAGCGCAAGGATGGCTCTTTTGATTTGACTCCGTTGATTGTTGGGTCTCAGGGTACTTTAGGCATTGTTACCGAGGCTACGCTATTAACTATACCCAGAAGGCCAAAAACAACTCTAACGATTATCTCTTTAAGTAATATTAGTGAAGTTTCAGATACCTTGGATTTCATAAAAAGACTACCTGAGGCTCCAAGCGCCGTAGAGCTAGTCGATGATAAATTACTTAATTTAGTAAAAAATAATCACCCTAATCTGCTAAAGAATATTTTTAATGATGATTTTTCCAGATTTGTTTTAATTGTTGAGTTTGATAATCCTACCGAGAGATTAAGAACTAGTTTAACCAAGAAATTAACTAAGCACCTTCAAGATAATAGTCTAGCCTTCGAGACCTCAATTGATCCGGTTAGGATTGAAGAATTTTGGAAATTTAGAAGAAGTGCTACCGCGGTTTTGGGCCACCAAGAGGGCACAGCTAAACCGTTGCCTATTATTGAAGACGGTATTGTATCGGTTGACAAATTAGCAGACTTTATCGAGTCTCTATACTTCTTATTCTCTCAAAATGATCTACCAATATATATCTATGGTCATGCTGGTGATGGGCATCTGCATTTACAGCCTGCGCTAGATCTTAGCAAGGTAGGTGACCGTCAAAAAGTCTTTAAACTGATGATTGAATATCACGCTCTAATTAAACAATTTAATGGTAGTATTAGCGCTGAACATGGAGATGGAAGAATTAGGGCTCCGTTTTTATATGCTCAGTATGGGCCTGAGAGCTATCAGCTACTAACAAAGATTAAGAATATATTTGATCCCCAAGGCATATTAAATACTGGGGTAAAGTTCACAGATGACCTCGATAGTTTAAAATCAATTCTAAGAAACGAATATAACTCGGATTATCTGTACAATTACTTGCCTTATCTATAGGTGAATCTAGGTTTGCAAAATATTTGGTGCGCGAGAGAGGACTTGAACCTCCAAACCTTGCGGCACAGCCACCTCAAGGCTGCGTGTTTACCAAATTTCACCACTCGCGCATTACAATTAAGTATATCACCCTAGAGCGTTGCTTCGATTCTATAAACCTTTATCGACTCTAAAACTACCAATTGGCTCACCCCACACCCTATAGGCTACTCCTCTAGACCAACCTACGATCTTGTAGAATAACTGGACATCCATAACGTAAATGTCGAAAGTGCCATATGGAAGAGAATCTTTCTTATTAAGACTACTTTTATTTTGTTTCCTGTATGTTTTATAAAACTTAGTCTCTGGTATGCCAGAAATATTTGACCAGTATGACTCTGCGAGCTTGTCATCAAGATGTTCATGTATATGTATGTATCCTCTAAATTTAGCCTCTGGCACTTCACATACATTACGGAAGAAAAGCATCATCATTTTGATTAAATCAGGGTCGCTATTAGAAAAACATACTCTTCTCCTTGTTTTTCCGCCCTCGCCCCAATAGAGCGCTACGCCCATCAACCACAGATGTTGCTTATTAATCACTGGTACCATGTCCTTGGCCGCATTGATTACGATATCTCGTTTGATTTTCTCATTAGTCAAACGAGTTGTTCTTGTGCGCTCAACTTTATCTCTGGATAGTCCTTTTTTCTTTAAATAATCCTTTTGATGCTCGGTGAGCTCAATATTTCTTACCCATAAGCTGACACTACTTTTTGCAACACCGATTTCTCTAGCTATTTCTTTTATTGATTTACCTTGTTTTCTTAGAGATACTGCTTCTTTTTTTTCAACTGCCTTCATTCGAACCCCCTATGTATTCATATGATACTACATGTTTTGAGGTGCGCATATATCTCGCATACAGTAAACAACTTCTTTAAAATTAAATTATTTGGTATAATAATCTAGTTGAATAAATATCGGGTGATTAGCTCAGTTGGCTAGAGCGCCTGTTTTACACACAGGATGTCGGGGGTTCGAGTCCCTCATCACCCACCAAATTCTATTTTATAACCCCATCGATATTGATGTAATCCGTAGTTTTTACTTACGGATTTTTGTTTTATGAAGTGATATAATAGAAGAGTAAAACTAAGGAGATACAATGACGTTTATATATATTTTAGTCGCCTTGATAGTTGTGGTTGGATTGTTCGTTTGGGCAATGTATAACGGTCTAGTTAAGCTTAATGTAAGAACTCAAGAAGCGTGGAGTGACATAACCGTTCAGTTAAAGCGAAGGTATGATTTAATACCTAATTTGGTTAATACAGTTCAGGGTTATGCAACTCATGAGCGCACAGTATTTGAGGCTGTGACAGAGGCTAGGGCTAATGCGCTAAGTGCTCAAACGGTGTCAGATTCAGCTAAGGCTGAAAACCAGATACAAGGAGCTTTAAAAAGTTTATTTGCAGTTTCTGAGAATTATCCAGACCTAAAAGCTAATCAAGGATTTCTGGACCTCCAAAGTCAATTAGTTGATACCGAAGATAAGATTCAAGCTTCCAGAAGATTTTATAATGGCATGGCCAGGGACTTTAATACTAAGAGGAAGATTTTCCCAACTAATATTTTTGCTAAGATGCTGGGCTTTACTACCGATAAAGACTTTTTCGAAGTGGAAGCAGCTGAAGCTAAAGAAGTAGAGGCTCCAGTAGCCGTAGATTTCAACGCCCCAAAACAGTAGATATTTTTCTAGGTGATAAACTAACATGTATTCACAGATTGCAGCTAATAAACGAAAATCGTATCTGATAATGTCAGTCTTTGTGCTGCTAATATTTGCAATCGGTTTTTTATTCTCAAAAATCTATGGTAATAATCTAAGCATATTTTACTTTGTTGCTGGTTTTTCGTTAATCTATACGCTTATTGCCTACCACGCTGGATCTAGGTTGTCCTTGTCTTTAAATGGTGCTAAAGAAATTCAAAAAGCCGATAACCCTAGGTTATGGAATATAATTGAGAATTTAAGCATTACTGACGGATTGCCAATGCCAAGGGTATTTATTATTAATGATCCAGCGCCTAATGCCTTCGCTACTGGTAAATCTCCAGACAAGGCTGCTGTGTGTGCCACTTCAGGATTGCTAGAAATAATGAATGACAGTGAACTACAGGGTGTATTTGCTCATGAGATGGGGCATGTTAAAAATTATGATATTAGGGTAGCAATGATTGCTTTTGCCCTCACCGCAGCAATTAGTATTTTGGCCGATATCTTGATTAGGATGAGTTTTTTTGGTGGTGATAGAAGAAATAACGGCGAAAACAACCAAATTCTTTTAGTGGTTGGAATAATCGCTGCCATCTTGGCGCCAATTATTGCGACGCTTATTCAGCTGGCGGTTACTAGGAAGCGAGAGTATCTAGCTGACGCAACCGGTGCCTTAACCACCCGTTATCCAGAAGGTCTAATCAGCGCCTTAGAAAAAATTAAACAGACAGGTGGAGTCTTAAAGCACCAGAATACTGCTACAGCACACTTCTTTTTCGCTAATCCTTTAAAAAATCACAGCATTACCAATCTTTTTAGTACTCATCCTCCAATAGACGATCGAATTAAAAGATTACGTGACATGGGTGCCAATGCCTAGTAAACAGAAAACCGGCTCTAAGAAAAATAGTTCAAATTGGACTGTTAAGATTCCTAAAACTGAAAATAGGGTGACTAAAACCAAAGAGTCAACTAAGGTGACGACCCTTAGCTCGTCGATTGGTTTGTTGCGAAAAAGCTATAGAGTTATAAAATTTCAATGGAAGTTTTTTGGACTAGCGTTTTTAACCTATGTTTTTTTGTCAGTTATCTTGGTTATTAATATAAGCGCCTTTAGCAGTGTCGGCAGTTTAAAGAGCTCTTACACTCACGGCCTGTCAACAATTGGTTCGAATATTTCGGCTAGTTTATCTACCCTTGGATCACTTAGCGGCACCATTAGCTCGAGCAGTAGTAGCTCCGGAGGTTTTTACCAATTCTTATTATTCATTCTTTTTAGTTTAATATTTATAAAAGGTATTCGCGAGGCTAATAAGTCTAAGTTGCTCAAATTTAGTGACGGCATTTATTCCAGTATCTATCCATTTTTGCAATTCTTTCTAATCACTTTACTACTGGTAATAGAATTGATACCAATACTGTTCGCGACATCTATTTACCAGATTATATTTAGTAATGGTATTGCCGTAACCGTCATAGAAAAGATTATTTGGCTAATTATCTGTGGTTTAATCTTGGCTCTCGGTTTGTATTTAATTATATCTACTATTTTTGCGCTATTCATCGTTACCCTGCCAGACATGAGGCCGATGGCGTCCATTAGGTCATCATGGAAGTTGGTTAAAAATCGCCGATTGTTAATTGCTAGAAAAATATTTGCTATGTTGGCCTTACTATTTATTGTTTTTGGTTTGATATCCCTACTACTAGTGTTGCTTATTCCAGTAATTTCGGCTTGGTTATTGTTGGCTATGAGCTTGGCATCGATGCTAATAATTTATACTTATACTTATAGTCTATATAAAGAACTCTTATGAATGAGCAGATCGCAAAAGCTAGAATCAAAGAACTTATTGATTTACTACTAAAGTATGCTCATCAATATTATATTGACGAGAACCCATCGGTCTCAGACGCTATCTATGATAGCTTAATGAATGAGCTAAAAACTCTCGAAGCTCAGTACCCCGAGCTAGTGTCAGAGAACTCTCCGACCCAACGGATAGCTGCCTATGCAATTGATTCATTCCAAAAAGTTGAGCATCAGTCCAGGATGCTTAGTCTGAATGATGTGTTTAGTATTGACGATGTAAGAGCATGGGTGACTAGAATATCTAAGCTAGCGGATGGTATCGACAGCTATTTTATGGATATTAAAATGGATGGTCTGGCTTGTTCAATAATTTATCAAGACGGAAGTTTAGTCCAGGCCGTAACCCGTGGTGATGGATTTATTGGTGAAGATGTAACGGCCAACATCCGAACCATTAGAAGTATACCTCTGACTCTAACTGCTGTGCCTGGGTTTGAAAAATCTACCAAGGGGCGAATCGAGATTAGGGGAGAGATTATTATGCTCAAGGCTGATTTTGAAGCCCTAAACAAACAGCGCGAAAAAGACGGTCTGCCATTATTCGCAAATCCTCGAAATCTTGCAGCTGGTACTATTCGTCAGCTCGATCCTAATCTGGTAGCAACCAGACCTTTGAATTTTAGAGCCTACGATATTATTAGTGATAGTAGCGATTTTGAAACCAATATGGATGTCTATGAGATGATCACAGAACTTGGCATTACTAGAAATAAACAAGCCAAAATAGCAAAGAGAGTTGATGAGATAGAAGACTTTATTAATCTCTGGTCTAGTAAAAGACATGATTTAGCATTCAACACCGACGGACTAGTCATTAAGGTTAATAATCGTCAAATATTCTCTGACCTAGGGGTTGTTGGCAAAAGTCCAAGAGCAGCAATAGCCTATAAGTATCCAGCAGAGGAAGCTGCAACTAAGATACTCGATATTGAACTAAGTATTGGCAGAACCGGTGCCGTTACGCCTATCGCTGTAGTTAATCCAGTGGTGGTAGCTGGCACAACAATTAGACACGCCTCACTTCATAATAGTGATGAGATTGATAGAAAAGACATTAGGGTGGGTGACAGCGTGATAATTTATAAGGCCGGGGATATAATTCCACAAATTGATCGAGTCCTACTTGAATTAAGACCGAAAAATTCTGTGAAATATAATTTTCAAACCCAACTAAAATCCAGCTACCCGAAATTTCATTTTGAAAGACCCGAAGGAGAAGTTAAATATAGATTGGTTACCAAGGACGTACCGATGCTATGGAAGAAAGCAACTGAACACTATGCGTCGAAGTCTGCCCTAGACATTGATGGGCTCGGTGAGGCTAATGTTTCCCTACTAGTCGATTCTGGTTTAGTTAAGGACGTTGCGGACCTATACGCTCTAAAAAAAGCCGACCTGACATCTCTAGATCGATTTGCAGAACTTTCTTCAGACAATTTAATTAAAGCAATTCAGGCTAAGAAAAAACCACTGCTATCTAAATTCATATATGGGTTAGGAATAAGACATGTTGGCGCCCAGACCGCAATTGATTTAACTCATAGTTTTCAGTCGATAGATTTATTAGCTGAGGCTACCGCTGAACAGCTACAAGCTGTTGAGGGTATTGGAACGGTTGTTGCTGAATCAATAGTTGAGTGGTTCGATGATTTAGAGAATACTGAACTATTAGATAAGTTAAAAAAAATTGGCGTTCAACCAATTGAAGCAGCTAAAAATGACCAACTAGCAGGACTTAGCTTCGCCATAACTGGAAGTTTACAAGATTTTACTAGGGATCAGCTGGCGGATAAGATTAGATTAATGGGTGGTAAATTTGACGCATCAGTCAATAAAGATACGACTTATTTAATTGTCGGTGATGCGCCCGGAGCCGCTAAATTAGCTAAAGCCTCCCAATTAAACACAAAACAGATAGACGAGACTAAACTTAAGCAGTTATTTGACAATCGGACTAGTTAGGGATTATTCTATTAGTGTTAGCTCGTGCGCAATTATGCGGTACGTAAAATAAAAATTTAAAATAAAAATACTACCGCTACGGTGGGCGCGCACGAATATGAAACCCGGTTTAATACTGGGTTTCATTTTATATAAAATCCTTATTTTATTTAGTTTTTGGCGTATTAAAAGTAAATAGTTTCAGTAACAGACTTTTGGTGGAGGTAACGGGACTATGTTCGAACCCCCCTGACGGAAATATAGAGAAGTTACTGAAAATTATTCGAAGGGAGCTTCTAGATGAGGTGGGTTTGAGTCCCTTAGGGTGTCTATTGCTATTGCAACATCTTGGCAACAAGTAACTCTTCTAGGATTTTAGATTAGATCCAATACAGTTCAGTTTGTATATTTAGCCCCACTAGAATATTATTAGATTATTAATAGGATTCCACTATGTCTAGGATTAGTCTTGACGAAAAGTGGTGGGCAAAGTTCTTCAATAGGTTAACTTGGGTACTGATTTTTGTAGTTGTCCTCTTTAGCTTGATATTTGGGACCAAGCTTCTTGGACTTCATTTAGAGACAGACATTAAGTTGAGTTTTGAGTCCGTTCTCACTTTCGTAATAGCATTCTTCTCTTTAGGCCTTTCAATAATGTTCTATTTTAAGACAGAAGAGACAAGCAATCGGTTTTATGACAATACCTACAAATTTACGAGCGAAATCTCTAATGTACTCGCAACTATTAGAGCGGAATTCGGAGAAAGACTAAAACATTTAGACTCAGGCTATTCAAAGATTGCAGATGCAGTGTCGCCTCCTGCCGATTTGGTAAGCAACCTCGAAAAAATTAAGAAGGATCTCGAAGACAAGAGTATTGGTAAGGCATTGAGCAAAGAAGAGGAAAAAGACGAAGACGCTTTGAGGAGTAGGATAGGCCTACTCCAGAAGCGATTTGAAACCCTAGATAAGAACATTAATGAAGTGCTTACCAAGGCACGATCGCCAATTCGCGACCGCGCCTTATCATACACGAGAAATCGTGTGGTTGATAAACTTGGAGGCAGAGAGATTTTGCGTATCTCAGATGATGAGATTGCACTCCGGATCAAAGATCTTATCAAAGAGAATCGTCTACCAGTTGGCTATGTTGAGGATCTAAAGACTCTGTCGTTCATAGACAAAAACAAATACTTATCTCAGGAATTCATCGATCATCTTAGAAAATATGCACATCGAGTATAAGATAACCCGGCCTAGGTAATACATAAAGGGATTCGAACAAAGCACATATCTAAAAATGGCAAAGATGTGCATTTATCAGGGGTAATACGTCAAAAATAGCAAATTATGGTGGAAAACATGGGACAGCTTTCAAACCCTGACTCAATGTTAAATAAAGACGTCGCAGAACTCCTTGAAATCATGAAAGATGAGCAGGGTCGCAAACAAGGACGAAATACTCCGATACCCGCACTACGTCATCTCAGTAAGGCCGACGTTGATTTGATAGTCGCTAAATACCAGTCAGGACTGTCAATCAAGGAGATAGCTTAGGATATGAGGATCCATCGAACGACGATTATGCATCAGCTGGAGAAGCGTGGCATACCTAGAAGAAGTAATAGGCGGAAAATGAATGATGTATTAGCTGCCGAGGCTAAGCACCTTCATAACCTTGGCTACTCCTACTACGCCCTAGCTGGAAGATATCAGGTGAGTGCGGACACGGTTAAGCGTGAAATACTCCGACTGACTACCGATAATTGATCCTGAGATAACTATGGTGGACAATTTATATAGAAAGGAAAATTATGGAAACTGGATATATCCCCGTTTCTAAGCAAGTTAAGGGTGGATGGCAACCTACTTATAAGAAGAGAATTCATGATGGAAGATCGGTATCTGAAAGGGAGTTGACGATAGGTAGTCAGTTATACCCGACGAAAGAAGAAGCGAATAAAATCGTTTCGGACTATACTGCTGGACTAGATAGTGATGCTTTTAACTGTGAAGACCCAAGTTGTCCACTACCTAAGCCACATCTTCATGCAATAGCTCAGTAATTCCCGGCAACAAGGTGTGTTGAGTTAAAAAAGCTTACGCTTACTCTTAACGAGTCAAACCCAAGCAGCTACAAAGCCAAGCGCTGAAGTGTAAATCCCGTGTTCAAGCTTCGGAATTGTGGATTCACTTGACTTTCGATATGTAATTCTTCATAATTGTAGACATGTTAGAAGGTAACAACTACAGAGCGAAAATTCCATCGAATCTAGGAGATTTTGAATTCGAAGGCAGTCAGGACTTTGTTGAAAAGCAAATCGACAAAATTCTATCTATACAGCAAGTATCCCCCGCTCTCCCGGCAAGACCTACAGAAACAAAGAAACCAGAAACCAAAGCAACACCGCCTAAGCGAACCGGCAACAACGGCCAAAGCAAAAAATCTAGTTCGCCACAGCCATCAGTACTTAACGATTTAATTCCAAAAGAAAAAATCGCTGACCTTAGATCATTTCACGATTTAAAGAAACCAGTGAATCACATTGATCATTATTCTGTGCTCGCTTATTGGATAAAGGAAAAACTCAACGTCGTAGATCTCTCCCTCAACGAAATGTGGACCATGTATAAAATCTTGGGTTTACGACCTCCAAAGATCCCGATTCAGACTTTTCGTGATGCAAAATCTAAGAAATCTTTCTTTGACTCCTCAGCAGAGGGAAAATACTTTTTGACGTCTATCGGTGAGACCTACGTTGAGCATGATCTACCGAGAAATCCCAAAGGGAAGTAGATAGTTTAAGGTGAATTCTATTGATGAGTTTGTGGCACGCTTTGATGATTTCTCCGATTGGCCCCCTACCAAGCAAGTTGATTATGTAACGTTCTACCTAACTGCAGATGATGAGTTAGGAGTAACAGGCAGTGACATCACGGAAATATTCGACGCTCTACATCTCAAGAACTACAAACGCGTAAACTCGTACCTTTCCGAAAATGCTTCAAGGGGTAAGGGTAAATACATCAAGGTTAAGTCGGGCGGATACCGGCTCACTAGAGCGAAACATATAGAGATTGAAAAGTTACTCGACGACAACCCGGCTCAAGTGACAGTCTCTAAACAACTAACTGATCTCGTTTCAACCATTCTCGACTCTAACGAGAAGGAATTTCTTGAAGAAGCCATTAACTGCTACAAGGTTCAATCATTCCGAGCTTTCATAATCATGGTTTGGATAGTCACAGTCGATCATTTACAGAGATATGTATTTGCAAATGAATTGCCAGCATTCAATTCAGCCCTCGCAGCTAGTCCAGACAAGAAAGTTAAGCGAATTGTTAATTACGATGATTTCTCAGACTTGCAGGAAAGCAAATTAATAGAACTGTGTCGTTCGGCAAGAATCATTTCTAATGATGTCCGCAAGATTCTTGACGAGAAACTAGGGACAAGAAACAGTTCTGGCCATCCTTCAGGCGTAAAAATTTCTGGACATAAGGCAACCGAGTTTGCACTTGATCTCTTGAACAATGTTCTTTTGAAGTACTAGCCAACAATTCTTTCTTGAATCAATCATTCGTCAAGCGTCATGTGATTTCAACGGGTTCAACGTTTACGTCATCTCCCCACTGTTCTCTAGCTTTATGTATCGCATCATCGAGGTAACCAAGAACTTCTTCGTTGCTAGAAAAAGCAGGACTTGTCATCATGCTGTATCCGCCGGCACCATAATAGAGAAACCAACTTCCGTCCTTCTTACAGATTTTCCAATAAAGTTTTTCGGTTCGAGTGTTGTCATTCATAATTATGTTTTCCACAGAATGTTATGCGAATTTGTGATTCGATCGGACAAAATAACAGGGGTCTAATCAGGTAAAACGCTTACGCTTGGTGGAGTATAGGAGACTCGAACTCCTGACCTCTTGCCTGCCAGGCAAGCGCTCTAACCAACTGAGCTAATACCCCAATAGTTAATCTATAAAAACTAAAATACTGATACAATTAATACTAAGATAATTTTATGCAAATTCCAAAAAAATCAGTCATTCGTAATAATCTAAGGCTCATAATCTCTTTACTGATTATTGTCCTGGGAATTTTGGGCTATTGGTTTTATGAAGCGTATCTAATAAATCCAAATGTAGTTTTCTACGACATGATATCTAACAATTTAAATACTCGGAGCTACGTGGTAACTAATTATCAGCAGGGTTCCGGTGGGAGTTTGATAGAACGAACCTTAGTGAGTACTGGATCCACCAACAGAGTTATGTCTTTGGAAACTACTAATATAGCAAGTTCTAAGGCGACTATAACCACCTTAAGTATTGGTACTCCTAGCACCGACTATTCAACTTATAAGAAAATAGATATTGGTGCATCTAGCGCGGTTTATAATCAGATTCTTGGTGTGTGGGGAGTTAACAGCGCTAATGGAGTTAATGGTCAGGGCGGACAATTATTTAAATCGATAATGCTAGCTCCTTTTATATTCTCTAGCCCTTCTATGACCCAGACCAATGAACTAGTTAGCTATATTAAACAAAATCACGTGTACTTAATAAAAAGTAGCAAAATTGGCAAATTAAACGGCAGGCCTGTTATGAATTATGAGATTACGATTAATCTAAATTCATACGCTAAATTGATGAATCTATTTTTAAACAAAATTGGTTATCGAAATCAAGGTAAGGGTATTCAATACAGTGGTAATTCTACTGCTAATTTAGAGATTTCTGTAGATATTTTATCCAGACAATTGGTTGCGCTAAGCTATCTTGGCAGTAATTCTATTCAGGTTTACGGATCTTACGGGATTAATAGCCCAATTAAGTTACCAACAAAAACCATCCCCTTGCAGCAACTAAAGAATCTGATATCCAGCCTTAGTAAGCAATGATTAAAAAAGTTATAATATAAATTACATGCAGATAGTTATTAATGACCTAGTGGTTAATTACCAAGTTTTTGGTGAAGGGGCTGTTGTTATCCTAGTCCATGGCTGGGGAGATAACCTTAAAAACTTTAATAAAATTCAGATATCTCTTTCCGAATCATACAAAGTTATCTCGTTAGATTTACCTGGTTTTGGCGAAAGTTCATCTCCTGCTTCTGGCTGGTCGCTGGATGACTTTGCGGAATTTATTAGGGATTTTGTTGATAAGCTTGGCGTCAAGACTTACGCCTATATAGGTCATTCCAATGGCGGAGCAATTCTAATTAATGGCCTGGCTAATAAAACTCTTAAGGCAGATAGGCTAATCTTGATTGCTGCATCGGGTATTAGAAGCACCGATAAGTTGAAGAAGAAGGCTATTTTGGTTGGAGCAAAGATTGGTAAGTTACCACTTAGGCTATTGCCCACGGATTACCAGCTGAAACTGAAAGATAAAATTTATAAAATGCTTAAATCTGATGCCAGCGTAAGTCCCAAGATGATTGAAACATTTAAGAAGATAGTAGGACAAGACGTCAGTGAAGACGCTATGAAGCTAGAGGTTCCAACTCTGCTTATTTATGGGCGAGAAGATAATGTTACCCCAGTTGAATATGGTCAGATATATCATCAGCTAATCAAATCTAGTAAGCTAGAAATTATTGATGGTAGTGGACATTTTGTCCATTTACAAGAAGCCGACAAGGTTGAAGGCTTAATTAAGGATTACCTCAAGTGAGAAAACAATTATTTAGCGCCTATTCGCTTAAGTATCCCCAGATAATAATTTACATGCTCCAAAGAGGCGAGTATGAGATTAAGCCGTTTATGAAATGGTATTTTAAGGTCGAAAATTTTAATAAAATAGCGGTTAGGGGTGAATTAGTTCAAACTCTAAAATCTAAGCTATTACTAGGGTTACTCAATTGCCTAATTTTGGCAAATGTATTGTATGCGGTCTATTTATTATCCAGAGCTTTTGTTACGTCTAATCCAGTCTATGGATTATTAGGAATCCTAGGCTTAGTACTATCTCCGTTAATTTGTGCCATGTTGATATTGTTGCCTTTAATTATTGCCAGGGTTTTAATAGTTAATCCACGTCAAAGAGCACTAATTAAAAAATCCAAGGTAATATTCAAAAAATCTAAGGCTATTAGGATAGCAGTTGCTGGTAGCTATGGCAAAACAACTATGAAGGAACTCTTGGCAACGGTACTGTCGGAAGCTGGTGAAGTAGCTGTTACGCCAGGCAATAAGAACGTCGCCGCGTCGCATGCTATATTTGCAGCGAAATTAACCGGAGAAGAGAAGTTTATTATTGTTGAATTTGGGGAAGGCAAGCCGGGGGATGTAGTTAGTTTTACTAAAACTGTTAGCCCTAATATCGGGGTTATTACCGGTATAGCCCCAGCTCATTTAGATAAATATCCAAGTATCGACGCAATAGCTAAGGATATCTTTTATTTAGCAAAATTTGTTAAACATCAAAATGCCTATGTAAATGGTGAATCTGAATATGTCGACAAGTATTTAGATAAAGATGATCAGATATATAATCGTGACGGAATAGGTGGATGGAAGGTTTCTAAAATTATAAATGGCTATCAGGGGATTTCTTTTGAACTAAGTCATGGTCAGGAAAAGATATCTGTTAAAAGTCGGC
Source organism: bacterium (assembly GCA_021781215.1). Taxonomy (GTDB): domain Bacteria; phylum Patescibacteriota; class Saccharimonadia; order Saccharimonadales; family DATKHC01; genus JAJXXC01. Next base: position 14,287 of record JAJXXC010000005.1, read on the forward strand.
TCCTGGGCAGACATCAAATAGGACCATTATCAGCAGTTGCTGTTATATCCCGTAATCTTGGCCTAAGCGTAGGTCAAATTGAGCAGGGGTTATCTAAAACCAAGGCCTTTGAGCATCGAATGGAACTGAAAATCGTGGGCGAGGCTTACGTTATAGACGATTCTTATAATGGCAACCTAGAAGGTATTAGAGCAGGGTTAAGTTTATTATCCGAACTGTCGGCTAGACGAAAGATTTATGTTACCCCTGGGTTAGTTGACCAGGGACGAGAGACCAAGAGTATTCATTATAGGATTGGTCAAATGTTACTAAGTGCCAACCCGGAAAAAGTAGTTTTAATTAAAAATTCAGTCACTGATTATATCTTGGCGGGGCTTGAAGGTTTTAAGGGCGAATTAGTAATTGAGTCTGATCCGCTTAAGTTTTACTTAAACTTGGATAAGATTTTAGCCAAGGGCGACTTATTGATGATGCAGAATGATTGGCCAGATAACTATAAATAACAGGTATTCTAGGCTATAATTAGCTAATTATGACTAAACCAAATGTTGCGGTAATTTTTGGCTCGCGTTCAGCTGAACATGACGTCTCGATTGTTACGGCCATAGTATCGATTATTGAACCGTTAGAGCTAACTAATAAATATAATGTTATACCAATCTATATAACTAAGGATGGGGCCTGGTATTCTTCTCCACAATTCAAAAATATCGAATTATATTCTTCTGGCAAGTTAGAGCCATTCCTTAAGAAGACCAAACCATTATCGGTATCGTTTGACCGGGGCATGACCTTAATTCAACCAGGATTTAAAACAAAAAATACTAAGATTGATCTAGTATTTCCAGCTACTCATGGCACCTATGGCGAGGACGGAACTTTGATGGGGTTGTTGGAAATGGCTAATGTAGCCTATGTTGGCTGTGACCCAGTGGCTAGCGCAATTTGTATGGACAAGGTTCTGGCAAGAGACGTTGTTAGCAAGGCTAATGTTAAAATGAATCGATACGAATGGTTTTATGCGAGTGATTTCGTTAGAGACCAGCCGGCAGTTATGGCGCAATTGGCTAAAATGAACTATCCACTTTTTGTTAAACCAGTTCATCTCGGGTCGTCAATTGCTATTTCTAGGGTTAATAATCAAAAAGAACTAATCAATGCCATAGAGGTAGCTGCTTTTTATGATTCAAAAGTTATTGTTGAAGAGGCGGTTAATAATTTAGTTGAGGTAACTGTCCCATTGATTGGGAACGATGACATAGTTGCTGCCAATACCGAAGAGCCAAACCAAGGCAAGGAATTCTTCGATTTTGAAACTAAATATATGAGGCAAGGTAAGTCTAAGGCTAATGCGTCGAGCAAGGGAGCTCATGGATATAGCCATATACCAGCACGGCTTAGTGAAGAGATGAGAAATGAGTCGATATCAATTGCCAAGCGAGTTTATAAAACTATCGGCTGCAGCGGTATCGCCCGAGTAGATTTATTAATAGACAGTAAGTCCAAGGATATTTATTTTAATGAAATTAATCCTCTACCCGGCAGTCTATTCGTTCATAACTGGAAAACTGTAGGAATTTCGAACGTTGAACTGGTTGAGAAATTAATTAACTATGCAACTGAGCGATACCAACAGAAACAAAAGATTAATACTACCTTCTCGACAAATTTTCTAAAGCAATTTTAAGATGAATAGATACAACCCTAAACAAATTGAACCAAAGTGGCAAAAGACCTGGCTGGATTCAAAAATCTATGAAGTCAAAGATTCTGCCGATAAACCCAAGAAGTATATCCTAGAATATTTTCCATATCCAAGCGGCGCAACAATGCACGTTGGTCATGTTAGAAATTATACGATTGGCGATGCAGTAGCTAGGTTCTATAGAATGAATGGCTATAATGTGCTCCACCCAATGGGTTGGGATGCTTTTGGTTTGCCGGCCGAGAACTATGCAATTAGCTCCGGCATATCTCCTAGACAAGCAATTGACAAGAATACCGAACATTTTAAGCAGCAATTAATTCAAATGGGTTTTGGTTATGATTGGTCTAGGGAGATTGATTCTACTGACCCTAGTTATTATCGCTGGACCCAATGGTTCTTTCTGCTTTTGCTGAAAAAAGGTTTAGCCTATCAGCAAGAAAGTCTGCAATGGTGGTGTCCTAAGGATAAAACAGTGTTGGCTAATGAACAGGTTGAAGCTGGTTTATGTTGGAGATGTGGCAGTGTAGTTGAGAAAAAAGCCCTCAGACAATGGTTTTTCAAAATTACTGATTATGCTGATGCACTCGACAAGGACCTGGATGATGTTAATTGGAGTGATTCAATTAAAACTATGCAACGAAATTGGATTGGCAGAAGTCTAGGATCCGAGGTAGATTTTAAGATCGACGGATTAAATGACAAGATAACAGTTTATACGACTCGAATTGATACTATTTTTGGCGCCACGTTCCTAGTCTTAGCTCCTGAACACCCACTAGTAGGAGCAGTTACCACAAAAGATAACCAAGCAAAGGTCGATCAATACTTAAAACAAGTTCAGTCAAAATCTGAAATAGAAAGACAAGAAAACAGAGAAAAGACTGGTGTTTTCAGTGGGTCATATGCCATCAATCCGGCTAATAATCAAAAGATACCGATTTGGATCGCGGATTATGTCTTGAGTGGTTATGGAACTGGTGCGATTATGGCAGTACCTGCCCATGATCAGAGAGACAATAGCTTTGCCAAGCAATTTAAGCTCGAGATTAAGGATGTGGTTGTAGCATCAAATTCGGGGAAGGAAGTTGCAACTGATTTATTTGAAGGCGAAGGAACGCTGATTAATTCCGGTGAGTATAGCGGCAAGCTTAGTAGTGAGGCCCGTGAACTGATTACAGCCGAACTCGCCAAGATAGGTTCGGCTTCAGCAAAAATTAATTATAAGATGCGAGATTGGTTGATCAGCCGACAGCGTTATTGGGGAGCTCCAATACCAGCAATTCATTGTGAAAAAGATGGAGTAGTTCCAGTTCCCGAGGCTGAGTTACCAGTCGTATTGCCCGAGATGACTAAATATGAGCCAGGTAGTGATGGAATGAGTCCGCTAGCTAGTGTGTCTGATTTTGTTAACACAACTTGTCCAAAATGCGGAGGGCCGGCTAAAAGAGAAACTGATACGATGGATGGTTTTGCATGCAGTAGTTGGTATTTTTTGAGATTTGCAGATCCACATAACGATCACCTGCCATTTGCTAAAGAAAAAGCTGATCTTTGGCTTCCAGTCGATGATTATATTGGTGGAGCCGAACATGCAGTTATGCATTTGCTCTATGCTAGGTTCTGGGTGAAAGTTATGTATCAAGAAAAGCTAATAGATTTCAACGAACCTTTCTTGACTCTACGTAACCAAGGAATGATTTTAGCCGAAAACGGAGCTAAGATGAGCAAAAGCAAAAACAATACCGTTAGCCCGGATGAGCTTATTGACCAGGGGTATGGAGCCGATGCTATTAGAATTATGGAGCTATTTATTGGCCCATGGAATCAGAGTGCTAATTGGAGTACCGAAGGATTAGGCGGCACTTATAGATTTATTCAGAGAATCTGGAACTTAGTACAAGAATATCAACAACATCAAGATGATCAACCAGATGATCAAGGCAGCCAGGAACTCAATTATCTAATCCATTATCTAATTAAAAAAACTAGCGAGGATTTGGTTAGTTTAAGCTTTAATACGGCCATAGCCGCTCAAATGGAATGTCTTAATTCGCTATATAAATTAAAAGACAAGATTGGTTTTGGTAACAAACAAGCATGGGAATTTGCAATTAATACTATTTTGCAGCTTTTAGCACCATTTGCACCTCACGTGACTGAGGAATTGTGGCAAGCATTGGGTCACAAAGATTCGGTCCATATCAGCACTTGGCCAACTCATGACGATAAATACTTGCAGAAAACTTCGACCATGATAGTGGTTCAGATTAACGGTAAATTAAAAGCTCAGTTTGAAGTAAGCGTTGGAACAGACGAAAAAGAAATTATCGAATTAGCAAAATCTCAGCCTAGGGTGGTGACTTGCCTTGAAGGCAACCCAATCAAAAAAACAATTTATGTACCATCTAAGTTGGTTAATTTTGTAGTATAAGATCCCGAGAAAGAATTATAAGTTTTCTGGAATTGTTGGTTGAGGGCTTTCTGCCACCAGGTCAGGAACAGGGGCTACACTCTCCTGGACTTCGTTTTCTACTTCCGGTTGTTCTATATCACTAGCTTCCTTGGGAAAACCTGTATAAGGAAGTCTAAATTCAGCGCGATAACTCATACTCATAATATAACACATCCTAAGCATAAACGCAACTTACTCTTAGCCCATTTTTGCTATTGCTATGTAGTTAATTGGAGGATTTCATTATTTTGAGATATAATCAGACTAAGATATTAACAATATAAGGAGTTAAGTTATGGGTAAGCCCAAGAAGCGAACAACACCCAGGCGGACTGGTACTAGAAGAAGCCATTTAGTATTGAAGTTGGCAAGAGTAGTTAATGGTAAATCGCCAGTAAAAGCCTATACAACACGTAAGGAAACTGGCAAAAAAGCAATACAAAAAGAAGCCTAAGCATACAAAAAAGAGAATAAAAAACATGGCATCAAATAGGCACCTTGGTAGAATTATCGTACTGCAGACTTTGTATGAACAAGAGTTTAGACAAGAGTCTGGTGATACCACGGTTGATATAGACCAGATTATTCATCGCAATATCGACAGATATCGTAAGACCGCTAATGATGAGGATTTTATCGAGAAACTGGTTAACGGAGTCTTTAAAGAAGGCCAAAACATAGATACCTTAATTCAGCCACTTGCGACAGATTGGCCAATTGATAAGATAGCTAGAATGGATAGGCTGGTTCTAAGAATCGGTATCTACGAGTTATTAAATCAAAACAATATTCCTCCCAAGGTAATTATTAATGAAGCTGTTGAATTGGCTAAGGCTTTTGGGGGAGAGAATTCCAGTAAGTTTATAAACGGCGTACTAGGTTCTTTCTACAGAGAAAATGAAACAAAAATTGATAAAATGAGAATTATTAAATAGTAAAACGGATAGTATATGCAGAGACCTAAACCAATCAAAGGATTAAGAAAATTTGTCCATAATCGACGATCTTCAATTCAGGAAGTTCTTCAAGAGCCAACCGCCGGTGGTTTAATTTTTAGAAGATCAGAGATAAACAACCAGATAGAGTTTTTGTTAATACAGGACTCTAAGGGTCGATGGACCATACCCAAGGGGCATATTGAAACCGGTGAAACACCTGAGGAAACAACGGCCAGAGAAATTATAGAAGAAACCGGTATCGTAGATATGCGAATCTTAGATTGGCTAGGCAAAATTAATTTTAGATACCGTAGAGAGAGTAGCTTAGTTTTGATGACTACCGAGATATTTTTAGTTCAAGCCACCGGTGACACCAATAAGATACAGAAAGAAGATTGGATGAAAGGTATTAAATGGTTCCCAGCCAATGAGGCTATTGATAAAATAGAATATGAAGATATAACCAAATTGTTATTAATTTCTTTAAAGAAGATTAAAGATGCAAGACTCTAGTAAATACCAACAATTTGCTACAGATGTTTTAGGGGTTAAGTTTAATGACATTGGTCTTTTGATTACGGCTTTTACGCACAGATCTTATGTCAACGAACACAAGAAAACCGTTAGTGAACATAATGAAAGGCTAGAGTTTTTAGGCGATGCAGTTTTGGAATTAATCAGTACTGAATATTTGTATAATCGGTTCAAGGATCCAGAAGGTACTTTAACTAACTGGAGAAGTTCACTAGTTAGGACTGAGAGTATTGGTGCTGCAGCTACTAGACTTGGTTTTGAACCATTACTTAGGCTTAGCAAGGGTGAAAAAAGAGGAACCGATCGGGCTAGGGCTCAAATTTTAGCCAACTGTTATGAGGCTGTATTAGGGGCTATTTATTTAGATAGTGGTTATGTGGCAACGAAAAAATTCATACAGAACTCGTTGTTAAACACCTTTGATCAGATTTTAAAAGAAGGCTCATGGATGGATCCAAAATCTTATCTTCAAGAATTAGCTCAGAGTCAAGAAGGGCTCACGCCAATTTATAAGGTACTGGATGAAGTAGGTCCGGACCATGATAAAGCGTTTACTATCGGTGTCTTCATTAATGGTAAACTTAGAGGCAGGGGTAGTGGTCCAAGCAAGCAAACGGCACAAGTGGCAGCTGCAAAAGCAGCGCTGGAACAATACAAATCTGTAAAATAATTGACAACAGATCGGCTAACCTGTAAAATAGCTGAATCCATATAAGTTAAAACGAGAGAAAATAAAGTAATTTATGCTAGCAATTCGAATGCAAAGAACCGGAAGAAAAGGACACGCTCAGTTTAGAATGATTGTTCAGGATTCAAGACGAACTCCAACAAGTGGAAATATTGTCGAATTACTTGGTAGTTATGACCCACACACTAAAGTAGCTAATATTAACAAGGAAAGAGCCTCGTTCTTTTTATCCAATGGCGCACAGCCGTCTGATAGAGCTCTTAGAATTCTTAGTTTTCAAAAAGTTGAAATTCCAGCCTGGATTCAAAAGACTCTAGAAAAAAAATCAGCTACTAAAAACCCAGACAAGCTAAGAAAGAATCAGCCTAAGGTTGAAGAAGTAGTTGAGCCAGAAGCTAAAGAAGAAGTATCTACTGAAGTTGAAACACCTAAAGAAGAAATTGTTGCAGAAGCTGAAGAGACAGTAATAACCGAGCCTACGGTTGCAGAAGAACCAGTAGTCGAAACTGAAGTTTCAGACAAGCCAGCAGAATAATTTTTAAGAAGTAGATAGACCTATATCTATAGTTTTTAATTGTGGCTTTGTTATAATGTTCGTATAAATAATAATCAGAGGAGTCAGTCATGAGTACCATAGACCAACAGTTCATAGAATATATAGTTAAATCACTTGTAAGTAAACCAGACGCGGTTGTTATCGACAGAAGAGTTGATGAGAAAGGCGTATTGCTAGAGTTGCACGTTGACCAGGAAGATTTAGGTCGAGTTATTGGCAAAAGAGGTGCTACTGCACAAAGCCTAAGGACATTATTAAGAGCTCTGGGCACTAAACAGGACGCAAGGCTAAACCTAAAAATCATTGACCCAAATCAACCAGAAAGAGATTATGATTCTTCTCAAGATAATGCGTCTGATAATCACAGCTACAATAGGGATGCTGATTTATCTAGTGATAGCTCAGAAGGTGCCAAGACCGAAGAAGTTGCTCACGAACCTGTACCTACGCCAGTAGTTGAGGCTGAAGTTGAAGATAATTCTCACTCAGACAGATTGTCTCAAGCTCGTAAAGAACTAGCTGAGTATGACGATCTTGACGTTTAGTCGATAACCTTGAGATATCCATGAAAATTCAAATTATTTGCCTGTTCCCTGATATGTTCAAGGATGTTATAGGCACTAGTATGCTCAAGAAGGCCCAAGATGTTGGTGCCGTTGAGTTCTCGATTATTAATTTAAGAGATTTTGGTATTGGCAATCGAAAGACTTTAGATGACACACCCTACGGTGGCGGTGATGGCATGGTACTAAGACCTGAGCCGATGTTTGAGGCGATCGAATTTGCCAAAAAACAGGATTCTGAGGCAGTCGTTGTTTTACCAACTCCTAGGGGTGAACTATATAAACAATCTAATGCTAAGGAATTTGCAGCATCGGGCAAGGGTTTGATTATTTTCTGTCCAAGGTATGAAGGATATGATGAGCGGGTGACTACAGTCGTAGATAAGCAGTTTTGTATTGGAAACTATGTCTTAACCGGCGGTGAAATTCCGGCAATGGTAATTTTTGACAGTGTCGTACGCCTATTACCGGGAGTTTTAGGTGGCGAGCATTCGGTTGATTTTGAATCTTTTCAAGATGATGATTTATCCATTGAACATCCGCAATATACTAGACCCGCAGAATATCGCGGATTAAGTGTCCCCGAAGTATTATTGAGCGGTAATCATCAACAAATATCTAAATTCAGAAAATAATCAGTATGAGTCTTGTATAATGTTCTTAACATAAAGGGGGATTTTATCGTGAATAGAATATTAAACAAGATTATCAAGCCAGTATATGCTCATTGTGACCTGCCGTGTGGAGTCTATGATCCGGTACAGGCTTTAGTTGAGGCTAAGTCGGTCTTGGAGATAATGAATAAGTACCCGAATCTAGAGAATGAAGACAAGATTAGAGCGGTATTTATTAAAGAGCAGCGCGCAGAATTAGTTAAAAAGCACCTATGGATATTGTGGACTGACTATTTTAAACCTGAACATTTAGAAAAGTACCCAGATTTGCATGACATTTTTTGGCAAGCGACTAAACAGGCCGGCAAGACTAAGAAAACTTTTGACTCAAAAGAGGCCGAGATACTAATAGATATGATCAACAAAATATCTGAAATTTTTTGGCAAACAAAAAAAGTTTAAAGGCATGGTCCTAATCGGCATCAAGCGAATTGTTGGGGACAGTATGTCACCGTATCTGAACGACCGTGACTTGATTTTAGTGCAAAGAATAAATAAATACAGGGTAGGGGATGTAGTTGGGTTTAAATTGAATGATAAAATCTTTATCAAAAGAATTCATGAGATAAAAAACCACCAAATCTATGTTTTAGGAGATAATCCTGACAATAGTTTGGACAGCCGTAAACTAGGTTGGATTAACCGTGAAAATTTAGTCTTTAAGCTACTTTTTAGATTTTGATTTCTTATGGTCGCAAACTGGACAGTCGTCTTCAGATTCTAATTCTTCGGCTGCTTGTTCTATGGCCATTTGCCATGGTTCGAATGAGTGATAGCCAACAATATCGGCAATCTGACGCAACCATGAGCCCAGTAACCCGTAAACTCTTAATCTTCCCCATAATACGGCAGCCCATTTAGGTCCCACGCTAAAGACATAAATTGGTTGCTTGGCTTTGTATCCTAGCGGTTTTTGACCTTTTACAATTCTAATCAGGTTGTTGGCGACAAATTCTCCATCATAGATTGCGGTTTGAGCCATTCCACTATATCTGGTATCGGCGTTGTCACCGATTACATAAATGTCTGGTTCTGATTGCAAATGACGATCAACAATTACCCGACCGTGTTTAGAAATATTGAAGTTATTATCTAGAAAGAACGGATGGTTTGATGCTCCGGCAGTCCAGATAACTGTGTGGCTCATGATTGGCGAGTTATTTACCAATAGTCTACCACTGGTTTCAGATTGAACCACGGTATTGGTATAGACATTGATCCCCAGCTTTTTTAGATGCCTTTCGACCTTAATCGATAAATCCTTGGTGGATTTAGGAAGCATTCGTTTGGAAGCTTCAACGATATCTATATGAACATTATTGTTATCTAACCCATGGTTCCTTAAAATTTTAGATATATAGCTAGGAAGCATTGCTGCTAGTTCAACTCCGGTTGGACCACCTCCCACGACAACGTAATTTAAGTCCGGTTTTAAATTTTTAGTAATCTGATCATGGAGATGTTTTTTGAGTTTTTCTGCATCTTCAACCGTCTTTATCCCATAAGAATACTTTTCTAGCCCTTTAATATGGAAATAGTTAGTTTTAACACCAAGAGCGAGAATTAAGCTGTCATAACCGAACTCTTTGTTTTGTTTAGTTTTTATCATACGGGTATCCCTATCGATGGATACGGCCGAGTCTATAAATATATTAATTGGTACTTTCTTAAATATTGTCTCTAAAGGAATACTGGCGAGTTGTTCTACACCACCAGTTGCAGTCCGAAAAAGAGTAGGATAGTATCTAAAATTTGGATTATCGGTGATTAATGTTACATCAAAATATGGATTTTTTGCGAGTAATAAGCTGGCTTTTATGCCACCGAATCCACCGCCCACAACTAAAATTTTATGTTTTGTCATTTTTTATTTATTAGTTAATACTGTTGTTTATATTAACATATCCATTGACAACTAGTCAGGATGTGTATAATTAAAAGCATAAATCAAATAGCGATGGGCAAGGAGTTTTAGATGATATTTAAAAATCTGCTTAAGTCGACAAAGAAAATACAAACAAGAATTTTAAACTTAGGTTTAGTGACAATCATCGGTTTTAGTGGGTTAATGGTGTCTGCCCCTGTTCTATTTTCGGCCCCAGCTTATGCTAGTACCGGAAATGTTTTAGAAGTTGGTGCGGGTCAAACATATACTACTATTCAGAGTGCGGTTAATGCAGCCAACCCGGGCGACACTATAAATGTTGCCTCAGGAACGTACACTGAGGACGTTAATATAACTAAATCCGTCACACTTAATGGTTTGGCTGGAGCTAAGCTCGTGGTTGTCGATGGTAGTAGCTCAAATGGTATGAGCATAAACGCAAATAATGTCACGATACAGGGCTTCGACATAGAAGGTCCCGTGAGCTCTTCTTACACTACATATACATGGAGCAGTAACATTTCTCGAGGTATTGTTGTCGCTAGCGGCGTAACTGGTTTTACTATTACTAACAATAAGGTGGAAAATCTTCGAAACGATATCCTAATTGATGGTCGAGGAAATACTGGATCGGTAACAAATAACGTTATTGATAATTCTAAGTCAGGTATCTCGGTTCAATATACTGACGGCACCGGCATCACCATTGCTGACAATAGTCAGGGTGTATATGGCAATGATTGGGGTATGAACCTACATTTGAACGGATATTATGACGGAACTACCGTACACTCCAATCCATATCCGGGAGGGGCGGCCACTTCATCTGCGCAATCTGTTATTAAGACTGACAGTTCCTTAAATGGTGGCTGGACTGTTCAAGACCAGGCATATACTTCATCTAATCGTACTGCAGTGACGGTTGCGACTAATGGAACTGCTAGCGCTCAGGGCGATCCACTAGGACCAATCGATACGATGCAAAACGGTATTAATGCGATAGTTCCTGGCGGTACAATAAATGTTAGTTCTGGAACATATAACTTATCATCAGAACTTGATATCACTAAGCCAATGTCCATAGTTGGTCAGGGCACTGTCACATTAGAATCAGCAAATGCGGTATGGAATACTACCAATACCGGTAAACATATTATTGGTATTTACTCTGGCACTAGTAGTTCTCCGGTCACAATTTCGAATGTTACCATAGATTCTAATAGCCAATCTTATGGAGTAAATACTTACGCTAATGCGTACGGTAATCTAAACAATGTAACTATCAAGAATAGTAAGGGGGCAGCCTTAACGGTCAATGGATCCACAATAATCGCTACAAACTTAAATACCAGTGATAATGCTTGGGGATCAGTAAACGTTGACCCGGGATCAGGCGTCGTAACTCCTTCGGTCTTTACTTTTAATAGTGGTAACTTAACTGAGAATAATCAAATTTGGTCCGATGGGGCAAACGATACTAGCACCGCGACCGTAACTGTAAACGCAGTAGGATTTAATATGTATAAGGTGTCGGGAACTAACACTGGTTTCACATGGTCAAATGCTCCTTTAACTAGTTCAACTCCTCAGTTCACGGTAACTTCACCTACTCAACCGGTCGATCTTACCGTATCTAGTGGGACTAATGATGCTACTGTCGATTTTAGTTCTCTCGGAATATCTAATAACAACACCGTAGTAGTTCCTCAAACTACGGTTAATACTGCTGGCGGTGACATATCTATTCCAGCATCTACTACTATTACCGCTAGCGGTAGCTGGAACGGTGTGATTAATGTTCCAACTATTGAAGCCAATAGTTCAGTATCAATAGGATCTAACAAAACTGTTAGTTCAGTTATTGAAGTCGGTTCTAATAGTGTGAGCTTAACTTTCAGCAATGCAGTTCGATTGCTTATACCAGGTCAGTCCGGTAAATCGGTCGGATTTGTGCGAAATGGTGTATTTACTCAGATATCTACTCCTTGTCAATCTGATGCGCAAGCAGCTGGTAACGCCTTACCGGCAGGGGGAGATTGTTATTTCGATAATGGTACAGATATGGTTGTCTGGACAAAACATTTCACAACATTTGTAACTTATGTACAAGCCGCTACTCAGCCAGTTATACAAAAGACATATACGGTTTTAGCGGGTGATACGCTATCTGGTATTGGTACTTTAGTCGGTGTTGATTGGCATTCTATAGCCAGCCTGAATGGTATTAGCGCTCCATATACAATTTATCCGGGGCAAGTATTAGATCTACCAGCTAATGCCAGTACGGCAGTCACAGCATCGCCAGTTATTACCCAGAGCACTTCCGCTTCAGCTGTTTTGGGTGAGTCTACTACTAAAACACCACCAGTTGCAAAAGCTACTAAAAATCCTGTAGTAGCTTCAGTTGCAACGGCATCTTTGAATAAGAACTGGTTTAAATCAAACTGGTTAACTATAGTTCTCGTAATAGTACTTGCTGGCGCCATCTACTATGCTTATCGTTCAATAGATAAGAAGACTAAGAAATCTTAAAACTCGGTTTGCCCGTAGCCTGATCGGCAAACTTATACAACTCATTATGTTAAAATAATGCTGAAAGTATTAAGTCTAGATTTATGGCTGTAAAAAATCCTAAAAAAAAGAAATCAATATTAGCTAGCAAGAAAAAACCAGTCCCTAGAGTTAGGCGAATGCGTCGTTCCTCAAAAACCGTGCAGTTATACCTCTCATTGTTTATGGTTATATTTGTCGGGCTGGTGGCTAACCATTTTTGGGCTCCTACTTCTCACCAAGTATTGGGTGACAGTACCAATCTAAGCGCTAGTAGTCTCTTGGCTAATACTAATTTTTCCCGTACTGAGAACAATGAAGCACCCCTTAGCATTAATGCCGACCTTATGAAGGCTGCCCAAGCTAAGGCTAATGATATGGTTAGGCTTAATTTTTGGTCTCACAATACGCCAAATGGAACCACACCGTGGACATTTATAAGTAATTCGGGTTATCTATATCAGAGCGCGGGTGAAAACCTGGCATATGGTTTTATTACGTCTCAGGCGGTTATGCTAGCTTGGATGAATAGCCCAGAGCATAGAGTTAATGTTCTCAACCCTGATTATAGAGACGTAGGATTTGGAATTGCCAATTCCCCTAACTATCAAGGTAAGGGTCCGGAAACTGTAGTTGTAGCAATGTATGGTCAACCTGCTAGTCCAGTAATCTTGGCTACTACTAATAAAAAACAATTAATAAGCAGTACCGTTGGTAGTAATATACCGGCAAAAGAATCTATTAGTCGTATCCAGTTAATATTCGGCAATTATAACTCTTGGTTAGAACTTACGACCATCGCTATTACAGTTACATTATTAGTGGTGTTGATAGTAAGGCACTCAATTAAATGGAGAAGAATTTTAATCAACGGTGAAACCTTTATTCATAAACATCCTTGGCTGGATGTTGGTATTATGACATTCGTAATGATGGGCTATGTCTTTAGTCGGACTACTGGCTACATAGGCTAAGACGGTTTACTATCAAATTGTAATACTAATTATTATTTTTTTGGTATTCTGGAATCAATTTTTTGTCCCAATGCGATTTTCGCTAATATACTGATTGATTTAAAAATACCGGTCGATAGGTAGGCTTCATTATCAAATGGATTAGAAGATTTTGTAAGTAACCGTCCATTTTTTAGAAGGTACTCTTGGCTTACTTGCTCGCCGTTACTTCTGCCTACGTCTTCGTTGGTATAAATGTGCACTATATTGGGCTGACCTTTAATTAATACTCTTGTCAGTCTCGTTTGAGCTATTCCTAGCATGAGATCTTCGAATTGTGTATCACCCATAACGGTACACAAAGGGTCTGCTACTCGATCTATTTTACCTTCGATTATTCTCTCAGCTAAGCTTCTCACGTTAGATATATTCAACTACCAGGGTGATTTATTTGCAAGCATTAGCGATTTTGAATGTATCAAATGGATATCTCTATCCAAACTATTCCTGATTTGTTAAGATAGAAGCTAGCGTTATGCTAAAGCTTATATGGATAAATTTACCGATAGTTTAAAACAAATAAATTTTAAAGGCGAAGTCTTGTCGGATATTCCGACTCTGGATTTATACAGTCATGATGCTTCAATGTTTGAAATTGAGCCCAAAGCTATAGTTTTTCCAATGGACGAACAAGACGTCAGGCTACTAGTTAGTAGTGTCAATCAGTTAAAAGCTACTGTTCCTAATCTATCTCTTACAGCTAGAAGTGCCGGAACCTGTATGTCCGGCGGTTCTATTAATGATTCGGTAATAGTGGATTTTAGTAAACACTTCAATCAATTAAAAGAACCAATAGATAATTCTATTGAATCACAACCTGGTGTATTTTACAGAGATTTTGAAGCCGCAACCTTAAAAAAGGGCTTATTAATGCCATCATTTCCAGCCTCAAGAGAACTGTGCATGATAGGAGGAATGGTTAATAATAATTCAGGCGGCGAGTTGTCTCTGAGATATGGTAAGACAGAAGACTTTGTTAGCGAGTTAAGGGTAGTCTTTGCTGACGGAAATGCGTATACTGTCAAACCAATAGATAAGAAAGCCTTAGATGCTAAGATGGCTCAGACGGATTTTGAGGGGCTTATTTACAAACAAATATTTGATTTAGTCGACAGCAACTACGAACAATTAAAAAATGCTAAGCCAAAAGTTACTAAAAATTCAACTGGTTATAATTTATGGGATGTTTGGGATAGACAGACCGGGATTTTTGATTTAACAAAATTAATAGTTGGCGCCCAGGGTACTTTGGGTTTTGTCACCAATACTAAATTTAGATTAGTCAAACACGAACCCTTGTCCGGCGTCTTAGTATGTTTTTTGAAGAATATTGATAATCTAGGCGAAATCATAAATACTGTTATGCCACATCACCCAACCAGTTTTGAATCATTTGATAACTATACAATCGGACTATCTATTAAATTTATGCCATACTTCAGAAAAACTGTCGGCTGGAAGGGGCTATTTAAATTAGCTTTCAGTCTAATACCCGATGCCTTAATTTTTATGAGAGGCATACCTAAAATGATTTTATTAATTGAATTTACTGGGGAAAATCAAAATGAAGTTGACCAAAAAATTGATCAAATGAATCATGATCTCAGATCTAAATTTAAGCTAGAGGCTATTGAAGATGATAATACTAAAGCTAAGGCTTGGAAGTTTAGGATTATGCGTCGAGAAAGTTTTAACCTACTAAGGAAAAAAGTTAAAGATAAACATACAGCCCCATTTATTGATGACCTAGTCGTGAACCCCGAATACCTGGTTAAATTTTTACCTGAACTCAGGGCAATTATTAATAAATATAAACTTTTAGCAACTATAGCTGGTCATGTAGGCGATGGTAATTTCCATGTTATTCCACTAATGAAACTTGAGAATCAAAGCGAGAGAGATAAAATTGAACCTGCAATGAAAGAAGTAAACGAACTAGTTTTAAAATACGGTGGCTCGTTATCTGGTGAACACAATGACGGCTTAATTAGGGGGCCTTGGTTAAAACGATCGTATGGAAGCGAGGTGTTTGCTCTATTCGCTCAGACCAAAAAGATTTTTGATCCCAAAAATATCTTTAATCCGCATAAGAAAACTGATGCTGATTGGGAGTATAGTATGAATAGTATTCGTAAACATTTTTAAAAAATGACAACTTTTTACTATATAATATTCTTGATCATAATTTCTATCTACGGGGTTTTAGCTTCATCCGAAGTTGGCATGGCTTTAGCGACTTTATATCCTAGATTGTCTAACAGTAAATCAATCAATCGATATACTTATAGGCCAATATGGGAAATGGTAAATATTTTCTTGATATTTGCAGCAGTAATGTTTTTAACGATTTTCAATAAACCTTTTCTTGATATTAGCCGGGCTGTTCTCATTCCGCTATTTTTTGCCATGTTTGGCATATTACTGCGACCGATTATTGGCAATTACGTGTCTTATCAAAAAACCAAAGCTAGTAGATGGAGTTTATGGACCCTGACAGTTAGTAGCTATCTGACTCCTTTTAGCATTGCTGGTATTGGTATTTATTACTTTACCGGAAGATCCGTCCTATCTACTGGCGTGGGTTTTATTTTGCTAATTTCAGCTTTATTGGGAATAACCACTATTGGTCTGGCTTTTGTTAACCGAGATCGAGCAACTATTAAAGCAAATTTTAAATATTGGTTATATTTTTTGTTTGGATTCTGGGCGATTGATTTGGGCTTTATGCTACCATCTTCTCTGATATCACAGGACAGCAGGCTACTAAGAGCCCCACTAACTATATTGACAATGGTTCTGGCAGTGTCAGTTGTGTCTTACTTCCTCTATTCTGCTATGAAAAATAAGCTTCACGAACTGTACCAATATACAATTTTAGTTGGTTTCATAGTGCCCGTTTTACTAGGGATAGATCTTATGCCCTATGCTATTAGTTCTACGACAACTATTAATCATGTTAATGGGGTAGTGACAAATCACATATCTGTTTGGCTAGGGCTCATTATCTGTTTGCCAATTATATTAACTAGCTCCTATATCTTATACAGGATATTCCTAAACGATAAAAAATCCAGAGATTAAACTTTTTGGGGCAACGAGGATTGTATACCTAGCAATACTCGATTTAATAATACAAATTCCTCAACCTTAAAAGGACGGTAGCTATCATCAACCGACTCTTCATAGACCTGAAAACCGGGGAATGATCTATCGTCATCCATCCTAACACTGTAGCTAACCATTAGTGAACGACCGGTATTCTGAATAATAATTTTAGTGACCTGTATTTGCCATCTATTATCCGGGTAGTCCCAGAATGATATAGACCAGAAATTGTTATCAAATGATTGCTCATTCTCCCACCAGTCGTAAGTTGAGCTGTTATCTGCATTTGAACTGTTAGTACTCTTAACAGTTTTAATTCCTCGCATAGCTATATTTTTGGCATTAGCAATGATGCTAGTTTTTATAACTTGCAGCTGCTCTTCGGTGACTAAACCTTCTGCAGCGGGATTATTTATTTGTTGGTTTGAACCCATATTTTTATTTTAAAAAAATCTAAATACTATAATCACTATACTGGCATAAGCTCGTTTAAACAATATTTTTTATCAATACAATTCTCGCAGCTCAAAAATAATAAGTTACATATCTTATTAGCACAATTAATATATCTATTAGTTTTGTTTTTACAGAAGGTGCAAACACCTAATTGTTTAGTATTTTCAGAATAATTGATAGTCATTCTTCTGTCAAATACATACAGCGAACCTTCCCAAAGTCCAGCATCACCATATTTTTCGCAGTAGCTAACAATGCCTCCAT
>JAJXXC010000009.1 GCA_021781215.1 bacterium
GGGTTGGGGGGACTGGTGTATCTGGCGGTATGTTTCGGGGTGATGCTGAACCGGCGCGAACGGATCGTTTTCATTCGGAAGTTGATTCGTCGTTAAACGGAAGGGACAAACGTATGGAATTACTGGAAAAGAATGTCGGACCGTTATTGGTGGTGAGAGTGTGGGGATGCGTGACTGCGTAGGGTAGCGAGGACGCCAAGCATAAACTGCGACATAGAACTATCTAAAATATTTAGAGTTATCCCATTTCTTCCGAACAATCCGAAAAAATCTAAAACTACTTGAGGACATGTTCCTTGTTTAAATTCACTGATAGGGCTATTTTTTTCTTTAATTCTTCCAACGCTGCAATTGCAGCATCTTTAACAACTAAAGGAATTTGAAGTTTTGTATCTTCATCTTCTTTTTTCTTTTTTTGAGTTTTTCATACCTAATGGATTCTGTAGTCACTCTATCAAGGGCTCTTGATGTCTTATTTGCCTGAAGAATAATGCCTTCTAAAATGTATTTTATCCATTCATCCCATTTGTTATTGAATGTAACTTCTCGTAATCGACGATAATATTCAGATTTATTGTTAAAGATATACTCACTTAGGAACAATATTGGAAAGCGTAAATAACCATGTCTTACTAGATAAAGTGGCATAAGAATTCTGCCAGTTCTCCCGTTACCATCGGGGAATGGGTGTATAGCCTCAAATTGGTAATGTATCAGGGCAACTTTAATTAGGACTTGCTCCTCGTCATTAGTATTATTAAAATAATCTTCGAAATCTTTGAGTAAATCTCTTATTAGCGACTCACCTTCGGGCGGACTGTAATAAACCTTACGTGTTTTATCGTCAGCGATCTTATAGCCTGGTAATTTTCTAATGCCATTTTGCGGAAGATCTAACATTTTCTGGATAGCGATAAAGTCATTCGTAGCAAGGTTTTTCTTCGTGTGCAGAATCGTAGAACCGAGTGCTATCGCTTCAGTGTATCTATCGGTCTCTTTTATTGCTGCGGGTAGTTTTTCTTCTGGCAATGCTCGTGCTTGCAGGGCATCAGCAACAGTAGTGATTATATTTTCAACTGCTGAACTGGCAACTGCCTCGGGGATACTGAAGAGTTTTATCATATTTAGTGCATTCGCGAAGTTGCGGAATGTTGTTGAGGTCTGTCCGTCAAGTCTTGATAGAGCACGACTAGCCTGGATACATAGCTTAAGATTTTCGACAGTTTCGAGGTTAATATCAATCGGAGGGAGTTTAGGAAGACTGTTGTTCGGCTTGTTAGGATCAACCATACACACAATATAACACAATATATTGTGTGCTCAAATAGTATTTATATATTATGACTATCGTCAAGAAAGTCTTCATTACAGAGTTTAGAGTATAAATAGATTAGTTCTGTCTCTAGGGTGTTCCAATAACCACCTGTTAGGCTCACCAAATTGTCTAAGTTTAAAAAGAATTACTTAAATAATGGCGGTTAGCTCGTGCTTTAATACCGCCATACTCACAGAGAATTCTTAGAATAAACTGATTTTTATCAGTGGAACTTCATCTAAGTATCTATAATTTGTGATTTATGATCATTTAGAGTTTAATATGTGCTTATATGGGAGCCAAGGAAGAGCTTAACTGTATTGATATTGTGAAACCCTATGTTGAAGCAATAGGATGCAAAGATATGCCCCGAGTACAATTACTGGGTGGAGTTGGTTCGGTGGCCCTACTCAATGAAGCTACAGTTATAAAAGCTGATGAAAAACGAATCGTTGCTCCAGCGAGTATATCGTTAAGCAATTATCGGGATGATGGAAATCAGCGAGATATTGAAACTTTGGTTCTCAGTTCAAATCAAGAGCATACAAAGCAGGTTGAAGCTTGCGCCAAACAGACCATGGGTGACAAGCTAATTATAGAAGTGTTTGGTTTTGGAGATATAAGAAGAGTAGGTGAATTGAAAGCTCGACCGTTTGGGTTTAAAGCACTTAATTCATGGGTATCAGATAGATACATGGAAGTTGGAGCTGATTGGGCAACGGATAGTACTACACCATTGAGAATGTTATTCCCCTTCTCTGCACCGATACCAATAGACGCACTAGAAACTTGGACTCTTGAAATAGGTGATGATTTAGAAATTCCGGTACCCTCTCCTGGGGCGGTCATAATAAACTATTTAATACGTTCTATTTCAGGGCTTCGGGATAAAGATAGCAGGAAGATTGAACAAATGGGCGCAGCAATATTCAAAAAATCCCCAGAACAAGTTGATTGGATAATTGATGGGCCAGGCAGGAGTCAATTTGAAATAGCTCGCCTACTTCATACACTAAGAGAACCTAAGCAAGATCCAAAAGTTTTGACTATCGGCGAAAAATTAGCTGTATGTGCTCTGCAATCTGGGCAAATACTAGAGCACCCGGCTTTTATGCTAAATGATGAGGATAGACGAACTCAGCAAACAGCTATACGACTTGCAGCCGCCAAATCACGGGCTCTTCATAGGGCTGAATCGGTTTCTTTTTTAGTAACAGCCTTCCAGAAATATGTGGAGCCTAGAGTCGGCTCGATCATTCATAATAAATAACTTAAAACAGATAAAAAACGAACAGATGTTGTATCTATAATTGCTAGTGTTTGACTGCTTGATTAAATCCTGACATTATCTACTAATGGATTTACATCGCACCAGAGATCGGGGGGAATGGTCTTATGTTAAGCCAGAAGACCAGAACCGTTGGCAAAAGATTGCCGATAGAACAGATGGCATAGCTACTCCAGGCAATGCTATAAGTCTAGTCGGGGCCATTGCGGTTGGGTCAGGACTGTTTGATATAAGTAACGGCCATACATCAAAGGGAGTATTTAAAATTGGACTTGGTCGCTATGCTGATATCTTAGACGGTAAGGTAGCGGCTAAAACTGGCACCAAAAGCCCGATTGGCGAAGGAGTTGATGCCGCAATCGATAAGATAGAACTTGGTGCTGCCCTACCCGTAATGCTTAATAATAAAATTATTAACAAGACTACATTCGGCTCAATTCTTGCACCGAATGTAGCTAATGTTGGCCTTTCGATGGTTGCTAAATATAGAAAAATCAATGTCCATCCATCTAAAGCCGGTAAAATCGCTACCTTTGGCCAATGGTTTGCAATCGGATTCTATAGTCTAGCTGTAGTTTCTAAAAACCATAATGCAGATAATCTAGCTAAACGATTTGAAATTGCTGGAAATGCAAGCCTTATTCTAGCTACTGGGCTTGGCATAATTGCCCTTGCGGGATATGCCAAAGATACACTTAAGCCTATAGCCGAGCGCCCTGAGGCTTGATTTTTTAGGTCGATACAGATACAATATAAAATATCACCAAGACAGGTTACCTTGTAGAGTGCGTCTCTCAAGAAAATACCTGTCACTTTTTATTTTCAAGCTTATTTTTCTTAGTGTTAACGTAATCTATTTTATTAATATAGGGCCTAAGTAATTTTGAATATTTCTTTTTATTAGGAACTAGAATCTTTCCAAGTTTACTATTCTCTTCCAAATATTCGTATAAGCAAACAAAGTCTCCGTCCCCACTAACAATTATCGCTTCATCGTATTCACTAAATAAGCGTGCGGCAGAATAAAGCACCAGCTCTGCGTCAACGTTACCTTTGGTAGATTTTTTACCGTTCTTGAAATAATGTTGAGTCGGCTTAAAAATTAAAATATAGCCGGCATTTTGAAGATAGAAATATAATTGTTGGTTTTCTGGCATTTGGCCTATGAACAAATAGGCTTTTTCAACTCTATAGGTATCTTTCAGAAACCTTCTGAATTTTAAAAAATCTAACTTCCATCCTTCTGATCTTATGCCGAGATTTAAATTCTGACTATCAATAAAAGCATAGACAACCTGATGTTTTCTCATAAATCTATTATCTCACCTTTTGCCATGAGGTATAACCCAATTTTTTATCTGCAATTCGACTGGATTAATAGACTATTAATATTAGGTACTAGTTGTTAATTAATATAAGATATTTAAATGAATTATGCAGATAAAGCCATGGAGACTCATAAGAAATTACGCGGGAAAATAACCGTTAATACTAAAGATAGTCTAGATTCTCTTGAAAAATTGAGTACTTATTATACTCCCGGAGTTGGCGCTGTTAGTGACTACATCGCCAAACATCCTGAGCAAACTAGGAATTATACCTGGACCAATAATAGCGTCGCGGTAGTTAGTGATGGTTCAGCAGTTTTAGGACTTGGTAATATAGGCCCCAGGGCTGCCCTTCCAGTGATGGAGGGTAAGGCAATGATTTTTAAACAGTTTGCTGGTATTGATGCTATTCCAATTGTTTTAGATGTGCATACGGCAGACGAAATAGTTGAGGCGGTTAAAGCTATTGCTCCAAGTTTCGGAGGCATTAATCTTGAAGATATTGCCGCTCCAATTTGTTTTGAAGTCGAAAAAAGATTGAAGAAAGAATTGAATATTCCGGTAATGCATGACGATCAGCACGGTACCGCTATAGTGGTATTGGCTGGTCTAATTAATGCTACGAAAGTTGCCGGAAAGAGTTTGGAGGATAGCCGAATAGTCTGCCTTGGAGTCGGGGCGGCTGGTACGGCAATACTCAAACTGCTGTTTAAATATGCCAATCCAAAAGAGTTGATTGCGGTCGATAGCAAAGGAATACTTAGCAGCAACCGGGATGATCTCAATCCAGAAAAATACGAGCTGTTTAAATTTACTAATAAGGGAGATATCCATGGCACTATTGAAGATGCTTTGGTAGGTGCGGACATATTTATTGGTGTATCAAAACCCGATGTAATAACTAAAGACATGATTAAAACCATGAGTAAGGATCCGATTATTTTTGCTATGGCTAACCCCAATCCAGAAATTCAGCCCAAGGACGCTATTGAGGCCGGAGCTTTAATTATGGCAACCGGCAGGAGCGACTTCCCCAACCAAGTTAATAACGCCTTAGTTTTCCCTGGTATTTTTAGGGGAGCATTGGATAATGACGTAGAACATATTACTGATGAACATAAGATTAAGGCCGCAGAAGCACTAGCTTCATTAGTAGAACACCCAACTAAGGATTTAATTATTCCCTCAGTGCTCGATTCTAGGGTTGCGTCAGTAGTGGCTAAAACTATTATCTAGATACACACACTTTACGATCTGTATATTGGTATAAAAATATGAGTTAAACTATAGAATTTCGCTCTTCTTATTTATGCCTATTTCCCCTATAATATTCATATACAATACAGGGTATAAACATAACCAAATAAACCATTGTGAGTTGTGGCAAAAAGTATAGGAAAGCATGGGTAGAATAAATAACATAAAGCTAAAAAAGCTAAAACTAAAGTCAGGGCTATCGTACACCAAGCTCATCTATAGAGTAGTACCCATACACTCCTCTACTATCTCGTCAATAAAACACCTAATAAAGAATCCCAAGTCAATCAGTAAGTCCCTAGTGTCTCTATCTCATGTATTTGGGTCTCTAGCCCACAGACTAGTCTCCCTACTATCAGCTACCTCGCGCCAGCTGAAGACCATCCCCTCCAAACTAAAATCTCTACCACGCCATCTCAAGACTATTCCCCACAGACTAAGAGCTTTTCCAGCCAAACTAAGGGCTCTATCTATCACCACTCTCCACCACCTCAAGAATCTCCCTCACTCCCTAGTATCTTTTGTCCGCAATCTACCTCACCACCTAATATCTCTATATCACAGTCTCAAGTCTCTGCCTCACTCTCTCAAGTCTCTCCCATCTAACTTCAAGTCTCTGAATCGATCTAACCCCAGACTAGCTAAAACTCTAGTAGCTGCTAGCCTACTAGTTGTCCTAACAGCCGTCTTTGGCTCAATAAGTTATTACCACCAGCTAGTAGCTCGTAGCTACAACCTCTCAGTTGCAACTCAGGCTCTAATAGGTCCACCAGACAAGAACCTAATGTCACAACTAAGCTATGACTCTAGCTCTCATGCCTACTATCTCTCTAAGTCAGCCATCAATAAGTCCACCACCGAGTTTCCTAAGGCCTCATCACTATCAGGTAGCCTGACTGTCGGTAGTACCACTGGCTCTAAAGCTCAGTTCAGTGCCAAGCTACCAACTAACATCGATCAAGGTATCACCACCTACGACAATACCTCCAACCTCTCCTTCACCATGATCCCACAGTTCTCTGCCATGGCCGGAAAACAAGTA
>JAJXXC010000006.1 GCA_021781215.1 bacterium
CCTGATTCCAATAACCGTATTGGCAATACTTAATCTATTATAGAGATATATTCTTCTGACTAGGCTGAACTTTTCTCCAAGTCCCATGAGCCCTTAGCGCGTTAAAGATAACTATTACGTCTACAACCTCTTGCAGCAAGGCTCCATAAATTGGTTTTAGTCGACCAGTAGCAAAAATTAGCATTAGAACGATACTAATCATTATCCCGACCAAAATACTTTGTTTTGCTATATAGAATGTTCGTTTGGATATTTCCACTGCGCTAGCAACCTTACTAACGCTATCGAGCATAATAACTATATCAGCCGACTCACTGGCTGCAGTCGATCCTTTAGCGCCTAAGGCAATGCCGACATCGGCTACCGTTAGTACTGGCGCATCATTAACGCCATCGCCTACAAATGCGACGGGATGGTCTTCAATTGACTCAACGGCTTTAATTTTATCTGCAGGTAGACAGTCGGCTACTATGTCCGAAATTCCTAATTTATTACCCACTCTTTTTGCGGCTTGAATACTATCACCGGTAATCATCCGAAAGTGTTTAATACCTGCGAGCTTTAATCTTTTAATTAAATCTATAGATTCTGGTCTTATCTCATCCGAAAAGAAAATTATTCCAGCTAATTTTTGGTCTATTGCCATATAGGACAAGGTATATTTTTTACTATCTAAATCAATATCCTTAAGTTCAATCTTGTTATTCTGCATTAAACTTAGTCTTCCAAGAAGTAAATTCTTTCCTTTGATTACTCCACTAAGACCATGACCGGCTAATTCTTTGACGTTTTTAGTGGTCGGTAATTTAATTTGTTTTGAGGCCGCACTATTGGTTATGGCATGAGCTAAGACATGGTTTGAATTTGTTTCTAAGGCAGCGGCATAGCCTAGAATTTCATCTTCATTATAACCATTAAAAGTTTTTATCGATTCGATGATTGGCTTGCCGTTAGTTAGGGTGCCGGTCTTATCAAAAGCAATTGTTTTAACTTCTGCTAATTTCTCTAAAGCTCCACCGTTCTTAATAATAATCCCATGTTTGGCGGCTCGACTCATCCCTGAGATTAAGGCAATAGGGGCAGCAAGTAAAAGTGGGCAGGGTGTGGCCACAACTATAACTTCTAAGAATCTTATGGCGTGACCGGAAATAATCCAGACCGAACCGGCAATCATAAAAGAGATAATAGTGAATGGAACGCTATATCGGTCAGCTAATCTTACAAACGGTGAGCCACTGGCTGTAGCTGATTTTACTAGGTTTATAATCTGTTGATATTGACTATCTTTAGCCATATGGGTAACTTTGACAGTAATCGATCCTTCGATGTTAACGGCACCGCTCAATAGCTTATCTCCAGGGTTTTTATCCTTAGGCATGGATTCACCAGTAATATCTGACTCATCTATACTTGTATTGCCGGATATAATCGAGCAGTCTACCGGGACTACTTCGCCGGGTAGGACTCTAAGTGTTTCTCCGATTCGAACTGCCGAAACCTTAACGTCAACTGTAATCTTATTTTTTACTAAATGAGCAATTTTTGGCTTATGTTCTAGTAATGATTTTAGTTCGGCCTTAGCTCTATTTTCTGCGTAATCTTCTAAAGCTTCACCTCCGGTTAACATTAAGGCAATAATAATTCCCGTCCAGTATTGGCCTAAGATCACGGAGGTAATCATAGCTGTAGCGGCTAGAATATCGATCCCATAGTGGCCATTTCGTAGGGTAGATAGCATATCCCATAGTAGAGGCATAACGGATATAATAACGGCCGTTCCTAGAATAATGTTACTGGCCGTATGGTAATTTGCTATATATAGACTAAAGCTTAGAATTAACGCTACTATTGCAAAACTAAGTAGCTTATATTTTTTCAAAAAACTAATAATAACTTTCACTATAATTAAATCCTTTGGTTATTTATTCGATTTATTTTATTATAACAGAGGTTTGGTATAATATATTCAGACGCTGCTTTTTAGTATTGTTTATATTGCGGGATTCGTATAATGGCTAATATGCTAGCCTTCCAAGCTTGAGATGCCGGTTCGATTCCGGCATCCCGCACCAAATAATATGCCCCGGTAGCTCAGTTGGATAGAGCAGGAGACTTCTAAGCTCAAGGTCGCAGGTTCGAATCTTGCCCGGGGCACCATATAACTAGATTGACAAAAAAACAATTCCATGCTAGTATATTCTGTATAAATGAATAGAATAAAACCATCAAAAAAAATTGTACCTGAATCTTGGTCTGGCGCAGACTATCATAGGCCAAGGAGTATATTCAAAGAAATTTATTCTGTGGCTGAGTCGACATTGGATTTTCGTGAAAAATTATGGATGAAATTTGCCCTAGGTGGTTTAGTAATTGCAGCTGCGGGTGTGGGCATTTATGCGGTTGGACATTTGGGTATAGATAATGCTGTGAACGTAAACCAACTATCGAGTGACCTAGAAGGTTTTGGGGCCGGTATTACTGTTGTCAGCGCAGTGGGCTTTGGTAAAGCGGTCAGTGACCACAATCACAATCAATCTAAGGAATAGTTTTAATTTAACTGCTTCTATTCGTTAAGACTGAATTCTATAGTTTTGTTGCAACAATCCATTAATTGGGCAACAGGGCTTTTCTAAGATATAATATTGTAATCGTGGCGAGTGTAGCTCAGTTGGTTAGAGCACCGGGTTGTGGCTCCGGGTGTCGTGGGTTCAAGTCCCATCATTCGCCCCAAGATTAGAAATCTCTAAAAACGTGGATTTTGGCGCCTATTGAGTTTAGTCTTTCCGCCAAATCTTCATAACCCCTACTAATTGTATAAATATTTCTAAGTGTACTAGAGCCATCAGCCGCAAGCATGCCTAAAAGTAGTAAGCTAGCTGGTCTTAACGCTGGTGGGCAGACTATATCTGCGGCCGTAAATTTTGTTGGTCCAGTAACGAATATTCGGTGCGGATCCGCCAACTCAACATTCATGCCAATCTTAGACATTTCGGTATAATAAATTGCTCGGTTTTCATACATCCAGTCGTGAATTAAGGTTCTGCCATTGGCGACTCCGGCTATTGGCACAAAGTATGGTAAATTATCTGGATTAATGCCGGGGTATAGATTTGGATGTATCTTGTCGCTTAGAGCTTTTAATTTACCATTATGTTGCTCGACGGTTATATCGGCTAAATCAATAATTTCATTTCTGGCCTTATATGTTTCGGATAGTGAATAGACTAGCCCCATTTTTTTCAGCTTCATAAGCTCTAACCCAATCCATTTGTAAGGCACTCGTTTAATAGTTATTTTCGAATTCGTAGTCACCGCGGCAGAGATAAAGAACATGGCCTCAATTGGATCTTCGGTTGGAGCAAAAGTAACATTCTTCTTAATATCTGCCACCCCTTCGATAGTTAAGAAAGGAGTGCCGAAACCAGTAATTTTAACTCCTAGTTTCTTTAAAAATAGACATAAGTCTTGAACCATATAGTCGGCGCTGGCAGCCTGTATGGTCGTTTTTTCTGTAAATCTAGCAGCAGCCATTAAGGAATTATTGGTTACAGTATTGCCTTGTTCAAATAAAACGATGTCACCAGCGGGCTTGCGTTCGACACTAACATTGTAGTTATTAGCTTTGGCAACGATACTAACTCCAAATTCCTCAAGAGCATAAAGATGAGGCAAGACTGTTCTAGTACCAAGCTTACAACCACCTGCGTAAGGAATTTTAAAGCTATCAAACTCATGCAACAAGGGCCCGATTAACATCAAAACACTTCTTGTTTGTTTGGCGGCATCTTTATCCATATGTGAAAGGTCTAATTTTGCGGGCCTTCTAATTTCAATACTATTACCAGGTAGCCACTTGACTTTAACCCCGATACTTTTTAAAACTTCAATTATCCGATAGACTTCTTCGATTCTAGGAAATGCCGTGAATTTGGTTACTCCATGGTTGAGTAACGACGCGCATAGAAGAGCAACTGCCGAATTCTTACTAGTCTTAAGTTCAATTTCTCCACTTAGTTTATGCCCACCATCAATTTTAAAGTTGAGCCCTGGAGACCCAAGATTAATTAGTTGCTTATTTAAAACATCGCTAATTCGACCAAGGGTATCGATACTTAAGTTTTGTTTTCCATTTTCTATCCTATTGATAGCTGATTGACTAGTTTTTAGTCGTTTTGCAAATTCTGTTTGTGTGAGGCCTCTATCTTGTCTTATCTGGTAAATTAGTTGGCCGATCTTCTTATTTGACTGATGCATGCTCAACATTGTATACCAACAAAGATATAATATTCAAGCTATTTTTTATAATCTAATATTGGTACAATTACTCTAAATAACTTAAACTGGACCTAGTAAACATGAATGATCAACAGATTTATAAACTGATTAAAGCAGAAGAAATTAGACAGCTAGAAGGCCTTGAATTAATCCCGTCCGAGAACTATGTCAGCAAGGATGTTATGAGGGCTTTGGGCAGCGTATTTACTAATAAATATTCTGAAGGATATCCTGGGCGTAGATACTACGGTGGTCAAGAAAACACCGACCAGCTCGAAACTATCGCTATCGAAAGGGCTAAAAAATTGTTTAGAGTCGACCATGCAAACGTACAGTCTCATTCGGGTGCTCCAGCCAACGAAGCAGTTTACCATGCGTGGCTCGATCCAGGCGATAAGGTTTTGGCCATGGAATTATCTCACGGAGGTCATTTAACTCACGGTGCACCAGTCACCATATTGGCTAAGCAGTATCAATTTATTAGATATGGCATGAAAGATATCGAAACTGGAGAAATTGATTACGACAATATTCGAGAACTAGCCCTGAAACATCGCCCAAAAATAATTCTTGCTGGATTTAGTGCCTACCCTAGAAATTTGGATTATAAAAAATTTGTAGAAATCGGTAATGAAGTTGGAGCAGTCTTAGTGGCCGATATGGCTCATATTGCCGGACTGATTGCAGCCGGAGTTCTAGACAATCCCCTAGATTATGGGTTTCATGTTATGACCGCTACGTCCCATAAAACTCTGAGGGGACCAAGGGGCGGGTTAATCTTAACTCAGGGCAACGTCGGCAACCCCCTAAAACAGGTAGAAAAAACCATTGAGAATCTGCCAACTTTAATTGATAGAATGGTTTTTCCCGGCATGCAGGGTGGTCCACACATGAATGTTATTGCTGCTAAGGCTGTTGCTTTTGGTGAAGCATCAACGCCCGAATACAAGATCTATGCACAGCAGGTCCTAAACAATGCTAAAGAACTGAGTATTCAATTAATGAACAGAGGATTCAAGTTAATTACTAATGGTACGGATAATCATCTAATGTTAGTAGATATATTTAAATCATTTGGGATAGATGGCGATCAAGCAGAAAAAACTTTAGATAAAGTGGGTCTTAATGTAAACAAAAATGCTATTGCATTTGATACGTTACCACCATTTAAACCGAGCGGTATTAGACTGGGGACTCCAGCCCTAACTACTAGAGGATTGAAACAAAAAGACATGGAAACAATTGCTCAATGGATGCTAGATGCTATTGAAAACAGAGACAATACATCTAGGCTAGAGGCTATATCTAAAGAAGTAAAAGAATTTGCTTCTAGCTTTCCGCCACCAACTACAAAATAAGATTTATAAAATAGGTAATTATTTTATATGGCGTCTATCTGGCTACGATTATTGGTTAGATATGCGTATAGAACTCCGGTTGCAGCGTAATACATAATTCCAAAATATATAGTAGCTACTATTCCAATTATAGTTATCGCCGGGAGAATTATTAATAATTCTACACCAAAAATTCCATATATCTTACCGATATGATGCTCAGTAGCGTTCCAGCTAGCCTTAATGGCGTCTATGGCGCTCATGTTTTTGTCCATTACAAAATAAATGGACATATAAATCCTAGGGATAACAAAAAAAGCAGGAATTATAAATACTACGATTGATAGAATCGACAGAAAAGCAACTAGTATGTTTACCAACAGTACATTTAACATCTTAGAAGATATGGCCGAATATGCATCTCCAACTGTTACTTTTTTACCCTTAACGCTCTCGATAATTGCATAGATTAAGGTGGCTGAGATTATTAGAGAAATCATATTGAAGATAAATTCTAGTAGGTAATAAGTAGGTCCACTCTTGAAGCGTGACGAAATTGTTGAGAACAAAATACTAATAAGACCTATTATTACCCAAAGGCTAATAAAAGACACCAGATTACTCGTTATTGCCGCTTTGGAAGTCTTGTATATTCCAAATGCACCTGGCCACTGGGATAATATTGGAGACGCATCTGGTGCCTGGTTGATCGGATTTATATTTGTTGTTGAAGCGGTAGTGTTAGGTATATTTGGTTCCATTTCATCTCTCTTCCATAGTTAATTATTTTAAACTTAATACAATATTGGTTTGAATACAAATTGTTTCTGCTTATGTTGAATGGGATTTATGGCAATAGCTCAGGTTCTTGCTCAAGTTTTATATCGAATTTTTGACTAACTTTATCAATAATCTGGTCTCTAAAAATCAATAAATCTTTAGTTGTTTGAGCGGATTTGTTAACTAACGTCAGGGTGTGGTGGATCCAAGTAGCCATACCGGTAGTCGGGTCATACTTATCTTTGTAGCCTATTTGCTCAATTAACCAACCAGCAGATACTTTAGAATTATTAGTGTCTATAGGCCAAGAAACCATTTCTGGATATTTAGTAATCAATCTCTTTAGAAGTTCATTTGAGATTATAGGATTGGTAAAAAATGAACCATTATTGGCTACTAGTTTTGGGTCTGGAAGCTTAGATTGCCTAATGCTTATTACAGCATTTCTTATTTCTAGTGGTGTAATTAGTTTAATATCTTTTGTTTTTAGGTATGTTTCAATAGCTGGATAGTATGGCGGCTCGGGTTTTTTATTTGTTAATTTGATAGAAATGCTAACCACTAGAAAGCGATTTTTATTAGGCAGATGTTTGAATATACTGTCACGATATCCAAGTTTGCATTCTGCCTTAGACAGATTTATGAATTGCTCAGAAGATACATCGTAGGCCCTTAGGCTCACTAAAACTTTAGATATATCACTGCCATAGGCGCCTATATTTTGAATTGGTGCTGCACCACAAGACCCCGGAATCAGCGATAAATATTCAATACCACTAAGGCCTTGTGCTACACACGACTCTACTAATCCATCCCAACTTTCGCCGGCACCAGCCGTAACCTCGTATTCATTTTCAGAGACTTTCTTGGTTTTAATGCCTGGTATTCTATTTACCAACACTATACCGCTAAATCCTTCATCTCTCCAAAAAAGATTGCTCCCACCGCCTATCATTAGGTAGGGGAGGTTGTTTGATTTAGCCCAAGCTATAGCTTCAATCAATTCTGACTCGGAATGGATGTCCACCAGGAACTTAGCGCTACCACCAAGCTTCATTGTTGAATAGTCTTTTAGAGGAACGTCTTTTTTTATGTTCATTGGCTATATTATATACACTAAATTCATCTCTTGCGCCTAATTGTCATCAGGGTTAGTATTAATATACATGAAAGAATCCTCCAAAAAGAATCCGTATTATTTATTAGGCAATCATCTTAGATCAATCAGAGAAAAGAATAATCAGACCATTGATCAGGTTTCTGGTTCTGTTGAAATTGATAGTGCTCAACTGATTAAATTCGAGATAGGGCAGGAATTACCAGATGAAGATATATTACACCTACTGATCAGTCATTTTGACCTTAAGAATGACCAGGCAAAAAAGGTCTGGCAATTAGCCGGGTATGATAATTTTATAGATAATTTTTACTCCGAGACTCAAGATAGCCCTACGCAAATGCCAACTATTGTTATTGTTCCTTTTGACAACAAAGTTGTTTACTCAGATTTAGTTCAAATGACTACAAATAATCATGGCTTAGTATTAAATTTTATGCAGACAGGTTTTCAAAAGAATAATCAGCCACAGCTTGTATCTCGAATTGGTATCAGCAAAGAGCATGCGGCAAATATTATTACTATGCTTTCCGAAGCCCTAAAAACTAAACAATTGGAAACCGACAAGAAGTCAGACAATAAGGCTGATAAAAAATAGAACTATTTTTTTGGCTCAGCTTTTTTACTAAAGTATGTAATATAAGCTATTTCTAATATACCTAGAGTATTTAGAAAAATAAAAGCGATGAACCACTTTTTGTTATCATTTTTAACGCTTTTCCAAATAGCTGGGATCTTCCAGCAGTAAGACCATATACTCAGCACTATGATTAA
Organism: bacterium; assembly: GCA_021781215.1. Classification (GTDB taxonomy): domain Bacteria; phylum Patescibacteriota; class Saccharimonadia; order Saccharimonadales; family DATKHC01; genus JAJXXC01. The sequence goes on from JAJXXC010000006.1 coordinate 8,284, forward strand.
AAAAATAATTGAACCGGGAACAGCATGTGTGTGTCCATTAACTAAATAATTCACTTTAACTCCTATTTTGTATTGGTGCCCCCTGTAGGATTCGAACCTACGGCCTCTTGTTCCGAAGACAAGCGCTCTAATCCGCTGAGCTAAGGGAGCGTCTACTCCTTACTATATCAGAGGCTGCAGATTATTAGAACAGCGCAAACGACTAAGTACTTGTGATAAAATAGAAGCAATAACTGTTAAAAGGTATTGTTTATAGTGAAGAAAACCAGTAAATCTAATTACAAGCGAGTGTTTATTGCAATCGGAGCTATAATTATAGTTTTTCTACTAATAGTTGTTCTAAAGTCTCCGACCACTAACAACTCTAGTGCCGTCGATGCTCTAGCCCCTCAAAAATTAATCAATCAGATTACTTCAATTCCAGACAGTGTGTTTAATCAGATTGGTATTGGTACTTCAACGGTTAAGGCCACGCCGATTTCTGGTAAACCATATCTATCCAGTAACGGTTTGCCACAAGTGTTATATATTGGAGCCGAGTACTGCCCATATTGTGCTGCCGAGAGATGGTCGATGGTTATTGCTCTATCAAAATTCGGAACATTTAAGAATCTTGGAACCACTCATTCATCATCAACTGATGTTTATCCAAACACTCAAACCTTCTCATTTCACGGATCATCATATACTAGTAAATATCTTGGCTTTGTCCCGATAGAAGAGTATTCAAATATACCAACTTCAACTGGGTATACTACACTCGAACAACCAACTTCTTTTCAGCAATCTTTAATGAATACCTATGATGCGCCACCATATACTACTTCAAGCAATCAAGGGGCTATACCATTTGTATATTTCAATGGTAAATATATGATTGTCGGAGCAACCTACTCTCCCCAGCCTCTACAAAATCAGAGCTATCAGAATATAGCTGACGCACTTACTAATGTTAAAAGTCCAATAGCTAAGGGTATTATTGGTTCAGCTAATAATCTTACGGCCACTATTTGCAAGATTACTAATAATCAGCCTGCTACTGCCTGTACGCCTACCATAAAGAAGATAGAAGCCGGTTTATAGATGTCTAACAAATTTAGAGCATTGTTTGTTGTCAAAAATTTAAAACTGCAAAGAGTAACTATTTTTGGATTTATTTTATCGCTTTTAGGAATAGCTGATGCGGCCTATCTAACCATTGCTCACTACACCCAAACAGTGGCGCTCGCTTGTCCTACTACCTCTTTCATAAATTGCGCTAAGGTAACTAGCAGTAGTTACTCGGAAGTATTAGGCGTACCGGTAGCCCTAATCGGTTTAATTTTCTTTGTAGTGTTAGCAGTTATTCAGTTACCGATTTTTTGGAATAATAATTTTCTGTGGTTAAAAAATCCTAGATTAATCTATACAGGCTTAGGATTGGTTGGAGTATTTTGGTTCGTTTATGTAGAGTTAGATAAATTACATGCAATCTGTCTATATTGTACTTACGTGCATATATTAACGTTATTGAGTTTTATAACTATTTTATTTGCTAGCGAGCATCTAAAAAATCTTAACGACTAGTTATATAAGATTACTTAGTCTTTGGAAATTATATTTTATTCTCCACCAAAACGATGGGCTTTTGTAAGTATTCCGAAATAATATAGGATATTGGTGATTTTTCTGATTTGCTATAACATTCAGGTATCCCGCCACACCTGTAGTTTTTTGGCTTATTTTAAATGGGTTAAGATCTAATTTAATTGAATATCTAACATTCGGTTCAATCGGCAGGTATATATTGCTTGGCGAGTAGACTGCGATTCTATTGCCCCAGGGAAGTGTATAGTAACCGACTTCTTGATTTATTGGGACTAAGGTTTTAATCTTTATCAGCTTTTCATATTCAGCTAAAATTTTCGGACCTTCAGCTAGTGATGTAGATAAGTTAGGCGCGTCGACAATTGACCCGACTATCTCATATCCCATATATCCACCTGAATATATATAATTTCCACCACCCTCTGTCGTATTTCCGGTCTTAATACCATTTATTTGTTTATTTATATATGGATCTACATTGGTATTGTAATTGGAAATCATGCCGGCTACGGGTATTACGGCCGTATATTGTTTTACTATGCTTGCTATTACCGGGTTAGCGATAGCTTTTTGCCCTAAGATTACTAAGTCAACCGCGTTACTAGTAGTTGCTGTTGAATATCCACTATCATCACTGACGGTTGTTTCATTCATTCCAAGACTTTTAGCGTATTGATTAGCGTAGGTGATGTAATTACTAGTCGATCCAAATGCCCAATTGGCTAAGATCTGGGCAAAATTATTAGCTGAGGCTATGAGTAGGGCCTGGAGAGCTTGATACTCAGTAATTATTTCTCCCGGTTGGACTTTAGCCACTGATTCACCTAGGGCTAAATCTGAATTATAACTGGCTAAATCTGCTTGGTTAATGACAATATTCGGGCCTTGTTGATTTATGGATAGTGGTTTTTTAGATAATACTGATAATGCCAGTAATGTTTTTATGGTGCTAGCAACTGGGGAGGGGATCAGGCTGCCGGTATGATTACTGACTCCATAGTCAACGATACCAATAGCTTGATTGCCACTCTTAGCCCAGCTAATTGGCTGGTTGTTTTTAATTGTTAATGATTTAAAAGTAGGTGTTGGGTTTATCTTAGGCAAAGGGCTAAGGTAAGCAAACACTAAAAAGGCTATAAGCACGGCTCCGAAGACTGAAGATATGAATATGCTAATGGTTTTAATTTGCATCTAATAATTTAAGCAAGCTTAATCAAACTTAACAAATAATTATTTAAATTATCTTGATGGCTTTATGCTTCTAATATATATCTGGCTATTTCTACGAGGTTTATTGATTTTTGGCTTCTTGTCTCTAGAGCTGATACGAGATTGCCTATCCATATAATCACTTATTTGTACTATTTTGGCATCTTCTTTTGATTGAGATAAGTATTCGTTTGCTATAGTTTCTTTATAGACGTCAATCTCAGCAACACTTAAAATCCCAATAGCAGCGCTCACGCCTTTAATTCTACCTAGAAATTCATTTGTTACGGCTGAGTTTTCTCCGTATCTATTAGAAAGTATTTTTGAGACGGCAATGTCTGTTGGTGAAGGTCCTGCGTGAATTATATTAACTTCTACGGGATACCAATCGCCTTTCGATACTTCCATTTCACCTCTTTATGTCTATTAATTTGTAGCTAATTATATACCAATTAATTAGGTAGATAGTATATTTTATGTTGTAGAATTATCAGTGGTCTAATTGGATATTAGTTATGATTTTGTTTTTTCGTATGCCAAACTTCTCTTAATTATTTCTGGGTAACGCATAAGATCATTATTGCCCCCGCTAATAATACAGACCACAGTCTTATTTTTTATTGAGTCTGCTATAGAATCTAGGCAGGACACGGATAATGCTCCAGCCGGTTCGGTAATGATTCCGTCTTCTTGGTAAAGCTCAATCATTGTTGAGCATATTTTTCCGACCGGTATTACCAAAATACTTTTCACTAAGTGCTTAACAATATTGAAGGTTTTAATTCCAACTTTTTTTACTGCAGCACCGTCAACGAATGTATCAATAGTTTCAAGGGTAATAATTTTATTATTCTTTATGGACTGTTCCATTGCTGCGGCGCCTTCTGGCTCGACTCCTATTATTTCAGTGTTTGTTCCTTTTTGATCAAAATAACTAGATACCCCGGCGATTAATCCACCGCCACCGACGGGGCATATGACTATATCAACAATTCCATTCATGTCTTCATATATCTCTTTGGCAATCGTTCCTTGTCCGGCGATAATTAAATCATCGTCGAAAGGAGGGATAAATATAGAACTGGTTTGTTTGCAATTGGCTATTGCAAGTTCATGGCATTCATCAAAATTGTTGCCAACTAATTTAATGCTAATATATTCACCACCCAGATACTTAACTCGGTTGATTTTTTGTTGTTGAGTAGTTATTGGCATAAATATAGTAGCTTTAATTTTTAGTTTTTTTGCGCTTAAGGCTACCCCCTGAGCATGATTTCCAGCACTGGCCGTAACGATTCCTAAATCTCTCTGAGCTTGATTTAGGCTAGAAATTAGATTATAGGCTCCACGGATTTTATATGATCGAGTAGGCTGCAGATCTTCACGTTTTAGATATATTCTTGCGTTATATAAATTAGATAGCCGATCACTGTAATCTAAATCGGTGTGGGTGACTATATTGGCAATGTTTTTACTAGCTTCTTCAATAAGATCTAGCATAAATTCATCGGGAGTAGCTTCTATAGATTGTTTTGAATAATATTTGGTATTTGTAGACACGTATTTATATCGAAAGTTAATTCGTCTTTCTGTCTTTGAGCATGTCTAGAATTTTAGTTTGATTTTCTAGTTCTTTCATTTGTCGATCTTGAAGATTAGCTAAGTAGGTTAGTGTTTCGTGATCTGAATCAGCTTTTGCTTCTTGTTGCCCTTGGATAACGTTTTGGCCCACCATAATAATTGGTAGAAGTACTAACTGAAGAAAGTTCTGAGAAATCCAAGCAATCAGAGTGATTAAACTAGTTGCAATAATCCATTTCGGAAAATCATGTTTAAGGCCCGGAGAAATAAGAACTAATATTGCCGGAAGTGACAGTATCGATAGTAGGGCAAATAAATATGCGCTCCACATAGAGCCGACAGCATTAGTTATTTTAAGCGCTAGAGCGGTGTTAAATTTTCTAAAACCTTCTTCTTCTCGTCTGATTAAATCTTTTGGATGCTTAACGTGATCATTTTTATTTATATCCATAAATGAATTATATCAAATCTATTTAAAATATATTGTTTGTTAGAATTAGATGATGTATGTAGACGATAATTTAATTAGGTGTGAATGGTGTGGTGGTAATAAACTTTATGTAGAGTATCATGATCGTGAATGGGGAGTTCCGCTTCATGATGATCAGAAGTTGTTTGAGTTATTAACGCTTGAAGGGGCTCAAGCCGGACTCAGTTGGCTAACCATATTAAAACGACGCGATGGTTATCACAGGGCTTTTAATAAATTTAATATCGCCAAAGTCTCTCGGTTCAGTCAAGCCAAGGTTGATGAGTTGATTGATAACCATCAAATTATTAGAAATAAACTTAAAATATTATCAGTAATCAAAAACGCAAAGGCAATACTCGATATTCAAGGTAAATTTGGTAGTTTTGATAATTATTTGTGGCAATATGTTGATAATAAGCCGATGATTTCTGAATCGAGCGGTCCGGGGTTAATTGAGGCTAAAGATATTGCGGTTTTAATTAGTAAAGACTTACGTAGGCGAGGCATGAATTTTGTTGGTCCAACAATTTGTTATGCCTTCATGCAGGCTAGCGGAATGGTCAATGACCATTCCCTGAATTGCTTCCGGAATAAACAACTAGCAGTATAGGCTGAGTCTATTCCCAACGAAAAACTCTAAAGGCAATAGCGTAGACGATAACCGTCCATAGAGCAATCCAGCCCAGCTGTGAACCAATTTGAGTTAAATGAAGTCCTTCAGTAGCCAGTAGCCTGACGCCATCAATTACAGGAGTTAACGGCAAGTAGTTAGTTATGTGCTGAAGCCATACTGGCATGGCATAACGAGGGAAAAAAGTTCCGGATAAGAACAACATAGGGAAGACGATAATGTTAGCGAGCGGTGCGGCTTGACGTTCGTTTTTAGCCCAACCACCGATAGCTAAACCGATACCCAGGATCATAATAATACTCAATACTAGAAATAGGGCTATCTCTATATAGTTACCGACTACTCTTAGATTAAATATTGTTATAGCTGCAATAAACATAATTGCTAATGAGACTAGACCGATTATGGCCTGAGAGATCATGGTTGATAGGAAATACTGCCAAACTCTTATTGGCGTGGTGTGAAGTCTTCGTAGAATACCTTGTTTTTTAAGTTCTGGAAAAACGTTGACTGGACCAAAAATCCCCAGTCCGATAATCGAAAAGCCTAGTAGGCCGGAGAATGTATAGTCGAACTGAGACAGGCTTCTTTGATTAAGTTCTTTTCCGGCGACAGAGAAAGGTGTTGAGGACTTAATAAATTTAGAATTAATACCCTGAAATTCAGTCTGCAAGATAGACACTAGAGTTTGTCCGGCCTGAGCGTTGTTGTTTGTATAGTAGACTACGGCCTGTCCACTAGGAATACCACTACTATTTTTATTGCCAAAATTACTAGGCAATAGTAGGGTAGCATCAAGCTGATTACGGTTCATCTTAGTTTGTGCTTCGGCAAGAGTTGTAACTGAAGAATCAATTTTTAATAGTTTGCTAGCCTGTTCCTGGTTGATGAATTCAGTAGCGTATTGACTGGTAGATTGATTAATTACCCCAACCTTAAACGATACACTATTACCACTTTTACCAAATATGCCACCAAAGACAAATAAGAAAATTAAAGGGAATAGCACTCCGAAGAATAATGCTAATCGATCACGAAAGAATCTTTTAGTGCTTAACTTGCTAAAAACTATGACTGTAAAGATCTTTTTTTGCCAGTTCGATAACTGTTTTTTAGCCTTTTTTGGCCTAATTCGTTTATTTATCCTTAGAATTAGTCTAGCTAAAACTAGTACGATCACTAAAATTATTAACCATGTATATTTTGAATGCATATAATTAATCCCTAAGTTTCTTTCCAGTTAAATCAATGAATACGTCTTCGAGGCTGGCTTGCTGGACCTCTTGAGATTTAGTGAAACCTTTTTTTAACAAGTCCTTAACTAATTGTCTCGGCGTATCAAGAGCAATAATTCTGCCCTCATCCATAATAGCTACTCTATCGCATAATAGTTCTGCCTCTTCCATGTAGTGGGTGGTCATAATTACTGTCGTTCCCCTAGCTTGAATCTTTTGAACTAGATCCCATAAGTTTCGTCTTGCTTGTGGATCAAGTCCAGTTGTTGGCTCATCCATAAAAAATACCTTAGGATTATGAACTAAAGCTACCGCTAGGCTCAATCTTTGTTTTTGTCCACCTGATAAATTTTCGGCATATGAGTTAGCTTTTTCATCTAGCTGTACTTCTTTGAGCAATTCTATTGGGTCAGTCCGCTCACCATAAGTTGCGGCAAACATTTCAATGATTTCAACCAGTTTTTGTTTATCCAAAAATGCTGGTGTTTGGGGCTGAACGCCAATTATTCGTTTAACTGCCTCGGGGTCTTTCGCAACATCAATTCCATCTAAAATTGCTTGGCCACCATCGATTGGTCGCAGTGCCTCAATCATCTCAAGGGTAGTAGTTTTCCCAGCACCGTTTGGGCCGAGGATACCAAAAACTTCACCGTACTTAACCTCAAAGCTAATAGACTTAACTACTTCTTTATCACCATATTTTTTGCTAAGTTTTTTTACTTCCAAGATATTCTTTGACATAGAAATATTCTAACAGGTTAGCATAGATACAGTAAGCCAACAGACCATTGTTGTCTGACCTACGTATACCAGTATTATCCTTTAATATATACTAGGCAGTAATTATGAAGAAATCTAAATCGCTTAATTCGGCTAAGGGGGTTGCATATACTTCTAGACGCTTGCTAGGAATTTTTTGGCGTGAAGATAAAAAGACTTTTATTGGCACTACGATTGCGGTCTTAGTTCCTAGCCTAATTCCTTTTATAAATGCATATATCTATGCTCTAATTATTAATTTTGTTATCAGTTCAGTTTGTTCTGCGCACCATATGTCTTACGACCCTCTATATATTCTAATTTTGATTAGAATATTAATGCTTTTCGTGCAAGACGCTGCTTACACCGCCCAGCAACGTTATAATTATATTTTTAGTGCTAGAATACCGCTGATATTTTCCCAGGCTATAATGAGACAATTATCACGATTAGATATTCAGCTTATAGAGAGTAGTGATTTTCAGAATAAGTTCCAAAGTGCTAGGGATAATGCCACATATCGACCATCCACCATGCTTGTCAACATCTTTTATTCAATGCAAAGCTTATTGCAATTATTGGTAGCAGCTGGCTCGCTATTCTTCCTTAATTGGATATTTGGTGTAATTATTTTACTTACAGCCCTACCAACTTTCTTTTATGAAGCTAAAAATGCTAAGTATGTATGGGCCATTTGGTCAGATAATTCACCCTACCGTAAAAGGTTTAATTATTTATACTATCAGTTACAATACCCCAGAAGTGTCAAAGAATTAAAGCTCTTTCAACTAAATGATTATTTTGTAAAACAAGGTGAAAAAATCGGAAATAAGTTTGCTGCCGAAAATATCGCCGCCCTTAATAAACGATTTTTATCCGGTGTTATAGCTAATTTAGTAAATGTAGCCGGTTATGCAGCCGTCGAAGTTTATATTATTTTTATTACATTAGCTAAAAAAATATCTATCGGAAGTTTAACTTATTATACGACCGCATTGATTAATTTTCAGAGTGGTGTAAATGGCTTATTTAGAACCGCGTCAAGTGTTTTTGAAGATAGTCAATATGTCAAAGAAGTTTTCGATATTTTGGATCTTGAACCCAAGTTGATATCTCCACCAGACGCCAAGGTTATTAAGTCTAATCGAACTCCGCGGATTGAGTTTAAAAATGTATCATTTGCATATCCAGAATCAAAGACTAAAGTATTGGATAATTTCTCTATTACAATTGAGCCAGGAGATAAAGTAGCATTTGTTGGTGAAAACGGCGCTGGTAAGTCGACAATTATTAAATTACTCTGTCGTTTTTATGATGTTGATGCCGGAGAAATTCTTATTGACGGGATAAACGTAAAACAATTAAATCTAGTTGCCTGGTATCAACATATCGGAGTTATATTCCAAGATTTTCTACGATATGAGTATTCATTACGTAAAAATATTTGGTTCGGACAGATAGATAAACCCGAAGTAATTGAGTCTATTATTGCGGCTGCTGAACAGTCTGGGGCAGATGCAGTAGCGAAATCGTTGGACAAAGGATATGATCAGATGTTGGGTAATGTATTCGATGGCGGCATTGAACTATCTACTGGTCAGTGGCAAAAAGTTGCTTTGGCTCGTGGTTTTTATCGTAATGCACCAATCCTTATATTGGATGAACCTACATCAGCGATAGACGCAAAGGCAGAGCATGAAATTTTCAGAAAAGTTGAAAAATTGACAAGTGATAAGACTGCAATAATTATTTCTCATCGTTTTTCTACAGTTCGTAACGCTGATAAAATCTATGTTATAGAAGACGGTAGAGCCGTTGAGTCAGGCTCTCATAAAGAGCTAATGAAACTTAACGGAATATATGCCGATTTGTTTAATCTCCAGGCTGAAGCATATAAATAGTCTATAATCCTTCTCTGTATTCGAGACCTTCCCTAACTCCCATTTGATATACCTCGATTTCATTGATACTATCACAACCAGCAATTTCAAGTCCTTGGATAATCCCATCATGGAATTTTGCTATAGTGTATAGCTTAAATGACTCAATTTGTTCATCTGTCGCTTCTGGGAATAAAGCACGTAGGAATAATTCAGGAGACCTATCGGTTTCAATAATTGCTTCGGCGGTAGGTAAATATGGAATGTATTCGGACATTTTTAAATAATAGCAAACTACTGCTTGTGCTCGTATAGTATTATTTACACTAAAGTTTGTGCGTTATAACTACGTAAAAAGCAATCTAACCAGCATAGAAAACGTAGGAATCTATTTAGATAAATCTTTTTTTAGTTGTTCGAATTGTTCTTTAGTTATCTCACCCTTAGCGTAGCGTTCTTTGACTATATCAATTGACCCAGACCCATTACTGGTGTTCGATTCGTGATTTTTTAATATTCGAACTACAGATAAGACAACAACGATTAGAATAACTAACCAAAACAACATCATAAATATTTCCCATCCACCATAATTTCCGTTCATTCCTGGACCGTAATATTCCATTATCTATTCCTCCTGTATCTATAATTATACTCTCCGATGCAAATTGTATAATTTAATGATGATGTTTTGCTGGAGATTATACCCATTTGTATTTAACGAGAACTAAGTTCCAGTAAGTTAATTTAGACTTTATGGTAAAAAACTTTATAGGCAACAAATGCTGCAATAATTTGGATAATAGCCATAGTGATGAATAACCCATTGAAGCCGAACGCTCCAATTATTAAACCACCAATACCGGCGCCAATTGCTGCCGCAAACATATTGCCAGCTTAGTACTCATAAAATATATCAAAAAAGAATGGGACTTTCGTCTCTGTCTAAGTGGGGGATATATGTGGCGTCTTTAGTCATGGTTGCATCTATTAGTTTTCAATCTTTGTAAATCTTGAGACTAGGTTATCTTGCCATTGAACGTATTCTGACCATTGATTTACAGGTCTAATAAAAGTCAGACCTGGACTATACTCAGCTTGATATAGAACACATAACTCATCTGTGGCTTCAAGAGTACCAAAGCCTATAACAAGGTACACCTTGCTCGGATCTTTATAATGTGAATATCGTACACCTACTTCTATTTGTTTGCTTGCAAACTCAATATCACTAACAATTTGCTCACCAGGTTTGTGTTCCATGCCCATATTTTATACTTTAGGTATTGGATAAGAAAATGCTTATGCCTGCAAGTTTTCAAACTGCTATTGCTTGCAAATAAGTGTAAAAGGGTGTTTCATATATCAATATGAAAAATCCCGAGAAAGATCTATCGCCTTTTTCTTCAATTATTGATGGAAAGCTGAAAGACAATATAATAACAATTTTTGCTAATCACGTAAATGATGTGGTTATATGTCAAAGCTATGAGGACATAAAAGATCCAACAGAAATTATTTTATGTGGAGTAATTAAAACAAAAACTACGTTCGTGGGTATAGAAATTGTAAGTTATATTTTTAACGGAGAAGGGGATTTTGATGGAGGAGAAGTTGTTACTATAACTATAGGCCAGAGAGAATACTTAATTACATCAGAGGGCGTAGTGAGCGATGAAGCACCCATGGATTATCTCGGCTGTGATGTTTTGGAAAATTTAGCATATTGGGTTAAACACGCAGATTATCATAAAGATCTCACTGAAATGTCAGTTGCTTTGTCGCAAGACGAAGAATGATAACACTCGTGCTTTAGTTGGCAACCGCAGACGCTATCTCTACTGAAATTAGAGCTATGGCACTAGGTAGTTCGACCCATATAGTATCTTTGGTGATTCCCATCAGGCTTTAATATATAAATATCGGTTGTATATCCAAATATATCGGCCGTTTCTTCAAAATACCGTTTTTTAGCTTCTGCCAAAAATATCACTTGTTCTTCAGAAACGACATCCGTTGCGTAATTTAGCGTATTAACACCTTCGTTCCATCCAAATATGGCCCATGTACCTAGAAAGTTAGGGACGCTTGGCCATTCTTCATAATGGTCTGGAACTAGGTCAAGATTTTCTAAGCAAAATAAGGCTTGAGGAAATGTAGGTTTTAACTCACGTTCACTTGCAGTCATACTAAGAGTCTATGATAGATATAAACAGATTGAAAGCATGAGCTGTATAGAGGGCTATCGTGAACGTTATCGCAACCAAGATAAGATTATCGAAGTCTAATTTTGTTGCCCAGACTTAATTGCTTTCCATTTATCTCTTGGACATCTAACTGACCATTCTTTCCAGTGAACCCTGTAGTCACCAAATTCTTCTTCCTCAACCCAATGAAGTTTAGAGTTGTCAGTAATTCTTTCTGGGAATCTTATACCATTTAAGTGGTCTATCTCATGTTGAGCAACTCTAGCGGAAAACCCCTCAAATACATGAATTATTTCATCACCATTTCGATTAAATGCCCTAACTGTAACTTGTTTCGCTCGTTCAACTATCCCACAGACCCTTGATGTTGAAAAACAGCCCTCTCGACCTTCTTCTGTCTTGTCCGATTTTTTAGTAATTACGGGATTAATGAATTCTTGTAATTCGGGCTGCTCACCATCTCCAACCGCATTCATTCCAATAATTACTATTCGTTTTGAAACACCAATTTGTGGAGCAGCTAGGCCAACTAAGGTTGGATACTTTGCGTCACCTTGTCTTCCGTAAGCAACCCGAAACATCCCGTCAATAAGCTCTTGGATTTCAGGATTCGTGATACCGGCAGGATTAATAGGTTCTGCAACTAGATTTAGAACTTCACTGTCAGGAGAAACCTGATTATCAATAGATTCCTGGGCATACCTTTTTTCAGTCATTATTGTATTGTATCAAAAAAACAGAGGATAAGACCCCTGTTATTAGCATAAGCGTTATGGAGGGCCAGGTGGGACTTGAACCCACGACACCCTGCTTAAGAGGCAGGTGCTCTAACCAGCTGAGCTACTGGCCCGTGTTTATGACATTGATGACTATATCAAATTTTACTCTAGTAGGGCAAGTTTACTAATAAGGAAAATTAGATATATAATAAGAGACCTATTACTATTTTAAAAAGTTAAGAATATATAAACAATGAAAATATTAGATGGCAGAGAGTTAGCTAGCTACATCAAGAATCGACAGCTTAGAGAGGTGACTACTCTCAGGATAAACTATAAAAAAATACCGAAATTGGCGATAGTCCAGATTAAAGATGATCCGGTAATCAATACTTATGTCAGATTAAAAAAGCAATATGGTGATGATATTGGAATCGAGGTCGAGAGTTTTCATCCCAAACAATCCGATGCAATAGCAACTATAAATAAATTAAATATGGATGATAGCGTCGATGGTATTATCGTGCAGCTACCTATAGAAAATGTTGGGCAAACGGATGAAATTTTGAATACAGTTAACGCCGACAAGGATGTTGATGCCCTGTCAGATAAGTCGCAATTTGATCCGGCAACGCCAACGGCAATACTATGGTTATTGGCCGGATATAATATTGAACTAAACGGTAAAAATATCCTAATAATAGGCAATGGTAAATTAGTTGGCAGGCCACTCAGCGAGATGTTAGCAAAATCTGGCCAGAAAGTAACAGTTGCTGATAGAAAAACTAAAAATCTTAAAGACCTTTCCCTCAACTCTAATATAATTATTACGGCTACAGGCAGTCCCGCCATACTTAGTTCAGATATGATTGCTCCAGGTTCAGTTATTGTCGATGCGGGCGTAGCTACGGATAAGGGTAAAAGTGTCGGCGACTTAGATGAATCCGTATATCTAAGGGATGACTTAATAGTAACTCCAACTAGGGGTGGGGTTGGTCCTTTGACTATATGTTCATTATTTTCAAATGTAATCAAATCTGCTCAGAATTCTATAGACGATAAAATATTGAATAAACTCTAGCTTTTTTATACCAAGTGTGATATATTAGAATAAGTTGTTTAAGAAAAGCTTTGACTGGCCGCTCTCGGACTAAAATCTCAATAATCTCTCACTTGTTATATAAGGGGAGATTTTTATATTTTAATCTGTTGTGCTAACATTTATCCAGTACTAATAAATGGCCCCATCGTCTAACGGTTAGGACACCGGGTTTTCATCCCGGCAACAGGAGTTCGATTCTCCTTGGGGTCACCATCGGAGAGTTACAGATGAGATTTTATTATAAAATACCTAGACTAAAGATTTGTGGCCAAATCTCATCTGTTAAATAGTTTGATTCTATTCAATGATAGATTGCTAAAGGATTCTGTCTAGGTCTCTGCGTCCGTATAGCATACGCCTAATTATCATGACATTATCTATGACAACATAGAATATTAGGTAATTGCCTACAAGAATTCTGCGGTATGGGTATGGTCGGTTGTCTAGTGACTGGTAGGGTGCTACGCTCAGTGGATTACTGAGACGTTTTTTAATGGCAGCTTCAGCATTATTAACAAGTGTTTTTGCCGCTAAATTGTTTTTAAGCTCAAATAATAGATAATCTGTAATATTATCTAAATCTTCATAGAAAAGTGGAGAGTAACGAAGCTCAAAGTTAGCCATTTATTTTTGCATTAATTTTAGAGAATACATCATCATGCGTTAGGTTTTCGGCGTGACTATTTGCGTAAATATCAGCTTCGTCAAGAGCACGCTCAATATAATCAAGATGAGATAGTTTACTAAATTTATCAAAACTCATGGTCACCATAGAAGCTCTTCCGTTCGTAGTAAAGATAACAGGCTTATTTTTACCACTAACTTCTTGCTCCACTTCTGTAAAGTGATTTCTTAAATCAGATATGGGTCTAATAGTTAACATAATATATATCCTTTTATAGTTATCATAATTATGATAACACATAATTCAAGATTTGTTTATTTCTTAATGTCTTATTACATCTAATAATTTCTCTGACCAAAATCTTATAAACTGATTAATCTAGGTCACCAATTCCCGTAACAGAAGACGAGATTGATGCATGGGAAGAGATTACTTTCATTCCAACACACGATTGGCTTGAAAGTAAAAGCATCAAACAGTAGCGTTAAGACTTATCCAATTTACGCTAACTAATACCTCGTACCACCTGAGTAACTCGGAACAAATAACATTCCAATTCGAGTGGAGCGGGGTCACTATACTCACATGTGCGCCATATATAAGTACTTGACAAATAGTGCCTACATGCCTACACTAAGAGTATGTCAACTATTCAATATACAATTCGTGGGGTTCCACCTGAGATTGATGCTAGGCTTCGTCGTTTAGCTCGCTTAAAAAACCGTAGCCTTAATCAGGTTGTTCTTGAACAACTGTCTTCTAATAAGTTAATTTTGCCTAAAAGGTCAACTAATATTGTTAAATCTAAGGTCAATACAGATTTTGATGATTTATTTGGCAGTATTACACCTCTTGAACCAGAAGTAGAAGCAGCTCTAATCTCTCAGCGAGTGGTGAATCCTAAAGATTGGCAATAATATGGACTTCGACCTACTGGTCTTGGACACAAATTACTATTCAGCCTTGGCGAAAAAAGACATTAGTGTTAATTCACTTATCCGAAATTCAGAAGAAATTGCTTTACCTCATACAGTAATCGGTGAGTTACTTGGAGGTTTTCGTTATGGAAGCCAATTTGATAAAAACTATAACGATTTAAAACGACTTCTAGCAAAGCCAACATGCAGAGTACTCATGCCATCCATAGAAACAGCAAATATATATGGTCGACTATATGCTGATCTTAAGAGGCGTGGAAAAATGATTCCTATGAATGATATTTGGATAGCAGCTCTAACTATTGAGTACGAAGGAACACTAGCTACGTATGACAAAGATTTCACCGCCATCCAAGGCATTAAGCTTGTTTAGCGGCTTTAATAGAAGATAGATTTAGCCAATCTTTTTCGATTAATACTTGGTACCATCTAAGTATTTCAGAACAAATAACCTTCCAATTCGAGTGTAGCGGGGCCACCAGTATACTTATGCCATTTCGATATATTCTTAATAGACATATAAAAATCTTAGATTTATATTAATGTTTAACCATTAAATGAACGTTTTAACTTCAGTCTATTAATTGACATAAGTTTAAATTAGCTATAATCTTAAGCTTAGAAAAATCCATAAAAACAAAAAGGAATATATATGAATGAACAGAATCTTAACCCTGGAGCTATACCGGCATCAGGTCTTAGTGAGGAAGATAACCAGAAAGTAAAAGATATTTATTCGCAGCATGGTAGAGCGTCGAGTGATCTAGGATTGGCACAAGATGTTCAGGCGAAAGTGGTAGCACATGAAGCTGAAATAAATGACCCTGAGCCCGCAAATGGAATCGATCCTAGTAGTGGCGAATACAGAAAACTTGAGCGATGGGAAAGAGACAATAGTTCGCTACCCAATATGCCTGATTCTACAGGCGCACAGGGAATAGTTGATAACGCTCAAGATAGCTATGACCTATCAGTAATTCGTGGACAAAAGCATTTCGAACAACATATGCCCGAATATGTTGAACAAGCAAAAATTGATGCAGCAGCTGAGGGTATATCGATAAATTCTAATGCTCATGAAGAACTTTTAACCCCTAGTGCACTAGAAGCACAGCTCGGATTGGAACATCTAGACGATATTGAACTTCGATTAAATAGAGCAGAAGCACTTCTTGCAGCATTGCTTCAAGAGTGCCAGCAAGTACCAAATACATTCACAGTATACGGCAAGAAGACCATGGAGATATCAATCGAGAAAGTAGATAAGGTTTTAGACCAATTTAGAAGTAAAAAAACGATGGATGACCGAAATATAATTGTATCTGAGATGCGCAATCAGGCATATGATGAAGCATCGAATTAATAGCTCAACAACAAACTAACAATTAAGCTTCACTTGACGTTAGAAGTTTGCTTAATGGATATAGCTATTTCAATAAGCAATGCCACTCATTAATTTCTGTACAGATATTGTTTCGGTTCGAACTGAGGTGGTTCAGTATTACACATACGTTTAATGCAGACGTATTAAGAATTACAAAATACATGCTATAGTATGCATCATGAGAAAATTTGAGCAATCTAAAAAACTTGTTGCATCTGGTCTAGCCTTAACTTTTGGAACATTTATTATGAGCGGAATTGACATTAATAGTTCGGCTGCTACTAAAAATATAGCTAAAACAGAGATTCAATCTACAGAACACTTGAAATCAAAACTAGAAGTTTGTAGCCAAGCATATAAATCATTATGGAAACCTAATGACCAGTTTATCCTTGGCTTATCGTATCTTGCCCTACTAGCCAAACAACTTGGAGTAACGGTTCAAACTCTAGAAACTGGTGAGTTTGGAACAGCTGTTTGTACCCCTGGTTTTAGCTCAAATGTTGTAAACGAAGATAAAATAGTTGAAGTTAAAAATGTGAGTGGTGAATGTCTAGTTTTTGGTTATGAGCCAAAAAAACTCCCTACTAAGCCTAACGCTTTATATAATGATTTAGCCGTAACCTGTGTAATTACTCCTAAGCCAATAGTCATTACAAGTTAAATCTACTTTTTTATATTTGCTTATAAGAGATAATCTCTCTAATGATCTCCTTATCACTTGAATAGGATAAAGTCACCAAATACGCTACGATACCTAAATTATGAGGATAATGACAATACCGATCTGATATTGTTACCAATAGTCATATTTATTGACAAATCTCTATTCATTGAGATAATTAAGGTACTTTAAATCATAAGCTAAATGAACACACAACAAATACAATCTAAAAAATCAATTACTCCGGCGCAGGCTCTCTTGCAAAAAGAGGTGACTAGAAAAGAGTTTATAGCTACATCTGGACTTGCAATAGTATCGATTCTGGGTTTTTCTACTATTATTCATTTTCTGACTGGTCATGGTAATGGACGGCCAATAGTCGCAAGCTCTAAACAAAGTGGCTATGGATCAAGCTCCTACGGTCGATAAGAATAACTACTGATTTTTCTGCTATCTGATGTTTTATGAGCTACTCTTGAGATTGATTTAAGCCAGTTTGTGTTTTAAGGGTGCTCGGGATAATGTCCGTGATCAATTGTTTGTTGGCCTTAATTTGTCGAGTAACATTAGGGTGAGTACTGGGGGCTAACGTCCGACGTGTCATCGCATTAGTGGTAGTTATTGTTGGTTTTAATGGTGACTTAGGCATAATATTTTGACCTGTTTGTATAAAAATACCATCTTGTTGTTTTAGCTCATGCCTGTTGATAAGCCACAATAACAGAATGGTAAGGTTATACATAAATATAATAGGCCCAGCTATTATCAGTTGATCAATAATATTAGCAGTAGGCGCCATTAACATTGAAATAATGAATGCTGAAACTATTATGTATCGTTCGGCTTTAAATAATTTTCGGGGTGGTAAAGGTTTAATATGATTAATAAACAGTAAGATGATCGGTAGTTGAAACAGCAGCATCGAACCAAGTAAATAGATCGTTAGAAATGACATGTATTCCTGAATGGTAAATAACGGATGGATTTGTTTGGTAGTAAACTGATTACTAAGAAAATGTAGTGCAGCGGGCAACCCGATGTAATAGCCAAAACAAAAACCGATTATTGCCAGTATCACCGAAAAAAAACTGTAACGAACTATAGAGCGTCTGACGTGGTCTCGGATGAGAGGTCTTAGAAAGGCCAATAATTGATAGACTATAACTGGTACACTGGCCGCAATACCTACATACAAACAGACCGAGAATAAAAAGTTTATTCCACCTCCTGGTGATGTATATATAAATTGTTGATTATTCGAAGGCCTAAGCAAAAAGCTCACAATATGTTGCTGAACTGAATAGGCTACCATAGAAAATAGCATAATTGAGCCCACTACATATATCAGTCGTTTCCTTAATTCGTACAAATGTTCAATAAAAGGCTTAACGACTTCGTCTAAATGACTTGTCTCAGCCTTTCTTTTCTGGTGTTTCCTTTTTGTCATCAGTTTTACTTTCGTGTAGGTCGTCAGAAAATCCTTTTCTGAGTTCTCGCACAGAGTTAGATAGATTCTTTGTTAGTTTTGGTAGGTTTTTGCCACCAAACAAAACCAAGATAATCGCTAAAATAATAATAAGTTCTGGAGCGCCTAAATCAAGGAATGCAAAATTTGAAAACATATAAACTCCTAATATAAATTGTTATTCAAATAATACCATAACTAAAATAGTTTTCTAGTTATAATCTTATTGTCGTCTCTTGACTCTTATGCTTTAACATATGTAGAATAAAAAGCAGTAGAATAAGACGTGAGATATTATAAGTTATGGGAACAAATCACTCAGAGTACTCCAGCAATGGTTTGAATAGAGGGCTAGGAACGGATACAGCTACCGCTATGTTTGTCAATATTCGACATGTAGAGATGCGGTCAGCTAGTTTAGCGGCTTCGAGCAACCATCTATCAACCCCAATCCAAAACCTTCTTTCAAAACAGGTATCTCGTAAGCAGTTTTTGTTAATTTTGGGTTTTAGTATTGTTTCGATTCTGGGCTTCTCTAGCATAGTTCATTTTTTTACCGGGAGACGTCCAGGAAATCATATAGCTCAGAATACATCTAATACCGCATCTAATTATGGACATAAAATACAAAAATCATGAGACAGATAATATTTGATACTATTGTTGCGCAAGGCGAGATAGAAGTAAGTGGCTATAGGCATGATCAATGACCCAGCGCTTACCAATACCTGGTGGCGATGATGGTGATTGGGGAGATATTCTTAATGGATATCTTGGTGTATCACTGTACAGTGACGGCACTCTAAACCCTAATGTAGTATCTGATTCTCAAGTAGCTAGCTCCGCAGCCATTAATCCTACTAAAATCTCTGGTATTGCGGAAGTGCGGACAAATAAAAATCAACCTAGTGGTTATGCGGGATTAAATAGCTCTGGTTTTGTGCCAGTGGCTCTTATCCCTGATGCTACGACATCTGTCCCGGGTATAGTTCAATTAGCGGGTGACTTGGGTGGTAGCGGTACTACTGCTGTCGCGCCAACTTTGGCTAATACT
This sequence comes from bacterium, assembly GCA_021781215.1. Lineage (GTDB taxonomy): Bacteria > Patescibacteriota > Saccharimonadia > Saccharimonadales > DATKHC01 > JAJXXC01. The sequence goes on from JAJXXC010000006.1 coordinate 27,796, forward strand.
AGTAATGTTCAAAGTGTAGTGAATAGTATTATTGCTACTAATACTACAGTGGCTGGGGCTTTGCAAAAGACTAATAATCTAAGCGATGTTAATGATCCTGGATATAGTCGAGCAAACCTCCATGTTCCAGTACTGACTCCGGCTGCCTGTGTATCCGTAACTAATGTGGCCAGTCTTTCGGGCCTTAACACCTATGATGGGTATACTTTAGTCACAGGAGATACGGTTCTTTTAGTCGCTCAATCTACAGCATCTCAGAATGGAGTCTGGATAGTTGCTTCGGGTTCTTGGATACGTCCTACAGAATTTGCTTCAGGTTCAACTATTAAGGGTAGGTCAATCCTAATTACTAATGGTGCTACCTATGGCAACACTCAATGGTCATTAGATGCTCCTACAGCAGGTATAACTATAGACACTACTTCTCAGACTTGGAATAACCTAAATACTTTAAATGGTAAGTACACATCTGTTTTTGGTGTAGCCGCACCAACTGGAGCAGCTGCTACAGATGCCGTCAATATCCAAACACAGATTAATAATGCTTCATCTAATGGTGGTGGAATCGTACAGCTCCAAATAGGTACCTATGCTTTATCATCAACCTCGCGTATTGATTCCACTGTAACTTATTATTCCGCTACATCAGGGTCTTATCCTGCTGGGTCATGGCAGGACTCTTCTATTACATCAGCTGATGTCGGCTCTTATGTTATCGGAATAGGCATTAATGGCCGTTCGCCTAAGATTTTAACGGTTGTTACCTCACCTGTTACCTACTTTACTACTGATATTGCTCCAGGTGGAACGATATCCGCTTCGGCTGTAACTATAGTTAATCCTGGCATTGTGTTGCCAGATGGTGTCACTCTCCAAGGAATAGCTGCGCCGTCAGGTGATGTAGAAGCAAAAACTGTATCTGGTGGAACAACTATCGTAGATAGTGGCACCGGAGTAAGTATCTTCTTGCGCGGTGGAGATAATATCGCTGCCTATTTCGGACGTTCTAAAATCAAAGATTTAGGAATATGGGGTTCAGCGACCTATGGTTCAGTTGGAAGTACTTTAGCCGGTATTTGGGCAAACAATAACACTTCATTCTTAGAGATATGGGACTGTGACATCTCCGGTCATTATCAGTTTGGGCTAGCGCTAGATTACAATATTAATTCACTAGATTGCCATAATACGGGCTTTAGCTACTGTGGTCACGCCAGTGCTACTAGCCCAACAGGTGGTGTGGGAACTGATGTTTATAACGGGTTTGCTTCAGCCGCAATTAATTTTTACAATTGTTGGGGATATAATCTATGGGGCTGGTTTATTGCTCTTGGTAGCGGTGGACAGGGATCAATCTGCCTTTATAGTTGCCAATGGAATGGTATTAAAGCAACTTCTGCTTATCTATCTGGTTCGGGTGTTCAGGTATCTGGGCCAAATTCTGTATTGGTAGATTGTTGGTCTGAAACATGTGCTTCCTATGATGTAATAGTTGGCTATGGTTATTGCACTATTATTGCGAGTACTTTATTTGGTGGTGGGGTTGGTGCTGTCCAAGTTGCTGGATCGTCAACAATAGTTAATCTTATAGGTATTGCTAGCTCTGGTCACAGTACTGCCGCGGTCGTTAATTCTAATGCCGGTCACGTGTCATGGATGAACTGTCATATCTCAGATTCTGTATTCCTAAATGGCGTGGCTACACCAACGCAGGCAGGAGGTATTGGAACAACTAGTAATCTCGTGAGTGCCGGAACAGTTCCAGTCCCTAATGCCGTAACGGTAACTACCAATGCTGGAACCATCCCAGTTACGTCCAGTATTAATACATTCACTAATTCATCGTCTGCAGCTATGAGTATTACTTTGGCTACCTCTGGAGCCGTCCAAGGACAGCAGACGATCGTACAAGTATACGATTATGCAGGCACTACCGAGTCAATCACTTGGGTTAATACCGAGAACTCTACTATTAGTGTTCCAACTACATCTAATGGATCAACAACATCGCCACTAACTGTTGAATTCATATTTAACGCTAAGACTACGAAGTGGCGCTGTATTCGATCGGTTTAGTAGGGTATATAAAATATTGAATGCTTTCCCATTTTCATAGGTAATTGTAATGCGGTATATTCTAAGAAGATAACGAATCTAGGCAGCATATTGTTAAAATCGTAACTGAACTATTAACCAGAGTTTTGAGTCTAATCACGTATTGGCAACTGTAGCAATTTAGGTATCAATGTATTTTGTTGTATTGATTGAATAGTTTAGGGCTGATCAGATAGAGCAACGAAGAAGATACTGAACCAGTAGTTGTAATCGTAATAGTATTGTTAGTTGACTAGCTCCGCTATTGCCGCATTTTTATATTCTTATGCTTTATACGTTTGTAAAATAAAAAGTAGTATAATAACGTGTGTAATATCAAGGTCAGGGAAACAAATAGCATGGTGCACTTTAGTAGCAGTTTTAATTTAGAACTAAAGACAGCCACCGCTATACCCAATAGTAAAAATCTATCGGATTCTATAGCTTCAGTCATAGCCAGTATTGTAATTAAACTACAGACGCAGAGCATAAAGTCATGACCCAGCGTTTACCAGTACCGGGCGGTGATGATGGCGATTGGGGAGATATTCTTAATGGATTCTTGGATGTGTCACATAACGCTGACGGAACCTTGCAGCCGCAGGCTGTTGCGTCTGCTGGTGCCGTAACTAAGGTTAACAACCTCTCCGATTTAACCTCTACTGCTACTGCTCGAGCTAACCTAGGTTTGGGAACGGCAGCTGCATCCGATAAGGTAGCCGCTGGCTCGGCGGGTGTATTAGATGCTACCGACCCAACTACAACCAATAGTAGAGCACCAGTTGGTGCGGCTACTGGAGATTTATCGGGAACCTATCCTAGCCCTACAGTAGCTCGATTAAATGGAATTGCAGTTTCTGGAACTCCTGGAATCGGAGACTTATTAACTGCCACTAACTCTAGTAATGCAGCATGGCAATCTAAACCCTATGTCTCTAGGATCAGTGGCACCAGCACCACCATAGCTCCGTTAGCCTATTTTAATATTAAAGATTATGGAGCTAAGATTGATGGAGTTACTGATGACTCAGCTGCTGTAAATGCTACCATAACTGCTGCCTTTGCAGCAGGAGGAGGTCGAGTTATTATTCCGCCCGGAGTCGTAGCATTAAGTGCGCCAATTATTCACGCTTCGTACGTTATTCTAGAAGGTTCTGGATCAGATGTTAACGGATCCTCGGGGACTATTCTCAAGCCCCTAAGCAATTACGGAGATGTAATTTCCATTCCTACCGGACTAACGGGGTTTGCTATCCGGCAGTTATCGATTATATATTCAGGAATGAACCAGTATAGTAGTTCTGCTAGCGCCTCTACGCACGCTGCAATAAAGTTCACTATTGCAACATCTTCGGCCACTCAAACAATTCAGGGCTTAATAGAGGACGTGGTAGTAATTGGTATGAAAGTTGCCGTATATATGCCCTGGGTTCTAGGAAGTAGCCTCAATTATTCTCAGTATTATCAGATAATGCTACAACGCCTTCAATTTGCTTCTAATGGCATCAATCTGCTTATGAATGGTTTTTCCGATTCAATTATTAACAGTATAATCTGTAACAATACGTTTGGCGTATTACCTTCTAGTCTAGAGACTCGCGTTGCACCGATAGCATCTACTGCTACTCCGTCAGGAACTTATACCATAGCGTCACAGAATTGGATTAATGACCTTGGAAATAGTCTAATTGATAAATTAGAGGTGTATGGTGGTACGGGTGATGGTATTGTTTTCCAAGACTGCATAACAACTACTATTCGGGCCTGTGAGTCAGGGTCCCTGACGGGAAATGGAGTAACTATGCTTGGTTGTAACTCTCAGACCTGTTTGTATGGTCTTCATGTCGGTCTTGTTAGCGGGCATGGAGTATATGTAACTGATTCAGCTACCAGCAATAATCCTTCTGTAGATTGTCAATTTTTTGGACTGAACGTTAATACAGCCAATTTGCACGGGGTCTATGTTCATGCCGCAGTTTCAGCTGCTGAACGCTTAGGCTTTTATGGCTGCCAGATAAATAATAATAGTCTCTCTGCTGCTAATACTTACAATGGGCTCGAGCTAGAAGCTTCTAGCGTAGTAGTAGTTGGAGGTACTTACGGTGATTATCAAGTCACGCATACGCAGAGATACGGGATTAATAATCGCTATTCTGGGTCTTCTGGGCTAACGGTTATAGGCGTCGAGATGAAGAACAACTTAACTGGCCCAATGGCTCAGCCTAACGACACCACGGGCCGGATGATTGCTAATATCGGGCTAAACAATACCGCTTTTAGCACCTATACTCCAGGAGTACCTGCTGTTGGATCATCAAACGCAATCGGCAACGGTAATGCCTATGATATTACTATATATATGTCAGGAACTGCTCCGTCTGGAGTCCATATCGTCGATGTTAACGGGACTGATCAAAACTTAGCAGGCAATCCAACTGTTGTACATTTGCATCCCAATGAGAGAATATATTTCAACACTACATCTCCCGGGGCCTGGATGTGGTACGGCGAATAACGATAAGAAAATTGAGACCTAAAAACCATCAAGATTCTTTGTAGTAAGTAGGGGCTAAACTTGACGTCTTCTTTTATGTATTTGAGTTAAAACAATAAGCAGGCAAGCTGCTGCAGCAATCGTTATTATGATAGCCGCCCAGAGTCCTGTATCGAACCCCTTGTTAGTAGAAATCGTAGCAACAACGCCTTTAGGTGTCGATATACCTTGGTGCTGCTGTGTTGATGGAACAGTCTGGGGTTGAGTTGATGAAGTGGGTGAAGTAGCAGCCGAACCAGTGCTAGTAGGCGTAGAACCAGTATTTGTAGCTGCGGAACCAGTGCTCGTAGTCGTCGTAGTACTGTTAGTTGAATAGGCTCCACCGGTACTATAAGTATTAGCACCATATACACTAGCTATCAGGGTATCTATCATTAAAGTCATAATATTATTTTCACCATATCTCTATTAATACATAAAAATAATACATCTAGAAATACAATATAACAAGGTAATGTATATAATTAACTAAGCTACATACTATAGAAATAAGTATTTCGCCTAAAGATCCACAATCTATTTCATGTCTACATGGTTAGTTAATTAGCATCTCGACGCAAGAATAATATCCAGCCAATTATCCAACCTATAATTAAATAGGCTAAAACTATTAGAGCTGAACGACCAGCAGAAAGTTCACTCGCACCTGATTTCAAAAGACCGTTGTTGAGTACGCCTGATAATGCGGTGAATGGTAAATATTGCTGTTGATTAGCGTTTAACAAAAGTCCAATCAGTGGCTCTACAGTAACAGGTAGTAAAAACAGAGATACTATTGCTGCTACTAGGTTGCGGAAAAATATTGCTAATAATACTGCTATCATGGCATATGCCCAGCAGTAGAATAGAACACGCCAGATAAACTCTCGATAATAGAATATCTGACTAGCATATGAAAGGTGATGGGCGTGAAGACCTAATATGACTAATGATGGAGATAATAGCTCAACAAAGGCTGAGAATATTATGGTAAATCCGGTGATTGCGATAATTTTAGCGAGTAATGTTTTGTTTCGACTATTAGACGAAGTTAAGGTGTACATGATGGTTCCATATCTGTATTCATGGGCCATTAACAACACAGCAATTATTGAGCTAAATAAAATCGGAGGAGCGATTCCTCTAGCTCTTGCGGCTTGAATTACTAGGTAGAGAGGGTTTTTAAGACTTATTAAATCATGTGAAGATCCTGCTCTCCAGCCAATAATATAGAAGTTATAAAAGATTATATAAACTAGGGCCAGGCCAATTAATATATAGGTCGAACGAATGCTAAATAGTTTACGAAACTCGGCTTTAATTGCTGCAATCATGATTTTTTACCTTTTGAATTATGAGCTAAAAACTCTTCTTTTCCCTCAGTAAGTTCAAGGAATACATCTTCCAAAGAGGCATTACGGGATGCTAGTTCTAGAATTGTTATGCCTGCGATATGTGCTAATTTTCCAATCTCATCAGTCTTAGCTCCAAAAATTTCGATACCGTTGTCTACTACTGAGAATGTCAATTTTTTATCAGATAACATGGACTCAAGTTTTGACATATTTTCCGAACGAATAAAAACACTGGACTTAGTGTTGCTGGCAATCAAGTCTTTGATTGAAGTATTCGCAATTAACTTACCTTTGCCAATTACTATGACATTATCAGCCATTTGTGACATTTCGCTTAGTAAATGGCTGGATACAAAAACGGCATTACCTTCGCTAGCATAGGATTTAAGAAATTCACGTAACCAGACAATTCCTTCCGGATCTAGTCCATTAGCCGGTTCATCTAAAATTAAGTATTTTGGTTTCGATAAAATTGCCGCAGCAATTCCTAGACGCTGACTCATGCCTAGGCTAAATTTTCCTGGGCTTTTTCTACCAACATCCTTTAGGCCAACTATATCTAGCACTTCATTGACCCTAGATAACGGTATATTGCCAGCAGTAGCTAAGATTTTCAAATGGTTTCTGGCTGTTCTAGTCGGGTGAAATGCTTTGGCCTCAAGTAATATTCCTACAACTTTAGAGGGCTGTGAATATTCATGCAGTTTCTTACCATCATAAGTAGTAGATCCGCTACCATTATCTAGGCCTAACATTAAACGCATAGTCGTTGATTTGCCCGCACCGTTGGGCCCAAGAAAACCAGTAACCTTACCGGTGGAAATTTCAAAAGATATATCGTTAACTGCCGTTGATTTTCGAAAGCGTTTGCTTAAATGAGAGGCTTTTATCACTTTTTTATAATAGCACTAATATCTTAAGCCGTTATAAATATAATAACTAAACCAAGCACATCTGCAGCATATATTGACCTAGCGCAAGATAGGGTTTTGAATCCTGTTGTTTTAATCCAATTAGTGAGATTACATCATCTGAGGGTTTGTACTCACGCGTACCTAAGTAATTTAGTTCTTTAATAGACATCTCATTAGTAAGCGTTGCGTGGATAACTGAATCTATTAAAATAATACTTTCGAGAAATTGATAAATAGTTTTTTCGTCATACTCTATGTCCAGACTATTAAATAGCTCGAGGCATAAGTGTCGCAGGTTTTGTACAACTAGTATCTTTTCCTCATCACTCGACTGTTCAGTCAGTTGATTGCATTCATCTATCGCAGCCTCTATCGTTTCGACAGTACCTTTAATGTCTTCTACTTGTTTTTGATCATAAGATTCTAAGTAGACATCAAGCAATTTCTTAAAGTCCTGAAATGTATCATCTTCGGGTATGGTTTCATTTGCCGGAACCGTATCCGAATCGATGAGTTCCAGATTTCCTATGTCTTGACCAAGTGTTTCCAGGGTATCAATAGGCATATTTGCATCTTCCAAGCTCTCAACTGCAAACGATGACTTATCTTCTATGCTTTCTAAAGTATCATCTAGCTCATCTTCAACTACAGGCATTTCAATCACGACCTCAGCATTAATTATTGGTTGCAATTGCTGGGGCTTTTCAACGTCTATATCTTCAAGAAGTAGGGGGTCTTCGCCTAAATCATTCGGCGTATCCATGACGAGTTCGTTAGCTTTAGGTTTTCGTGGTAATAACTGGTCTTTTATTAATTGTCTAGTTTGGGCCGAAGGAGCTGGTTTCGTCGGTCTGTTAATTATTTTACGGTCAAATGAGCTAGGTTTTGGTTTTTCTGTTGTCTGTTTTATATAAATGGATTTAGCAATTTTTTGTACTATAGCTTCTTCGGCTAACGGCAAGTCTTCAGAACTTGGGCGCGTAACAGTGCTCAGTTCTATTTTTGACTCAGTATTTTTTTCTTGTTCGCGTGGTTTATCGACAATTTTAGTCGATAGTCTTTCGTTGGAAGGTCCTAAATTATCGGGTGGTTTAGCTAGATCTACTTTTTTTTTTCTTGTTCGCGCAGAAGAGTTTTATCACTTAATCGAGCTGAAAAGTTGCTATCCATTGCCTCTAGGTTTTTAAATGTTTCAGCAACTCCATTTATGCCTCTTTCTCTATAGGCAGTGCTAACCATATTGCCAACTGGGCATTGATCGTTACTAAGCATTTGTGCAACTGTGCCTCTGTAGTTTCCAAAGGATACTTCTAGCATAGCTTCTTCTGCCCCAATGCCGTATTGCTCAATCATCAAAGGCTCATTCAGGGTTCCGTCTGGATAGAATATGGTTTCTTGAATTGTTGGTGAGCCCTCATGTGCCATGCGTCTATCATAAGCAGTATGGGTATAAAAGTCCAGAGTTCATGGTAGGTGTAGCTAGAGTATGAACATAAGATTTTAAACAGTTTGACCAGCGCTAATACACTATAATAAAATGTTAATGGTTATGTTATTATTTAAAAAGGAAAAATAAATGAACAAATACATTCATAAATTAGGACTACCGGTTATGATATTGTTGGCAGTAATGACCAGTGGTTTAGTGGCTTCTGCTCTGCCAATCCAGGCCAAAGCCCACGCTAATCCTGCCGGCACTAATGCTACTAGTAACAATACTAATGCTGCCAACAACGCCAATGTTGCAGCTAGAAGCAACGGTAGTGCGAACCAAAACGCAGCCGCAGCCAATCAAGTCACGAATCAAGGCTCTGTCAATGGACAGATGCACCTTGCAGCAGCTCAGCTTAAAGCTTGTCAGAATCGTGAAAATGCCGTGAATACTATTATTTCAAGGATTAACACACGGACTAAAAATCAGCTGAATTTATTTGGAACTATCGCTACACGCGTTGAGAATTTTTATGTTCAAAAAGGCAACACGCTTAGTAACTATAATCAATTAGTTACAGATGTAAATTCTGCCGAAGCCTTGGCATATAACGATCTTGCTACTACGAATGCTAACAGTAGTTTTAGCTGTACGTCCAGCAACCCAAAGGGAATGGTCACAGCTTTTCAGGGTTATTTAAAAACAGAACTAAGTGATTTACAAAATTATCGTACGGCAGTCAAAAACCTAATAGTTGGAGTAGCATCTGTTAATGGCGTTACAGTTTCAACATCTAGCCAATCAACTACACAAGGAGGTCAATAAGCATGAAAAAACAACGATCCGGTTTTGCAATTGTTGAACTGATAATTATAATAGTTGTTTTGGCAATTATCGCTAGTGCCGGTTATTATATTTGGCACAAGACAAAAGCTAAGACACCAACACACACTACAAGCACAACTAGCAGTAAGATAAGTACCTCAGCTTTAAATTATCAGTCACCCTCAGTCACTACCGTAACACCGCCACAAGTTAATACTTCTTCGGATCTTAACAGCGCTATGCAGGCTCTAAATCAAGCTAGTATCAGCTCAAATAATGTCGACAGCGCTCAACTCAGCACCCAGGCTAGTGGCTTCTAGTTACTTATTGCTTATGTTTACTTAGGCAATGCATCGTGTTATTATTTTTGCAAATAAATAAGATAGGAATTTAAATGAATAGTGTAATTATCTTCTGCGCGCAATATCTTTATTTGGCTGTAATTTTAGGTCTTGGTATCGCCTGGCTTAAAACTACTAAGAACCAAAAAACTAAATTTATTTTAGCAACCGTTGTGGCCGGAGTTATTGCATTTATAATATCGAGGATTGCTAGTCGGCTTTATTACGACCCAAGACCATTCGTATCACAGCATGTCAAACCATTAATAGCTCATGCTGCAGATAACGGCTTCCCATCAGATCACGCATTACTTACTATGACATTAACCGCTATCACCTATTTTTTCAGCAAAAAGATTTCTGCATGCATGTTAGTTCTTACTATTATTGTAGGCATAGCTAGGGTATTAGCAAAAGTTCATTCGCCGCTAGATATTGGTACGGGTTGGTTAATCGGTATCGTTGGCGCGCTAGCAGGCTACTACCTAGTCGGTTATGTTTGGGCTAAAAAACAATCTAAATAACAGCACTTCATATTCACTAGCTCTAGTTATTGGTTTGCTTATGCCAAAAAATTGTGCAGCGTAATGGTTTTTTAGTTTCAGCAAACCTAAAGCTAAGTATGAGACTATTGTTCTTAATCATTATAAAAGGATCATAAAATATGTTTAATTCTAAGAAACTAGTTGCGGGTTTGGCTGTTTTTTTTGTTTTCGTAGTATATAGCCTCGGTATACGTCACGAAACTCCTATCCTTAGCAAGCCACAGTCACTAAAAAATACAAATGGTAATTCATCGGGTGGAGTATCGGGTGGAACAACTACCGCGTCTAGCAACACGCCAGCTAGCCCCACTAATCAATATAAAGACGGAACCTATACGGGGAATACCTATAACGCATATTATGGTAACGTTCAGGTGGCGGTTACAATTAGTGGCGGCAAGATAACCAATGTAAAATTCCTTCAATACCCAAATAGCCACTCTACCTCAGTGTTTATTAATCAGCAGGCTATGCCTTATTTGCAGCAGGAAACTATTCAATCTCAAAATGCTAATGTTCAACTAATTTCCGGAGCTACTTTTACTTCTCAGGCGTTTGTTCAATCATTAACTTCTGCACTTTCCAAAGCCTAGCCGATGAAAAAGACTGAGATTATTATGGGGATGCCCATCACCGTAGAAATAGTTGGCAATATAGATGACACTAAGCTAGAGGCCGTATTCAGTTATTTTAAGTCTGTTGACGAGAAATATAGCACCTATAAGCCAACCAGCGAGATATCTCAGATTAATCATGGCCTACCAAAAGAACAGTGGAGTGCAGAGATGAGCCTGGTCTTAGATTTATGTGAACAGACTAAAAAATTAACTAATGGCTATTTTGATATAAACCATAACGGTAATCTTGATCCGTCGGGCTTAGTTAAGGGGTGGTCGATTAACAATGCAGCCCAAAAACTTCTGGACCTTGGAGAGGTTAATTTTTATATCGAAGCCGGTGGGGATATTCAAGTATATGGTTTAAATGACAGCGATAAACCATGGGAAATTGGTATACGTAATCCTTTTAATATCGATGAGATTATTAAAGTTGTCAGATTAAAAAATGAGGGAATTGCAACCTCTGGAACTTATATCCGAGGCGAACATATATATAATCCATTTGATAAAAATCCGAAGCCGAGCAATGTTAAGAGTCTAACCGTAATAGGTCCTAATGTATATGAGGCAGACAGGTATGCGACTGCAGCTTTTGCTATGGGAGAGTCTGGCATTGGTTTTATTGATTCAATTCCAGGACTCGAAGGCTATGCAGTAGATGTTAATAAAATAGCCACTTTTACAAAGGGCTTTGAAAGGTATGTGGTATAAGATGTTTAAATTCATAGATTCATTAGTAGACAAGATTACTATGTACAAGTTAATAATGTATTATCTTGTGGCTTTAATATTAGTGGCTATTGGTCTTAGTATATTTAAGGATTTGCAATATAATCCGTATTACATAGCAATTTCAGCCCTAGTTCTTGTTACCGCAAGCTGGACTATCAATAAAATATTCGCTAATTTTTTTAGTGCTCCAACCAATAGTGAGTCATCAATTATTACTGGGTTAATATTGACTTTAATTATTGCCCCTAACCCAACTGGCTATTCATTTATGTTTTTATTAGCTGCGGCAGGACTGGCTATAGCCTCAAAGTATTTACTAACTATTCGAAATAAACATCTGTTTAACCCCGCAGCTATTGCCGTAGTATTAACTGCCCTTGGGGCTAGGCAAAGTGCTACCTGGTGGGTGGGCACGGCTGCAATGCTACCATTTGTGTTAATCGGCGGTGTGTTAATTGTTAGGAAAATTCGTAGAACTAAAATGGTTCTAGCATTTTTTATATCTAGCGCTCTAGCGACCATTGCCTATTCTCTAATATCTAGAGTCAGTGTAATGACCAGCTTACATAATCTAGTCTTCAGCTCCGCTATGTTTTTCTTAGGTTTCGTGATGTTAACTGAGCCTATTACCTCTCCTACTACTTCGAAAAAACAAACCTGGTATGCAGTTTTGGTAGGATTATTATTGCCACCCCAGGTCCATCTATTTAGTTTTTATTCATCACCTGAAATAACCTTAGTTATAGGTAACTTGTTTGCATATATTGTAAGTCCTAAGACCAAACTCTTTTTAGCTCTTAAAGAAAAAGTTCGGATAGCTGCTACTAGTGTAGATTTCGTATTTATACCAAGTCATAAGCTAGTTTATCAAGCTGGACAATATATGGAATGGACTCTACCCCATCAAAAAACTGACCTAAGAGGCAATCGTCGTTATTTCACTTTGGCGTCATCTCCAACCGAGGATGATATTAGAATCGGAGTTAAATTTTTTGAAAATGGTAGTAGTTTTAAGGAAGCATTACTGGATGCAAATTATGAGACACCAATAGTAGCTTCGCAAATCTCTGGTGATTTCGTATTGCCAAAAGATAAGTCACTTAAATTAGTCTTCATCGCAGGTGGTATTGGTATTACGCCTTTTAGGAGCATGATAAAATATTTGGTTGATAAAAAAGACATTAGAACAGTAACTCTGTTGTACTCAGTTAGAAATGAAAAAGAAATTTCTTATAGAGATATATTTGAAAGCGCCAGAAGTACGATTGGTCTAAAAACAGTCTACGCAATTACTGACAATAATCCCGTAGTTACTAAATCTAATATCCACCTTGGAAAAATAACTCCTAAATTCATTAGAACTGAAGTGCCTGATTTTTCGGATAGAATTTTTTATATCTCAGGCACCAATTCAATGGTCCATTCGGTTCAAGAAATGCTAGCTCAACTTGGAGTGCCTAAGCACCAAATTAAGACGGACTATTTCCCTGGATATGCCTAGGGAATTATCCACTTATTAAGTAGTTGGAATCAAAATATTTTAGTATTTTTATAGCTGATTTATGCCCTGAAAATATGTTATAGTTTTCAAGGTTAGTATTGCTAAGATAAAATTAAAATCAATGCAAACAGACAACAAACACCTTCACGCAACTCAGGATAGCCCAGTCGTTAGACACGCACCGAGTCGCGGTGAGAAGGACAAACGTACAAAAATAGTTGATTCAAGTTTTGAATGGGGAACAGCCATAATTAAAGCCATAGTCGCAATCGTAGTTTTTACTCTGACATTAATCTATGTCATTACGCCTATTTCGGTCAGCGGAATATCTATGGAGCCAACGCTGCATACTGGAAATATAATGCTGGTATATAAATGGCCACAAACTTGGGCTCGACTAACCGGTACTCAATATATTCCAGCTCGCACTAACATTATTATTATTGCCAAGAATTCGGTTTCGGGTGAGCAGCTAATTAAAAGAGTTATTGCATTGCCAAGAGAACGAGTAAATATTGCCAATAATAATCTAACGGTCTATAGCCAAAATAATCCGCAGGGTATTAATCCGGATAATGCTCCGTGTTGTAAGAATTTATTAGAACCGACCGGTACTTTTTCAACCATTGTTCCTAATGGTCAAATATTTGCCATGGGAGACAATCGTAACCCTGGCGCTTCTATCGATTCTCGCTCTAGTATTGGTAATATTGAGTCTAGCCAAATAGTGGGTAGAGTCGTAATGAGAATCTATCCATTCAATCAAATAAAGATTTTTTAAAAGACTATAAGCTAGTAAAAATATCGTCGGAATTATTAGCTTCGGGTTTGGTTGGAGCCTCATAAGTGTGCAGACCGTGTAGTTTATAAGCCTTGCGTCGTTTAAACATGAGCCTAATTAAACCGAGTATAGCTATTAAGATTATAGTTGATATTCCCAGCACGATGAAAACAGCAGCCGAACCACTATTTCTATAGATCAGACTCTTTAAAAACAAGGCTCCAGTTAAATCTATGCCCATATTAACAGTTTGATTAACGAATATCTGTTGGCCATTGTCTAGTAGGATTTGTATTTGAACACTATGGCTCCCACCATCCAAGTAGTTCCTGTTAAAGGGATTGAGTTCGCTGCTGCTGTATAGGGCGCTTTTTTGGTTATCGGCATAATAACTAACCGACTTAATACCAACTCCGTTAATTGGCTTAACGGCATGAACTGCGATTTGATCAGTGGCGCCAGATAATATATTTGAATCGTCCAGCTGCAATATACCGCTAAGCCCCCCAAAAGATACGGCGCAGGCGTTAGTAGGTATGCATTGACTGTTGGGTACGATAAGTAGGGCTACTGCAGCTTGATAGGGGGCGGCATTGACTCCGATCCCCTGAATAATAATATCGTTACTGAGTTTGGATATTTTACCAATGTAAGTCCAGGTATTGGAATTTGCTGACACATGGCCAATGTACTCACATTGATTAGACAGAGGATTATTTAAATATAGGCTGAGATCTATGGGATTGGATTTATAATTTAGCTTTAAATAAGCATTGCCTAGGGGAACGTTGGAGTTGGTAATATCCTCAAGTGTCGATAAATTTTGATTAGTGTTACCGCAGAATGTTGAATTAATCGACTGGTTAGCGGCGTAAGAAATTTTTGGTAAAAACAATACTGTAAAAAAAGCCATAAAGACTATTGGCAATAATCTATGGTTATTTATTTTCATAAGCTTTATTGTAATTGTTTTGAAATTAATAATGAAATAGATAGAACGAAACTTTAATATTTGATAGAATAGTAGTTTAAAGCGTATATATAAAATTTAAAGTAAGGTGCTAGATGGCTAGAACTAAAACAAAACCAACTCATAAAAACTTAATTTTAACCATTGTTGCATTGGCTCAGTTTATGGTTGTGTTAGATGTATCGATAGTTAACGTCGCGCTCCCTGCAATTTATGGAACGCTCCATTTTACTTCAACCAGTAATCTACAGTGGATAGTCACAGCATATACATTAGCATTTGGTGGTTTTTTGTTACTTGGTGGTAGGGCTGCAGACTTATTCGGTCGGAAAAAAGTTTTTATTAGTGGAGTTATAGTATTTTCAATTACTTCATTGCTGACCGGCTTGTCAGTTAATTCTAACATGATAGAAATCACTAGGGCTCTACAAGGATTAGCCGCTGCCTTTATGTCACCGGCAGCTCTATCAATCGTGATTACTAATTTCAAAGAAGGTCATGAACGTAATATAGCCCTGAGTATATGGGGTGGTATTGCCGCAGGTGGTGCCGCAGCAGGTGTTTTGATTGGGGGTATATTAACTCAGTATTTAAGCTGGAGATGGAATTTTTTTATTAATGTTCCAGTAGGTATTTTGGTCGCTCTTGCAGCCGCTTATTATATCGAAGAAAGTGATGCCGGTTTGGATCATAAACACTTGGACTTAAAAGGTGCTTTAATGGTTACCTTGGGATTAATGACTTTGGTTTATGGTTTTACTAAGGCACCGTCATTGGGTTGGTCTAGCCATCAGGTCATAGGGGTATTTGCTGCCAGCGTTATATTACTCATTGGCTTTGTAATTAATGAGTCTAGAGTCGAGCATCCGTTGGTTCCGTTTAGTGTGTTTAGAATTAGTAACATTGCAGCGGCTAACTTAACTCAATTACCGGTAACGGCATCACTATTTTCAATGTTCTTCTTTATATCGCTCTACGTTCAACAGGTATTACATTATTCACCAGTTAAAACCGGCCTTGGATTTATACCTGTTACTATCGTTATTGGCGTTATGGCCTCCCAGATGTCTAAGGTTATAGCCAAGATAGGCTATAAGAGGCTATTAATGATTGCTCCATTATTTATGGCTACTGGACTTTACTGGTTATCAAAAATCAGAGCTAATGGTACTTATTTTCATGATGTCTTTCCGGGGTTGGTGATAATTGCGATTGGTCTTGGTATCGTCTTCGTATCAATTACAGTTGCAGCGACTACAGGTGTACCAAAAGACAAGGCAGGATTAGCCTCCGGTTTGCTAAATACTTCACAGCAAATTGGTGGAGCTATTGGATTAGCTATCCTATCAGGAGTCTCAGCCGGCAGTATTACTAGTTATATGAAACATCATGTTAACGGCGCAAATTTAATAGCTAAGGCTCAGGTCTATGGTTCAAAGTATGCATTTTTAACTGGAGTTGGTTTTGCAATCATAGCCTTTTTGTTAGCAACTTTTTTAATTAGAGAAGACCGATCTAAGCCAATAATTATTGATCCATCCTCAGTGGCAGGTGTCTGAGAGTAAGTATTATTCATATTTTTTATCTAATTTTTTGCTAAACTAGATTTAGAATAATTATTTTCTAGGGGGTGGTACAGGATGGCATTTACCAAGCAGACTATTAAGGACTATGATCTAACTGGCAAGAGGATTTTAATTCGTACTGACTATAATGTTCCTTTGGATAAAGCGGGTGATGTAGCTGATGATTATCGAATACGTAAATCATTACCAACAATTGAATATCTCTTAAGTAAAAATTGTTCAATCATTATCTGTTCTCATCTAGGCCGACCCGATGGTAGAGTAGTTCCCGGTCTTAGCTTAAAGTCAGTGGCAAAAAGACTGTCAGACTTAATTAAAAAACCCGTAGAATTTGTAAATGAATCAATCGGCGAAGATGTCAGGATTGCTAGTGCAAGACTAAAACCTGGACAGATTTTAATGCTGGAAAATTTAAGGTTTCATAGGCAAGAAGAAGCAAATGATCCAATTTTTTCTAAACAATTAGCATCAATTGCTAATGTCTTTGTCCAGGATGGGTTTGGTGTAGTACATCGTAGTCATGCATCAACAGTTGGCGTTACTAAATTTTTACCAGCCGTCGCGGGTTTGTTAGTTTATGATGAAGTGAATATCTTAACCGAATCAATGCTGAACCCTTCTCGTCCACTAGTAGCTATTATTGGTGGCGCTAAGATAAAAGATAAAATAGATATTTTAAAGAGATTCATAGATATTGCTGATGTTTTAGTTGTCGGTGGTGCCATGGCTAACACCTTTATCATGGCTAAGGGAATTGATATTGGTGAGTCATTAGTCGATAAAAACGAGCTGCCTTTAGCTAACGATATTATTGATTTAGCTATTTCGAAAGCAAAAACCCAAAAGTTTACTTTCTATATTCCTCAAGATGGTGTGGTGTCGGATGATTTGGCTAACCCCACCTACACTCGAATAGTCGATTGGGATTCCCATATTGTTGCTGATATCGAAGCCTATCCAAAACAACCAAAAATATACAGTTATGAAATCAAAAAGCATGAAAAAATTCTAGACATTGGCCCATTTTCCGGAGCTTTTATTGCTGGAGCTATTCAGTTAGCTAATACCGTGCTATGGAATGGTCCCCTAGGTGTCACTGAGACCAAGGCGATGATTGGGCCAATTGGTCCATTTTCACACGGTACCGAGTTAGTAATTGAAGCCCTGCTGGGACAGTATGGCACTAAGCCCTATAGCGTTATCGGTGGTGGTGATACTGTTGGATATATCGAAGGTCTTAAGCTGGAGGATGCATTTAATCATGTATCAACTGGTGGTGGGGCGAGCCTTGATCTATTAAGTGGCAGGAAACTTCCTGGAGTCGAAGCTCTTTTAAAAGTTGATCATTAGAGTGATATAATACTGCTTAAGCTTATGAGTAAAAAAATAGTTATTGCTAATTGGAAAATGCATCTGAATGCCAGCCAGGCCAGTTTATTACTACACCGTTTACAGGAAAGAATTAGAATCCATCGAGAAGTAGAAGTTGTAATAGCTCCTAGCATGTTAGTTCTTCAACCACTTAGTGTTCAGATAGATAGACGAAAATTTAGATTAGCCGCTCAAAATGCTTATCACCAAGATAAGGGAGCCTTTACCGGCGAAGTTAGTTTTACTATGCTTCAAGACTTAGCTCACTATGTAATTATTGGCCATTCGGAGAGAAGGATATACTTTAACGAAAATTTGGACATAGTATCCAAAAAGGTCTCGGCTTGTGTGCGCAATGGTATCACGCCAATATTGTGCGTGGGTGAGACTAAGCAGGAAAGAAAGCTGGGCGAAGCTAAGCGAGTAATCCACGATCAAATCTACACAGCCTTAAGTGGACTAACTACTAGTGAAGTCTCGAATATGATTATTGCTTATGAGCCGGTATGGGCAATTTCAACATTTGGCGGAGAAGTTGCGACCCCTGCGCAAGTCGGCCGAGTTTTGGAATTTATCAGAATGCAGGTAGAAGAACTTTATGGCAAGCAGGCTGCCAAGAAGATCCGAATTATTTATGGTGGCAGTGTTGATGACAAAACTGTTGGTGGTTTCTTGCAAATAGAACAGTGCGACGGAGTCTTAGTCGGTAATGCTAGTCTAAATTACATTAAATTTGCGGGCATTGTAGATGAGGCCTATAGGCAAAGCCTAGTATAGATAAAAACACTACATTTTAAGGTCGTGATTCAGACCGAAAGCTTGGTAAAATATAAACTACGTGGACGATTTTTTAATTGGATTAAATGAAGAACAGCAAAGGGCAGCTCAAACACTTGACGGGCCTTTATTAATTTTGGCTGGAGCTGGTTCGGGTAAGACTAAAACCTTGACTCATCGAATGGCTTACCTCATTTCATCGGGCAAGGCAAATCATGCCAATATCCTAGCCGTGACCTTTACCAATAAGGCAGCCAAAGAGATGCGAGTTAGGCTTAGCCACTTACTCGGTAGAAGTGAAAATGATCGAACGTTCATGCCGTATCTTGGAACTTTCCATAGTATTTGTGTTAGGTTACTTCGACAAGACGGTGAAGCAGTCGGGATTTCTAAGAATTTCATTATATTTGATGACAGTGATCAGCAAAGTGCCATCAAGCAAGCCATTAAGCAACTCAGAATTGACGACAAGGCTATTACGCCCAGGGCTGTATCGTCAATTATTAGTAATAATAAAAATGATCTGATTAACCCAAATCAATTCGCTAATTTAGCTAGTGGTTTGGTCCAAAAAGCAGCCGCACAAATCTATCCAATTTATGAAAGAATCCTAAGGGATGCTAATGCTCTAGATTTTGATGATCTTATCTCGAAAACCGTGGAACTTTTAGCTAATCACTCCGAGATTAGAGATAAGTGGTCTAACCAATTTAAATACATCATGATTGACGAGTATCAAGACACAAACATAGCCCAGTACAGATTAGTCAAGCTACTAACTAATACTAATAAAAACGTTGCCGTAGTTGGTGACGATTGGCAAAGTATTTACTCTTGGAGGGGTGCTGATTTTAAGAATATTTTAAATTTTGAGAAGGATTTTAAAGACGTATCGATCATTAAATTAGAACAAAATTATCGGAGCACTGAAGCCATCTTAGATGCCGCTCATGCAGTGATTGAGAAAAACACCCAACGCTCTACTAAGCGATTATGGACTGCAGAAAAGGGTGGTAAACCGGTGCATGTTCTCCAATTAATTAATGAAAGAGCAGAAGCTGAGACTGTAGTTAATCGGATTCAAACAGCTGTTGACGCCAAAATCTGGAGCTATCAGGACTATGCGGTTCTCTATCGAACCAATGCTCAGAGCCGAGCTATTGAAGATGTATTCGTCCGCTACGGTATTCCATATCGAATAGTCGGTGGTCCACGTTTCTATGACCGAAAGGAAATCAAGGACGTGATGGCGTATCTAAGATTAGTTTTTCAGTCTGAAGATAAAATAAGTTTTGATCGAGTAGTAAATGTTCCGGCGCGGAGTATAGGCTCTAAGTCTTTGCAGGATTTTTATAGTTGGGCAGCTGTAAACGACTATTCCTTAAATCATGCCCTGTCTGTGGTTCAAGAGCATCCAACCCTAAAACCAAGAGCCAAACAAGGATTTAGTGATTTTTATGATATCTTAGCTACCACTAGAGAACTTGTTGATAGCGTGCCTCTGTCAAATCTATTGGATGGTCTAATCAGAAGGCTTGATTATATAAACTACCTAAGTGATGGCACAATTCAGGGTGATTCTAGGGCCGAGAACGTTAAGGAACTGTTGAGTGTGACTAAAGATTATCAGGATCTAGGGTTAGATGGATTTCTAGAAGAGGTAGCGCTGGTTAGTGATATAGATAATCGAGATGTTACTAATAATGCCGTGACGCTGATGACTCTTCATGCTGCTAAGGGTTTGGAATTTCCGATTGTATTTATGGTAGGCATGGAAGAAAGTCTATTTCCCCATAGCAGAGCACTCTATAGTCAAGCAGAAATGGAGGAAGAAAGACGGCTGTGCTACGTTGGTATGACCAGGGCCAAGCGAGAGCTTTACTTAACCTACGCAACTAGTAGATTGCTCTACGGTGGTCAACAACATAATATTCCATCTAGATTCTTGAGTGATATTAATGCGGTTGCTGAGACTGACAATGTTTCCAATGCACAATTATGGCAGACTTCACTTGAGCAAAAAACCCAAAAATCAATCGATAATATTGAGCCAGTCTATTTACCAGAATTATTTGAGGGCGATATTATTAGACACAAAATTTTTGGTGAAGGTAGAGTTGTTGAGGTTGAAGGGGACAATCTAGTAATCTATTTTAAGAGTCGTGGATCTAAGAAGATTAATATTAATTTCGCCCCGATCGAGAAAATAAATGAATAGCCCTTCGCGTTTTATCGGTAATATTCTTTTCTGGTTAGCCTGGCCATTGTTGTTTATATACTTAAGGGATTCTAGAAGAAGTCGAGTTATTATTAGCGACGGCAAACAAATCCTAATTGTTAAAAATTGGTTAGGGCCTAATCGATACACTCTACCGGGAGGTGGGCTTAAAAAAAATGAAGAGCCCACCGATGGAACAACTAGAGAAGTTGAAGAAGAAACAGGAGTCATTACGCATCCAAATAGCCTTAGCTTAATAAAGCCGGAGTATACTGTAGTCGAATACGGGCATAAGTATAAATTCATTGGTTATTTATTGAAGGTTGATAAACTCCCTAAAATTTCTAGACAAAAATTCGAAATCGCTGAGATTAAATGGGTTAGAATCGAAGATGTTTTAGCTAAATATAAGCTGACTGCTGCCACTAAAGAGCTGATTGAAACTTGGTTAGAAATCAACCATTTGGTAGACTAGAAGCTAGCCTACCTAATGAATTATTTACATTTAGGCTTAAACGAATATGAAGCATAAATCCAAAAAAATCTACGCTAAAGCCATTGCTGGATTTTCTATCATAAAGCGACGAGACTATCGGCACCCAGTATTCATCCCGCTGGTCGGTGGAATTATTTTATTTTTCTTGGGATTGGTGACGTTTATTTACTTTAATGGAACAACGGTTAATACAAGTAGCTCTAGGGTTGTAGAGGTTTATAACAATGGCAGACTAGAGATAATTCCTACAACAGCTACGACAGTTGGTGACTTAATGAGACGCTTGAACATTACTCTTAATCCCGGTGATATTGTTGACCCAAGTGAAAATACACCGATATTAAATAATGGCTTTAGGGTTAATATCTATCGAGTTCATCCAGTTACAATTATTGAAAATGGACAAAGTAAGGTCGTACTTACAGCGGACGTTAATCCAAGAGTTATCGCCAAAGCAGCGGGTTATACAATATATCCGCAAGATTATGTCAACGATGTTACTAGCCCGGCAGAATTAGGTAAAAATATTATAGGACAAGTGATTTCAATAGTTCCGGCTACTCAGATCAATCTATCTCTTTATGGTACAAAAGTTAGCCTAAGGACCCATGCTAAAACCGTAGCTGATTTATTGAGTCAAAATAAGATTAAGACAACTGCAAGTGGCGCCAATGTATTGCCGGCCCTTAATACCCCCGTAACCTTGGGTATGCAGGTCCTAGTAGTACCAGTTGATCAGCAGCTAGTGTCTCAACAGCAGCCAATCGCATTTACTACCCAGTATACTGATAACCCAGATTTACCTTATGACACCACTAAGGTTTATCAGGCCGGTGTCAACGGCCTAGAATTAGTTGTCGAGCAAGTGTCAACAAAGAACGGTGGTGTCATTAACACTCCTATTCAAACAGTAGTTATTAATCAACCCATAGCTCAATTAGTATATAGAGGTACCGGCATCTCGTCGGTTAATGGCGGCAATAATATAACCTGGCTTAGGAGCTCTAATATTAATAGTTCTGACTATACTTACGTTAACTATATTGTTAATCATGAGTCTCATTGGAACCCAGGCGATGTAAATTATAGAGGCTGTATAGGTCTGGGCCAATTCTGTAATCCATTAAATCTAACCACAGCTTGCCCTAACTGGCAGATTGATGCTGTATGTCAGCTCAACACGTTTAATAATTATGCCGTAAGAAGATATGGCTCCTGGGCTGCAGCTGCCAGTTTCTGGGCATCTCATGGGTGGTGGTAGATTATGAATAATAGTCCCAAAAAGTCACTTGGACAGCACTGGTTAAATGATCAACAGACACTCAATAATATCGCTAGCTATGCTGACATTAGTAAACAAGATTATGTCCTAGAAATAGGCCCTGGACTTGGTAATTTAACTTCTTTGATTTCAGACCAGGCGGGGAGCGTTCTGGCCGTTGAAATAGATCAGGACCTGTTTAATAATTTAAAGACCGCCAACAAAGAATCCAACACAGAATTTGTTAATCAGGATATTTTAAAATTTGATCTGACAAAGCTACCTAAGAACTATAAATTGGTGGCTAATATCCCATATTACCTAACTTCGCACCTAATTAGATTATTGGTTGAGTCAACCAATCCTCCGATCAAAGTGGTCTTATTAATTCAGAAAGAAGTTGCCGAGAGAATTGCCGCTGGCCCTGGCTCTATGTCTACCTTGTCGGTTGTAGCTCAACAGTATTATCGGGTAGATAAAAAAGATATTGTTCCAGCAAAACTATTCACTCCACCACCAAAGATAGATTCGCAGGTTATCGTCTTGACTAGAAGGCCTAGTCCGGTCATCGTGACCAATAATGATAAGGCTTTGTTTAGGTTGGTTAGGGTAGGATTTTCGGCTAGAAGAAAGACTCTTGAAAACTCATTAAGTAACGGGCTTAGACAAGATAAACAGAAGATTAGAGAACTAATTGCCGAATCGTTATTAGATGCTAGTATTCGTCCACAAATGCTATCACTTGAAGACTGGGCCAGGCTATTTAAAGTATTCGAGGCGCATGGTCTGATTTGAGTCCCCTACCCCAGCCATATGATATACTTAACATGTTAAGTAATAATTTATTTAAAAAAATTTTATGTTTCAATCACCAGAAAATATAGATATAATATTAGAACATATTACTTCCCTGATGACAAGTAAATATGATCAGCTTTTATTGGAGCAGTTAGGGGTAGGCTATGCTCAATATAAAATATTGGTGCAATTTGAAGAAAGCCATATAAACCGGCAGAACATTATAGCTAAAAATCTTGGTCAAACTGAAGCCAGCATTACCAGACAAATTAAAATACTTAGCCGCAAGGGTTTGATCACTAGAGGGGTGGATCCTAATAGCAAAAAGACCAGAATAGTGACTCTTACTTTTTTAGGTAGAAGAATTCAGCAGGCCGCGAGAGACATTGTTAATAAACAAAACCATGACCTTCTTATCGACTTAGACGACAAAGACAAGACTAGATTATTATCTGATTTAAACAAGCTGCATGATCAGCTTTGTTTAAAAAATAGTCACTCATAAACCAAAGTACGCGAGTTTCCTATTCTTAACTATCTATAAGGATATTTTTATCTGAGGTTTTGGTCTATCGTTTAAGATATTTGAAGCAGCAAGATATGATGCTTGAGCCAGATTAGAATCTACATCATTGGAAAATATTAAACCAGGATATCTATTTGCCGTTTGATCACTTTTAGCTAACTCCACTTTATCAAAGAGTATCGGTGTAGTATTTTGGTCAATCCCTTCTAGCGATAATATATCTACCATATGGCCAATTTTTTTGCTTCTTTCCATTTAGATATATTATCACAAGAATGACATCTTGTCAATGGATACAGGAGTTGGTGTTATGGACAATATGGGAAAATAGTGTATAATTAGCTATACATGGGGCTGAATTTAAGCTCGACGTTGGACATTATCAACTAAATCGGCGAGTCGCTTACTGAGCGTTATACGGTAAAAGCCAATAAATGCAAATACATTTATTAGTCGCGTAAAGTCATTCTTTACTCCGCAAAGTTATGCTTTCGCAACCTTTGCAGCTTAAACGTTGCAAACGCAAACCAGAATGACGTCAGATAGTTCGGTTTTGTGTCATTTATCTGAATGCTTAGTATTTAGTGCCCCTAAATACTACTAAGACTTAGGGCTTAGGTACCTAGTTTTTGATTATTTGTTCTCTAGGAACTGAAAATTACAAATAATCTACACTCGTAGAAGATTAGTTAAGGTAATCCTTCGGACGTGGGTGTGATACCCACCAGCTCCACCATAAGCATTATTACCTCTGTTAATTCAGGGGTTTTTGATTTTTATAACACGTTAGTATATTGACAACTCCACGAAATAAAAGTTAAATTAGGCTAAGTAACTCTAACAAAACGAAATTAAAAAGGAAAAGCTAATGTCAGAAGAAGTAAATGATAGTCAGGAACTAGTATATTTACCTAAACAATCAATATTGGGTGGTGGTGAGGATGAAGTTGATAGTGGCCCATTTCCAAAATCACCAGATGATGAGCCAACACAAGAACTTCCTATTGTTAGACCACTAGCATCCGAACAACCAACGCAGGAAGTACCTATAGTTACTCCTCCAAACACACTACCTAAGGGCGATTTGGAGTCCTTAGGCGATCAACCTGAAGATACTCGAATGAAAAATGTTGATAAGTCACATGTTGAGGCGTTAGCCTACGGAAGAAGCCCGTCGATTCCGAGACATGCTGACACTTATGCAGCAGAATCAGGTAACAAATATGAGCTTCAAATAGTAGCTGAAAGAGCCGGCAAATCTATAGAGGAAATTGAAGAGATAATCAACGACGATATTAGTGCAAGCTTGACTTATGGTCGTCAGATGATTGAACATCAGTTGGATTTTGGTGAAAAACTTGAGTTGAATCAAGAAGTCTTTTTAGCAATTTGTAAAATTGCTGATGCCTTAAGGGAAAAATCTAGTTCGAGTTTACCCGTGGCTATTTATCGTAGAAGACTTTATGACAACACTTTAATACTAATTAGAGGACATGATTTCGCTGGAAGAGTAGTAGGGTCTGTAATGGATCTTGAAGTATATGACCCGCAAACTAGTAGTACGAAGATATGGACTGCTTCTCCGTATAGAAGCACTCTTGTAGGTGGAGATTTAACCTACGCAGATAATGGCGTCTTTACTTTGGTTGAAACTACAGAAAACGAAGGAAAATTTATTCGGGTTAATAAGGAAAGTGTTAAGCCGTTGGATGAAGACGATGTAAGCCAGCTAAAGAATCTTGCGGATTCAATATTGCTTCGGCAAAATGACTTCAAATAAATAATAATTTAGTATGTATCACATGCCTAACGCTAAAGTTATATAGTCGTTTAGACCTTAGACGATTCTTTTGGTATTTCTGCTGTTATCCAAATATCATCAGTCCTGCAGACATAGTGAGTGCGATTATATTGCTTAGAATCCCTGGGGTTATGGCTAGTTTCCTCAGTAATTATTTCCATTGGTGTATTGCATTTAGGGCAGTTCATTACTTATATTATATACCTAAGTTCAATACGCTCTATCCCACTCTGAACCAATAATATTCTTACATCTACTCAGCTCTTCGTAAATTTGGTGCCAATTTTCTAATAGTTGCTCCACTATAAACATTGTTGTCTCTGTTAATGCATAGATTTTCGTTATGTGCCATTGACAAAACTAATAGAGTATGTTAATTTCTGTTTATGTTAGAAAACGCTAAATCAGAACAATTGGACAAAGGATACGAAATACTTAAACTTAAACTTCGGACTGCAAGACTAATGAAAGCATCGGGTTTTTTAGGAAGTATTTCTTGCGGCGTGCAGGCAGTAGAACATGGTCATGGACGTGTTCAGGATGCGCTTATAGCAGGAGTTGCTCTTTATGGTGCTTTACTTGGCGTAGGCATATCAGAAACTCATAAAGCTAAGTTAGAACTAATACGAATAGAGCCGAATAGGACAAACTGGGAAACAAATGAATAGGCTCAATATACTTAGTCATACACAAACTTCTTAAGTATTTACCTGTTTTAATTCAGAGGTTTTTTGTATTTAATTTGTAATTATTAAGATTGAGAGAAAGCACATCATAGCGTAAACTATAAGTGTTATTAAAAAATTGACTATGCCAAATAAAAAATCTTTTAAACCAAACGGTATAAATCAACGGTTTAAGAAAGTATTTTCACCATTTCTAATTATAATTTGTATTTTAGCATCAATCGCCTTCCTGCTTTTTGTATGGGCTTTGGCTCATACCAAAAACATAGGATATTAAGAACAGCTGTATCTTTAGTATGGTCTAAGCATATATATTATCTACTGTAGTATTATCGTATAGATGAGTGCTTAATCTTAAGTTATACAAAACTCTTTTTGTTCTTATTCTATTCGAAACCAATAATACCCCCCCATCTAATCAGTTCTTCATAAATTGGGTGCCAATTTTTTAGTATATGCTCCACCATAAGCATTATGACCTCTGGTAATTCAGGGTTTTTTTGTTTATTTTGCTATTATTAATCCAATGGAAGAATATGATAAAGATTTATATTTTGTTGCAATAAAAGTCTTTTTAAGAGATGGTAACAAACTGCTAATAATTCATGACATTTTCGGTGATTGGGATTTACCTGGTGGACGAATTAAGAAAGATGAATTTAATACTTCCCTTGAATTAGTTCTAAATAGAAAAATGAAAGAGGAAATAGGAGAGGAGGTCGAGTATGGCGAACCTAAACAGAATGGTATTTTCTTTCGAGTAGAACGTTTAGAATATGGCATCAATCAAAACGTGAGAATATTTGCGGTGGGTTATGATGCTGAGTATAAAGGTGGTGAAGTCACCCTTGGAAAACATATAAGCGATTTTAAATGGGTTGATATTAATAATTTTAATCCTAAGGAATATTTTAGAGGTGGATGGTTAAGGGGTGTTGAAGACTACTTAATATCCAAATAAGCATTATGACCTATGTATATGAGGTCTTTTTCTTTTATTTGGTATTATATAGATTATGAAAAGTATAGTCTTGTTTGGTGATAGCTTCTTAGCAAATATTGATAAAGCAGCGACTCTGAAACTACAAGATAAAATACCTAATTCTGTTATATATAACTGTGCAACTGGCGGATTTGATACTAGTGATTGTCTAATTAGAGCTTCTCTAGTCTCTAAAATGAAAGCAGACTATATTATTATTTCAATAGGTACTAATGACGCTTCACCCTGGAAACAAGTTCCTCTAGAAGTTTTTAAGTCAAATTTAATAAAAATTATAGACATTTTGAAAGATTCGAAACTTGTCTACTTTCTCCCTCCACCAGTTGATGAATCTAAACACGACCCAGCTAAGATACGAAAAAACGAGACCATGAATGAGTATCGTGAGTCAGTAAGAAAAATATTAGGTGATAAGGTAGTTTACTTAAACTCAGACGACTTCTATGGCAAACTCGGTAAACATGGAATTGAGTACCATATTTCTGATGGAGTCCATCTTAATCAAGTTGGTTATGTAACTCTATTTAATGAGCTCTCGAAATTGTTTACTAAATTGTTAAATTCTAGTGCCTAACACTTAAGTTGTACAAACCCTCTTATCTCTATTCCAATCTGAACCAATAATCTCTCCCCATCTAATCAGTTCTTCATAAATTTGGTGCCAATTTTTTAGCAGATGATCCACTATAAGCATTACGGCCTCTGTTAATTCAGGGGTTTTTTGTTATATATACAGAAGATAAGTTAAACTTAATGCAATGAATAAATCCGAAGATAGCGCAGTAATTAAGTACTATAAAACCAAAGAATCGCTTTGGGGTTATAACTTGATTCTTAAGGGTGTTAAACATTTTGGATATTACCCTAAAGGAAAAGAAAATATATCTATTGCAGACGCACAAGAAATAATGAGTATTGAGGTAGGTAAACAGTTAAACTTAAGCAAGGATTCATTAGTTCTTGACGCTGGTTGTGGAGAGGGCCCAGTGTCGGTGGCTATTGCTCAGAAATATAAATATCGTCTAGAGGGTCTAGATTTGTTGGACTTTAATGTTGAACACGCAAACGAGAGAGCTAAAAAGGCTGGTGTAAGTGATAGAGCACACTTTCAAGTAGGTAATTATTCGAAGCTAGATTTTCCCGATAATCATTTTGATGGAGTGTTTATGGTTGAGACTTTCGTACATGCCCCAGATTACAAAAAAGTCTTAAAAGAGATTCGTAGAGTGTTAAAACCTGGCGGCAAGTTGGTTATTGCTGAATATACTAAATCACCAGACGAAGAACTAACACCTAGGCAGAGGAGAATACTTGAAAATATCATAGTGTTTTCATCTATGCCTAGTTTCAGATACTTCATTAATGATAAGTTTGCGGAATTAATTTCAGCTGAAGGATTTAATGACGTCAAGACGTCTAACATTAGTCAGAGAATTGAGCCAATGACTAAAAAACTATATTATATTGCGATAATTCCATATCAGATAATCCGTCTTTTTAAACTTCAAAAACACTTCATAAATACAATGTGGGGGGTATATCATTACCCGTATAATAAAATAGGCATTTGGAGGTATAACATTACCACTTGCACTAAACCTAACAGATAGGTTGGTGTTCAACACTTAAGTTACATAATTTCTCTTTGTTTTAGCCCATACGGAATCAATAATACCCCTCCATCTAATCAGTTCATCATAGATTTGGTGCCAATTTTTTAGCAGATGATCCACCATAAGCACTATGACCTCTGTTAATTCAGGAATTTTTGTATTGGTTATGCTTGTGGAAATATACCTAAGGTATCACAATATAAATCATGCGTTCCACTGAACACAGACTAGGCGGTGAATTACCAGAAGCCGAAGTTAGTAATGAGCAAATTGATGCTCGTTTAAATGAGTGGCTTGAACTCGCAAGAGCACACCCCGGTGAATTAGTCATAGTATATGAAGATATCCATCGCGTAGATTTATCTATGGCAAGAATTCGTAATGATATTGACGAGGTAGTACCTAGTAGAACTTTAGCTGGGATTACTATCGCCGAATCACCTACTATATCTAACAACGGTTACGGGATGAGTGAGCATGACCATGCTTTATCTCTAGATATAACCCAAATATACGAATCGTTTCAATTATACAGGTTATGGTTAGGAGAGAAGTATGGAGAATTACCAAAAGTTCAAGTAGTATTTGGTAATGAAGCAGTTGCTGACTGGTTCATGCGAAGTAGTCATTTGCCTTATGTTGAACCATATATATACGTACTGATGGTTAAGCGTTTAGGTTTTGAACCTAAAACTACACCCGAAATAATAGCATCGGTTGCTGACTACAGAGCTAAGGTTATAATTAATCTGGCAGAGTTAGTGCTCAAACAGACTGATATTAATACAAAAATTGATAAAATTTATAAGAGTGTAGGAGGGAGGGCACAATCACTGCATAGTGGTCTAGCTATTGGGATGGCACCAGAAAGTTTCATGGAGGCAGGTTTCAGAACATATCAAAATCGCTTAGATAGAGATAATAATGCCAAACACATCGATAGATTAAAGCGAGAATTAATTAGTTTAGACATAGTAAAAGAAGAATTTTATCAGACGATTGCAGAAATATTTGGTTTAAGTTTAGACTTGCCTCGACCCGAGTAGATTATCTATATCTCCTATACAGTTCCACCTTGTATCAATGATTCCATTCCATCTAATTAGTTCTTCATAAATTTGGTGCCAATTTTTCAATAGATACTCCACCATATACAATGCCACCTCCGTCAATTCAGAGGTTTTTGTTATTTTAAGCATATAAATAGATTGACAAATAATAATATATAGTGTAGAATATCTTTATGAATAATAAAGGTCGAGAAATAATTTCAAGAGCAGTGAATGGTGTTATGTATAGTCCGCATCCAAACGGAGAGGAACATGTTAGGTATTTTAGACTAAGAGGCTTATCCTCGATTCCAGAATCCGTACTAAATCATCTAGATGAAGCTGGATTGATGGAAACTCCCGGTATTATTTCTCCTGATATTCCTGTCGATACACCCATATTAAGGATAATTGGCTTAACTACTGATGGGATATTATTTGAGGATATACACGTTCCCAAAAGATAGTCTTCTCTTTTGATATTCAATCTCTTGTTTATACTCTATCTACTCATCCCAGAGTAAATATTTTCATCTTCTTATTTCTTCAAATATAAGGTGTGAATTATTTTCGAGGTGCTCCACCATGAGCATTACGGCCTCTGTTAATTCAGAGGTTTTTATTGTTAATATGCTTGTAATTTGTGGTACTGGGGCCTAATATACCAATATGGACTTAGATAAACTAAGGAAATTTGAATCAGATAGAAAAGATGAAGAAGATTTATATATACAAATTGGAAGTATAGTTTTAAATCCCGACGCTAGCTTAAATGACTATGTCTTAGCTACAATAAGTGTGTTAAGTCGACAAGAAAATGGACCCATAAGCCGCCACCTTTTAGAGTACGTAACTAAAGGTGTTGCCCAGTATGCATTTTGGGATAACGACAGTAGCGGAAAACCTATATTCGAATATGGTAACGATGCAGAACATGTAAGAAAACAGACTATAAGATCATTCGCTGATTTATATGAGCAATATTTCATAACACAAGATTTATCACCCAGCAGTGAGACTAGTGGAAAAATTTCTATAACAGATAGTGGTTTAAATGCCCTTAGGAGTGTTATGCCAGAAGAAGATTTATCTAGAGTCGATTGAGAATCTGGAATAATTCTTAAAAAAATAATGCCCAACATTCAAGTTATATAACCTCTCTTATACCTATTCCAATCAGAACCAATAATCTCTCTCCATCTAATCAGTTCTTCATAAATTTGGTGCCAATTTTTTAATAGATGATTCGCTATTAACTTATAAGTTTTTATATATGGTAGGGCTGTCTAGTATAATAGTATCAATGAACCAATTTTCTGCTCACCCAGGCCAACCACATAGATCTCATCGAGGTAACTGGCTAAGAGCTTCTGTACTAGGAGTTGATGACGGTATTGTATCTGTTTCAAGTTTAATGTTGGGAGTTTCTACTGCTCATGCCAATAGCTCAATAATATTAACTGCGGGAATTGCCGGGTTAGTCGCCGGAGCTCTATCAATGGCAACGGGAGAATATGTGTCAGTAAGCTCGCAGCGTGACTCAGAAAAAGCAGATATTCTTATGGAAACTCGTTCTCTAGAAGACAACCCGGACGAAGAACTTGCAGAGCTAACAGCTATATATGAACATAGAGGCTTAGATCCTAAATTAGCCAAGGCTGTGGCAGAACAATTACATGCACACGATGCGGTTTCTGCACACCTAAGAGACGAAATAGGTATAGATGGTGATTCTTTAGCAAGGCCAGCTCAGGCAGCCTTAGCATCTGCATTGGCATTCTCTATTGGCGCGATAGTACCCATAATCGCAACCTTAGCTGTTAACGGGAATACAAAAATTTTGGCTATTGTAATTGCATCACTAGTGGCATTAGGCATATCTGGGGCTATTGGGGCATTGCTTGGTGGTGGTAATAGATTATGGGCAGCGGCTAGGGTATTTATCGGAGGCGGTGCTGCGATGGCTATTACTGCACTCATTGGACATGTTATTGGAAGAAGTGTATGACACTAAAGTTATACAAACCCTATTCCAATCAGTCCTAGATAAATAGAGTGCCAATTTTTTTAAGACATGCTCACCGTGACTATTCAGCCTCTGTAAATTAAGAGGTTTTGTATATCTATTCTGTGAAACGATTTTTCGTCAAAGGGTTGTCTCTTACTAAGTTATTGAGAGTTGCTTTCAAAGTAGAGCGGTCTGATAAGGTTGGGCTAAGGCCGTGTTGGAGTAGGTATACGCCAGCATAAGCAACAGCGAAAGCACCAACGCCGGCAGCTGCTCTAACTAGTTTGCTATCTTTATTTTCTGAAAGGTAAGCTTTTTGTTTTTCAAACATATGCTTATATTAACATAAGCATGATAAATTGTCAACTAAGTCAATATTTCAACTATTTGAGAGTAACATTACAAATATCTATTTTAAGCTTACTTTTAAATCAGAGTTTTTTGCTCCTAAGTCTTTTAGCAATTTGCCTAAATTGTTGTCTTGACGAATCAACATGCTTTAATACCATTGCAATAGGCTTTATTGGCGCGTATTGAAAAATGCCATCACTGGGTTCATAGGTATTTGCAATGTATTCCGTGGAATCAACTTTGGGACTTCCTTTTGATTTGTTTATTTTAATATGTATTCGGTGAGACATAATATCTCCTTCCGCTATTGCTTTGTAAAAACAAAGCCTACTTCTCTTAATAATATCCAGTAATCCGGAGTTATTAAAAAAGGTACCCTGCTAGTCATTAGTATAGCTTATATAGCTATTAAAATGCCTATCTATTTAATTGATCTGTTAACGACTACTAATACAAGATAAACGTCTTTAAATCGTGTTGACATTTAGAGTAATTAATACAAGAATGAAGTTACTAACTAATGGAGGTGATTATGAAACCTACACTTTACTTAACAGGAATAACTCGGTTTATAATTGGCTTAGCCGAAGCCATACTAGTATTGAGAATAGTACTAAGACTGTTTGCAGCTAATCCATCAGCATCGTTCGTGCACTGGATTTATACGACTAGTGATACATTACTCGAGCCCTTTAGGGGAATCTTCCAAATCGGTGTGATTCATAAATCATATGTTCTAGATTTTACAGCCCTCTTCGCTCTAATTGTTTATGGCCTATTGGGTGCACTTTTAGTGTATCTAGTTTTCTTTTTAGAGAATACAATGGCTACAGCTAGCACTAGAACAACAAAAGAAAAATAGTTGAATTATAATCAGATCTTGATAATAGCCAAGGTATAGTGAGGTATCTGGTTCTTGATGGAATTGACAAATTATAAAATTAGTATAGAATATAATATCTCATGGATACAAGAGAAACTGTTATTGCTAGAAATAGCCTTAGGAAAAAACGCAATGAATGTGCGGCTTGGAGCTCACTATTTATGGGTCTTACCGTTGCCTGTATTTCGGTTGCGCTAGATATGCCAAAATATCAGGATGGTGGTAAGCCCGATCTTATTGGCATAGCCACTGTTAGTGCAGTTGCGTTCGTTTATGAGGCGCTTAAATCAGTGGCTTATTCAAAAGAAGCGGAATCTTTTAACACTGTATTAAATCAACAAAGTTATACTAATAAATCGCAACAACAATAAATCCTCGGCACTTTTATAACGAAACTATTTTATAATTTGATTCGACTATTTTTTTAAAACTTGTTGTTAAGAGACATAATTTCAATGAAAACTTCAGCTATCTCATTTTTGAGTTTTATCACTTCGGGCAGATCGTGTGAGTATTTTTTCATTTCTGAGATTTGCTTATCGTAACCGGTGATTAACTCCTCTTGAGTCATATTGATTTGCCTAATATATTTGCCATTATTTAAAATATGGGTAATTTCTGGCATCAATTTGTCTAGACCCTTAACGAACCGTGCTTCTATGGTATCAAGAGCTTCATAGCTAGTCGTCGTGTTAGCTAACCATGGGAAACTTTTTCCGAATTCTTTGATAATCCTAGCAAGAGCCTCGGCCTCACGTTTATTTTTTGCTTGCTTTTCCTCTTCGCTAATTCGGACAGTAATGGTATCACCAGCATAAACTTCGACTAAATCATGGATTAGGGCATACTGAGCTATTTTTCCAATATCCAGATCAGGCCTAAGCCTATCTGCTATTGCGCATCCCAAAACGCTAAGCATTATGCTGTGATCGGAATCTGTTTCTGGCCTAGATCCATCTTCGTGGAATGTAGATCTTTCCACCCTAGAGAATTTTAACAAAAGCTGTCCAAGATTAATTACATCAGATACCTTGACTGTAGACTTCAATTTGATAGGTGTTTTTTTAGCCATCAATTTTAGTTTATCCATTTTTCACCTAACATTGCAAGAGATTCAATTTTTTTGTGGGCTTAAGTAACCAACGATGTCTTATAAATTAGAACCCAACGATTTCTTTAATTAGAATGACTGTCACCCTATTATTCGTTTCTTTTCGATAGATTAGAATTTTGTTTAATGAAGAGTGCCTGTTGTAGGCCTTTAGCGCTCTTTCGTCTTCCAGCTGAAGAACATAATTTTCTATGCGGTTGAACCCCTCATTTAGATTCTCAACAATCTTCTTAGTGCTAACTAACCAAATTACATGATTGGCTCCAAAAACATAGTTGGGGATTTGGCTACCGCTAGCAGAAGCTATTAATGCTTGACCGTCTTCGGTTATTGCATGAACGCTGCCAAGCACATATTCTGAGGCGGAGCCAATTCGTTTCATTTCCAGTATCTTATCTTCTTGCCCCTGGAGTTCTGTAAATTTCTTCCTAGTTGATATGTAGTCACCGGATTCATTTATGATTTCGTTTAATCCAGCTTGGCTGACAGTTACAGAACTTACGGTAAATACTTCAGAGCCCTTTGGTATGATGCTCAGCACTTTTTCTTTGGCAGCCTCTAAGTTGTCTGTCACGATAACCTCAAATCCATTTTTCCTAAGTGCATCAGTAGCATTTGCTAAAGACTCTTCATTGGCTAATTGATCAAACTTATTATTTAGGTTCAGTGACATTGGTCTACCCTTTTGTTATATTATTTATTAGGTGTTACAATATCGATACTATACTAAGTAAAGTGAGCATGCAAGTTAAAATAATCGAAAAATCAAAGATTGAGAAGCATCCGGGCTGTGTTGCAGAGGCACTATCAATTATCGGTAATAAATGGACCGCATTATTAGTCATGGAATTAGCTAAGGGGACTACCCGGTTTAGCCAACTAGAGGCTTCACTAAAGGGTATTAGTCCTAGAACTCTCTCGCAAAGACTAGATTATTTAGTTGATAAATCGATTATATCTAAGCAGAATTTTTCAGAAATGCCTCCTAGGGTTGAATATTTACTAACTAAAAAAGGCTATGATTTGATTCCAATTCTACAAAGTATGGCATCTTGGGGTAACAAATATTATCAAGATTAGCTTGTTATATTTTTTCAATAAACTAATCTAATTTTTGGCATGAAACAAATTATAAGAATTATCAGATTTACTAAGGAGCTATGGCCTTTTTATATAGGCGTAGGTATCTTGACCATCCTTTTGGCGTTGATGGCACAGCTTCAGCCGCTATTTACTAAGGGAGCGATCGACCAAATAACCAAGATATTGGGCGGTGGTAAGGCAGACATTATGATTGTGGCCTTATTCGCATTGCTAATTTTTGTAACCGATTTTATGTCGACTATATTTAGTAATATTGCAGGTTACTACGGCGATATCCTAAGCGTCAAAATAGCGCGAATAATGAGTCGTAAATATTTCGAACACTTACTTAATCTGCCCCAAACTTATTTCGATACCGAGTTAACCGGAACGATTATTAATCGAATGAACCGTGGAGTGACTCAGATAAGTAATTTCATGAACATGTTAAGTAACAATTTCCTTCAATTTATATTTAGCACGGTCTTTACCCTAGTAATCGTTCTATATTATTCCTGGCAGGTTGGTTTAATGCTCGGTGTCTTGTATCCAATATTTGTTTGGCTAACAACTCGAAGCAGTGAAAAGTGGCAGGGTTATCAAAAAACTATTAATACTGAGCAAGATATTGCTAACGGGCGTTTTGCCGAAGCTATTGGACAAGTGAGAGTAGTTAAGAGCTTTACCCAAGAAAAACGGGAACTTAAATTATTTACCAAACACTATGATAAATCAGTAGCAACAACTTACCCCCAAAGTAGATATTGGCATAAACAGGACATTAAAAGACGGGTTATTTTAAACCTAATCTTCTTTATGATCTTTGCTTATATCTTTATTGAAACCGCACATCGAGTCTACGGTATCGGCACCATGGTTCTATTAATTCAGTATGCGCTACTGGTTAGAATCCCTATCTTTAGTATTAGTTTTTTGGTTGATCAAACCCAAAGGGCTTTAGCGAATACCAAAGATTATTTTCAGGCCATGGATATCGAACCTGAAATAACTGATTCGGTGAATGCCAAGAAACTGAATGTATCTAAGGGGGTTGTTGAGTTTAAGGACGTTAGTTTTGCATATCAGGAAAAAGAGCCGGTGCTAAAAGACATGAATTTTATATTACCCGAAAACAGCAAGACTGCCTTAGTTGGAGAAAGTGGTCAGGGTAAAACCACTATTACCAGTCTGCTACTTAGGTTATATACCTTAGACAATGGCAGTATTCTAATTGATAATCAAGACATTAAAGAAGTAACCCAGCAGTCGCTTAGAGATAATATTGCCGTCGTTTTTCAAGAACCGGCATTGTTTAGCGGTACGATTAAAGAAAATATAGCCTATGCTAATCCATCTGCTAGTAGCGAACAGGTTATAGCCGCAGCTAAGGCTGCTAATGCGGATGAATTTATCGATAAATTAGAAAATGGCTACGATACCGAAATAGGTGAACGAGGTCTTAAGCTAAGTGGTGGACAGAAACAAAGAATTGCTATAGCCAGAGCCCTACTTAAGGATGCGCCGATCTTAATTCTTGATGAAGCAACTAGTAGTTTGGACAGCAAGAGTGAAAAATTAGTCCAACAAGCTTTGAATCGGTTAATGAACAGTCGTACCACTTTAATTATTGCCCACAGATTAAGCACGATCCAATCGGTTGATCAAATAGTTACACTTAAAAATGGTCGGGTTGATGAGATCGGCAGCCCAGAAGAATTAAGTAGTAGCCAGGGAATTTATCAGCAATTACTAGAGTTACAACAGACCCATACTAAGGCTACTAAAAAGAAACTTCAAGAGTTTGAGATAACATCTTAAAAACACTTTGTAAAATTTAATACTTATGCTATAATAGTAAATAATATTTTCAGAATAGCGCTGGGAAGGCGCTTTTTTATATGAATCAGAATTCACAAAAAATTAGAAACATTGCGATTATTGCTCACGTTGACCACGGCAAAACTACTCTCGTCGATGGTCTATTAAAGCAATCTAAAACATTTAGAGATAATCAGGCTGAGATGAGCCAACATCTAATTATGGATAGTGGTGACCAGGAAAAAGAACGTGGTATTACTATCACCGCTAAAATTACTGCTGTTCAGCACGAGGATTACAGAATCAATATTATCGACACACCGGGACATGCAGACTTTAGTGGTGAAGTTGAGCGAACGCTTAATATGGCGGATGGCTGCTTGTTAATAGTTGATGCACAAGAAGGCCCAATGCCTCAAACAAAATTTGTACTGACTAAGGCTCTAGCTAATAATCTAAAACCAATCGTAATTATAAATAAAATAGATAAACCAAGCGCAAGAATCGCAGAAGTAGAAGATGAAGTAGCCGATCTATTTCTTGAATTAGCAGTGCATGAAGATCAGTTGCATTATCCAGTTTATTACAGCGTAGGACGAGCCGGTAAGGCCTGGGAAAAAATACCAGCTAATTTTGAAGAGGAAGGTGATCTATCGGTTATATTCGATGCAATAATCAATCGAATTCCGGCACCAGATGTCTCTATCGACAAGCCATTACAAATGCTAGTATCAGCCCTTGCTTGGGATACATTTAAGGGTAAATATGCAATTGGGCGAATTACGAGCGGTCAATTAAGGCCAAATGATCAAGTTACACTATGTAAAAAAGACGGAACTATGGTCAAGGCTAAAATCGATAACTTAATGCTTAGCCAGGGGACTGAAAGAGTAGAAATTGATCATGGTATTGCCGGCGACATCGTTGCAGTCACTGGTATATCCGATGTCCAGATCGGTGAAACAATCGCTGACTACAACAATCCGGTTGCATTGCCAGTACTGGAAGTTGAAGCACCGACTCTTAAAATTTACTTAGGCCCTAACACTAGTCCATTCAAGGGCACAGAAGGCCAGTTCACCACCAGTAGACAAATTGGTGATCGACTAAACAAGGAGCTTGAATCAAATGTTGGTCTACGGGTTAAAGAAGAAGGAATCGGTTTTCTAATTAGCGGTAGAGGCGAATTACATCTAAGCGTTCTAATTGAAACCCTAAGACGAGAAGGTTACGAATTCGAAGTTGGTCGACCCCAAGTAGTTACTGTAGAAAAAGACGGAAAAATTGAAGAGCCAATCGAAGAATTGATTATAGAAATACCAGCTGATTACGTAGGAAATGTTCAAATGGAGCTCGGGACACGTAAGGCCGAATTAAAGGAACAATTCACTAGCCCTAAGGGAATTACCAAATTAGTCTACGAATTGCCTACAAGAGCTTTATTGGGGCTTAGGGATAGGCTTATGACCAACACTAAAGGTACGGCCGTGATTAATAGTTTAATGATTGGCTATCAGCCACTAGGTTCAAGTTTGGCTCAGACTCGTAATGGAGTTTTGATTGCTTACGAAACTGGTGTTACTACCCCATATTCTTTGCAAAGTGCTGAAGCAAGAGGTGTTTGTTTTGTTGGGCCAGCAGTTAAGGTTTATGCCGGACAAATAGTTGGACTAAATAACCGGTCAGATGATCTAGAGATTAATGTTTGTAAGGCCAAGCATTTAACTAACATGAGAAGTAGTTCTAGCGATGGTGTGGTTCAGCTAACGCCACCGATAATATATAGCCTTGAGCAGTGCATTAGCTTTATCGAAGAGGATGAGTTATTGGAAGTAACTCCACAATCTCTTCGACTTCGCAAAAAAGAACTAGATGCCAATAAACGAAAACGCAATAAAAACTAGACCCTTCAAGTCGGCTATCTAAAGCTGAAAATTTATTCCCTAATCGATGAAGTATCGGGTGTAACTATTGTTAAGTCGCCACCGTTACAAAGTGTTTCTGCAACTATATTGAGGCTGATTAAGACGGCATCCCCAACATATAATAGCTTTCTTGATGGATATGATTCTTCTGGGTAGTACTGCGCCTTAACTATCGGCAGGGCTGTATCCGGGTCAATAGTTATGTCTTCTCTTATAGGGTTGTCATAGGCACCTTTTGTAAACTTGGTGCCAATTATAGCCGTTTCACCGATTCTAAGTCGTAATTCAAGTTT
This sequence comes from bacterium, assembly GCA_021781215.1. GTDB lineage: Bacteria > Patescibacteriota > Saccharimonadia > Saccharimonadales > DATKHC01 > JAJXXC01. The sequence continues at coordinate 67,096 of JAJXXC010000006.1, forward strand.
TGGTTTCACTCCGTGGACTAAATCAACCATATTTCGTTCACTAGTCTGATATTCGATATCGCTGAGATTTAGGATTCTATTATGGCTAGGCCCGTAGCCACCGTACCACAAGCGTAGAGGGGACGTTAATGAGTTTAATTGATAACTAACTTTTTCACTGTCGAATGTTTCCATAATAATAAAGATATAGCTATAGCCTACGGATTGCAAACATGAGCTTAATCAGTACCACTGGTCTCATAAATGCATTTTCACCTGTCATGGGTTGACGCACAATAAATCTTATGCTACGATATAAATCGTTGTTTTTTATGAATCCGGGTTTGTTAATAATATGAGTTACTCGATTTCGTAGAAGAAGCAATTGAAGTAACAATATTAATTAATAAACATTTAAGGATTCTATTTTTATGTCTTCATATAATTATCGTTCTAATCAAAGAACAAATACTAACCGTAATAGTCAACGCGGCGGACGTTACGCACCAAGAAATAATCGCCGAATGGGTCAATACATTGATCCATCTAGATTTGTTAAAGCCGCTAAACCGGTCGAAACTCTGGAGTATATTGCTAAATACCAATTTAGTGATTTCGCCGTTGACGATTTAGTTAAAAGAAACGTCGCAGCTAAGGGTTACGTAACCCCTACACCAATTCAAGACCAGACCATTCCATTAGGCCTAGAAGGCAAGGATGTAATCGGTATTGCAAGCACTGGTACCGGTAAAACAGCGGCATTCGCGTTACCGATACTTACTAAATTAATTAGAGACAAAAATAGCAAGGCTTTAATCGTTGCCCCTACAAGGGAATTAGCCCAGCAAATCGAAGACGAATGTCGTTCATTAGCCAAGGGCAGCGGATTAACTGGTGCCTTACTTATTGGAGGAACTCAAATGGGTCCTCAGCTTAGAGACTTGTCTTCAAATCCTAGCATTGTTGTCGGTACTCCCGGTAGAATCAAGGACCATATCGAAAGGCGAACTCTTAAAATCGCTAACTTTAACATGGTTGTCTTAGACGAAGTCGACAGGATGTTGGACATGGGTTTTATTAATGACGTAAGAGAAATTCTTAGTCAACTAGCTCCAGTCAGACAGTCATTATTCTTCTCAGCAACTATGGATTCAAAAGTTAAGTCACTAATCGAGAGCTTTTCTAAAGAACCAATCATGATTTCACTTAAGACTGGTGAGGCCAGCGAAAATGTTAACCAAGATGTTGTTAGATATTCAGGTGATAGTGAAAAACTTGAAAAGCTACACGATATTTTGATTAGCCAACAAGTAGAAAAATCTATTATATTTAGCGAAACTCAAAGAAGTGTCGAAAAGCTTAGCAATATGCTAATCGAAAGAGGCTTTAAGGCAGATGCAATTCACGGTGGTAAAACCCAGGGACAAAGGCAAAGAGCGTTGAATAGATTCAAGGCTAACGAGATTAAGATTTTAGTAGCAACCGACGTTGCCGCAAGAGGCATCGATGTAGCTGATGTTACTCACGTGATTAACTTCTCTCAACCACAGTCTTACGAAGATTATATTCACCGAATTGGTCGTGCTGGTCGTGCTGGTCGAATCGGACACGCTCTGACTTTTGTAAATTAAATAATCGAATTTGGTGGCGCCTCCCAGACTCGAACTGGGGACACAAGGCTCTTCAGGCCTCTGCTCTACCAACTGAGCTAAAGCGCCAATCAGTTTATTCTATTAGAAAATGGCGCTTTTCTCAATAGTGAAACTTGATTGCGGCATCTTTAAACGATATAATTTCTCTAGTCGTTTATAGATATGCGAGTGTAGCTCAGCTGATAGAGCGCTTCCTTGCCAAGGAAGAGGCCACGGGTTTGAATCCCGTCACTCGCACCAATTTGCATTATTAGCCCCATCTAGGGGCTTTTTGTTTAATTGGATAATGGCTTTATAGGTGTTAATTGGTTTAAAACTTAACTTTTTATCGTAAAGCACAGTATTGGCATTAGAAAAACACAGAGTCTATCTGCAGATACTTTTATTATTTAGCTTTTTTATGTCAGCTTTTTTGTTGTACGTTTTTTGGACATAGTTAACTTGTGCGATTTATCCTGAGCCCTACTTGCCTTACTCGGCTGGCCGTCAAACCCGAGCAGCCAAATTGCTATTGGAAAGCAGACAACAGCGGCCATTAAACTGTAAATCTGTTCGCCTATCGTGAGGGCACTGTTGCCATATAATGAAGTAATAAATAATAATGTTCCTAGGATTGCTCCCATTCCGAACACGTTAAATAATATTGTTGATAGAGTTTTGTTGATAGCTTAAACCTCTTGATTATTAGAATACTCTAGATATCCATATTTTCAATGAAGTTATTATGTTAAAAAAAGATTCGAAATAACAAGATCACTGATCCAGGATGATTATCATTAAACATTTAGTGCCTTCCCCGACGCACCATTAGATTCCTAATAAGGTGCGTATCCTTACCCGCTTGCCACCCAAAAGTGAACGTTCTTACTGACTATTTTAGATTTAGATCTATCCGCTATTGTGACCATTGTCATAGAACTTGGGAGTATGTGGGCATATAAATACTAAGAGCAAATTAAATAGGAGGTTTTTATGAATAAACTAACAGCTTGGATAATCACGGGCATTATAGTTGTAGGGATTGGCGCTACGGTCGTTGGTGTACTTATAGCCAATCGATCTTCGAATAATAAATTAGCAAGCACAACATCTTCTTCGACTACTGCTACAATCTCTACGGATGAGCCATTACAAACACAGCAGCAAATAACTCTAAAAGACTGTCTTGCTGATACTTGCTTAAGAGTACCTGATCTTAGCTATCCGGTAGCATCATTGCCAAGTAGCGTACAGACTGCATTATCCCAGTCTTTGGATAATGAGTACAAGATGCAGTCCTATTATCAGGCAGTCATCGATACCTTAGGGAGCCAAAGGCCTTTTGCGATGATAATTGGGGCCGAGACACAGCACGTTGCCGTAATTAACTCTTTGTATGAAAAATATGGTCTAAAATTAGAACCCAATCAATGGGCCAATAAAACATACAATATAACCACTCTTACTAACGCATGTCAGACTGCAGCTGGTTATGAGCGTGACACGGTTAATTTGTATAATGCTTTATTGCCACAAGTAGCTAACTACCCAGACATAAGCCAAGTATTTACAAATATAAATGATGCCGCTAAAACCAGTCATTTGCCAGCCTTTGAAAAATGTTCTTGAGACTCAGTACATTAAAAACTCGCATGCAGCCACTAAATCCATTGATCATATGACACTTTAATAAACTTGCAGCGTCTATTTAGCATCTGTGTTTTTATAGACTTAAGCGTAGAATTATAATGTGGCTAAAAAACAAATAAGTAGAAGGGTACGCCGGCACTATATCCTAATAGGCCTACCCACTGCAGTGTTCTTAGTAGCAACAATAATTTTGTTGTATTGGTATTTTTCGGTAACTACTCCGAATCTACCTAAACCACCCCTAAAAGAGCTAGCTAAATCTCATAATATTGAACTTGGTACTCACGTATCGCTTAGCCGGATTACCGACAAGCCCTATGTCAATATTGTTGTTTCTCAGTTTTCATTTATGACGATTGATGGTGAGGCGAATTGGATTTCACTGCATCCGTCTCCACAGGTTTATAACTATGCTAAAGCCGATAAGTTGGTTGCTTTTGCTAAAGCCAATAATATGCCAATTCAAATACACCACTTAGTATGGGGTGAACAAAAGTTTTTACCCAATTGGTTGAAAAATGGCCATTTTAATAAATCCCAACTCCTAGGTATTATTCACCAATATATTACTAATGTGGTCAATCACTTTAAGAATAAAGTTGCAGTCTGGTCGGTCGTCAACGAAGCATTCACTAGGTCTCAACACACATATGGTCTGAGCGACTGGTGGGCGAATAATACTGGGGGCGAGACTACTTATATTGACGATTCATTTGTTTGGGCTCATCAAACAGATCCAAATGCTAAGCTAATCCTTAACGATTTCAATAATGAGACTGAAAATAATATCTCAAACTCAGAATATAGTTATATCAAAACCGCTAAAGCCAAGGGTATACCGATTAATGGAATTGGCATGCAAATGCATATTAATGCAGCCAATCCGCCAAGTATAGGTGCTATGGTCAAAAATATGAAACGCTTTGCCGCTATAGGTGTCCCGGTATATATTACTGAATTCGATGTTAACTTAAATTCCGTAAAGGGAAGCAGTGCCTATAAAAATAAGCTACAAGCACAAATAACTTACAACGTAGTGAGGGCTTGCATTGAATCAGGGTCTTGCATAAGTTTCGATAATTTTGGAATAACCAACAAAGAAAGTTTTTTGAAATGGCTTGGACATACCGATTCACATTCCTTTTTATTCAACAGCCGATATCAACCTAAGGCGGCCTTTTATTCATTCCGTCAGGCATGGATGCAGAAATAAACTCTTAGCCTCAGGTCAAAATTTTTAAAGACTAGAACCTATAAGTTTTTTAAAAATTACTTGAGTCTAGTCAAGGTGTACTATTTAATTAGATTAATGGAACATATTATTACTAAATTTATGGGACGGAAACTTATTATAGTGTCTCAGGGGCCGTCAATAATTTCACTAGCATTCGATACCCAGCCTGAATTTAAATATTATTTGAATAATTCATATCAGAATAATCGATCTAACTTATTAACATCTGCTGTTAATGAGCTTGATGAATACTTAAAGGGCAAAAGAAAAACATTTGATATTAAATTCTCGTTTTCAGGAACAAAATTTCAAACATTAGTTTGGGCTGAGGTTAGCAAAATTCCTTATGGCAGAACATTGTCGTATCTTGACATAGCTAATAATATTTTAAGACCTAAGGCCTATAGAGCTGTTGCTAATGCCGTTGGTAAAAACCCGATTAGCATAATTATTCCCTGCCATCGGGTTATAAGATTAAACGGTGAAATCGGGGGTTATTCCGGGGGATTAGATATAAAGAAATCATTGCTCCTGCATGAGGCTCTTTAGCTAGTTAATTTGAATTTTAGTCTGCATTGTCTGTTATAATTTATCGAATGAAAAGACTGATTTTGGCATCATCCTCTCCGAGTAGGAAATCTATTCTGGAACAAGCTGGGGTCGATTTTGAAGCGGATCCAAGTAGTTACGACGAAGATATGACCATAGATCTAGCTCCAGCTGAATTAGCTAAGCTGTTATCGATGGGCAAGGCTAAAGATGTAGTAGCTAGGCACAAGAATGCAGTTGTTTTGGGGGCAGATAGTTTTGGAGTGTTTGAAGGCAATTTGTTAGGCAAGCCACATACTCTGGTTAAAGCTAGGCAAATGTTACAAATGCTTAGCGGAAATTGGCATGAATTTATTACCGGATTCACTATTATCGATAGCGATAGTGGTAAAACTTTTTCGGATTCAGTAACTACTAAATTATTATTTAAGCAATTAACCAGTGATGAAATAGATAGGTATTTAGCTAAAGAAGATGTATTGGAACTTGCAGGGGCCTACAGTATCCAAACACTGGGCGCAGTTATGGTCAAAAGGATTGAGGGGAGCTATAGCAATGTTTACGGCTTACCTATTTTTGAAGTCGCTGAAGCCTTGAAGAATTTTGGAATAGATTTTTTGTAAAATTAATTCTATTTTTATTGATATAATTATCTGTAAGTTATGATGGCGCTGTGGCGGAGTGGTTACGCAGAGGTCTGCAAAACCTTTTACGCCGGTTCAATTCCGGTCGGCGCCTCCAAATAACTACAATCTTAAGTTATAATAATCTAATGCCTGGGTGGCGGAATTGGTATACGCGTTCGACTTAAAATCGAATGTTCAAAAGACGTGCGGGTTCAAGTCCCGCCCCAGGCACCAATTTACAGCAATGAAAACATTTATCACAACTTCAATTCCTTATGTTAATGGTCCACCACATCTTGGGCACGCCATGGAGTTTACTATTGCTGATGTTTTGGCAAGATATGCAAGATTAAGGGGAGATGAGGTAATTTTAAGTATTGGCACCGATGAACACGGTGGCAAAATTGCCGAGAAAGCCGAATCCCTAAAACTTACTCCACAAGAATTTACTGATCAAATGAGCCAGAAATTTCAGGATTTAGCAACTACGCTAGAGATTTCTAACGATCGATTCATCAGAACTACCGACAAGGACCACGAGGCTAGAGTTCAAAAAATCTGGGAGTCAATCAAAGACGATCTGTATATTAAACAATATCAGGCTTGGTATTGCACCGGAGATGAGGCTTTTTTCTCAGACGCGGTAGTGAAAAAGAATAACAATGTCTGTCCGGAGCATAATCGACCATATGAAAAAATCGTAGAAGAAAACTATTTCTTTAAATTATCGAAGTATAATCAACGGATTAAAGATTTAATCGTTTCGAATGAATTTTTAATAATCCCTGAAACCAAACGAAATGAAATACTTAGTTTATTGGATGAAGGACTAGAAGATATCAGCGTCTCCAGACCTAAATCTAAAATATATTGGGGTATACCAGTTCCGGGTGATGAAAGCCAAGTTATTTATGTTTGGTTCGAGGCACTACTCAACTATATTACTGTTCTCGGTTTTCCCGATAAATCCGATTTTAAAGACTATTGGCCAGCTAGTTATCAGGTTATAGGTAAGGATATAATTCGATTCCATGCAGCCATTTGGCCAGCGATATTGATGTCACTGGGAATTGCTACTCCCAAAAAACTTTATGTCCATGGTTTTATAAATGTTGATAACCTAAAGATGAGTAAATCTTTGGGCAATTCAATTGATCCATTCGCAATCGTTGATCAATACGGTGCAGATGCGTTCAGATATTTTTTCTTAAGACATATTCCAAGCTATGATGATGGCAATTTTTCCTGGGAGGCAATGGCTAGCTCCTATCAGAATGAACTCGGAAATGAACTTGGAAATGCGGTTCAAAGAACTGCGGTGATGGTCAAAAATTATCTAGCCAGCGAGTTGCCGGAACCGGAGTCTAAAAAAGCCTACGATCAGGAAATCGGAAGTTTAATTGAGAACTGTAGATTCGACAAGGCTTTGGAACAAATTTGGCTAAGAGTTAAAAATTTAAATCAATTCATTGAAGATCAAAAACCGTGGTCTTTATATAAAGCCGGCGAACAAAAAAAGTTAGTCTTGGTTTTAAACTCGCAAATTAAGGCACTTAGATATATTGCTGACTTACTACAGCCATTTATGCCTGACGTATCTGATAAAATTTCACTAATCTTTAATAGCAAACAGCTCAACCTTCCCGAACGAACTTTATTTCCAAGACGAGATCTTGATTAAGATGCAGCTAATAGATAGCCATTGTCACATCCATTCTCCGGAATATCAATTTGATATCGAACAAGTCTACCAATCTGCCTACCAGTCAGGAGTAAATAAATTTATTTGTATAGGCACCGATCTAGTCGATAGCTTGCAAGCGGTTAATTTTGCAATTTCTCATGACAATACTTGGTCTAGTGTAGGCATCCATCCTCACGAAGCCGATAAATTTAATAACCTACATAAATTGACTGAATTAGAAAAACTTGCAGCTATGAATAAAGTTGTGGCTATTGGTGAGTGCGGACTAGATTACCACTACAGCCATTCATCTAAGAAATCACAGCGAGAAATACTAGAGTTTCAGATAGATTTAGCAATCAAACAACAGCTGCCGATGAGCTTTCATGTTAGGGAGGCCTTTGAAGATTTTTGGCCTATATTCGATAATTTTCGTGGGGTAAGGGGCGTACTCCATAGTTTTACCGATTCACAGGCAAATTTAGCCATGGCAGTCGATAGAGGGCTATTTATCGGAGTAAACGGGATTGCAACTTTTACCAAAGACCACGGCCAACTCGATATGTATAAACAGATTCCACTGACTAATTTAATTCTAGAAACTGATGCTCCATATTTGACTCCAGTACCTTTTCGTGGTATGATGTGCGAACCAAAACACATCAAAGTGGTCGCTGATTTTCTGGTCGACTTAAGGGGTGAGGCTCTAGAGGACATAGCAGATCGGACGACAAAAAACGTTAACTCATTGTTTAAAATATGAAACCAAATATATTTAGTTCCAATAATTCGAATTACGAACAAATTATCAACCCCGGCGAGGAAAGAGCAAGGGTTATTATTGCTGCTGTTGAAAACGTTAGTCAAATTCTAGGGCTTTAAAATGATAAACATCCTAACAGCCATAAAAAAATATATTAGTAGCAGCGCTTCGGAATACAACAATCTTGTTAGGAAAGAGGCTAAAATTGGTGGCCAGTTATTCGGAATAGCCCCCGCTAATGTTTCAAGGAGTTTTTTCTGCCTAGATGAGCATACTTGGGTTTGGCATGAAGATGTGTCTCAAGCTAACGGTAGTATTAAGTCCAACATTATTAGATATGAGGTTCAGCCAGATCGGATAGTAAAGATAATTGATGGTAATCGATATTTGCTAAGCGATAATGAGAAGCGTAATTTTCATAAAGCTGTAACTAGCTATCAAAGAAAAGTTTTTAGCGAACTCCAATATAATAGCTAGACAGATTAGTAGAATTGAACTAGATGCCTAAGAATCAAATATATTTAGATTATGCAGCCGCTACGCCTGTAGATCCAAGGGTGCTAGAAGCTATGCAGCCATATTTTTCTGATAATTTTTATAACCCTTCAGCCAATTATTTAGCTGCCAAAAAAGTAGCCGACGACATTCAATCATCAAGACAAAAGGTTGCTGAAATTTTGTCCGTAAAACTAAATGAAATTTATTTTACAGCCGGTGGAACTGAGGCTAATAATTTAGCTATAAGGGGTGTTATGGAGTTGCACCCAGATAAGAACATAGTCATTAGTGCTATCGAACATGAATCGGTGTCTGACTGCGCTAAGCAGTTTGATTGTCGAATCGCTCCAGTTGATAAAAAAGGCAGAATCATAATCTCTGATTTAGAAAAATTAATTGATTCCGATACTGTGATGATAAGCATGATGTATGCCAATAATGAAATTGGTACGATTGCCCCAATGGTTAAAATAAAGCAATTGATTGAGAAAAAACGGACACAAAGATTAAGGGATGGCAATTCATTGCCACTTTATTTTCACACCGATGCCTGTCAAGCGGCTAACTACCTTAGTTTAAACGCCGCAGGTATAGGTGTTGACATGATGACCCTGAATGGTGGCAAGATTTATGGGCCAAAACAATCAGGGGTATTGTTTGTACACAGAAGTGTAAGACTAGCTCCCCAGATAGTAGGTGGGGGTCAGGAACATGGGCTTAGGAGCGGAACTGAGAACGTACCGGCTATAATTGGTTTTTCTAAGGCACTTGAGATGGTTCACCAGTCTAAATCGGAAGAGACAAGTAGACTAGAAAATATCCGAAATTATTTTATGGACTCTTTGATTGAGAATATTCCAAATTGTGTAATAAATGGCTCGATTAAATATCGTTTACCGAATAATCTAAATGTCTCATTTTTAGGGCAAGATAATGAGACAATGCTCTTTAAACTGGACCAAAATGGGGTAATGTGTTCAACCGGTTCTGCCTGTAGCGCTCAAAAAGACACATTGTCTCCTACCTTACTAGCAATAGGCCTAAATGACGAGCAAGTATTGTCTAGCCTTAGATTCTCGTTTGGTAGGCAAACTACCGTAAATCAGATTGATTCAGTAGTAAAAATAATTCAGAATATATTGTTATAATTTTGCTTTTATTAGGGTATAATTATGCCTGGATAAACTAAAACAAAAATAAAATGCTAAAAAACCGAAACCAAAGCTTAACTGTCCATGTATTTGGCCTAACCGCCTGGCTTATATTTTTTGTTTTAGTGGTTAAGAACCCTAGCCTCGCAACTAATAGCCAGATTTCTCGTAGACAGGTTCGAGTCCATGGGACTAGTCAGATCAGTAAAACCAGATATTCAAACCCAAGTTAGCATTACTTACTCGAAAGATGTAAATAATTTTAATATGTGGGTATTTTTTGGTATATTTACTATTATAAGCATGAACATTAATGGTGGGATAAATGAACATTTTTAGCATAATAATTATTCTGGTTGTCGCAATAGCTGTCTTATTTGGATTAATTTATAGGATAAATTTCGCAAAATCCAAATCTAAAACCAACAAGCAACGAGGGCAATACGAGCGATCTGTAGACGAAATAGTTAATTCAATCTTTGACAACAACTTCCGCGAAGAATTAAAAAATCGAGGAAAATTGCACTTTGAAAAGATACTTAATGAAAATGCTGACTTTCTCAAACAAGATCTTGAACTTACTACTTCTGAGATTCATGAGTATCTAAAAAATGAAATAGCCAAAAATCTACAAGATGAATTCAAAAATTATAAAGACACTATTGAGTACGCAAAAAAATTAGCTGTCGATTCAATTAAAAAGACCCAAGATGTTCTTGAGGAGCAGAGAAAAGCATTAACCGGTGAATTATCTCAGCAGCTTGAAGCTAAGAAAAAAGTTCTAATCGATAATTTCCAAGAAAATATGGCCGAGATAGTCAATAATTATTTGCTAAAAGCTGTCGGTAGCCATATTAATTTTAATGATCAACTAGATTCAATTATTGCCGACCTTGAGTCTAATAAGAAAGTTATCATTGAGGATATCAATGAAGGATCCTAACACTGAGTTAATGTTAGTCGATGAGGTTAACTCCGTTAGTGATATTAGCCGGTTAATTGATGAGCTTGAAAATATCGAAGATTTTTTCTTAAAAATGAAAGTTAAGTCGTCTCTTAGCCAGGTTGATATTCCCAAGACTTCAGTCCGCCTTGAAGAATTGGCTAAAAAGAATGCCCTAAGTCTAATCAAGGCCGAAGATCGTTCAAAATTAAAGCTATTCTTACATTTTCTAAGAACAAAAGCGCCGGTTGTTCACATTAGTTTCGGTGTAACGCCCGAAGACCAGTTTATGAGTCGAGTTTCAAATTGGTTTAGAGCCGAGGTGAATCCTTATACCCTATTGTCAGTTAGTTTACAGCCTAATATTGGTGCAGGTTTTAGGATGAGGACAACTAACAAATTCTATGACTTTAGCCTTAACCAGTATCTAACTGCTAATAAGTCAATGTTAGTTAAGGCCTTAGGGGTGGTATCTACATCATGAGCGGTTCAGCTAAGAACATAATTGAGCAAAAGATTAAGGATGGGGCTCCGGTCGGAGAAGTAATTGCTTCTGACGCTTTTCTAATTAAAGTAAGAGGCCTAAATCCAATAAACTTACATGCGCTGGTAATATTTGAAAATGGTAGCCAGGGATTTGTATTCGAAATCCAAGAAGATTATATTTTAATATTAAATCTTGGTACCGATACCCCACAGGTCGGTCAACTGGTTACTATAGCCCACCCTGATTTAGCCTGTAATGTTGGTAAAGGATACATTGGTCGGGTAATCAATGCGGATGGTGAGCCGCTAGATGGCAAAGGAGCTATTGTAGCAGATAAATCTTGGCCGATATTTAACCTAGCCCCTCCACTAATTGACAGAGAGTTACTAAGCGAACGTTTAGAGAGTGGAATTATTGCCATAGATTCACTATTTCCCATAGTCAAGGGGCAGAGAATGGCTCTTCTCGGCGATAGTAAATCTGGTAAAAGTGCTTTGTTGGCTCAGCTTGGAGCGCATCAAGCAAAAACTGATCAGGTGGTGATATATGTACTGATAGCTAAAAAGCGTAGTGACATAAATGCTCTACTGTCTAAATTAATTGCCACTAAAGCTATGGAGCGATCTATAGTTTTTGTTAGTACTATTTTTGATTCACTAGTGCAGAGCTATCTATTGCCATATATAGCTTGCTCGATGGCTGAATATTTATGGCAAGAGTGTGATACCGATACAGTAATAATTTATGACGACCTATCTTCTCATGCCCATATTTATAGGGAAATTTCTTTAATAGCCGGCACTAATCCAGGACGAGACTCTTACCCCGGAGACATGTTTTATGCCCACTCATCTCTGTTAGAGAGAGCAGGTAGAATTAAGAAAAACAAAAAGCACCTAACAGCTATACCGGTTATTCTGGCTGATGGCGGTGACATTACGGCATATCTGCCGACCAACATAATGTCGATGACTGATGGTCAATGGATACTTAGTATGGATATATTTAAACGAAGTATTAGGCCGGCACTAGATCTTGGATTATCAGTAACTAGAATTGGTAATGTTGGTCAAAATTCAAGACAGAAACAACTAGCCAATCAAGCGCTTAAGGCTTTAGCTGAGTATAGATCAGCTGAAGAGTATTCACATTTTGGATCAGAAATGGCGGTTGAGACTAGAATGCAGTTAAATCGGGGTAAGTTATTGCAGGGCTTAATTACCCAGGCTGCTAATTCGTCCTATAATGCTGTTGCCCAACAGCTAATGATGGAGGTTTTGCTTAGGGTCTCGGCTAATGTTTTTATCGATATACCACTACTAAAAGATATTTCACTAGACTACACTCAAAAGCTAAAAGATAATAATTACGAACAGATTGTAGCGATTCTAATGGGTAGAGTGATTGGGAGTCCGCGATCATGAGAAGACCGATTGAATTTTTAAATCAGAAAAAAACTATGGATACTTTATTGACTTTAACCAGTGCCTTTGAGGGTATAGCCAGCACCCATTTAGCAAATATTCGTAATGAAGTCATAAGGTCTAATATTTTCTTTGAAGACCTATGGCAAGTTTATTCCAAAATTAGAGTTGGTGATGAGTTCCATTTTGGCAGGGGGCATAAAACAGAAGTGAGTAATAAAGAATTGTTTATATTTATTACCGCTGAGGGTGGTTTTAGTGGCGATATTGACCAAAGAATTCTAGAGTTTCTAAAAAGCTTATATAATCCAGCCGAGAATGACGTACTGGTAATCGGCAGGCATGGAAAGGCGTTGCTCGAGCAGTCTAACATCCCCTATGTTAAGTTTTATGATCTGCCGGTTCACGACAGAAATATAAATGTCGAACCATTAATTAAAGACATCCAAGGGTATAGATTAACCTCCATGTTTTACTCACAGTACATCACTCTAAGTAATCAGAAAGTCCAAAGAATTCAATTATCGTCGTATGTTAGAGAGCTCGGTAGTGATGTAAGGGTTAGTGACGATATTATTAGTGAGCGTAATTATATTTTTGAGCCAAGTATTCGTGATGTTGTAAGTCATCTTGAAGAATCCATGCTATATGTTGCGGTTTCACAGATTATTCTAGATGCTAAATTAGCTCAATATGCCAGCCGATTTAAGTCGATGTCCAATGCCAAGAAAGAGACTACAGAAGCACGGGATCGTATTTACACGCAATATCGTCATTCCATTAGATCATTGCAAGACGAGAGGTTAAAAGAAACCATTAATAGTATACATAATAGGATTAAAGTATGAGCCTAGGTAAAATAGTTTCAATATCTCAGCTAGTAATTCGGGTTAGATTTGATGATGACTTACCGCTATTAAATGAACTGCTAGAAGTGTCCAGTCCAAGAAGAAGTAAATTATTGGTGAGCCGTATTGATTTAGATAATGTGGCGGTTTGTTTAAATCTAGATGGCGATAAATCAATTCAAAAACATATGGAAGTTAAAAGGCTTAAGGGTGGCATAGCCGTACCGACAGGTCCGGAAGCTATTGGCAGAGTTTTTAATGCGTTTGGTCAAACAATAGATGGTAAGCCTGATGTTTCTGGCGGTAGTATTACTTATAGAAATATATTGGACTCTCCACCACTTGCCAGTAATTTTAATGTTAAACCAGTTGAGATACTGGAAACCGGTATTAAAATAATCGATTTTTTCACGCCTTTCGTTAAGGGCACAAAAATAGGTATTATTGGTGGTGCTGGTGTTGGTAAAACTGTTTTAGTCACTGAGTTGATTAATAATGTTGCTAAAAAACAGACCGGATTACCTTTCTTCACAGGTATTGGTGAAAGAGTGAGGGAGGGGCACGAACTACTATCTACTTTAATTGAGAATGATCTATTAAAAGAAACCTGTATGTTTTATGGCCAGATGAACGAGAGCCCAATCAATAGGGCATTAGTAGGTTATGCGGCCACAACACTAGCTGAGTATTTCCGTGACGAACATAAGAAAGATATACTATTTTTCGTTGATAATATGTATAGATATATTCAGGCCAAGAACGAACTGTCGACCATATTAGATCAAATTCCTGGCGAAGGTGGCTATGAGCCTACGATATTCTCAGACGTTAAGGTTTTACAGGATAGGCTATCGTCTAATGATAATGGTTCAATTACCTCGGTCCAGTCTATATACGTGCCGGCCGATGATTTATCCGATCCAGCAGTACAGATGATTCAGCATGAATTTGATGCAACCATTGTATTGTCTAGGAGTATTGCCGATAAAGGTATTCGTCCGGCTGTTGATCTTAGTATGACTACATCGTCTCTCTTAACCCCTGAAGTGGTCGGTGACCGTCATTACTTCCTAAGCCTACAGGTCCAGGAGATACTAGAGAAATACGAATCACTTAAGAGTATTATTGCGATAATTGGTGAGAATGAATTGTCGGTAAATGATCGGATTGACTACAATAAAGCTAAGGCTTTAATTCAGAACTTCACTCAAAATATGTTTGTGATGGAGAGATCTACTGACAAAAAAGGCGAATATTTTACGATTGATCAAACACTTCAAAGTGTAGAAGAGATAATCGCTTAACAAAAATATTATGGCAAATCATCTAGAAAACCTAGTTAATACAACCAAGAAAATTAGAGAAGCTCCAAAGGACCAGCTAAACGTACTGGTTTACGCACCATTTAAAACTTATTTTGATGGTTTGGCGGATAGTGTTTCTGCTAAAAACGGTAAAGGTATTTTCGATGTTTTGCCGATGCATCATAGTTTTATAACCCTGTTAGATACTGGTTATGTAACCATAAAAAGTACTCAAGGAGAGCAGACGATTGAGATAGGCAAGGGGTTAATGCACGTTAACCAAAATCTGGTTACGGTTTTCCTGGATGTCTAATTGACTGTTTTTAAAAGTGCGAATTTATAAGAATTTTGTTAAAATAGCATAATTATGTCTAAAAAAGTTTTTGTTGGTATGAGCGGTGGCGTTGATAGTTCTGTTACTGCTGCTTTGATGGTTGAAAAAGGTTATGACGTCACTGGTGTCTATATGAAAAATTGGAGCCAGGATTTACCAGGCCACTATTGCCCCTGGAAGGAAGATTATCAGGACGCAAAACGAGTAGCTGCTCAGCTAAACATTAAATTCAAGATGTATGATTTCGAGACTGAATATAAAGATAAAGTCGTGAAGTATATGATTGATGAATATAAGTTGGGTCGAACACCAAACCCAGACATTATGTGTAATCAAGAAGTAAAATTTAAGCTATTCCTAGAGACGGCAGTGGCCGACGGTGCAGATTTTATTGCTACTGGCCACTATAGCAGAGTAATTAATGTTCAATTATGGGCGGCTGTAGATAAAAATAAAGACCAAAGTTATTTTTTATGTCGAGTACCTAAGGCGGCTCTTTTAAAAACTATTTTTCCAATAGGCGATTATGATAAACCAACTGTTCGTAAAATGGCTAAAGATCGTGGGCTTGTTACTGCATCAAAGAAAGATTCTCAGGGTATTTGTTTTATTGGGAAGGTCAGTATCAAGGAATTTTTGAGCCAGTATGTCGATACTAGACAAGGACTAATAATTGATCAAAATGCTAAGCAGGTAGGAACTCATGACGGTGCACTTTTTTATACCATTGGTCAGAGACAAGGATTAAAAGTAGGTGGCGGTTTGCCTTATTATGTAGTCGATAAGGATATGGATAAAAATATAGTCTATGTGACCACAGATCTTCAGGACGATAGACTATGGACGAACGAACTGAGATTGAGCCACCTTCACTGGATAGATCAAATTGACCCCAAGGCAACTGATTATACGGTCAGAACCAGATACCGTGCCCCGTTAATTAAGATTAATTCAATGGATGCGGGAGCTAAGGTTTGGGCTTTAAAACTAGACTCTGAGGTCAGGGCAATTACGCCTGGCCAGTCAGCGGCCATCTATTCAGGTGATCATCTGATCGGCAGCGGCATAGTTGTCTGATACAATAGATTAAAATGAATGCTCAACAAATAAGAGATAAATACTTAGCTTTCTTTAAAGCCAGATCACATCAGGTTATACCTAGAGCTTTATTGGTGCCTCAAAATGATCCATCTACCCTGTTTACTGGAAGTGGTATGCAACCATTAATTACTTACTTATTAGGCGAGGATCATCCTGAGGGCACTAGACTGGTTAATTCGCAAACCTGTCTAAGGGCTCAAGACATTGAAGAGGTGGGCGATAACCGTCATACTACCTTTTTCGAGATGCTTGGAAATTGGAGCCTTGGGGACTATTTTAAGAAAGATCAGCTAGAATGGTTTTGGCAGTTTTTAACTAAAGAAATTGGTCTCGATCCGGATCGAATATACGTAAGCTGTTTTATTGGTGACCCCAAGCATGATATCCCTAGTGATCAAGAGAGCGCTGATATCTGGAAACAATTATTTAAGACCAGCGGTATAGATGCCAAGGAAGTAAATATTGGCTCAGAAGCCGATGGTTATCGGCTTGGAACCTTGAATGGCAGGATTTTTTTCTATTCAGACAAGAATTGGTGGTGTCGTGCCGGTAAGGCCGAGTTAATGCCAGAAGGTGAACCGGGCGGACCAGACAGTGAGATGTTTTATTTATTTCCAGAAGTTATTCATGACCCGAAATATGGAAAAAATTGTCATTTAAATTGTGACTGCGGAAGATATATTGAGCTAGGCAACTCGGTTTTTATGGAATACCAAAAGACCAAAACTGGGTTCATAAAATTACCAAGGAAGAACGTTGACTACGGCGGTGGTTTAGAAAGAATTGCTGCCGCTGCTATTAATAGCCCAGATGTTTTTAAAGTTAGTTTATTATGGCCCATAATCCAAAAACTAGAGGCACTTTCTGGTAATAGCTACGATACCCATACCAATAGCATGAGAATTATTGCTGATCATTTGAGAGGGGCAGTTTTTCTAGCAGTTGACGGAATAGCTCCTAGTAATAAAGAGCAGGGCTACGTTATGAGAAGATTAATTAGACGAGCTATTCGCTTCGCTCTCGATTTAGGAATTACTAATAATCTGTGCAATCAACTAATACCAGTAATTGTCAGCTTATATGATAAGGACTATCCAGAAGTTAAGTCAAGATCACAGTCTGTTCTCGATGTACTAAATAAGGAAGAGTTATTATTTAGAAAAACTTTAAGCTCTGGCGTTAAAGAACTAGCTAAATTTAAGGCCATTAGTGGACAAGACGTCTTTAAACTTTACGACACATTTGGTTTTCCGGCTGAATTAACGATTGAGGAAGCTAGTCTAAACAAGATTAAGGTCTCTTCTGACTGGCGAAAACAATTCGATCATTTAATGGAGGAACAAAGAGAGCGTTCTAGAACAGCTACGAAAGGTGAATTTAAGGGCGGATTAGCTGATCATTCGTTGACTACTACCAAGTATCATACCGCGACTCATTTGATGTATAGGGCGCTTAGAATAGTTCTAGGTGACCACGTAATTCAAAGGGGTAGTAATATAACTGAAGATCGGCTAAGATTTGATTTTTCTCATGATCAGAAAATGACTGCAGAACAAATTAAGCAGGTCGAAGACATAGTTAATCAACAAATTGATTTAGACTTACCTGTCAGTTGGTCTGAAGAAAATACTAAGGAAGCGCTAGATTCAGGTGTGATGGGGGCCTTTGGCGATAAATATGCTGATATGGTCAAGGTCTATACGGTTGGAGACCCTAAGGGTGAATATTTTAGTCGAGAAATATGTGGCGGCCCACATGTAGAGCGCACCGGACTACTGGGAGAAAATCACAAAAAATTCAAGATTACCAAAGAAGAATCATCGAGCTCCGGGGTTAGAAGAATTAAAGCAGTTTTGGTCTAGAATTTGCTGCAGACTTCCTTGAAATTTATATAGCTAGGCTAAGAAGTTGGGGTTAACTTTTATGATATAATTCTAGTTGATTATGCTTAACAAAATTAAACAAATTACTGAAAAAATTAAAATTGATAGGGATACTAAAAAAACTAGTGACCAATATATTGTTGGCCTGGACATTGGTACTGAATTCGTCAAAGCTCTAATTGCTAAGATTAGCGGTAACAAATTGGAGATAGTTGGTGTAGGTAAATCTCACCAACAATTAACCGACATGCAGGCAGGTGCTATCGCCGATATTGCTGGCGTAGTGGCAAATTGCGATGAAGCCTTGAATCAGGCAGAGCAACAAGCTGGTGTTAGTGCCCGAACGGCGGTTATTGGCATCGCCGGTGAATTGGTCAAAGGCACCACCACTACAATAAAATGCACTCGGAAGAATTCTACTAAACCGCTGGATGCCGAAGAGTTTGCCCAAATTATTAGCCTAGTTCAAGAGCGTGCTGAATTGAAGGCTAAACAGTCTTTAGAGTGGGAACTCGGTGGCAAATCTATCGATATCAAGCTGGTTAACAGCGCCATCGTAAACATTGATATAGATGGCTACTTGGTTACTAATCCGATTGGTTTTCAGGGTAAAGAAATTCTAATTCAGCTATATACCGCTTTTGCTCCGCTAATTCACATTGGAGCATTAGATAAGACTGCTCAAGAGTTAGACCTAGATTTATTAGCAGTTGCGGCCGAACCATTCGCAGTCGCCCGATCAATTATTGGTGATGATCCAAATGCTAATACCAGTGCTATTTTAATGGACATTGGTGGAGGTACTACAGATATTGCGGTAATTAATGAAGGTGGAGTGCAGGGAACTCAAATGTTTGGTATCGGTGGAAGAGCGTTCACTAAATCGATTGAACGAGAGCTTGATGTAAGTTTTGGTTCAGCCGAAAAGCTAAAATTAGCAATCTCCAATAATAATTTATCTGAAAAGTTCAAAAAAGGAGTAATTTCGGCAATTACTCAAACTGCAGATGTCTGGGAGAGTGGAGTAGAACTAGCTTTGGCTGAATTTAATAAACTAGATCATTTGCCAAATACGGTATTACTTTGTGGCGGTGGTGCCAGCTTAGATCTTATCGTTGACAGGCTCGAAGAAGGTGATTGGTATAAAGACCTGCCATTTACCAAAAAACCAAAAATTCACTATATCCATCCATCCGATGTTTCAGGTATTATTGATAGTACTGGTGAGGTTAATGATCATACCTTTATAACTGCGATGGGCTTACTAAGGGTCGGTATGGACACTTTAATCCAGCAAGGTAACAAGGGGACGATCTCGTTACGCGATAAACTTGAGAGGGTGCTTAAGAAATGATTCCAAAAGATACCATATATATTGATATAGATGACGAGATAACCGCGGTTATTAATAAGGTTATTGCCTCAAAGGCTAAGCTAGTAGTTTTAGTCCTGCCGAAACGCGCTAGTGTTTTTCACAGCTCAGTAAATCTTAAGCTGCTAAAGAATAAAGCTAATAAGGCTGAGAAGAACCTAGTTTTAGTTAGTAATGATACTAATCTATTATCTTTGGCTGGAGTTGTTGGCCTGAATGTGGCTAAGAATTTGCAGGATAAGCCATCAATACCTAAACCCAATATAGTGGCTAATAATTTATCGGGTGCAGGTGATGGCCAGAGTGAGGCTGATGAGAAGCAGAATAAATCGATTGGTGAAGTGGCTGCCATGTCATCGGTTGGCCTCTCAGATATCGGAGATCAAGACGTTATCGAGTTTGATAATGACGCCAAGAAAGAAGATATAGCCAGTGGTGGTAAGTTGAAGACCCTAAAAGATGCTAAACAGAAAATAAACAAGAAACTAAAAGTACCTGACTTTGGTAAATTCCAGAAAATATTAATTATTTCAGTCGTTGCCATTATTGTAATCGTTGCCGCTTATGTAATGGGTTTTATTTATTTACCTAAGGCTACGATTACTATCCAATCATCAACGTCGACTCTTAGTAACACTATTCCCCTAACCTTAGATAGCACTCAGTCGATCCTTGATACTAAAAATATGGTAGTCCCAGCCAATATGCAAACAGTTCAAAAAACCGTAACTTCAAATGCTATCAGTACAACCGGCACCAAACAGATTGGTATATATGCGACCGGAACGATTACAGTTACGACTCCCGCAGGGAACAGCGTGTCTACTGATATTCCTGCAGGGACTATTTTTACGGGAGTTACTAATGGTCTAACTTATCAAAGCACTAGTGATGCAACCGTTGTTTGTAATCCACCGTCTTCTTCCTATTTATGTGCGGCGGGTCAAGTTGATGTAAACGTTGAGGCAACTCAATACGGCACTAACTATAATTCTCCGCCACAAAATTATACTACTAACCTAAATAGCCTCTCGGGATCATATGCTGGGACCAAAATGACCGGTGCAACTACTCCATCTACGGTTAATATTGTTGCCCAGGCCGATATAGACGCAGCTACTAAGCAGATTATAGCTCCTGACACTACTGCCATCAAAGCACAATTAGTTCAAGAAATTAAAGCCGCTGGTTATACTCCTCTAACTTCGACTTTTGTGGCTACGACACCTGTAATCACTCCAAGCAATACCGTCGGAACCCAAACTAATACGGTTACCGTCAGCGGCGCCTATAGCTATAGTATGTACGGTGCTTATTTGTCCGACCTGGATACTCTAGTCACCAATCAGATCAACCAATCTAGTAGTTTTAACCCCTCAAAACAGAGTATTTTATCTACCGGATCGGTCAATGCTACTTTTACGGTTCAGAGTTCAACGGCTACAGCCATAAAAGCCAATATGCAAATTTCGAGCATCATTGGTCCAAAACTTAATATTAGTCAATTAAAGACTCAGAGCGCTGGGCAATCTAGTGCAAATGTAATCAATAATATATCTAATATACCAGGAGTGAAGACCGTAAGTATTAAATACAGTCCATTTTGGGTAACTTCAATGCCTCATAGTACCAAGAAGATAACCATTGTTATAGAAAAAGCTAATGGCAGCAAACTCTAACTTTCTCTGCTTAGATGTTGGCAGGGTGAGGATAGGTTTAGCTATGGCTAATTCAATATCTAAATTACCCAGCCCGATAACAACCCTACATAATGACCAGCAGTTTTTAGAAAAATTAAAGGGTATAATAGAAGAGAATCAGATTACGGATCTAGTGGTTGGATTGCCAAAGAATTTAGACAATTCTGACACAGAGCAAACGATTTGGGTTAGAGAGTTTTATAATCTACTCAAGAAAAGTCTAGTAATTCCGATTCATTTAGAAAACGAAGCCCTGTCTTCTGTTAGAGCCGAAACGGAGCTAAAGGCAATAGGTAGAGTATACAGAAAAGAAGATATTGACGCCTTAGCTGCATGTTTTATATTGGACGATTTTATTAAGAATAAGTTGGAGTAGTTTATGGCAACTAAAAAACACTATATTCACAGTGAGTATACGAAAAAGAGATTGAGACTGCTCTATGTCATTTCTCTGGTCATAATAGTAGCTTTATTAATCACGGTATTAATTCTAAGAAATCAATATAACAATAATATTAAACCAGTTAGCGCTAACACCAATTCGGTGATAGTTACCATTAAAACTGGATCATCACTGCCTCAGATCGCTAATACTTTAAAGCAAGCTGGGGTTATTCGATCGGTTTGGGCATTTGAATGGTACGTTAGAAATGATGGCTATGCCAGTCAATATATTGAGGCTGGAACCTACAACCTAAGACAGAGCCAGAGCGTGGCCGAAATAGTCTCAGAGCTAACCAATGGAGCCCAGGCGAGCAATCTCGTAACCATACTCCCGGGTCAGAGAATTGATCAAATTGAAACAGCGCTAATCAGAGATGGTTACTCGAAAACTGATGTAGTTAAAGCTTTGCAGCTCTCGAACTATGTCGATAAGTATCCGATGCTACAATATGCCCCAAGCTCTGCTACTTTAGAGGGATTTTTATATCCAGACTCGTTTAATAGGGTTCATGACACCACTGTTAGCCAAATAATTAATGAGTCGCTGGCTGAGATGCAATCAAAACTAACTCCAAATATTGTCGCTGGTTTCGCCAAGAATGGTTTGAATGTATACCAGGGGATAACCATTGCTTCGATGGTCGAACAAGAGGTTAATAAAGCCAGTGATAAACCAATGGTTGCTCAGGTTTTTATATCTAGATATAAACTAGGCATGACTCTAGGCTCTGACGTTACAGCTTATTACGGTTCCATAATTGCCGGCGTGGCCCCATCGCTCACCTATAACTCTCCTTATAATACTTTAATTAATGTTGGATTACCCCCAGGTCCAATTAGCAACATAAGCTATAGCTCTTTGCAAGCCGCGGCTTTCCCAGCCAATACCAACTATCTCTACTTTGTTGCAGGAGACAATGGGACTACGTATTTTTCGACGACTCTAGCTGAGCATAATGCTCAGACTGCTCAGTATTGTACAAAGCTTTGTTCGAATTAGAATTCTAAATAAATATTGCCAAAATGTTATAATTAAACAGCCATTGATTCAATAAATGGTAGTTTTTTATTAGTTATTTTTTAGAAGATTAATACCATTAATTAGTGAAGTATATTAAGTAATTTTTTAAATATGAAGATAAAATTTCTAAGTTCTAGTTTTTTAAATAAGACTAAACGCAATCTACAGAAATTTTTTAAAAAATCAATAATCCGCAATTCAATTCTGTCGGTAGTATTAGTAATTGTATTGGTTTTTATTGGATCAATAACCTATAGGTCTAGCAATAATAGTTTAAATAATCAGGTGGCTGTTCAGATTAATAACAGCTCCAATACTATCAACCCATTGTCGGCTGTTTCGACAGCGGCTATTGCTTATCAAGTAGCATCTATGACCGGCATCTATGAAATTGTTCCAGCTGCCAACACGGTTCAATCCCAGACAGCATCTCAAGATATTCCCCTAAACGATCAATTGATTGCTAAGCCAATTAT
This sequence comes from bacterium, assembly GCA_021781215.1. Taxonomy (GTDB): domain Bacteria; phylum Patescibacteriota; class Saccharimonadia; order Saccharimonadales; family DATKHC01; genus JAJXXC01. Next base: position 90,198 of record JAJXXC010000006.1, read on the forward strand.
TTTGGCTACATCAATTAAAACTAGAGCGGATATAATAGCCCACAGAGTCGTTCCTGGAGATTCTTTGAGCTCGCTAGCAATAACTTATGGAGTCACTTCACAAAGTATTTCTGAATCCAATAATATTAATTATGGATATTTGAAAATAGGTTCAATTATCTATATTCCGCCGATTAATGGAATTGTCTATGTGGTAAAAGCGGGAGATACGCCACAGAGCTTGGCTAATACCTACAACGCCAATGCTAGTGATATCATTTCATTTAATGACGCGGAATTGTCTGGGCTTAAAGTCGGAGAGCGAATCGTAATTCCAAATGGATCAATCTCGGCACCAATAACAAACTACTATTCGAACTATGTAAATTACAACTACACTTTCGGCGCATCAACTATATATGGTGCTAATGGATATGACTTTGGACAATGTACGTGGTATGTGGCGGGAAAACGAAATTCAGTAGGAAACCCAATACCCAAAAATTTGGGTAATGCAGATACATGGTATTACATTGCTCAATTAGACGGCCTAAGAACTGGTTTAACTCCTGAGGTTGGAGCTGTCATGTGGTTCCCTAGTAGTTATATTTCTCCATTGGGGCATGTCGCCTATGTAGAGGCGGTAAATGCTGACGGAAGTGTCACTATTTCTGAGATGAACTGGAGGGGTTGGGATGTCGTAGATACTCGGACGATACCGGCCAACCAGTTGGGACAAAATAGATACATCTATTAGTTATGCGAAAAATATAACTTTGCCCTTTGAAGTTATATCAGATATGATTTTAATAGATTATGTTTGTAGATAAAGCTAAGGTAACGATAAAGTCAGGCAACGGTGGCAACGGGTCTATTAACTATAGGCAAGAAAAATTTGTTGATAGAGGTGGTCCTGATGGTGGCGATGGCGGTAAGGGTGGAGATATTATTTTTGCTGCCAGTAGGAATGAAAACACCCTAAGCAGCTTTCGTCATAATAAGGTAATAGTTGCCGAGAATGGTGGCAACGGCTTAAAGCAAAAAAAACACGGCAGAAATGGCAAGGATGTAATTATTAAGGTACCGGTCGGAACTGTTATAACCGAAGGTGAGGGTAATGTACTGGCCGATCTTATTGCCGATGATCAAAAAGTAGTTATTGCTCCCGGTGGAAGGGGTGGATTTGGTAATGCTCACTTCGTATCTTCAGTTAGGCAAGCACCGGGTTTTGCCGAAAAAGGTGAGATTACCCGTGAGAAAAAACTAGACATCGAACTTAAAATTATTGCCGAAGTCGGTTTAATCGGTCTGCCTAATGCCGGTAAATCTACTTTATTGGGTAGTCTCAGTAATGCGAAGCCTGAGATAGCTGACTATCCGTTTACGACCCTAACTCCTAATCTTGGGGTGGTTGATGTTGATCAACAAACCAGTCTGTTATTCGCCGATATACCAGGAATTATTGAAGGAGCAAGTAGGGGCAAGGGACTGGGGATAGATTTTTTAAAACACATCGAACGAACTGTAGTCCTGGTTCATTTAATAGACGCTTACAGTGACGATTTATATACTTCATACTCTGAGGTTAAGGCCGAGCTTAAGGCTTATGATATAGACCTGACAAAAAAACCAGAACTTATTGTGGTATCTAAAATCGATGGCCTGGATAAGGACTTACTTAGTCAGAAATTAGTTGAATTTAAGAAAAGACTTACAAAAAAACCGGAAGTATATGCCATCTCTTCTCTAACTAAAGAAGGTGTAGATGAATTATTAAAACAGCTGAAAACTATAGTTTTGAAACAACGGGCAAAACAGGCTAGGGTCAACAAAAAGATTTCTAACCAGTTGCCGGTGATTACATTGAGTCCAGAGAAAACTAGTTGGGAAGTCATAGTGAATGATGGCAGCTATAGGGTATTGGGTTATAAGATTGAACAGTTTGCTTCAAGAACCGATTTTACTAATAGTCAATCAGTAGCCAGGCTTAGAGATATTTTGAAGAAAATGGGTATTATCCGTGAGCTGCAGAGAAAGGGAGTTAAAGACGGTGATAAGATTACAATTGGTGACAATGGCCAGATTGAATATTAGTTATGTCTGAAAGCTATTTCTTTTATGACCTCGAGACATCAGGGCTTAATCCTAAAGAATCTCGGATTATGCAGTTTGCCGGCCAGAGAACGGACGCTAATCTAAAGTCAATTGGCCAACCTTACAATTTTCTAGTTAAATTGGCTAATGATAGCCTACCGTCTCCTCAGGCAATCATGGTAACCGGAATAACCCCGCAAATGACATTGGCAGATGGTATTAGCGAGGCAGAATTTCTAAAGATTTTTAATCAGCAAATATCTGTGCCTCAAACAACTTTTGTCGGCTACAATAATGTTCGATTTGATGATGAGTTTATGCGATACACTAATTATCGCAACTTCTACGATCCATATGAGTGGCATTATAAAGATGATCGCAAACGATGGGACTTACTTGACGTTATTAGGATGACTCGCTCTCTAAGACCGGAAGGGATTAATTGGCCGACCGGAGATGACAATATCTCCACTAATAAATTAACTGATATTACTGGAGCAAATAATATTGAGCACCAGGCGGCTCACGACGCCATGTCTGATGTTGTAGCCCTAATAGAAGTAGCTAAATTAATCAAAAAACATCAACCAAAATTGTTTAGTTATTTAGGTGCTAATATGCCAAACAAGAACAGCATAGTTAAACTGCTTCATGAAGGTATGCCCCTGGTCTATACATTTGGCGGATATTCAGCTCATCCTCAAAAAACAACTGCAATTATTTACTTGGCCGACTTCGAGGATGGAGGAATTTTAGTTTATGATCTCAGGCAAGATCCATTGGTTTTTGCTGATATGTCTATCGATAAGCTCAAGGCGATTATTAATCGAGAAGATGAAGCTACATCTACTCCATTTTTTGTAATTAAGCCCAATAAGTGTCCAGCTCTAGCGCCTTTGTCGGTACTCGATGAATCATCTGAATTAAGTATTGGGCTAAACAAGACGACTATTAATCAACACCTAGCTGACTTGAAAAAGTATGATCATGAACTCAGCACCAAAGCCTTAAAAATCTTTAATGGAATATATTCAGATCGAAATTTTGATTCCGACTCAGTTGATTTCGAGTTATATGATAAGTTCTTTGATAAGAGCGATTCAGCTAAACTTACAAAAATTAGGGACGCTGACCCTAAATTATTATCGCCCAGTGAGCATATTTTTAATGACAATAGGCTTAATCGGTTAATTCTTCTATATAAGGCTAGAAATTATCCTAAATATTTAAATTCTGAAGAAATGAATGAATACGAAGCATACAGACAGAAGTTATTATTTGACGGCGGCCCTAGTAGCAGGTTAAGTAAATTTGTTACAGAGTTAGCTAGTTTGGAAAAAGATAGTTCGTTAACACAAAATCAAAGATATTTATTGGAAGAAATCAAATTATATGTTGAGTCCATATTGCCGAGTGATTTAGACTAGTGATCGTTGGGAGTTGTCCGTAGGCCTGGATTAACTTCGTATTTTAGCGTATACTATGTCGATTCAAATGAGTGATAATAATATAGTTATTAAAGGCGCCAGGGAACACAATCTTAAGAACATTGATGTAGTAATCCCTAGGAATAAACTGGTAGTTATTACCGGTTTGTCGGGTTCTGGAAAATCTAGTCTAGCTTTCGATACTATTTATGCCGAAGGCCAGAGACGCTATGTTGAATCTCTTAGCTCATATGCTAGGCAATTCTTAGGATTAATGGAGAAACCTGATGTTGACCAGATTGATGGCTTAAGTCCAGCGATTAGCATTGATCAGAAGTCGTCTAGTCGCAACCCTAGAAGTACGGTCGCTACAGTTACTGAGATTTATGATTACCTTAGACTTTTATATGCCAGGATTGGAGTGCCTCACTGCCCAGTTTGTTTTAAACCAGTCTCACGTCAAACTACAGACGCTATTGTCGATAAAGTGGCATCACTACCGATTGATAGCAAGTTAATCATTCTAGCCCCCTTAATTACTGACAAGAAGGGATCTTTTGAGCATATTCCTGAACAATATAGCCGAGCTGGTTTTGCGCGAGTTAGAGTTGATGGCATTATCTATGCCATTGATGAGTTCCCTGAGCTAGACAAGAACTATAAGCATAATATTGATGTAGTCGTCGATCGTTTAGTTAATGATCAACAATCTCGCAGCAGATTAACTCAATCTATTGAGCAGGCATTAGAGATTGCTAGTGGAAATTTGACGGTTATAGAAGTTGATAACAAAAATCATGAGCATCAATATAGCCTAATGTTTGCCTGCACTGATCATCCGGATATTAGTATTCCTGAGCTAGAACCTCGATCATTTAGTTTTAATAGTCCGCATGGAGCTTGCCAGACCTGCACCGGTCTTGGAGTTAAATTAGTAGCTGATCCTGACTTAGTCATACCCAATGGTCGTTTGACCATTGCTGAAGGCGCAATTAGACCGTTTAATCGAATCAATATGGATACTTGGTATATGAAGAAATTACAGGCAGTAGCTGATCATTTTGGTTTCTCATTACATGTGCCTACCGCCGAACTGAAAAAAGCCGATATGGATCGGATTTTGTATGGTACTGGAGATACGACTTATAGAATTGAGCTTGGCAGTGGCAAGGCTTTTAATACTACTTATGAAGGAGTTATCATCAATCTGGGCAGACGCTATAAAGAAACAGACAGTGAATTTATGCGTCGAGATATTGAGAAATTTATGCGCGAATTGCCTTGTGAGGTTTGTAATGGTCGAAGATTAAGGCCGGAAGTTCTAGCCGTTACTGTAGATGATAAATCGATTATGGATGTTTGTGAGTATTCGGTCGATGATGCAATTGTGTTTTTCAATAAGCTGAAATTAAATGAATTGGATCTAAAGATAGCTAGTCAAATTCTTAAGGAAATTAATGCCAGACTGCTATTTATGAAAAATGTCGGGCTTAACTACTTAGATCTAGCTAGAAGCGCGACTACCCTTTCTGGCGGTGAGGCTCAAAGAATAAGATTAGCTACCCAGATTGGTTCAGGGCTAATGGGCGTATTGTATGTCTTGGACGAGCCTAGTATTGGCTTGCATCAAAGAGATAATGATAAATTAATTACTACCCTAAAACATCTAAGAGATATCGGTAATAGTGTGTTAATAGTAGAACACGATGAAGAAACCATTAGGACGTCAGATTATTTAATAGATATTGGTCCAGGAGCTGGAATTCACGGTGGTGAAATAGTCGCTCAAGGTACGCCAGCGGAGGTAGAAAAAACTAAAGATAGTATAACTGGTCAATATTTAAGGGGTGAAAAACGGATTAGGATTCCTGCTAAACGTCGCAAAGGTAATGGCAAGTCACTGAAGATTGTTAATGCCAGAGAACATAATTTAAAAAATGTTGATGCCAATATACCACTAGGGATGTTGGTGGTAGTAAGTGGCGTATCGGGTTCAGGTAAGTCGACGTTAATTAATGATATTTTGGCTAAAGAGTTATCGGCCAGATTAATGAGAGCTAATAGTGTACCTGGCCGACACGAAGATATCCAGGGAATAGAGAATCTTGACAAGGTAATTATTATTGATCAATCACCAATTGGTCGAACCCCTAGAAGTAATGCCGCAACCTATACCGGATTGTTCACTCCTATCCGTGAATTGTTTACTATGACTCCAGAGGCTAAATTAAGGGGTTATTCGGCCGGTAGATTCAGCTTTAACGTTAAGGGCGGTAGATGCGAACATTGTTCGGGCGATGGAATAATTAAGATTGAGATGAATTTTTTACCCGATGTATATGTTACTTGTGAGGTATGTAAGGGCAAGCGCTATAACCGCGAAGCCTTAGAGATTCACTATAAGGGTAAGGATATAAGCGACGTTTTATCAATGACCTGTGAGACGGCGTTGGATTTTTTTCAAAATATTCCCTCAATAGCTAGAAAACTTCAAACCCTAGTCGATGTCGGGCTTGGCTATATTTCGATTGGTCAATCTGCAACGACCTTATCCGGTGGTGAGGCTCAGCGAATAAAGTTAGCTACTGAATTGTCTAGAAGACCAACCGGCAGGACTCTATATATATTGGATGAGCCAACTACCGGGCTGCACATGGCGGATGTGTCAAAACTGTTAGATGTCTTACATGCTTTAGTTGATTCAGGAAATAGCATGATTATTATTGAGCATAATCTTGACGTTATTAAAAATGCCGACTGGATTATTGATATGGGTCCTGAGGGTGGAGTTAATGGTGGTCAAATTATAGCCGAGGGTACGCCAGAACAGGTATCGAAAAACCAAATTTCTTCAACCGGACACTACTTAAAATCTTATCTTAAAAACTAAGAGTCAGTTGACTTAGGTTTAGACATTTTCTTTCGACCAATGAATAAATGCCAGATTATTGGGATTAAAGTTCCAATAATTGCTAGGGCGACAATCGGCAGGATGTATTTATCGATGTTGGACACGCGATGGCCTAGCCAATAGCCAAGTAATGGTACGGCTACTGCCCATATAAAAGCTCCTAGAAAATTGTAGAACATAAAACTCTTAAAGAACATTTCGCTAAAACCGGCAACAACTGGCGAAAAAGTTCTAACTACTGGCACGAACTGTCCAAGGACTACTGCCTTGCCGCCATTTTTTCTATAAAAAACTTCAGCTGACTCTAGGTAATCTTTCCTAAAAAACAAACTATCCTTTTTGGTAAATAATTTTCGTCCGGTTTGATCACCAATATAATATCCGACTACTCCACCAAGAACTTTAGCGACTATAACAACAATAATTAAGGTAATAATATTAATATATCTTTGTGATGCAAAAAACCCGGCAGTAAATAGTAGAGTATCGCCTGGCAGAAAGAAGCCTATTGGAATTCCGGATTCGGTAAAAATTATAGCCGAAATGATCAGTAAACTGATTAATTGACTGTGTGACTGAATGATATTGGCTATGTTAAACATTCATTAATGATACTTTTTTTATAATCTAAAGTCTACTCTCTCAAAAAAAATGATATAATAGTTAACAATAGGCAAACGAAAGAGGAAAAAATTATAAATGAGTAGTGAAGACATTGTATTAGAATTGCAAAAAAGAGAAGTTATAGGCAAGGGACTTGCTAAGATTAGGAAGGATGGATTTATTCCAGCCGTTATTCATGATCATGGCAAGCCATCAATAATAGTCATGGGAGTTTACTCTGATATTGCAAAAGCATTTAAAGTTGCAGGCAAGCATCATCCAGTTCAACTCAACATTGATGGAAAACATGAGACCGTGATTATTAAAGAAGTAGACATTAGCCCCGTAAAAAACCTAATCGATCACATCGTTTTTCAGGCTATTAGACAAGATGAGAAAGTGACTACCGAAGTACCAATATTAATGACCGGTGATTCACCCGCGCAGAAGCTTGGTTTACTGCTAATACCTCACTTAGACACTATTGAGATCGAGGCATTGCCTAAGAATCTACCAGATAGCTTAACCCTAGACATTTCTTCACTAGCTGAGATTGGTGATAAATTAACTGTTGAAAACATTGTAGTTCCTGCCGGAGTCACTATCATTACTGAGCCAGATATTTTAATTGTCGCAGTTGAAGAGACTAAGGCTCAGCTTTCCGAAGAAACAGCTGCTGAGGAAGAGGCCGTGGCTGAAGCTGAAGCTGAAAACGCTGAAAAATCTACTGAAACAGCTTAAATCTTTTAAAGATTAAGGCCCGGGTAGCGTATGAAACTCGATTTTACTAAAAAATTATCTACAGTACCTACTACTCCCGGAGTCTATTTTCATAAAGACAAGAAAAACAATATTATCTATATTGGCAAGGCTGCTAATTTACGCAACCGAGTAAGGCAGTATTTTCAAAATAGTCGAAATCAAGACCTTAAGACCAGAGCTCTAGTAAATGAAATAGCTGATTTTGATTGGATTGTTTGTGATACCGAAATTGATGCTTTATTTTTTGAAGCTGAGTTAGTTAGAAGATATTTGCCAAAATATAATATCTTGCTAAGAGATGATAAGAGTCTAAATTATATTAGAATTAACTATAGTGACGACCATCCCACGGTTACTCTGACCAGAAGGCCTCTAGATGATGGAGCTAAATATTTTGGGCCGTATACTAGTGCAGTACCGATAAAGCGAGCTCTAAAATTTTTACGTAAAATCTTTCCATATTCGACTCACGAGGGTTTGGTACCTAAACGGATTTGTTTGCAATATCAGTTGGGCTTATGCCCTGGTCTAGAAGAGAACAAAACGTCACTCAAAGATTACCGAAAAAATTTACGAAGATTAATTTCTTACTTATCTGGTGATAAACAAAAACTAGTTAAAGAAATTGAAGCAGATATGAATTTAGCCGCTCGCGAGCATAAGTTCGAGTTAGCTGCTATTTTTCGCAACCAATTGAATGATCTAAAAAGTTTAGCCAATCAGATAGTATTCTCAGACAAGGAGAATCAAGAAATCAGCAAGGATCAAGCATTGTCGGGTCTAACTGACATTCTAGGGCTTGGAAAGATACCAAAAAGAATTGAGGGCTATGATATTTCTCATATGCAGGGTACGAATAATGTCGCCAGTATGGTGGTTTTTATTAATGGAGTGCCAAATAAAAAAGAATACCGTAGGTTCAAGATGATTCTACCTGGAAATGATGACTTTAAACACATTGAAGAAGTCATCCAGCGAAGACTCAGTCAGCGAAATATAGCCAAATGGCACCTACCCGACCTTTTCTTAATAGATGGTGGAAAAGGTCAGCTGAGTTCAGCGATTAAGGCCAGGGATGAAGCTGGTATAAACATCCCAATGATTGGCTTAGCCAAAAGAGAGGAAGAGATAATTATCGATTTGAATAAGTCTATGATTTTACTAGATCAATCTAAACTCAGTAACTCAGGGGCATATATTAGTGAAAATGATCATTATGCTACAATTCTGTTGCCCAAATCGTCGTCGATTGTAAAACTACTCCAAAGAATTCGTGATGAATCCCATAGATTTGCGGTCAGCTACCACACTGTTTTAAAGATCAAATCTCAAACCCACAGTATTTTTAATGACATTAATGGAATTGGTTCTAAGACCAGAAAAACCTTGATGCGACAATATAAAACTATCAGCTCGATTGCTGAGGCCGATGAGCTAGAGCTCGCTAAATTAATAGGGGCAAAGCGGGCAAAATTAATTAAATTAAATCTAAAATAGTCAGTTTTTATGAATCAAGAAATATTTAATCAAGATTTTTTTATCAATAATCGTAAAAAGCTGAGGGGTTTATTTATGGGTACGGCGCCTATAGTATTCGCCGCCAACCTTGTTTTACAACAAAACTCAGACAATACTTATCCATTTAGGCAGGACAGTAGTTTTTGGTATTTTACTGGCATAAATTTACCCGGACTAGTACTGGTAGTTGACCGAGACGACGAATACTTAATTATCCCAAAACGCTCAGCCTTTAGTGAAGTTGCTGACGGTGTAGTCGACTACCAGGCGCTAACCCAAACCTCAGGAATAGATAATATTTACGACGAGACACTGGGATGGAAAAAACTAACTAATAGATTGAAGAAAGTTGGACATTCGGCCATATTGCCTAATTTAAGCGTCAGCAGCGAGGAGCTTGATTTTTATCCAAACCCAGCTAGGGAGCTTTTGATTAACAAGATTAAGCTGATTAATCCGGAAATAAAATTACTAGACATCAGTGAACACGTTATTCAGATGCGGGTGATTAAACAGGAACCGGAGATTAGCGCAATAACCAAGGCCGTTAAAATGACCACTAATACTATCAAAATTATCAACAAAAATCTAAATAAATATAATTTTGAATATGAGATAGAGGCAGTGGTTTTAAGTGAATTTAGAAAAAGAAATTCGCTACCAGCCTACCAGCCGATAATAGCCGGCGGTGTAAATGCTTGTACGCTGCATTATAATCAGAATAAATCGCCGATTAAGCAAAAAGATCTAATTTTAATTGATATTGGGGCTTCAGTTGATAACTATGCGGCCGACATAACCAGAACTCTCTTCCTGGGCGATGATCTAAGCAAGCGCCAACGACAAGTTTTAAATTCAGTAGTTGAGACTCAAGAGTTTGCGGCATCACTGCTTAGACCTGGAGTAGAGTTAAAAAATTACGAGTCTGAAGTTGAGATTTTTATGGGCGAGCAACTCAGATCACTTGGGTTAATTGCTTCAGTAACAACCGAGAACGTACGTAAGTATTATCCACACTCAACTTCTCATTTTCTTGGGCTAGATCCACATGACTGCGGAAACTATAGCCAACCCCTAGAGTCAAACATGATTTTAACCATTGAACCGGGTATTTATATACCAGAAGAGGGGATAGGCGTTCGAATTGAGGATGATTTTATAGTTAACACTCAAGGTGTTTATAAGATAAGCCACGGCTTGCCTCCAATCCTAAACTAAACTATAATTAATTAAATGAAACAAGGACCAATCGTAAGGTTCTTAGTCTACTGGTTTGTTTGTGGGCTTGGGATTTGGATCGCTTCAGGACTATTGCATCAGCGAATAGATTATAATAACCAACTTAGGGTTATTATAATCTCGGGTTTTATTTTGGCTATAGTAAATTTAGTAGTCAAACCAATTGTGGTTTTGCTATCATTCCCAGCAATTCTTTTTTCCTTGGGTCTATTTATGATTGTTATTAATGCCATGATGCTAATTTTGGTTAGCATTGTCTATCCATCACTCTACATCTCTAATTTTACAACCGCGTTACTTGCAGGTATGGTAATTGGCTTGGTAAACTATATAGTATCAAGAATTTTGGATAAAGAATGACACTAAACGATTACATAACTCTATTTTCAATGATGATGATGATCTTGCTGATATTGGTTCAGATGAGAGGAGCAACTCTTGGTGCTGGACTCGGGTCTAGTGGTGAGATTAATACCGAGAGACGGGGGTCAGAGAAGACAATATTTTTTCTGACAATTTTCTTTGCAGTAGTTTTTGTAGTAACACTCCTAGTGAACCTATTAACTAAAAAATAAGATCTAGATGATAGATAGGGCAACCAAACTTAGGTGGCGTCGTAAGATAAAAAGGGGCCGATTACAGGTCGAAGACTATAACCAGTCGGCTGAGATTAATCTTGAGAAGAATTTATTCAAACGATTTCATAGGCTTAATGATGTTAGGCGATTTATTTTTATTTGGATATCTTTAATAGTCTTACTACTTGGAATCACTTTATTTCAGATCTTTGACATTAGTCAGTACTATCAAAAAACTGGCTATAGTTCGGGTGGAATTTTTTATGAAGGAGCTGTGGGGCTATTTACTAACGCTAACCCATTGTTTGCAACCGGAGATGTTAATTCTACGGTTTCGGATCTTTTATTTCCGGGACTACTAAAGTTTAATCAGAAGAATCAATTAGTCGGCGATTTAGCAAAATCATGGAGCGTTGATGCGTCGGGCCAAAACTATACAGTTAACTTGAGGCCAAATCTTCATTGGCAAGATGGCAAACCACTGACTGCGGATGACGTCGTTTTTACTTATCAAACGATTGAAAACCCAGATGTCCAGTCGAGTTTATTCAATAATTGGTACGGAATTAAAGTTACTAAAATCAATGATCTAACCATCAAGTTTATGATTTCTAGTCCACTTAGTTCATTTCCAGACGAATTAACCAATGGTATTATACCGGAACATATTTTTGCTTCAATTCCAGCTACTCAGCTAGAGTCCTCTTCTTTTAATAACATTGATCCGATTGGTTCTGGACCATTCAAGCTAGCTTCACTTACTACAACTCAGGGTACGTCGACTGCCGGTCTAAATGAGCGGATTGATCTGATTCCAAATAATTATTATTATCAAACTAAACCAAAATTAAGTGGCTTTAACCTAATTACATATGCTAATGAGGCCGATTTGCTAAAGGCCTTCACTAGTCAAAATATCCAAGCCATGATTGGAATGAATAGCATACCAAACAGTTTAATTAAGAATCAGTCTGTTTATACTTACCACATACCGATTACTGCTGAGACCATGGTCTTTTATCGTAATAATTCCAGTATATTATCTGACGTTAAGATGAGGAAGGCCATGTCAGAAGCTATTAATACGCAACAGGTTATGAGTCAATTATCTTATCCAGCACTACCGGTTAAGGGCCCATTATTGCCAAATATGATTGGTTATTCTAGCAAATATGACCAGGTGACTAATAATATATCTGATGCAAATCAAATTCTAGATTCGCTTGGTTGGATTAAAAAATCTGATGGCTATAGATATAAGGGCAGCCAAGAGCTACAACTCAGTCTCTATACTCAAAATACCCCGGACTATCTAAATGCCGCTCATTCATTGATTAGCCAGTGGCAAAAAATTGGAGTAAAGGTCCAGTTAGTTAAACTTTCGTCGTTGGATATAAAAAGTGTCATAGCCTATAAAACTTACGATATGTTGCTTTATAGTATCGTGGTAGGTAATGATCCAGACGTTTTTGCTTACTGGGATAGTTCACAAGCTCAACCAAACGCAATTCCTGGGCTTAACCTATCTATGTATAAATCTTCTGTCGCTGATGATTCACTGGCCGCCGGAAGAACTAGGCTGGATCCAGCTTTGAGGGCTATAAAATACGAGCCATTTTTGCAATCTTGGCAAGCTGACTACCCAGCCTTGGCGCTCTACCAACCAAACTATCTTTTCGTTACCAGGCCTCGAATTAATAACTTCAATCCCTATATGATCAATGCCGTCACTGACATCTATAGCAACATTAATAACTGGGAAATTAAACAGGTTAAAATTACCAACCAATAATATTTAGGCTATAATCTTAAAATACGGGGATGTGGTGAAATTGGTATACACGCTAGTTTCAGGTACTAGTGAGCCTAGCTCGTGGAGGTTCAAATCCTCTCATCCCCACCAATAGCCTTGCAATTATCTTTATGTCTATAGGTTTTTAATTTATAATTACAGACTATAAACCCCTAGTTTATGACAAAACAGTATAGGAAAGTATGGGTAGGATAAATAACATAAAACCAAGACTAATCTTCAGAGCATCGTACACAAAGCTCGTCTCTAAGACTTTCCCCAAAAGCTCCTCTAAATACCTATCGCAAATCTTCTCTAAAACCATCTCTCTCCCCACTAAACTAAAATCTCTACCACACTACCTCAAGACTATTCCCCACAGACTAAGAACTCTCCCCTCCAAACTAAGGGCTCTATCTATCACCAATCTCCACCACCTTAAGAATCTCCCTCACTCCCTAGTATCTTTTGTCCGCAATCTACCTCACCACCTAATATCTCTATATCACAGCCTCAAGTCTCTCCCTCGCTCTCTCAAATCCCTCCCATCTAACTTCAAGTCTCTGCATAAAACCAATCCCAGACTAGCTAAAACTCTAGCCACTGCTAGCCTACTAGTTGTCCTAGTAGTAGTCTTTGGCTCAATAAGTTATTACCACCAGCTAGTAGCTCGTAGCTATAACCTTTCAGTTGCAACTCAGGCTCTAATTGGTCCACCAGACAAGAACCTAATGTCACAACTAAGCTATGACTCTAAGACTCATGCCTACTATCTCTCTAAGTCAGCCATCAATAAGTCCACCACCGAGTTTCCTAAGAGCTCATCACCCTCAGGTAGCCTGACTGTCGGTAGTACCACTGGCCCTAAAGCCCAGTTCAGTGCCAAGCTGCCAACTAACATCGATCAAGGTATCACCACCTACGACAATACCTCCAACCTCTCCTTCACCATGATCCCACAGTTCTCTGCCATGGCCGGAAAACAAGTAGATGGTCATCTAGTCTATCCAATGAGTCTAGGGGCTAACAGTCCCAAAGATATCTATACCATCAAAGGCAATGGAGTACAGGAAGACGTAGTCTATACTAAGTCTCCAACTAGTGGTATTGTCACTCTCTCCTACAAACTGAAGCTTCCATCCTCACTCCAAGCTAGAATGATGGCCAATGGAGACTTAGGTATCTACTCGGCTAACCCAGCCCTATTTGGCAACATCTCCTATGGTTCACCGAGCGACCAACTTAAGGTTGCTAAAGCTAGACAAGACTCGCAGAAAACCAACCTAGTCTTTGCCATCCCAGCTCCAACTCTAATGACCGCTGATGGTATTCTTCCCAACCCTACAGCAACAAACTCCAATAACTCAACCAATTCAACTGCTAGCAATAGTACTACTAACCAACCAACCCATACCGTCTCTACCAATAACAGCAGTTCTCCTAAAGTTAAACTATCTTTCAAAAACAATGTCCTGACCGTTATTGCCTCCAACCTAAGTTCCATCCATGGACAATTCTCCATTGACCCATCGGTAGTAGTTACTAGTATTAATTCTTTTGCCTCCGGCAATAACGAAGGAGACATTGCCTTTAGCTCTACCAACAACAATATATCTACTGGAGGTCTTACTGGAGGGTCTTTATCTCCGCCTAATGGGTGGACCGCCACTACCAGCCTGCCAACTGCTACACGTATAGCATCTTCAATTGCCTACAACAGCTATGTTTATGAGATTGGTGGTACTACCAGCTCTGGCCCTAGTGGTGTTACCACCGTCGACTACGCCCCGATTAATGCCAACGGCACCATCGGTGCTTGGACCGCCACCACCAGCCTGCCAACTGCTACTTACGTAGCTACTTCAGTGGCCTACAATAGCTACCTCTACGAAATCGGTGGCTACACCACGGCTGCTAAGGTCGGAAGAGAGTCGGGTAGGGAAAGTGTGTACATCTCGGTGGGCGCTGTGTCATCAACAAACAACC
>JAJXXC010000002.1 GCA_021781215.1 bacterium
GGGCTTTATCCATTTTTGTCTCCCGAATTTTTACCAACTCCTTCTCAAAACCTGCTATATCCTGGAATCGCCTGTAAACACTGGCAAATCTGACATATGCAACTTCATTGAGCAGGCTTAATCTATTCATTACCATCTCGCCTATCCTAGATGATTCGATATCAAGATCCGCACTAGCATATAGTTGTTGCTCTATATCATTAACGAGCCTCTCTAATTGCAAAGACGTAACTGTGGTTTTCTCGCTTGCGCTGTTTAGCCCAATTAATAATTTTTCACGACTAAATAGCTCCCTGGTACCATCGTTTTTTATTACAATAATTTGAGGATGCTCTATCCTCTCGTAGGTTGTAAAGCGATGATTGCAGTTAGTGCAAACTCTTCTTCTTCTTATAGCAACATTATCTGCCACGTCGCGAGATTCAATCACCTTAGTTTGATCCTGATGACATTGATTACATTTCATTGCACACCTCCTTTGTTCAATATGAACGTACAATCGCCATATTTTTTATCCATATATAGCGTCTATACAAACTATAATAGCGCTACAACTAGCGCTATGCAAATAAAAAATGCTGTTTTATTTACTTATTTTTATATCTGTAAATATAGTCACTGCGAGCTAACTACTGGTGTAGATTATCCGAGTTTTCTTTGTTTTCCTTGCGTTTCTTTAGTCTCCGTAAGAATGAAGGTTTCTCAACGTCTTTAAAATCATCCCCTTCTTCATCATCTTTTTTGTTGACGTGTTCAATAACCTCATCTTCCTCGTCTATTTTTTTACTACTAGCTTCCATCTCATTAGATTCATCACTCCACATATCAATTGATGGCTCGTCGTTAGTAAAACTATCGTTGCTAACTTCAGTATTATCCTTACCCTCAAGATCAATATCAAGATCCTTAATTATTTTTTCAGTCGGCGCCGAAGTATTACTAGACTTAGATCTCATACCATAATAAGATGAATCGAAACCAGTTGCTACTACAGTAATAATCATCTCCCCTTCTAGGTCAGGGTTTATGGTTGCTCCAAACATAATATTTGCATCTGGATCTGCGGCAGCAGTAATAATCTCAGCGGCAGAATTAATTTCATGCATCGTCATATCTGATCCACCAATAACATTGAATAAAATCCCTCGAGCTCCATCAATAGATAGATCGAGTAGAGGTGAATCAATTGCCTGCTGGGCGGCCTGGACCGCTCGACTCTCGCCACTAGCGCGCCCAATTCCCATTAATGCGGATCCTGAATTCTTCATTACAGTCTTAACGTCAGCAAAATCTAAGTTAATAAGTCCGTGTACTGTAATAAGGTCAGTTATTCCCTGAACCCCCTGCCTCAACACGTCATCAGCAACCTTAAATGCATCTAGTAGCGGAGTTTGCCTATCTATTGTTTGAAGTAGTCTATCGTTTGGAATAACTATTAACGTGTCTACTGTTTTTCTCAGATTATCAACAGCAGTCTCTGCATTTCGTCTTCTCTTGTCCCCCTCGAATGCAAAGGGTTTAGTGGCGAAAGCGATAACTAATGCTCCCGCATCAGTAGCGGCCTGGGCAACGATTGAGCCAGCGCCACTACCTGTTCCACCTCCAGCACCAATAGTAATGAATACCATATCAGCGCCCTCAACGGCTTTTTTAATCTCTTCGAAGGATTCTTCGGCAGCTTTTTTACCAACAGAGGGGTCTGCTCCCGCACCAAGCCCCTTCGTTGCATCCTTACCAATATGAATTTTTTGTTGAGCTTTGGAAAAATGTAATGCTTGCGCATCAGTATTTATGGCTATGAATTCTACCCCAGATACACCGGCTTCAACCATGCGGTTGACCGCAGCTCCACCGGCTCCGCCTACTCCTACGACTTTTACTCTAGCAAATGTTTCGATAGTTGGTGCAACTTGTGGCATTTTATCCTTCTTATTTTATTTAAGGTCTTAGTTTATGTATTGAATTATATATAAATGTCTTCATTTGTCCAGTGGACACCTTGAAGCAATTACTAAAATTTATGCAAATTATTATTTAAATTTATTGACTAATTTATTTTTTAACTCAACTAGTGTCTGTTTCTTTGAACCCATATTTACGCCGTCAAATATTTGTTCATCACCTAGCAAAGAATCATATGCCATTAGACCAATTGCTGCCGAAAATTTAGGGTCTTCGACTTCTTTTATGCCCCCATAAAGTTTATTAACTACCCCTACTCTAGAGACTAGCTCCAATTTTTCCTTTGCCAATATCTCAATCCCTGGCAAATTTGCCGTACCACCAACTATAACCACGCCTCCAGGTAATTTTCTAACCTTATTAATCTTTTGTAACTCTTTGTTTACATAATCAAATAATTCATCCAGCCTTGCCTCTACAATCATTTTTATATCAGGTAAAGAAAATGAATAATTTTCGCCTTGGTATTTGAATTCAACTTCCCACTCATTAGCCGAACTGTCTTTGCCTAGGTTTACGTGTTTAACCTTAACTTCTTCGGCTATATCTATATCCGTCTTCAGCCCTATAGCCAAATCATTAGTAATATTGGTTCCGCCTATAGGCAATACTGCTATATGCTGAATTTCACCGTCTTCTATAACTACTATATTAGTAGTGCTAGAACCTATATCTAACAAAATAGTTCCTGATTCTTTTTGCTGTCTTGATAGCACAACTTCTGCAGAAGCTAGACTAGAAACAGTAAGATGATTGAGATCTATCCCGGCCTTGTCTAAAACCGTATATAGATTTTTTAGACTGGGGGATGAAGCAGTTACTATATGTGTATCTACCTCGAGCCTTACGCCAGTCATGCCTACTGGGTCTTTTATATCACTTAGTCCATCAAGAATATAGTTTTTGGCAAAAACCTGCACTATTTCTTTATTTTGTGGCAATTGCATGATAGTTGCCGCCTCTTCAACTCTTAAGCAATCATCTGAAGTAATTTCTTTATTAGCAGAACTGATAGCAATAATTCCGTGAGAATTTATGCCATTAACATGGGCGCCGTTTATATTGACTGTTGCTTTAGTTATCTCAAAGCCAGCAATTCTTTCTACTTCACTAATAGCTGCGACAATCGCATCCGCTACGTCGTCGATATGCACAACGACACCTTTCCTTATACCGTCGTTAGGCACTACGCTATGAGCTATTATTGTTGGATGCTGTGGATTGTCTGGGTTATCTGTTCCAACTATGCACTTTATGGCACTCGTACCAATATCAAGCCCTACATAATATTTTTGATTTTTATCTTGCATCCTTAAACTATACTCCTTGATCTCTTACCCTATCAAGTATTTTTAGTTAGAATTTCATAACCCTCATTGGTGACCAGTACTGTGTGTTCAAAATGAGCCGCCATTGACCCGTCAGCCGTTCTAATAGTCCATCCATCGTCGTCCTGAATAACATCGTGGCTTCCAAGCGTAGCCATTGGTTCTATAGCAACAGTCATACCACTCTTAAGCATAGGTCCAGTATTTTTAAACCCGTAATTTGGTATATCTGGTTCTTCGTGTAAATTATGTCCGACTCCATGGCCAACGAGTTCGCGAACTATACCATATTTATAATTATCTAATACTTTTTGAACAGAGCTACTGATATCTCCAACCTTAACTCCGTCAGTAACTGCAGCTATGCCTCTCATTAATGATTTCCGGGTATTACTAACCAATGCAGCATGCTTTTCATCTTTAGGAGAACCGATAATGATGCTTATAGCAGAGTCGGTAATCATTCCGTTAAAAGTAACGCCAAAATCAAGACTAACTATATCCCCATTTTTAATTATTTTACTGCGCCTAGGTATGCCATGAACTACTTCGTCATTTATTGAAATGCAAATCACGTCTGGGAAGCCATAATAACCCAAAAATGTTGGGAGCCCTCCCGTAGGTTTTAATTCATTTTTGGCGATATCGGCTACATCTTTTGTCGTCATACCCTCAGAAATTCTGGTAGATAAATGATCTAATATATAACTCAGGATCCTTCCGGATTCACGCATATGCTCAATTTCAATTTTATTTTTTACTGATGTAAACATCAAATTTCAACCTTATGATTTTCTATAATATACTTCTTGATTTGCTCGTGCACTTCTTTGGGGCCCAGGGATCCGTCTATATTACATACGCATATATTATTAGATCTAAATTCTTCTAGGATAGGATTTATAGAACTATTATACTCATCAATTCTTTTTCTGATTGCTTCGACATTATCATCTGGCCTAGCTCTTGCCCTAAGTCGTTGGATAATTTCTGGCAAATTGATTTCAATATTAATAACTCTTATTAATCCAAGATCTCGTTTTGCAACTATCCATTCCGCCTGATGCAGCGTTCTTGGGAAACCATCAATAATCACTTCTTCACTTACTGGAATGTTTTTTATTGCATCTTCCACTACGTCAATAACAATATTGTCATCAAGCATATCGCCACTATACATCTTCTTTTGTATTTGTTGGTTGGATATTTTACGCAATAATTCACCTACAGAGATATAACTGTAGCCTAACGATTCAGACAATAGTTTACTCTGAGTACTTTTTCCTGATCCTGCAACTCCTAGAAAAATTATCATAAATTTAAATAACCTATTTAAAAGTTTACAGTTTTTTAACAATTAACGAAACAGTTTTTGTTTCCGCTTATTTTTATTTTAAACCAAGCTTCATTCGTTTAACTTTGACTGCTCTTCTTGCTCTTCGAGTGATGGCTTGCTTTCGTCTTTCTGACTTGCTAAGTCCTTTTTCGAGACGTTGAATCTGTTTAGACTCAATCAAAACTCCACTTTGCTGAACTTTCCTAGTGAATCTTCTCAAAAGATTCTCTAGTGGTTCTTTGTTGTCTTTTCTAGTTACCTGTATCATTTATCTAACAAATATACCCTAACACCTAAGAAATTACAAGTATTATCATTACTATTCTTTAAATTGTGGCCGCCTAGTGTTGACTCGTTGTGATTTCAACACTATACTTTGTAATTCTTTAAAAATGATAAAGTGTTTGTTGGTATAGTATATTTTTGTATTACCTTGCTTCTCTGAAATAAGAAATCCTGCTTTTTCAAGACGTTTTAGTTCGCGCTGTATATTGCCAGCGTCTTCCTTTATTAATTTGGCCAATCCTCTTACGTGAGTTTTAAAATCAGGATATTTAGCATATATTATAACTATTTTGCGTCTAACTCTTGAAGTAATAAAAACATCCAACATATTTCCTCACATTGTTATTGTAACAACACGAATTATAGGACATGCTAATTATTATTACAAGATTTTTTGATAGAATAGCTATACAAGGGGTAATCAATGACTTATTATTATGATATATGGGTAAGTACAAAACAGTTCAGAAGCTCATCGGCTTTGACCTATCATAGTGATAAAAAATTAAGTGCTGGAAACATAGTATTAGTGCCATTCCGCAATAAAACAGTTCTGGGGGTGATTAAATCGACTACGAGTATTCCTAAATTTAATACCAAACCAATAGATAATTTGGTTCATAGTAAAAACCTGCCGAAATCCGCTACACGTCTGCTCCAATGGATAATAGAATACTACCCATCTACTTCGTCTGCTCATTTGCAATTATTTGTACCGAACAGCATTGCTAAAGTAAAAAGCTCTATCAAACAAGAAGACTCAGAATCAAATATTAAGAAAACTATGCCTGAATTAACTACAGAACAATCTCTGGCGATAAAAACTATCAAACAATCCAACTCTAGAAGTTTTTTAATTCACGGCAATACCGGATCGGGAAAAACTAGAGTATATATGGAGCTAATTGACGATGCACTATCTAAATCAAAATCAACTATAGTCTTAGTACCAGAAATTGGTCTTTCGCCACAGATAGTTCAATCTATTGAAGATTATTTTCCCGACAAAGTAATTACTATGAATTCTGGACTTAGCGAAAAAGCTAAGCGAGAAAATTGGGAGAAAATACTTACTTCTAAGTCGCCTATTATTGTTGTAGGGCCAAGGTCAGCGCTATTTACACCCGTTAATAACCTGGGGCTCATTATAATAGACGAAGCGCATGATTCCAGTTATAAACAAGATAGCGCTCCATTTTACCAAACAACCAGGGTGGCCGCAAAACTATCAGAAATTACAAATTCAAAATTAATTATGGGAACCGCTAGTCCTCTGATTGCAGACTATTATTTATTTACCCAGAAGCATATTCCGATTATTCGAATGATAAATCCTGCGATACCCTATAGAACTGAAAATAAATCCCAAATTACAATAATAGACTTGTCTGATAAATCCTTATTCAGCAAATCGACTTGGTTGTCGGATAAAATGTTGGAGTCAATTAAGAATAGTCTAGATAACAACGAACAATCCTTAGTATTTTTGAATCGTAGAGGCACAGCCGCAGCTATTTTGTGTCGTAATTGTGGCTGGAGAGCATTGTGTCCAAACTGCAACACATCCATGACTTACCATGCAGATCATCACTCAGTTATTTGTCACAGTTGTGGCTATAAACAAAAAGCGCCATCAAAGTGTCCGGTATGTAACAGTCATGACATTATTTATAAAGGGGTCGGTACCAAAGCCATAGAAGTAGAATTAAAAAAGTTTTTTCCATCTAGCAAGATAAAAAGGTTCGACAAGGATAATTTAGCAAAAGATAAATTAGAGAAGAATTACCTAGATATTAGTCAAGGTAAAACCGATATAATAATTGGAACTCAGATAATAACAAAAGGTCTAGATTTACCAAAACTTACTACCGTCGGGATAGTCATGGCAGACCAAAACCTTACCTTCCCTGACTTTAGTTCTGAGGAAAAAAGCTTCCAAACCCTACTACAAGTAATTGGAAGGGTCGGCAGAGGGCACCAAGCCTCAAACAGAATTGTTGTTCAAACTTATAATACTAGTGGCGTAGCCTTAAACGCTGCCATGTCTAGGGACTACACTACTTTCTACAACGATCAACTGTATTTAAGGAAAAAATATTTGTTTCCCCCATTTGTTTTTATGCTTAAAATATATTGCAAAAAAACTAGCGCCGATAAGGCTAAGCATGGCTGCTTGGAATTGATAAACCAGATTAGAGGCTTAAATATTCAGGTGAAAATATCGGACCCGGCGCCAGCTTTTCATGAAAAAGTTAATGACAAGTACGTCTGGCAATTTGTGCTTAAGTCAAAAAACAGACAAAATTTATTAGACGTAATATCAAAAATTCCGAATGATTGGTTCTATGATATTGATCCAAACAATTTGTTGTAAAAAAATCTATATTTTTAATGTAGCTACAGATAGTTTATAATTTCACACAAGATGACTAAAGAAGATATAATTAAATTACCCAATCGGGTGTTGAGACAAAGGTCTGTAAGAATAGGTGTAATAAATGAGGACACTAAAAAATTAGCTAACGACATGATACTGTCAGTAATTGACTGGGAGAATAGTCGTGATCATGAATTAGGTGTCGCATTAGCTGCAGTACAAATAGATAAATCATTTAGAGTTGTTGTGGTTAGAAATAATTTTGATGATAAAACTGACTTAACTTTTAGAGTTTTTGTCAATCCAGAAATCACTAAGTACGAGGGAGAAGAAATCGAAGATTACGAAGGATGCTTAAGCGTCCCTGATATATACGGTAAGGTAAAAAGGTTTTCTAAGATTAGGCTTAGGGCTCTGGATCTAGATGGCAATAAAATTAAGCTAAACTTAGAAGGTTTCATAGCCAGGATATTGCAACATGAAATAGACCATACTAATGGTAAACTATTTATCGACTATATTAAAAATAGTCCGAAAGCATTTTACAAATTAACAAAATCGGGTGAATTAGAGCAATTAGATTATGATAAAGAAATCAAAAACAGTAGTATTCTTTGGTAGTGGCTCTGTAGCAGCTAAATCTCTCGAATTACTATCGAACAGCTTCGATATAGAAGCAGTTATTACAAAACCTAAGCAATCATCTTCCAGAGACCCAGTACCCGTTATTGATACAGCACTGAAACTTGGTATTAAATTATTTACACCAACCAATAAAAACGAATTAGATGAGTTATTTAGAGAGAATATTTTTACTAGTGAGCTTGGGGTGCTTATCGACTATGGAATTATTGTTTCTGCCAAGGTAATCAATCACTTTAGGCTAGGCATAATTAATAGCCATTTTAGTCTTCTTCCCGCCTGGCGAGGAGCGGATCCAATCTCATTTTCAATTCTAAGCGGAGACAAATTAACTGGCGTGAGTCTAATGCTAATCAATACCGGAATAGACGAAGGCAATCTAATCGCTCAAGAAGAAATTCAAATTAAAAAGCTAAATAGCGTAGAACTGACTGATAGTTTAATAGCTTTGAGTAATTCGATGTTAAAAAAATACCTACCGATGTATTTATCAGGGGAAATAGCCCCGTATGCACAGTCAAGTAAAGTACCCGTCTCGTATTCTAGAAAACTTACTAAAGAAGACGGTCGTATTGACTGGAATAAACCGGCAGAACAGATTGAAAGAGAGATTAGGGCATTTACTTATTGGCCGAAAAGTTTTACTAAAATATACAATATCCCAGTAATAATAACAGCAGTTAATTTTAATAATTCGAGCGGTAGACCCGGATCAATATCTTACGATAAAAAATCTATGAATATCAAATGTGCGACAAACAGCTTAGACATCTTAAAACTAAAACCAATCGGAAAGCCTGAAATGAATATATCCTCATTTATATCGGGTTACAAAAATCGTTTCTTATTATCAAGCTAAATTGTCAGCTGTCGATTTCTGTAACTCTATTAAAATCTGTGGTGCGGCTTGAGTGATTTCTTGCTTCAATTTTTCTATTTCTTGAGCTACGGTATCTTTATAATCCGGGAAATTAGTTTCAAGCCACTTCAATGCTGCAGCTTGATCTTTTTTCTGAATATGTCCCTCAAACTCCTCTAGCTGTTCGTCCCTCATGTTATCTGCTAGTCTCATCCCCACTCTCATCTCGAGTGTTTCATATATATCTTTTAAAATCTTATTTTTTTCAACAACGGGTAGGGATTCTAGCCCAACATCTTTCAAAAATTGCTCGTCTAATCTGAACATTTATAAAGCCTTGTAATTTAAATAACAATTAGATAATACCAAAAAAATAATTTAAACTAAATACTTCTTTCTCGTACTTCTCTAGTAAAGAACTCGATTCGATCATCAATTTGCAAGTCAATCTTATTTTCGGTCTTAATACCCAATCCACACATTTCACCCTCTAGGACTTCTTTGACATCTTGAGGGCCTCTCTTAAGATTGGTAATTTCGACATCGGCAATTTTATCTTTATTTCTAATAATTCTAGCCATTGCAGGAGCTATGGCCTTATTTTTAGTAACTTCACCTCCGCATATTATAGAATTTTTAGTAGTTTTAAAAATTCCTTTAATCTTTAAAATACCTACTTCCGTCTCTATAATCTCAGGGGGCAATAGTTTACTCATCTCTTCCCTGGCATCTTCTATTAACTCATAAATCACATTATATTGCCGGACTTTTACTTCAGATCGATGAGCAAGTTGCTGAACATTTTTAGGAAGCTCTACGTTAAATCCATAAATAATAGCACCGCCACTCTGGGCAAGATAAATATCATTCTCGTTAATAATGCCTACACTTGAACTAATAACTCTTACTGCCACCTCATCTGTATCTAGGGCTTTCAGACTATCCAATACAGACACCAGTGATCCCTGCACGTCAGCCTTAACAATGATATTAAGCTCACTTACGGCATTATTCCTATTAATTAGTCTAATTAACTCTGAGCTATTCATATCGATTTGGGTTTTACCCGTTTGCTTTGAATCACTAGCAGAACCGGCTAACATTCTGGCGCTTTTTTCATCAGCTACAACCTCAAATTTATCGCCAAAAGTTGGCAAATCTTTGAACCCAGTAATAATAACTGGTGTTGATGGAGCTGCTTCGGTAATTTTTTTGCCATCAGTTAATTCAAGGTTTCGAATCCTGGCGTATGTCGATCCAGCAACTATAAAGCTACCAATCTTTAAAATACCGCCCTGGACTAATAACTCTGCAACTGGCCCCCTACCTTTCTCCATGTGTGATTCGATTACTAACCCATAGGCTGGAATGTCTAAATAAGCGTCTAGCTCTTCAACGTCAGCGACCAAAAGAATCATATCTAGCAGCTGATCTACACCTAGCTTGGTTTTAGCAGAAACTTCAACGGCGACCACGTCTCCACCCCAACCTTCAATCAAAACTCCATGTTCGGCTAGTTGTTGTTTAACCATGTTAGAGTCACTGCCAGGTTTGTCCATTTTATTAATTGCGACTAAGATCTTGACTCCGGCTTTTTTAGCAAATCTAATAGCTTCAACAGTTTGTGGCTTCACGCCATCATCAACAGCAACTACAATAACCACTAAATCAGTTAGTTGAGCGCCATGCTCTCTTAACGCAGCAAAAGCTTCATGACCAGGTGTATCCAACAATGTCAGAGATCTTCCGTTATGTTGTACTTGATAAGCAGATATATGTTGAGTTATACCGCCAGCTTCGCCCTTAACCACACTCGACCCTCTTATCGCATCTAGTAGACTAGTCTTGCCGTGGTCAACGTGCCCCATGACTGCAACAATCGGTGGTCTAGGAAATGCAATATGATCCTTAAGCTCAGTTTTTGCAGTCTTAAAATTAATTTCTTTTTCAATTTTTCGTTCTAACTCAATTTCGAGACCTAATTCCTGGACCATTATTTGGGCAGTCTCAAAATCAATCCGTTCGTTCACGGTTACCATAACCCCTAATTTCATCAATTCAGTAATTAACTTAGTGACTGGTATCATCAGTTTATCAGCAAGCATTCCTACCGTAATTGAGCTGTCTATTGTAATCTTGCTTGACATGCTATTTTAGACACCTTTCTTGTTAATTACTTACTCAAAATTGTAATCTTTAATCCGTTAGGTTATTTTTTTGTATCCTTAAGGCTCAGAGCGATTTTTCTCCCATCTAGGTCAATTTCGAGGATCTTGAACTTCTTACTTTCATTTAATTGAAATATTTTTTCAGGGTCAATGCTATTGTCATCACTCATTTCAGAAACATGGACTAATGCTTCAACGGAAGGACTAATTTGAACAAAGGCCCCAAACGGCGTTATTCTTGTTACCTTCCCCTCAACGGTGTCACCTTTCTTAAAGGCTTTGACTTCTTGAATCCAAGGATCTTCTTGCATCTGCTTGAGGCTAAGGCTTAACCTATCTTTATCTATAGCAATTATTTTAGCCTTAACTTCCTGGCCTACTTTAATATATTTTCTAGGATCTTCTACTCTTTCCCATGAGATTTCTGATATATGAATTAATCCCTCTATTCCATCGACATTGACAAAAGCTCCAAAATCAATCACTCCAGTTACTACGCCCTCAACCACATCACCAACCTTTAGCTTAGCAAACCTGTCTTGCATATTATCCTTAACAGCTTCTTTTTCCGAAAAGATTAACTTGTTATCCTTGCGGCTAATATCAATAATCTTAACGCTTATAGGTTTATTATTTAGTTGGTTTAATTTCTGGAGTATTTCGTCTTTATCTGCGCCTACTACTCTAGGGTAATGGCCGGCCGCTAGTTGTGAAACTGGTAAGAATCCTCTTACACCCTCAAGCTCAACTAGTAATCCACCCCGGTTAGCATCATAAGACATTACTTCAATAATTTCCGAGTTATCATATACCTTTTGCAGCTCATCCCAGCCTCGATCTTTTTCAACTCGCTTCATGCTGAGCAGCGCGTAGCCTTCATCCATTTCCGGATCTATTACATTAATTGATATGTCTTGACCAACCTCAAGAGAGCCTGCCCCCTGCAAGTCCTTTTGCATAACCACGCCGATCCCGAATGGGCTGATATCTATCCAGACTTCGTGTTTTTTAACAGACAGCACCTTGCCGTCGACCATATCGCCAGCTTTTAACTGACCTACGGGTGATGACTTCAGTAGGTCATCCATTGTAATTGTTGTTGTTTTTGACATGCTTTACATGCCTCCTTAAAATATTGTCGTCAAAATTAGCGTACGGAGATAATTAAATCAACCCACTAAAATTGTCGTTAGCAACATTATATCTGTTATTTACTATTTCGTCAAAGTATATTATCAGCCGTTTATGATAAACTAAAGTTATATGTACGGAGCTATTGATATTGGGGGCACTAAAACGCTAATTGCTACTTTTGATACGAATGGAAAGATGATTAACAGTACGAAATTCATGACACCTTCCAGCTATCAAGAATTTAAGAAAAAACTTGAAGATTCATATAAATATTTAGGCAGCCCAGATATGAAATTAGTTTGTGCAGCTTGTCCAGGGAAACTTGATAGAAATAGAGGTATAGCTATAGCATTCGGCAATCTTAGCTGGGTGAACATTCCGATTAGAGATGATTTAGAAATAGTCTTTAATTGCCCAATAATAATAGAAAATGATGCGAAACTAGCGGGTTTATATGAGGCCCATGAATTAGGCAGCAAATACAGAAAAGTTCTTTACTTAACTGTTTCGACAGGAATAGGTGGTGGACTAATCACTAATGGTAAAATAAATAAAGATTTTGAAGATATGGAGCCGGGTCAAATGTTACTGGAACACGACGAGAAGCTTCAACGATGGGAGCATTTTGCATCCGGTAAGGCACTGTCCTTGCGATATCACCAGCAAGCCAGCGAAATTACAGACCCAAAGATATGGTACGAAATTGCACGTAATATTGCCGTTGGGCTGATTGATTTAATAGCCCTATACACCCCTGGCGTTATTATAATAGGCGGTGGGGTTGGCGCGCATTTAGAAAAATTTAAAGACCAATTAATGGAGGACCTTAAGATATACCAGAACTCACTTATTGAGATACCTCCTGTTTTTAAAGCTAAGAACGCCGAAGAAGCAGTTATATTTGGCTGCTATTTAAATATTAAGGACAGTGATGACAGATCAAATTATTAATTTTACTAATAGCTTACTTCCTAACACTAGGCTGGAATCAGGTAATTCATTCTTCTGGTCTCCAAAACAAAATAAAATTACCTATAATCAATCCTCTATCACTAGCCCTATAGGCATATGGTCTATGCTGCACGAAGTTGCTCATGCCTCAATGGGGCATACGAACTACAGCTCAGACCTCGAGCTGTTAAAACTTGAGGTTGAAGCATGGGATGAAGCTAAAAAATTAGCCGCCGATCTTGGACAAATGATTGATGATGATCACATCCAGGACTGTTTGGATACGTATAGGGATTGGTTGCATAGAAGAAGTACGTGCCCAAATTGCGGAATAGTCTGCCTGCAATCTACATCCATACTATATCGTTGTCATAACTGCAATACTTCCTGGAATGTTTCCGCTTCTAGATTTTGTCGACCCTATAGATTACAGATAGATAGTCAAAAACAAGAAAGGCCGCAGGTTTTAACTGCGACCTTTCTTTAATCAAAGTTCTAAAATAACTTAAGCAGTTTTTTTAGTTCTTCGAGATATTCTACCACCTATAGCGCCTGCTTTTCGAGCAAGTTCAGGGTTAGCAAAAAATCCACCAGTTTTGCCTATCTTACCACCCATAGCGCCGATTTTTGCATAAAAATCTGCACCATACTTTGCTTTATTAGTGTTAGCGGCAGCTTTGCCACCTTTTTGAGTTCCAGCCATATCAATGACCTCCCTTAATTTATTAAACTTCCTTTAAAAAATAAAAAGGTTTCAATATATGAAACCCTCTAAATCCTCACGGAATTGTATTTACTTTAGCATTATATTGCGCTTGTGTCAATTATTATTTATTAAAATTCATATTAAAATCTAAAGAATAAAGCCCCTCCGATATGGAGGGGCTTTATATAATTTGGCACCGTGCTATTTTCCCAGGAGTCAACTCCAAGTATTGTAACCGCTGCGAGGCTTAACTGCTGTGTTCGGGATGGGAACAGGTGTTTCCCTCGCGCCATGGGCACCAATTAAGCTAAATAAAGTTATGTAGCCAAATTGATGTCTATAGACCAAATTCGATAAATTTTAAGGCAAACGGTACTTGATTTAACAAGCACCAACAGTTAGTCAACTGCAACCTTCTCTTAAAATGAAATATAAATACTTCACCTTATTAGAAGTTATAAAAAGTCAATGGATCTATTAGTACGCTTCGGCTGAATGCGTTACCGCACTTACACCTTGCGCCTATCAACCTGATCATCTTTCAGGGATCTCATAGGGAAATCTAATCTTGAGGTCAGTTTCGCGCTTAATATGCTTTCAGCGCTTATCTATTCCATACATAGCTACCCAACGATGCTCTTGGTAGAACAATTGGTACACCAGAGGTATGTTCATCCCGGTCCTCTCGTACTAGGGACAAATCCTCTCAAATTTCCTATCGTCCACAGCGGATATAATCCGAACTGTCTCACGCGTGTAATTCCATCATTACTAATGGCACGGACTATATCTTCTCCCTTCATATGTGTCTATATGGTTAGGGGTTGGCGTGTGATAGGCCTTAAACAAGAATCCTATCTCATGCTAATAGCTATTATTAGCAATCAGTCTCTACGGGGACAATTTATGTGATTCACTTAAGTAAGCTATGACTACTGAGCTTTTATTAGTTCGTTTCTTGCTGTAATTATAAAGTGCTGTTTTATCGACTAAATAACTAAGCTGAACTAATTTCTCTGGAGTCATTTTAGCTTGAGATGGATGTAACTTTATAAGTCTTAAAACATCTCTGGCTAATTCTTTCTTAAGGTGAAGAAAAGGATAAAGCATAATCAACACATTTTCCACTTGCTTCATACCGACTATAGTATATTCCGTCATTCCATCTTTACGATTACGGACATACCCATAATCTAGCTGCTTCTTTAGCCAAAGAAGGAAATCTTGATGAGTATTCTTTTGATAGAATACTATACTGATTCTAATCTGAAACCCTAGCTTGTATCCTTTACGTCTAACAAGTTGGGCCATTATAGAACCATCTCCATCAAGAAAACCAGCTATATATGATTTTTCTTCATCATTCATAAACGTCTTCCCTCGGTATTGCCCTTTCGATAGTTCGAAAAATCGAATTCGGGTTTCACCGATATAGCCAATTATTAATACTATGGGTGCGATGTACACCAGTATTTTATCACTTTACAGTGATAGAGCGCAATGTTATTTACGTTCTAAACCCAGCTCACGTACCTCTTTAACCGGCGAACAGCCGGACCCTTGGGACATGCTCCTGCCCCAGGATGAGATGAGCCGACATCGAGGTGCCAAACAGCGCCGTCTATGTGAACTATTGGGCGCTATAAGCCTGTTATCCCCGGGGTAACTTTTATCCGAAAGCGCTGCCGATACCACTCTCTTGTACAAGAATTGTACTGACAGCGGAAAACTAGCTCCTACTTTCGTATCTGTTCGACTTGTAGGTCTCACAGTCAAGCTGGCTTATGCGCTTGCACTATCGGTTTGATTTCCATCCAAACCTAGCCAACCTTTGAACGCCTCCGCTACTCTTTGGGAGGCAACCGCCCCAGTTAAACTACCCATCAGACACTGTCCCCATACCAGATAATGGTAGAGGTAAGAACAAAACTATAACAAGGGTGGTATTTCACTGATGACTCCTTCTGGGCTAGCGCCCAGCTATCAAAGTCTCCCACCTATATTACACATGTTATAACTCAGCTCAATGTCAAACTGTAGTAAAGCTCCACGGGGTCTTTTCGTCCTGCTGCGGACAGACGGCATCTTTACCGTCAATGCACTTTCACCGAGCTCTTCGTTGAGACAGTACCCACATCATTACACCATTCGTGCAGGTCAGAACTTACCTGACAAGGAATTTCGCTCTAAATGTTACTTAACAACCTACTTATAAAAATAGGCGCTATACAATTTCTTGCATAGTCTTTATGTCGCCATAAAGTTCGGACTATATCTTACCGTCGTTAAACGGTTCTGGCATGTAGTCTCTGAGGGTTTTAGATCCTAATTTTTCGACGATTCATCGTCGAAGCTAGTGATTTTATATTATCTAGACCAGACTTATTGAGATGTTCCTTATTCTTTAACAACGTCAATATTCTGCAAAATATAACAAAATCGTTATTTTTCGCGGTTTTAAGTTGATATTGGTTAAAAAATGGTATTACATTGTCTTCTAAATCTTTCATGGATCTAACACAATATCTATATAAATTTTCCCGATGATTATCAGAACGTCTATTAATGTATATTTTTCCACAATTGAAGTATCTTTTTAGATCTTCGAGCGTGTTCAAACTCTTCTCACCTTGAGTAACGACGAATTCTGGAAATACTTGTACTCCAGATTTAGTTGTTGAGTTTTTGAAAATACTTACAGAAAAGCATCCTTCACCATCAGCAAAACCTACTATCCACCACGGATCTAATCTTCCCTGCTGATTGTCTGCACGAGGCTGATTGTCACTTGATGCATAATGATTCATCTATGGAATCATCATACCATAGTACAGCTCGATACTCAGATATTCCAGCATATAGCCAAATTTTCTTCTTCAAACCTCTCCTTAGAGGAAAACAGAAGGGAGTCTTACACTCCACTAAAGCAGCTTAATTCTCTACCTTAGGACGGTTATAGTTACCGCCGCCGTTCACTGGGGCTTCAGTTCAAGCCGTAAAGCAATCCCCTTAACCTTCCAGCACCGGGCAGGTGTCAGCCCCTATACATCCACTTTCGTGTTAGCAGAGACCTATGTTTTTAGTAAACAGTTGCGTGGGCTCTTTAGCTGCGACCTCTATTGCTAGAGGCAGACCTTATTCCGAAGTTACGGTCGCTAATTTGCCGAGTTCCTTAACGAAGAATCACTCGTACGCCTTGGTCTTCTCGACCTGAGCACCTGTGATGGTTTGCGGTACGGGTAGATATATACGTAAGTTTAGAAGCTTTTCTAGTCAGCTTGGGTTCACAAGAATTTAACCAAAAGGTCATTTCATTCGCGCTTTAGATTACTCCTAGACGCTTAGACGGATATAACCATGAATCCGCTCTTGCTACCATGCCGCGCACTCTAAACAATATATAACTAGTACAGGAATATTAACCTGTTGTCCATCGCCTACGCTACGCGCCTCGGCTTAGGACCGACTAACCCTGGGACGATTATCGTGGCCCAGGAAACCTTGCTCTTTCGGCGGGCTAGATTCTCACTAGCCTTATGGTTACTCATTCCAACATTCTCACTTGATAGCGCTCCACCAGACCTCGCAGTCCGACTTCAGTGCCCTATCAACGCTCCTCTACCACTCATAGAATAAACTACAAGTTCGTATCTTCGGTAGTATGCTTAGCCCCGTTACATTTTCCGCGCAGGGTCTCTTGATGAGTGAGCTGTTACGCACTCTTTAAATGAATGGCTGCTTCTAAGCCAACATCCTCATTGTTTAAGAAACCCCACCTCGTTTCCCACTTAGCATAGATTTAGGGACCTTAGATGACGATCTGGGCTGTTTCCCTTTCGAGCGCCGAGCTTAGCCCCGACGTTCTAACTGCCGTAGTTCCACCGTTAGTATTCGTAGTTTGTCAAGGATGAGTACCCTTGCGGGCCTCAGACCTAAACAGAGCTCTACCCCTAACGGCTACCGTACGACGCTAGCCCTAAAGCTATTTCGAGGAGAACCAGCTATCTCCAAGTTCGATTGGCATTTCACCTCTAACCACAGGTCATCCAGGCGCATTGCAACGCACTATGGTTCGGTCCTCCACGTAGTCTTACCCACGCTTCAACCTGCCCATGGTTAGGTCACTTGGTTTCGGGTCTAATTGCCAGTACTAAACGCCCTATTCAGGCTCGCTTTCACTACGCATCCGTCATATGACTTATGCTTGCACTGACAATTAACTCGTTGGATCGTTCTACAAAAAGCACGCCGTCACTAGCATAAAGCTAGCTCCGACTCCTTGTACGCACACAATTTCAGGTTCTATTTCACTCCCCTTCCGGGGTTCTTTTCGCCTTTCCCTCACGGTACTAGTTCACTATCGATCAGATGATATATTTAGCCTTAGAGGGTGGTCCCCCTAGCTTCAGTCAGGATTACACGTGCCCCGACCTACTCAACAAAACAAATATAAGGTCAGCGAAACTTTGCATACCTGGCTATCACAGTCTTTGGCCTAGCTTTCCAGCTACTTCTGCTCGCCTCGCTAATTTCTTACCTTATGTAAACCATGGTAGGATTTACTACCTAAGCAAAGATCTGAATAAATTCAGAACTTCGCAAAGGTTGTTTGTAATGTTACAACCCCTTTTAAATATTCGTCTACCAACTTATCCAACTATTGCTAGATGGAAACCTAAAAAGTTTGGGCTATTCCGCATTCGCTCGCCACTACTAACGGAATCGTTGTTTACTTTCTTTTCCTCAGGGTACTAAGATGTTTCAGTTCCCCTGGTTTCCTCATCTTATCCTATGTATTCAGATAAGCGTGAACAGACATAACTCTGTCCGGGTTTCCCCATTCGGATATTTCCGGTTCAAAGCTTGATTAGCAGCTCCCCGGAACTTTTCGCAGCTTTCTACGTCCTTCATCGGTATCAATCTGTCAAGGCATCCCTTGTGTGCGCTTGAGTAACTTTTTAATTTTATGCAATTGACTAACTGTTGCTACTTGCAACAGTTTTTTAATAATTTGTTACCGTTTGCCTTATTTATCTATTTCGAATTGTTAAGCTGCGAAACTCAAAGACTTTCCCAAAACAATTAATTCTGTCGTCTATAAAACTTGAGTTTACGTTTAAAGTTTAATACTTAGATTTAAGCTTCTTACTTAAACTCAAGGTGCTTTAGCAGTCTATCAACTTTAACAGAGGTTGTAAAGCATTTTATGAAGCTAAAATTACTACGTTATAGCATCAGTTAGATGTGTAGTATTTTTAAATATTTTTATTTTATAGACCTATGTTTATCACAAATCTCTTGGTGGAGATGCAGGGATTCGAACCCTGGACCCCCTGCTTGCAAAGCAGGTGCTCTAACCAGCTGAGCTACATCCCCAAGCTTTTAATTTGTAGAATGGTGGGCTTGCCAGGACTTGAACCTGGGACCTCGTCATTATCAGTGACGCGCTCTAACCAGCTGAGCTACAAGCCCGAATCTTGATCAAATTGATCTTACATATTGTATACAGTAATTGTCTTAAGGTGCAAATAGTCTTTAAAAATAAACAGACGCCCATTTTAGGCGTCTGTTATTCTTTAAAAATCTATGTAGTGCAAACAACGTCATAATCTTATATCAAACATCAAACTTAATCTGTCACCGAAGTGCTAAAGATAACTACTAAGCTTATATTAGTTATCCAGATCGACCATAGCTCTCGATTGCTCGAGGCTTAGTATACTCCCTAGAAAGGAGGTAATCCATCCGCACCTTCCGGTACGGATACCTTGTTACGACTTAACCCCAATCATCTCCCCTACCTTAGGCCTAGATAAACTAGGACGTCAGGTATTGACGACTTTCATGGTTTGACGGGCGGTGTGTACAAGACCCGGGAACGTATTCACGGTAGTGTGCTGACCTACCGTTACTAGCGATTCCAGCTTCATGCAGGCGAGTTTCAGCCTGCAATCCGAACTGAGACCGGTTTTGATGGGATTTGCTCCGTCTCGCGACTTAGCTGCCCTTTGTACCGGCCATTGTAGCGTGTTTCTAGCCCAGGGTGTAAGGGTAATACTGACCTGACATCGTCCCCTCCTTCCTCCCCGTTACCGGGGCAGTCTACCTAGAAAAATTCAACTAAGTACAGGGGTTGCGCTCGTTGATGGACTTAACCAAACATCTCACGACACGAGCTGACGACGGCCATGCAACACCTGTCACCGTGCTCCCGAAGGCACTCTCATCTTTCGACAAAATTCACGGGATGTCAAACCCTGGTAAGGTTCTTCGCTTACCATCGAATTAAAGAACACGCTCCACCGCTTGTGCGGGTCCCCGTCAATTCCTTTATGTTTTAGTCTTGCGACCGTACTCCACAGGCGGGATGCTTAACGCGTTAGCTTCGCTACGTCCCGGATCGATACGGAACACAGCTAGCATCCATAGTTTACGGCGTGGACTAACGGGGTATCTAATCCCGGTCGCTCCCCACGCTTTCGTGCCTGAGCGTCAGAAATGAGCCAGTGGCCTGCCTACGCCATCGGTGTTCCTCCCAATATCTACGGATTTCACTCCTACACTGGGAATTCCAGCCACCTCTCTCATTCTCTAGCTGAGCAGTTCAAAGTATGGATGTATGGTTGAGCCACACGATTTCACACTCTGCTTACTCTGCCGCCTACGCAACTCTTTACGCCCAGTAATTCCGGATAACGCTTGGATCCTCCGTATGACCGCGGCTGCTGGCACGGAGTTAGCCGATCCTTATTCCTCTGCTACTGTCATAATCCTCACAAAGAAAAGCAGTTTACGACCCGAAGGCCTTCATCCTGCACGCGGCGTTGCTCCATCAGGCTTTCGCCCATTGTGGAAAATTCCCTACTGCTGCCTCCCGTAGGAGTCTGGGCCGTGTCTCAGTCCCAGTCTGGCTGGTCATCCTCTCAGACCAGCTAACGATCACTGCCTTGGTAAGCCATTACCTCACCAACAAGCTAATCGTACGCAGGCCGTTCCCAAAGCGCATAAAGCTTTAATCCGAAGACCACATGCGGCATTAGCTACCCTTTCGGGCAGTTATTCCTCACTTTGGGGTACGTTCCTACGCGTTACTCAGCCGTCCGCCGCTCGCCATCAGTCCGAAGACCATGCTGCCGCTCGACTTGCATGTATTAAGCACGCCGCCAGCGTTTATCCTGAGCCAGGATCAAACTCTCCATAAAAAAGAAAACTGACGTTGTATTGCACTACATAAATTTTTAAAGTTCAATATCGGTTCAAGAGACACCTCAATTAGAGCCCCAAAAGACTCCGATAATAGTACAGCCTTTTAACATCTCAAGTCAAGCGTTTTTATAGTTAAATTTTTTCTACAACAATATTTGCTAAATATCTTCAGAATCTTCACTGTCTTCAGGAGTAGTTGGCGCTATCGACATTGATGATACTTTATCGTTTTCATTAAGTCTCATAATTCTCACCCCCTGAGTGGCTCGGCTCATTTCCGGAATATCCTTCAGGCCCAGTCTAATGGTTTGGCCTGAATTTGATATTAAAATTACTTCATGTTCTTCATCCTCAAGCGTAGCCACACCTATCAATTTACCAGTCTTAGAGTTAACAACAGCAGATCTAATTCCCACTCCCCCTCTGGCATGAGAAGTAAATTGTGCAACTTTAGTTCGTTTGCCATATCCTTGCTCACTTATAACGAATATATGTGAGTCTTCTTTAACTATATCCATTCCTATTACTTCGTCGCCAGCTCTGAGTCTAATGCCCCTTACGCCCCTAGATACTCTACCCATTGGTCTTGCATCTTTTTCGTGGAATCTGATAGCCTGTCCATTAGCCGTTGAAATTAAGATTTCGTTTTTGCCATTAGTCATACATACCCACCTTAATTCATCACCATCATCAAGATTAATCGCATTAATTCCAGATGCTCTAACATTTTGATACTGGCTAAACGGTGTCTTCTTCACAACACCCCTAACTGTACACATAATTAAGTTACCTTCGCTCTCAGGTGTTTTGCTAATATTTACAACATAGCTTACTTTTTCTTCTGGCTGAAGCTGAAGCAGATTAACTAGTGCAATTCCCTTAGAGTTGAGATTGGTAGCAGGTATTTCATAAGTCTTAAGTCTAAATACCCTGCCCTTGTTGGTAAAGAACAGTAAGAAATCGTGAGTACTAGCATTCAGGAGCTTATCAACTGCATCCTCGTCTCTAGTAACCATACCCCTACGGCCCTTTCCACCTCGCCCCTGCTTCTTGTAGTCGGCGATTGGGCTCCGCTTTATGTAGTTGGCAACCGTTAGCGTAATTACTACTTGCTCATCTGGTACTAGATCTTCATCACTCATTTTACCTAGCTCATTTGGAATAATAAGCGTTCTTCTTTCATCGCCATACTTCTCTTTTAGCTCAAGCATTTCGTCGCGAATAATAGCCAAAATCTTTTTCTCATCTGCCAAAATTGACTCTAGCTGGCCAATTATTTTCAATAACTCATTCAACTCATCTTCTATTTTTTGTCTTTCTAGTCCCGCTAGACGGCGTAGTTGCATCTCCAATATAGCCTTAGCCTGAATTTCACTTAGTTTGAACTTAGATACTAAATTAACTTGCGCTTCTTCTGTAGTGTCACTAGATCTAATAACGGCGATGACCTCATCTATGTGATCAAGCGCAATCTTAAGACCTTCCAGTATATGAGCACGTTCCTTGGCTTTTCTTAGTTCATATTCAGTTCTTCTTCGAACAACTGACTGTCTGTGCTTAATGTGTTCTACGAGTATGTCTTGTAGTCCCAAAACTCTTGGTTGAATGCCGTCTATTAGCGCTAACATATTATAGTGGAATGTTCCCTGCAGTGGTGTTAGTTTAAATAATTGATTCAACAGTTTCTTAGGATAAGCGTCCTTCTTTAGATCAATTACAATTTTTACATCACCCCTAGAACTCTCATCTCTAATATCACTAAGTCCAACAATTTTTTTATCTTTATATAGCTCATACATTTTTTCTAGTAGACTAGCTTTATTCAAACCATAAGGGATCTCGGTTATAATAATTTGACTTTTACCCCTGTCGTTTTCAACAATCTCTGCTACTCCCCTAACGACTACGCCTCCACGGCCAGTTGCATAGGCAGTTCGTAGTGAATCCTTGCCATAAACAACTCCTCCGGTTGGAAAATCTGGTCCCTTTAGGTGCACTAATAAATCGTCGAGCGTTGCTTCAGGATTATCTATCTGATGCACTGTCGCATCTACTAGCTCACTCAAGTTGTGCGGAGGCATGTTTGTTGCCATGCCAACAGCAATACCAAGCTGACCATTTAATAGCAGGTTGGGCAACTTGGCTGGTAATACTGACGGCTCCTTGCGTTCACCATCATAAGTATCTATCCAATCCACGGTCTCCTTGTCAATATCAACCAAAAGCTCTTCTGCAGCCTTCATCATTTTAGCTTCGGTGTATCGTTCGGCTGCTGGAGGATCTCCATCCATGGAACCAAAATTACCTTGACCATCAACAAGCATATATCGCATTGACCACGGCTGAGCCAATCTAACCATTGCATCGTATATAGCAACGTTACCATGAGGGTGGTATCTAGCCATTACCGTACCGGTCACATTGGCGCTTTTTCTATATTTACCAGTTGGCCTAAGACCTTCTTCATGCATTGTATATAATATTCGTCTATGCACCGGTTTAAGACCGTCTCTGACGTCAGGCAAGGCACGTGCGACAATAACACTCATAGAGTAGGTTAAATAGCTGGACTCCATAATATCCTCTACACTACGAGGCTCTACGAGCCTTGAATGAGATTGTTCTGGAGCTATAATCTCTACATCGTCTTGGTTTGGTTTGGCATCTTCTTCCATATTAAATATCCAGATCCTTCACAAATTTAGCATGCGTTTGAATAAAGTTCTTTCTGGGCTCAACTTCACTTCCCATTAATTTGTTGAAAATAGCGTCTGCTTTTTCGGCATCAGCTACCTTAACTTGAATTAAAATTCGTTTCTCAGGATCCATTGTAGTATCAAATAACTGATCGGCGTTCATCTCTCCCAAACCCTTATATCGTTTTTGTTCAATAAATCCAGCTTGTTTAAATCTAGCTTCTTCAGAATTTATTTCCAAGCCTTTTGCTCTGCGATCGGCTATCGCCTTGTCAATAATCACCTCTAGGTCATTTTCATCATACACAAAAGTGCTAGTCTTACGACCGGGCTTTATTAATTCAAATAATGGGGGTTTGGCCAAATATAAATGCCCATTATCAATGACTGGTTGCATAAATCTGAAGAAAAAAGTCAACAAGAGAGTACTAATATGAGATCCGTCAACATCAGCATCGGTCATAATAATAATTCGGTTGTATCTAAGGTTTGCTACATTAAACTGCTCATCAATCCCAACGCCTAGCGCCTTAATTAAACTTACGATCTCATTATTGGCCAACATTTTATCTAGCCTAGATCTTTCGACATTCAAAACCTTACCCCTTAAGGGTAGTATTGCCTGTGTCTTACTATCCCTACCACTCTTAGCTGAACCACCAGCAGAATCACCCTCTACTAGATATATTTCTGAATTATTAGGGTCCTTAGAAGAGCAATCAGCTAACTTACCGGGCATACCAGCTCCTTCGAGAACGCCTTTTCGTATAATATTCTCCCTTGCAGCTCTTGCGGCCTTACGAGCCCTTGATGACAATAGTGCCTTACCTATGATTTTTCTAGCTATCGCAGGATGTTCGTCTAGGTAATATGAGAAATATTCACTCATAACTTGTTCTACACATCCCCTAACCTCTGGGTTGCCTAATTTATTCTTGGTTTGTCCCTCGAATTGTGGATCTTCTAATTTAACCGAAATTACTGCGGTGAGGCCTTCTCGACAATCTTCTCCAGTTAAATTTTCTTCCTTCTCTTTTATAAAGCCATTTTTGCGAGCGTAATCATTAACCACTCGAGTTAAGGCAGATCTAAAGCCAGTAAGGTGGGTGCCGCCATCAGGATTCAAAACATTATTAGCAAACGACTTAATAGTTTCTGAATATGTGTTTACATATTGCAAAGCTATTTCTACTTGTATATTATCCACTGACTTATCTGCATAAAAGACATCTTCATCAATAGTTTCTTTTGCTTGATCTAAATATCTAACATACGACTGAATTCCGCCTTCAAAATAAAAACTATAACTCTTCCCGGTTTTTTCATCAGTAATAGTAGTTCTTATGGCTTTAGTTAAATACGCCTGGTGACGTAATCTATCTAAAATTAAATTGTAATCGAACTCTGTAGTCTCAAAAATTGTATCATCCGGAAAAAAAGTAATCTCAGTACCGCTTCGGTCGCTCTTACCCACAACTTCAAGCTTAGTCTGGGGCGCGCCTTTTGCGTATTCCTGCTCGTATATATTACCGTTCTGATAAATTCTAGCTACAAGTTTTGAGGACAAGGCATTGACCACGCTCACTCCAACGCCATGGAGCCCACCGGAGACCTTATAACCACCCCCGCCGAATTTTCCTCCAGCATGAAGAATAGTAAGGGCTGTTTCGACACCACTTTTCTGAGTTTTAGCATGAATACCAGTAGGTATACCGCGACCATTATCAATTACCGTGACTCTTCCGTCTTCGCGTAAAATAACTTCTATTTCAGTAGCAAATCCCGCTAATGCTTCATCAATACCGTTATCTACTAGTTCCCAAACTAAATGATGTAATCCTTCTGGACCCGTTCCACCGATATACATACCCGGACGTTTACGTACAGGTTCTAGGCCCTCCAATATCTGAATTTGATCTGCTGAATAGCCTTTATCTTGAGCCACTATGAAAAACCCTTGTAATAATTTTTTTTAATTCTTACATCTATTATACATGATTTAACTACCTCTTCCAACCCTAACTGAATAGATAGATAATACGCCTACAGCTGTTTACCAATAGCTATAAATCCTGTTTTATTACAGGACTATTATTGGCGCCGTCACCGTCTTCAACGACTGGTAAATTAGCACTAGTTGAAGAATTATTTCTTTGAATCTTAAATTCCTGCTCTTGTCGTGGCTGAACATTATCGTTTAAATTGCTGACGACACTGGATGTGCTCATGAAATTAGTATTGGTCGCAGGCGGCGTAAATTGTTTTCTTTTGGCCAACCATTCATCAAGAAAAGATGGAGTTGCTTTAGGCCTAGGAGACCCTAGCCCCTGGTCCTGCGTTGGCAACCCATTAAAAGGGTTGGGTGGTATTGGTGCTCCCAAAGTAGCCAACCGCTCTTCTATTTGTTGAGCAACTAAAGCCTTAGGACGACCATATTTTGTAGCCGATAATTGTTTTAATGCAACTATGAGTTCCTGGTTGGGGTCCTCTAACGGTGGAGGTACGCCCTCCATACTAAAAGCATCGGTTGGCACACCATTGATTAATGTCCTGACAATACAATTATGGTTAGCAACCCTTAGTAAATCATCTTCATCGAATAGCGGTTGAAAATACTTTGCTAGTATCTGAACATCATTTTGGCCTACTCTAAATGATACAATCGTACCCATATTGCCGAATACTGCATCTCTAATTTCTTCTGACAGCTGTGTCGTAAATTGATTAGCTACTATTAGGTTAAGCGCATATTTTCGAGCTTCTGACATTATCGTAGAGAAAGAATCAGTAGAAAAATTCTGAAACTCATCTACATACAAACAAAAATCCCTTCGATCCTTTTCCAGTATATCTGCTCTACTGAGTGCTGCCTCTTGAAACTTCATAACAAATATCATTCCGAGCAGCTGAGAGTTTAGTTCCCCGATTCTCCCTTTGCTAAGATTAACTATTAGTATTTTTCCTTCGTCCATTATTTTTCGCAAGTTAAATGAGCTTTTAGGTTGACCTATTATATTTCTCATCATTTCGTTTTGCTGAAATGCGCCGAATTTACTTACAAACCAGCTCTTAAGTTCTCCAAAATCACTGGATCGTTCTGATTGGGGCACTTCCTTCTGCCAAAAATCTAAAACAGTTCTGTCTGTAACGTGTTTTAATTTTTGAGCCAAGAAATTCTTATCAATAAATAATTTTGGTATATCTATGAAAGTGCCTCCTTCCGGGTCAGCCATTACTGTCAGAGCTGCATTTCTAAACAAGTGTTGATATCTTGGACCAATAATGCCTTGATTGTGCGGATCATATAATTTCTCCAACATCTTAATGGCCTCTTGAATCAAAAAGTCTTTTCGGTCAGGGCTTTGAAATTCAAAAATATTAAGTCCTAGCGGAAACTCTGTCTCTGCTGGAGAAAAATAGATCACATCTTCCGTTCTATGTTTAGGTACCATGGACAGTATTTCTTCCGCAACATCTCCGTGAGGATCTATAAATGCAAAACCTCGACCTGCATTCATATCTTGAAGCGCGAGATTTTTTAAAAATACGGATTTTCCGGTACCGGTCTGACCAACTACATAAATATGCCGTTGTCTATCAGGGAGACTGAGCATGACTGGTTTTTTTACACCTCTAAAAATATTATAACCAAGCAATAGGCCCGTTTCAGGCATATTCCTGGGTGCGTCTACTTGCTTAGAAGACTGTCTCTCAAGCTGTGCAGTAGGCGTATTTTCTCTATCGGGAAAGTGAAAAATAGTAGCTAGCTCCACTGAATTTAATATACTTTTATTATTCTCGGGTGGGAAAAATCTTAATATGTAGGCAGTAGTAAAGCTCTCCATGTCTCTAGACGGCGTATATTTAAAGCCATTCTTGCCGGGTGAGTCAAAAACCGCAAAACTAGCAACTAAATGGTTCAAAATAGCCTGAGATTTATCTAGCTTATCTGACGACGCCACTACTCTTATTAAAGACTCAAACCCTGGGTATTTAACCTTCTCTTCTATAGCATCGCTTATAGCCTGGTCGAGATTAGACGACTTGCTTTCGGATTTATCGCTTTTTTTATCAACTTCTGGATTAACCAGAATCTTATTTGCTATGGCTAGCGTTACGCCTAGTGCTGTCTTTTTCTTTTCACCACCCTTCCTTTTTGAGTTAGCATAATCAGACGCTGTTTTTCTCCAAGAAGTATTTGCTGGCCTAAGCAAGAACTGGATTCCAGCCCCATCTTCCTTATCTAAGGAAGAAAATGAGTTTAAAATCGTTTGCATTGGGTCTCTTTTCAGCTCCTGATAAGTTGCTATTGGATATGCAAATTGATTTTTTAATATTAGCTCGCCGCCCACAGTTGAACCTAACTTGCCGATTGGACTAAATAAATTATTATCCGGTACTTCTTCTAGCATAGAACTCGGGTAAGCACTTATGATTGCCTGTTTGACTATATCAACTAAGTCTATTGGGACTGATGCATAAAAATTAACAAAGCCCTTGGAGCCAATTATCTCAAAAGAGAAATGTCTTTGCCCATAGATCCTTGACTTAAAATCAGTCTTTATAGTACTGGCAAGAATACTGTAAATGGTTTGTGCCTTTGAAATATTCTCGTCATCTACGTCCCTTATGTCTCTACCGTTAGATATGATGTCGTCACTAGATGGTGGTAGATTTATTAATAGAGTAACCATCTTTAAACCACGCTCATAGCTTTTTTGTTCACGAAGAATACGTCTAACTTGATAAAATATCACTGGTAGCAAAACAAAAACCACTAGGAGTACAAAGAACAGGTCTATGAATAAGGTCTGCATATCAGTGTTCGCTTATTAATTTATTAAAACGAGGGTTCATCTTGTATTGATTTTTGGCTTTTGCTAAGCTATCACTTTTCATATACGGATCACCTTGCGTATTATTTACGATTGCTCTAGCTCTATCAACCCAAATCCTCTCAAAATCTTTATCACTAAGCCTCGCCTCATCGTCTACATTAATTTTTTTACTAGCCTCTGCACTCCCCACATTATTGGCCAATGAATCATCTACGACCGGTGGTAAAACCGAGTCATCTGTAGATACTTGCTGAATAGAATTGAGGCTGGAAAAAATATTAGATGATGACTGCTCCGCGGAGTGCTTAATTTTATCCGTATGGTCTTGTGGTGTCTCAGCCTGTTGCGGAAGTATTTCTTCAGGATGGCCCGATTGAATTTCAGGTGCCAGGCCTTCATTCTTTTTATATTGTTCCATAATACGAATAATTATATTACATTTCTAACAATCGACCATTATGAAAAAATAATGTCATGAATATGATAAGGTTTATTTCTTTTTTATAAAATCCACCCTAGAAAAATATATAGCTATTAATAGAAACAGCACGAGAGCCAAAGATACGTCTTTAAAAGTGAACTCGCCGATGGAAGCCATAACAAGTAACAAGACTGGTATGATCGAGTATCCGGCCGCAATAAACGCACTACTACCCATAGAATATGTTCTATTTGTAAAAATAGATTTTTTTATTATCCAATAAAATATTAAAAAAAATATTAAAAAAACAGATATTATTGGCAATAGTAAGATTAGAACAGGTAAGTTCTTCGGATTGGTAAAAAGAATAAAATAGAATAAGGAGAGCAATGACAATAGGAAGGATACGAAGTATATAAGAGTGGGTTTATTTTTATTGATGCTCATAACTCAAAATAATTGTTACATACTAAAACAAAAAAACATACCTACTGGAGGTATGTCAGAAATGGTGTCTGGGCGATAAATCCGCTCTATATTAAAAATAAAATAGCGCTTATCACCCGAGACTTTGACTGGCTGCTCTCGTAAAACGAGAGCATATCGACACTATACATTTGTGCCATAGAAGTAAGTTTTTTGTCTTCAACTCACTATATAACATTAGCATTATACTTTTTGCTTGTCAACTCATTATCGTTGCGATTCATACAATACTATACCTTAAAAAAGTTTATAGTAAGAGTACTAC
The DNA here is from genome assembly GCA_021781215.1 of bacterium. Classification (GTDB taxonomy): domain Bacteria; phylum Patescibacteriota; class Saccharimonadia; order Saccharimonadales; family DATKHC01; genus JAJXXC01. The sequence goes on from JAJXXC010000002.1 coordinate 29,661, forward strand.
TTACTGTATTTTAATGTTGTTATTATATCAATGATATTTATGAACACTAATATTTTAAAATGAACATTTTATGTACACCTATTATAAATTATATTATTTTCGTACACGCGGGATAAGCCTTAGTCGTAATTATGTTTTTGATCAACCAAATACTATGAAATATCAATAAATTGATCTAAAGTATCCACACGGTGCATTTACCTATGTAATTTAATACACCTACTGGTCAACAATAGTGTGTGAAAACTAATTTTTTTAGTGTCATGCCCAGACCTATTATTATTTGATTTATTATTTACGCAAAAAATCGTCTTACCATTTAGACTATGCTTGGGCTTTCTAACCGGATAATTTTAAAAAGAGGGTTTATGCACAGTTTTTTTAACATAATCGCGTTGACAAGCATATTTTTAATACGCTAATATAGCTTTAGCACTTGAATAAATAAAGTGCTCAAAAACAAAAATGACCTCGTAACAACGGCTTATAAAAAAGCCGTTGTTCCTTAACAAAAAACTAAACGACAAATAAAAAAACAACAAAATAATAACCCACATAATGTGGGTTATTATAATTTATAACCCCCAGAACACTTAAGACTAGGAAAGTATTTTATATTGATTAAATTTTATACTTGAATATTAGCTGCATTATCTGTTATATTAATTCGAATAAAGATGGTTATTAAAGGAGAATATTCATAGACAAGAACGTCCGCCTGAATGGAGCAATTCGGGCAACTACTCTACGCGTTATAGACGAAAACGGAGAACAGCTCGGGGTTCTATCCCGAAAAGAGGCTCTAGATTTAGCAGAACAACGCGAATTAGATTTAGTTGAAATTTCACCCAACGCGAATCCTCCTGTCGCTAAGATAGTTGACTGGGGTAAATTTAACTACCAAAGGATTAAGCAACAACAGAAGAACAGAAAAAATACTAAGATACTGGATCTTAAACAGATAAGGTTTGGTTTGAAAATTAGTGACCACGATCTTGGCGTTAAGCTAAGAAAAGCTAGTTCTTTTTTAGAGGCTGGTCATAAAGTTAAATTTACGATATTCTATAGAGGACGAGAATTAGCTCATAAGGAAATGGGCTTCAAGCTAGCAGAGAAAGTAATCATCTATTACGCAGATAAAGTGATAATAGACCAGCCTCCCCAGCTAGCAGGTAAACAATTAAATTTTGTAGCAAGGAGTAATAATGCCAAAACTAAAGACGCATAGCGGAACAAAAGATAGAGTTAAGATTACCAAAAAAGGTAAACTACTAACAGAACATTCGATGACTAGCCATTTTCTTGAAAAGAAATCTAAATCTAGAAAAAGAAAACTGTCCAAGTCAAACAGTGTTATTGGTAAAAATAAGAAGTCTATAAGACTACGGTTAGGAATTTAACATGAGAGTAAAGAGAGGCGTTGCAGCCCATAAAAAACACCAAAAGATAAGATCATTAACAAAAGGAATGACTCGATCTAATAGATCGAGTATAAAAAGAGGTCGACAGGCGACAATTAAAGCCCTGCAGTTCTCGTACAGGGATCGTAGGAATAAAAAAAGAGAACTTAGATCTCTATGGAACACGAGAATAAATGCGGCTGCCAGAATTAACGGTATAAGTTATAGCCAACTAATTTCAAAATTAAAATTATCTAACATAATCTTGGATAGAAAAATCTTAAGTGAATTAGCTACCAATTATCCAGATAGCTTTAAAACAATAGTTGAAACAGCTACAAAGAAAAAATAACTAAAAAAGACTAGTGATTATCAAATCATCCTAGTCTTTTTTAAATTGAGTCAGATTATCTATAAGCCGGGTTCTGTTTTACTAATCATCTATCTAGCTCTATGGTCGCCCATAGAATCAAGCGGATAATCGATATTACTAGCGAGAACTAGTCGTAAACGACGTGTAATATCTCCTTGCAGCGATTAGGGTTTACCACTACCAGAAGTCACCTACTGGCATTGTGGGCTCTTACCCCACTCTTTTCACCCTTACCATTGAATGGCGGTATTGTTTCTGTGACACTTTCCCTGAGATCACTCTCGGTTGCTGTTAGCAACTAATCTTCTCTTTGCTGCCCGGACTTTCCTCTTACCAATTGAATGATAAGCGATTAGCCAATAATCTGACCACGCCTAATAATAGCATTTTTACCTATTTTTTTGGAGGTCAAGACACTTATTAACTTCCAAGTCTGCTAATTTATTTAATTCTCTGGGTACGTGAGTAAAAGTAGTTCTATGGAAAGAATTCAATAATACAGTTATTTCCTTATGTATAGGTATTAAATCTGGGTTTTTAATTTTATAAATTGCTTTCATTTGATTAATTACCAGCAAACTATCCATATAAACAGAAACTATTTTAGATTCAAGCTGGACTGCATCTTTAAGCGCAAATAATAATGCCTTATACTCAGCTTGGTTATTAGTAGTTATGCCGAGATAAATACCGTTTTGTTTAATGATTTGGTCATCTTTAGTTAAAAGCACATATCCTGAGGCAGATGGCCCAGGATTGCCTCTAGATCCCCCGTCCGCATATATTTTGATTTCTTCAACATTAAGATCTGAATTGGTTGCTAACTTACGCGGCTCGCAATACGATTTAAAATTAAAGTACAAAATTTTAATAATATTCGAATTTTCTTCACCCCTAGTCGCAATATTGAAATGTTTAGGCGGATCGTCTTTGCTGTTATCAAATTCTGATGAATTCTGAATAACCATCTTTGTTACGGTTGCAACGCCAAAAACTACATTGGAATTATTAAAAAACTCTAGTTCATCATTAACCGTAATCTGATCTTCGTCATTAGTAATTCCGATATGATCCAACCGATGCGCTATGATTTCATCTATGGTGTTATCATTTAGTTTTATAAACTTCATTGTTTTCTATTTTATCCTTGTTTCTTTTAGTTTATGCTATTTAAATGGTATTGGCTATTTAAATCGGGGTGTGGCGCAGTTGGCTAGCGCGTACGGCTGGGGGCCGTAAGGTCGCAGGTTCAAATCCTGTCACCCCGACCATAATTATAGATTTTTTCTGAAGTAAGAGCCGACTGCAAGCATATTAAAATTGGTTGACCAACCCCTTTTTTAACCTGCATAAATCCAGGTGGATATCCTCACATAATAACCAAAATTATTATAAATATCGGATTACCTTAAATAAAAAATATTCAGATAAACGGCCGATTGATCAACCTTAACTATTATACATCCTATTAAACTAGCTCACCAGGAAATTCATTATATGCATATAACAATAGTCAATTGGGCCATATATGAAATTAAAAACAAGGATAAAAATTGCGAGAATTGTTAGATATCCAAAAGATTCAATCTTCATCATGGTATTTTGTAACCCTTCGGGTGCAAAAGCATATAGTAACCTAGATCCGTCCAGCGGCGGTATCGGAATCATATTAAATATGAAAAATATAACGTTAATTTCTATGAATATGAAAAGAAACTTCAATGCGTAAATCGGAAAATTAAAAATATGCAATAGTATTGCGGCAATGACTGCAAGTACTAAATTAGTTATAGGACCAGAAACAGCCACCATGGCCGCACCATATTCATTAAATTTCACTTTCAAGGGATCAAACGGCACCGGCCTTGCTATCAATACTGGGAATTTAAACAATAGGATGGTTATTATTGGCAAAATAACTGTCGTATATAAATCGACATGTCTCAGTGGGTTCAGGGTTAGTCTGCCTGCCTGCTGGGCAGTATCATCACCCAGCGCGTGAGCGACAAAAGCATGAGTTGCTTCGTGTAAAACTAGTGATATAAATATTGCCGGTATAGCGTATACTAGGTCTGACGATGTAAACATAGTTATAATTATACCAGTCAGCTCTTGACTTTAAGCAAAAAAATAATTAGACTACTACTTTAAAGGAAAAATATTATGCAAATTTGTGATATCACCGGTAAGGGCAAACAATACGGGAATAATGTAAGTTTTTCTCAACGTCATACAAAAAAGGTCTGGAAACCTAATCTACAGACTAAGACTATACTAATTGATGGTAAAAAAACTAAGTTAAGAATTAGCACTCAAGGTATTAGAACGCTAAAAAAACAAGGTATCATAACCTAATAGATTTAGGCTCTTTTTAGAACTACGAGTTTCGTCGCCTGGCCTTCAATAAAATCTGATGACTTAAGTTTAAACTTGTTACTGGCTTCTATGATTTCTAGTCCCAAAACTTTAGACACTTGTTCTATATTGTCTTGCGTGGCTGAATAAATACTTAAACCGTCTTCATAGTGCACCGGTATTACGACAAATGGGTCAATTTTTTTAATTATTTTAAGTGCTTGTGTAGCGTCCAGGGTGACTCCGTTACCCCCCACAGGAATTACGAGTGCGTCCACATGACCCAAGTCTTCTATTTGAGAATCTGTAAGTTCTGGCGAGACATCTCCTATTACAGCCAGGCTAGCATCGTCACTGATTAGTTTAAAAATGGTGCTACTAAGTTTTTTAGATGAATCTTCTTTATAGGGGAATGTTGGTATGCCTACAATTAAAACGTCTGCTACTTCATACTCTCCCGCACTTGAAATAAAAAGCCTTGCTTTCTTATTAAGTTTTTTTTCAGTCTTGTTGGAGAATATTACGATTTCATCATCCTTTAAATTTGATTTAGCATCTGATATTGAATCATTTATAAGTATTGAGGTTTTTTTTGTAGTTACCCTTACCGTATTAGCTCCTAAAGCTTGAATTTCCATTTTTATATTCTCCTTTTTTATTATTAATTTAACAAGTTATTCTTATCTACAATAACCTGTTTTTTGGAACCTATAACTAAATTAACGAACCTGTCATTGACTTGTTTACGATAGTTAAATTCATCTAGCGACATAATCACATACCTTATCTCTTTTGCTTCTTGGGTTTCTAAATCTGATATGAATTTCGCCAATTGAGTCGGATTCGTATTGCCAACAATTAGTATGTCAACCCCAGAAGTTTCATCTCTAGTAAAGATTCCGGTATATATAGCAAGTTCAATATTCCCTATTGAATGTATGGGGTTGTCTAGTTTTTTATTTTTACCAATAGCAGGCTTGGGGTCATTTTTATTAATACCGAATATAAGACTCAGCGGGCTATAGTACTGATATTTTTGATCCACTTCATAATATAATTTATTATTGCTCGTATTAGAGGTAATAATACCGATACTTAGCAGATTAGCCAGCTCTCTTCTAACAGAATTGATTTGTTCATCAATTTTTCTTGTTATTTCCCTAACGTAAAATGATCTGTTTACATTACCATAAAAAAGCTGCAAAAGCTTTACTCTAGTCTTAGATCCAAACAATTGTTCAACCATAGATACATTGTAGCATAATCTAAGATGTAGTTAATTAAATTTATTCATAAATGTTGTAACCGAATCAACGAATTGGTATCCGTTGTCGTACCATTGAATACTTTTATTTCGGCCAAACCAAGTTTTCTGTTTCTTTACTAGTTTTATGGTGTCTTTGTTGATGCGCTCTATTAGTTCCTGTTTATTGATAATGTTATCGAAATAGTCTTTAAACTCTCTGTAGCCAATTCCCTTCATGGGCTCAATATCCCAACCATATTCAATCACTAGATTTCTTACTTCGTCTTCAAGCCCTAGCTTTATCATTTTTTCAGTTCTATGTTCTATATTTTCCCTGAGTTTCTCTAGACTAATTTTTATACCCAAAATTAAAATATTATCTTCAAGCGGTTTTGATGTTGGGAAGACACCGTGATTCTCTAAAAATCTTATAACCCTTCTTTTATTATTGAGATCTATCCTCTCGGTATCGTAGCCTAAATCATCACACATATCCTTTAATTGTTTTAGACTTAGGCTTTCTAGGTATTGTCTTTCTTCGTTTGATGATGGTGGCAAAAAACTATAATCGTATATCAGGCTATCAATATACAATCCAGTTCCACCAACTATGATTGGTAACTTCCCCCTACTACTAATGTTCTCTATCGCCTCTTTTGCTAATTTTTTAAATTCTGCTGCTGAAAATCCCAAAGCTGGATCTGCAACGTCAAGCAGATAGTGTTGTATGCCTCGTCTCTCGGCTAGCGATGGGGTAGCAGTTCCAATGTTAAAGTTTTTATATACTGCCCATGAATCCGCATTGATAATTTCTCCGCTAAACTTCTCGGCTAGATCTATAGCTAAATTAGATTTACCTGATGCAGTTGCACCTACGATAACTATAACTGGTGACTTCATAAAAAAATTGCTACCTAAAAAGTTGTTTTTAGGGTCCTGGTTTTTGATTCCCTAGAAACAGCCTTTAAGAAATCAGTAATTGGTAACTTATTATCGCTTTCATTGATTCTCAAATCTTCCCTTATTCTAGGTATTATATCGCCGGATTCAATCTCTTTATCGCCAATTACAACAGTGTAGGGCACCTTATAGACCTCTGCTTCTCTTATCTTCTTACCCACAGATTGACTAGAGTTGTCTAAAACAATCCTAATACCCATGTCTAATGCCTCGTCCAGTATTTTATTAGCGAATTCTACGGTTTTATCTTCTTGATTAACGGTCAATATTCTTACCTGTTCTGGTGCGACCCATATAGGGAACTTACCCTTCGTGTGCTCTATATATGCAGCCAAAAATCTTTCAATTGATCCCATAAGCGCAAAGTGGATCATAACTGGAGTTTTTTCTGCGCCATCCTTATCAACATATTTCAAACCAAATCTCTCTGGTTGTACAAAATCTAATTGAGGTGTAGCTAGCTGTAACTCCCTGCCCAGTACATCTTTTGCCATAAAATCTATTTTTGGACCATAAAATGCTGCCTCACCTCTAGCAATATAATAATCGACATCTGAGTTCTCTGCTATATTCTTTAATATTCCCTCTGCCCTATCCCAAAGATTCTTATCGCCTAAATAATTGTCCGATTCATCCCTAAAAGACAGTCTTGCCTTAATATCCATACCCATGGTCATATAAAACTCTTTTACAACATCGACTAACTGTTTAAGACAATGATCTATCTGATCGGGGGTACAGAATGTGTGGCTATCATCCTGTGTAAGGGATCTAACCCTGGAAAGACCTAACAATTCTCCAGCTTTCTCATCTCTATAATCAGTCGTAGTCTCCATATACCTAATAGGCAGGTCTCGATAGCTTCTGGGTCTTGATGCATAGATTTGCTGATGATGCGGGCAGTTCATAGGCTTCATTACTAAGTCGTCGTGTGATTCTTTGCTGTTAACGGTAAGCCATTCATTACCAAATTTAGCCCAATGCCCAGAAACTTCATACAATTCTCTCTTTGCTATATGTGGCGTCCATACATTACTATAACCAATCTTTTTTCGCAGTAATTGGGAGTACTCATTCAATTCATTTCTTAAAATCGTCCCCCTGGGCGTAAACAAAGGCAGTCCTGAACCAACTAACGGAGAGATCAAAAACAAATCAAGCTCTTGCCCAAGCTTCCTGTGATCATAGTCTCTAGCTTCTTGCTGCCCTATTAGAAATTTATCGAGTTCTTCTTGGGTGTCAAAAGCAAGCCCATATACTCTCTGCATTTGTGGGTTAGATTCTTTTCCTCTCCAATAAGCCCCGGCTACCTTAACTAGTTTAAACGCACCTACCTCACCAGTTGAATCAACATGAGGTCCACGACACAAATCAACAAAATCACCATTTTCATAAAAAGACACTTGTTGCGTGCCATCATTTTCAGCTACCGTACTTAGCTCATCTGAGCCTAAGTCTTTTAGCGCCGTTGTTCCGAACTTTTTAAGATCATTCAATAGCTCAATTTTGTATGGTTGATCACTGCTTCTTGCCCAATCTAATGCTTCATCGATAGTTTTATAGTGTTTGCTAAATTTCTGATTGTCCTTAACAATTTTAGCCATTTCATTTTCAATTAATTCAAACTGATCTTCTGATAGCTTATTGTCACCTAAGTCAATGTCGTAAAAGAAGCCATTTTCTATAACTGGACCAACCCCAAATTTAACCTCAGGCCATAGTTTTTTTATTGCAGCGGCCATTATGTGGGCCAGGCTATGCCTCATTGCTGCTAAATGTTGATCTTTATCCATAGAATATAGTTATAAAAAATTAATTCTTTAGTTATTGTACCACGGTGAACTTCTTCAAATTGGCTAATAATAAAAAAAATCGGTTGAATGTCCTCGTAAATACATTCAACCGAATTTGACAGTTTTTCTATTAAATAAACCAACTGTAGAGACTACTATAACAATAGCAGTACTATATGGCTAGTAGTATTATATTGTTAAATTTACAAAGGTCCTGGGGATACTATGCTAACAAATCTATATTACCATAAAAGATATAGTTTTAATTTTATAAAAAATACTAATTAAAATAAAAAACTACCTTATATGCGATAAAAGGTAGTTCATGTATGGTGGGCCCTAGAGGATTCGAACCTCTCACCTCTTCCACGTCAAGGAAGCGCTCTAGCCAAATGAGCTAAGGGCCCAAGCAATTTATACCAGTAAACTATACTCAAAATATTGTAAGACTGCAAACTTATTCCTTAAAACATGCACTATAAATCTATGTTTTATATTAGTGCGTGTTGACATACTTAATATGTTCTGATAGAATTATTCAGTTAAACGGGAGGCGCTCATTTTTGAGTACCAATACTTCGAGTTCGCTTGATAAATTTAAGTTATTCTATGAAGAATTATTGACAGCATCTACTCCGGTACGTCGAATTAGACGGACTAGAGTAGTAAATGCAATAAAATAATTCCATATAATTAACCTCTTTTCATTTAGATATCAGTATAAATAATACACATATACACAGTATTTGTTATTTATACACTGGCTTTTATACTAGGGGCATGTCAATATATAGTCATGGAATGCTATATATGTAATCATGACACTAAGGTAATTAATTCGCGGGTGCAATCCAGACTTAAACAAGTGTGGCGTAGACGAGTTTGTATAAATTGTGACAATATATTCACAACTATAGAAAAAATCGATCTGGAGCGATCTATGGTAGTCAAAGCCAAGGATGAGACTATTAACCCTTTTATAAGAGAAAAGTTACTAATAAGTATTAGTAAGAGCCTCGGGCATAGAGTTGATTATGTAAACGATGCCATAGCGCTAACTAATACTATTATTGCAAAACTACAAACAGACTATAAAACACCCTTACTGACGAGAAACAATATAATTATCGTATCCGAAAAAGTATTAAAAAATTTTGACAGCGTTGCGACGGTTCACTATAAGGCCTACCATAAGCTAAACTAGATATCGCCGATTATCCTCTCGTCTTACTTCCATCTTCCTTGGACACGACTGCCTTTTCGGTAACATCAAAAGTATCCATGTATTTACCAATCATCAATCTAGTTTGAGAGTATAATCCCGCTGAAGCATTATAGACGATAGTAGTTAATGGCAGATAGACCCACTGAATTATCATAAAAAGCCTATGCCTGTTTTTATAATGGCTGGGTTTTGGGGGCAATATTCTCAAACTAAATAATAGTGTTAATAAAATTCCAGACAGGGCTATGGTTTGCATTCTACTGACTATGAGGGGTAGCTGATTTGCTGCAAGATTCTGGGGGTGGAAAAAGGCTGGAATAAACGCAGAGTACGCTAATAAGAATGCGGCCGTTGCCCAACTAACGTGACTCTCGATTAATTGAAACAGTTTAAAACTTAGGTCTCTCTTGGGTATATTATTTTTCGTGAAAAACCCTTTTTCAACGACATAGGCTATATCAGAAGCCCCCCACGCCCATCTCCTAAGCTGTATAAACTGCGACTTTAAGGTTTTGACGTAACTAGAAGATAACACTGCATCTTGGTATATAGGGACATATACTGGAAATACTTCGTGTTTGCCATCATATCTAATATAGGTTCTCCAAAACTGATGGCCGTCTTCAACAATTGTTCTAGTACTCCAAAAATCTGTATCTATTAGAGCTTCGAGGCTTTGTGAATGTGCTGAAAAATTTCTTAACGCATGCGGTCTTAAGCTACTAACTGTCATCCAGAATGAATTACCCGTAGCAATCACTCTCATGGGTGCGGGCGCATCCCATATATTATTAGTAAACATTGGTATTGGCTGGAATGAAACATATTTTGGTTCAGCGCAGCTACAATACAAATAACTTACTGATGAAAAATATTCGGGATGGGGTCTATTGTCCGAATCTAAAGTAGTTACCAAAACGTTTCTCGGATTTATCTTCTGGCTATGAATGTATTCTTCTAATTTACGACCAGCGAAAGATATGTTTCCCCCCTTGCCCCTAACTTCTCCATTCATATTATTTGGGTGCTTCACGGCAATTGCATACTTAAATAACTGGCCATACTCTTTAATTAAATTTAGGCTTTGTTTTTCAATATCATCACCACCCCTCTCCTCATACGCAATAACTAAAATAACCTTTTTCATATTATAGTTGGATGAGAGTATCGATTCTATAGTGGGTACAACAATTGCTCGACTCTCATTATAGGTTGCAATAATGATTGCATGATAAATATCCTTGGGCATTACGCGATTTGAAAATTTAGCAATTCGTTTTAGATTTTCAAAGTGCCATTTTGGCAAATCATAACTATCAGAATTTAAGTTTGAAATATCATCGAGCATAGACTCCCAGGGCAATTTCTGATGCTGCTTCAGCACTCTATAACCCTGAACCGACCTCACGCCCATGCCTACTGCTTTAGTAAACCATAGCAAAAGAAACGATAGTACAAAAAATACAGTTAGATAAGGGTTAATGAGGGTTAATATAAAAGGAGCAGCAAGAAATAAATAACTTAATGCGCCGGGTAAAATCTCAAAAAATCTATACCTAAAGCCTCTTTCGTGAGGATAAGGTATCTCGAGCAATGTTTTCTTCATTTTTTATTTACACCTTAAGAGAACGAAGTTAATGATTGGCTAACTAAATAAGTTAATGCTACTAGTAGTAGATTTAGACTGAGGATAATAATTGAAAAATCTTTCTTATGCGGATAAACTTTGTGACTTAAAATCCCATTTATTACAAGTGTTAGTACTATAAATACTACTAAAGAATACAATGAGACTACACTACCGGTGTTATATATTTTTTGGCCAGCCGGAAATCTCCCCTGGACAAATGGATAATAGTCTGTGGGCAAATTGACTAACTTCAATAATATTATTAAACTTGCCAGTACTGAAACCAATACATTGAAACTCAATAATAGTAGAACTACTCTGTCGTGAAAATATTTATTTTTACTATTCATATACAAGTTTAGTGATTATTTTAACCTTAGGTTATTATAGCATTTAAGAGCTTAATCCATGAGGCATATGACAGCGTTTCTACAATAATTTATCTAGTCGCAAGACTCAATCAACCTGTTTTAGGTTATTACTTATACATTAAAGAACACTTATGGGTAGGAGTTTATATACAGATGATATAATAGGCTAAATGGCTGAATTTACTACTTTCCCCGAACACGCAAACGGTGATATTAATGTAATTCAGAGCCCCTTGCTTAGTGACTTCGTTTCAGAAGGATTACGTCATGGCTGGTTTGACAATTCGCTAGGAGACACTATGCCTAGATCGATTGACCCAGCACAACCAAACTTGGTGTCAGATTTCTTAACTGAAGAAGAGCTATCGATAAGATGGAAACAAGCCACCGACACGCTTGGCGTAGATTATGAGCGCTTAGTTAAGACCACCGGGCTATTACAAACAGATAAAGTTATACGAGTAACTAATGCTGATGCTGGAAAAACAATTGGAAAAGCAGATGCGTATATAACTAATGTTGAAAATCTACCTATTATGCTTAGGGCAGCTGATTGCCAAGTAGCGTTCTTCTACGATCCTGTTTTAAGAGTTATAGGAGCATGCCACGCTGGTTTTCTAGGTACTCAAAAAGCATCTGTTGCAAACACGGCCCTTCGAATGTACCAAGAATTTGGATGTAGCCCAGAAAATCTTAGAGTTGCAATCGGTCCAGCAATAAGTGGTGAGTCGTTTGTTCCTGCAGAGGACCCTAATAAATTTGATCTTTCAAAAATGTACTTTCCGCACGGTATAAAAGTCGAGCTACCAGATGGTAGAGTGGGTTTTGACATTAGGAAAACCACTCAACGACAACTTATAGCAATGGCAGGAATTCTTGAAGAAAATATTGAAATATCAGACATAGATACCCAACTTGATCCGCGATTTTTCAGTTTCAACCGGACATATTTAGAGTCTAACGGTACGCTTAACGACATGAGACGAAATGCATCAATCATTTCACTTCAAGACGTTAAGAGTAATCACTAATAAACACCTTCATACCAACAGGTGTTTCCATGAAGCCAATTTATTTTACTGAATCAGGGTCCTGAGTCTTCAACACCGAAGCGTCCTAGCTTAAACTAATTGCCCCCTCAAGCCTAACCGCCGCATCAATTGCAGCTTTAGTCTCCTGGAGTAATTGACTGGGTTTTCTAACTACACCACTATATTCAGCACTGTGTCCGACTGTCTCAACTTGAACACCATAAGGTAAAGTTAATTCTTGTACTGCTGGTAGATGCTGGCCTTCTGTATAGAACCCAGTTGTCACAGAAACTATTGTTTTGCCTGGATTCTTATCAAGCTCTGCCATATCTACCAAGAATTTATAGTTATCATAGGTAGTAGCTCTCTTCTCGCCAATTGTTTGTGGCGTACTTAGCACAAAACCATTTTTAATTTTTCCATCTATTTCAAATTCATAAAAACGCATCCCCCATGTATCTCCATTCCTCACTATAGTTCTTTCATCGGTTAATTTCGCACCAAGTAAAGTTTCAAATGCTCCACTACCTAAATCGAATTCAGTTCTAGCTCTAGGAGCATAGTCTTTAGCCTTTTCTCGTTCGACATCATTAACTTCTCTTGATGAACCAAGATAAACTATTTGATCAAAATCTTCAACAACACTTAAGCCATAACGTAAACGATCAAAAGGGGCTTTATTGGCACCTCCAAGAATAACTAAATAATCAGGGTGTTTATTAACGGGTTCGCTATCATGAACTAGCCCTAGTTGATCCGCTCCATCAAATACTACATTCCACTGTTCAGTGTTTTCTTGATCAAGCAATTCATCATTCCAATCAACAGCTTGTCTTTCAGCGCCTTTACGAAAATCCCAATGTTGAGTAGCTAAATCTTGTAATGTTGTTAATTTATCTGCTGTTGCTTCCGGCAGACTATCAACGCCAAAAAGACCTGCCAATTTAACTAGCCCTGGATTTGAAACAAATGATTCAAGTTGCCGTTGAGCAAGTTCTATTGGCCGAGACAACTCTTCTATTTTTTTATTTTCTAACATGACCATATATTATCATAATATAGTTATAAAGTCAATATATACGTGTTTGGCGGTCCGTAGTGGAAGATATATGGAAATATTTTAGTGAATACCAACAAATCTAATTATATGTACCAGAAGTAGTACGGATTAATTTTAGCCAGTTTGCCGCAACTTTAAGCTGTTTAGTGCCAGCGTTGCTCATTATGGATGAATGACTTGCGCCTTCCATTGGAGTTACTAAGTCCTGACAACCCACTTCGCCAAGAGTTGCTATAATTTCAGATAGACGAAATACTGGGTCATCTTCGCCCACAAAAATATTTATAGGATGCTTCTCTTTATTCAGCTTAGCTACATCACCTGCCAAGCTCTTAGATAATGCAAAATCGAGTTTTGGGCCAAGTCGATGAGCCCCTATATCATCGATCAAACCTTTTACTGCTTCATATTGGCCTAGCACATTACCTATATCTATATGTGGACTTTTAAAATGAAGTGGCATCTGGTCACCTTTAATAGCATTTTTAATAGCGAAGCGATACATAAATCTTAGTCTACGCATACGAATAGCCATATTATCCCCACCATTACCAAAAACCTCTTGATTTAAACCAACGGGTGCTCGTGAAGCGATTGCATCAAAGAGTTCAGGTGTTTCACTGGCGGTCATAAATACACCCCCTCCGCCCTGTGAACTGCCAAGTAAATCTACATGTGAATATTGATTTTTACCTAGTGTTAGGTTCTGATGAGTAACAAATGCAGGAGGGACCTCAACTAAAACTCGTTCGATATTAGCTGGGGTTGGATGCAAGTGATGAAATGGAAGAATAATTGCACTAGCTGGCATTCTTAATTCGTCCAATACTTCCATGGCATGAATAGCTGCACGCTTTTCTTCTCTTATTCCAGCATAAACATGTACCTGTTTAGCCATAGGATTTAATAAAGCCTCATTATTAACTACAAAATCAATAGGTACATCTTTACCATCAGCGCGATATTCTTCAAACCGCTGTATTTCGAGTGGTTTTAGATAAAGTTCTGACATTTTTAATTTTATTCCAATAAAAAAATACTACCATAAAAGTAGTATTTTGTAAAGCATAAGCTTAATGGCGGGCCCGACCGGATTTGAACCGGCGATCTCCTCCGTGACAGGGAGGCGTGATAACCGCTACACTACGAGCCCTTAAATACAAACCGAATAATAGCATTTAAAGAGTAAAAAAACAATTTTTTTGGCATTTGTTATACTTAAATCTGATGCCGGCATAGCTCAGTTGGTAGAGCAGCGCTTTCGTAAAGCGAAGGTCGGTGGTTCGATTCCACTTGTCGGCTCCAAACGTATTTGCGGGTGTAGTATATCGGTAATATGTAGCCTTCCCAAGGCTGAGAGCTGGGTTCGACTCCCAGTACCCGCACCAAACAATACCTAGTTCCTATAATTTAATGTAGACCTGGGATTTGCTATGTTCTTTTAGCGGAGCAATATAAGTACTTATATCTTTAAAACTAAAAGAAATGTGTGCAGCTTGGATTTGAGCACCATGTTGACTAATATTTTTGACTATCTCTAGACTTGGCCCTGTATTTATAATACCCGAGTACTGACCGGGTTTAAGGGTGAATAATACAGACATAATTTGGACTGGGATAGAAGGATTGTTCTGTGAAATTGTACCAGGATACTGTCCCCCATTAGATTTAGTCGTTGAATCATCAGAAAATTGTCCTGCTAAAGTTGCAAAATCACCACCCTTATTCAACAAATCTAATACGCTCTGTGCTCTTGCGTGAGTACCTGTATCTAATTTTGATACTAGATCTTGTGCTAAAAGTTGAGTTTTTAATTCTCTTTTAAAATCGTTAATAGACCAACCATAATATGTTTTTAAAACATCTTGTAGCTCGGCCTGGTTACTTCCCAGCCTGTTCTGTTTGCTAACAATATTTATTTGATTATTTACCTGAGCATTACTCACACTTACGTGATTAATCTTCGCCAATTCATTAATGTAGGCATCGTTGAGTACCTTATTTAATGCCTGCTGCTCGTAATTTTTTAACTGCGCCTTTCCAGATTTACCGCTAAAATTTACACCTTGTTCTGTCTGATAGTAATGTATATAATGTTGAATTTCGAACAAGTAATTATTATAAGACACAAAATGGCCATCAACCCTGGCGATAGGAAACGGAATCACTGTAGTTACCTTATATAAAAATTGTGACGTTGTATGAAATTTATATAATGCAAGCGTGCAATAACTGAAAAAAATTAGCACAAAAGCAATCACTAAGCTGGTCGTTATAATTACTATCTTATTTTTAGAGTGCGATAATGGATATATATATTTTCGAGCGCCCTTTAATACATCCTCTCTGTGAATTGAAATAGTATCATTAGTAATTCTTGGAACATCATTCGTAGATATTTGATCAGTCTGTCTATTGGTCACATCACTTATAGACGGCAATGAGTCTTTAATTTTTTTTATTGGCCCGAATACATCATTCGCCTGAATCTTCTTCAACTTCTAATTCCTTTCCTATAGGTGGTCCAACGGACAGCACACCTTCGTTTCTTAAAATGCTTAGGATTTCTTTTTGAACTTTCTTGGGATGATGAGCATCATGAATTGTCAAATCCCCCATATAAGTCTGTATAATTATAGTACCAAAGCTGAGTAAAGTCTCCTGTAATCCATTTATTTCATAGTTAACCATCTGTATTTGGTTTAATCCTATATCGACAACACTCTTATGAAATAATCCTTTTTGAGTTATCTGTATCAGCCTCTGATTGGTCACAATATATACACTATAAAACCAAGCTATCCAATAAGGCATAATAAATAAGACAGCTGCCAGAAGTCCAATGCCTAGTCCAATGAAAAAAAGGCTAACAACTGGGTTTATAATTGATGGCACTACGCCAACCAATAGACAAAGCATGGCTATTATCAGCCCCTTCCTCATAACTACTGGGTGTTTTCTGAACACTAATAAGACTTCTTCGTCGTCTAGTTGATCTTCAAAATGTTTACTAGCCATAAGCTATATATATTCTAACTCTAGAGCGATCTATATCCAACAAAAGACTAGAGTTATTAATTAATAAGTAATACAATCTATCTACTGTCCCCGTAGCTCAATGGATAGAGTAGATCCGTCCTAAGGATATGATATAGGTTCGACTCCTATCGGGGGCACCAGTCTAGAAGTTAATTAACTCTAGGCCAGTAATATTTGAAAAACCTGCATCATTTGTAACAAGCCTATAGCCGTGTTGTTTGCACAGTGCAGCTATCCAAATATCATTTTGTTGAATTGGTCGCCCAGCCTTTCTCAGTTCAGTAGCTATCTCTCCAAATAATTTTGCAGTACTATCGTTAACATTTAGAATTTCAACTCTAGTATTGGATAAGAAGCGCTCAAGTAAAATACTATTTGTCTTAGTCTGGCTACCGTTCATAATCCCAAAGTGAATTTCTCCTAATACAGTTATCGGTAATCCAATATGAATAACGCTAGCAATAAGTTTGGATAATGGTTTATTGCCTCTGCCTAGTGCGGTGTATGCGTTGGTGTCGAGGGCTAAGTTTTGCATCAATTAACATCCCGCGGAAGAGATTCCAACCAATTCATGGCTTCGTCAAATTCAGCGTCAACTGGCGTAGACCCAACAAACCAGTCAAGATCATTGAAAGTGGCATCAGGCGTTACGCCCGCACCTTTAGTAAGCGCTTCTATGACTACTTCATTTAGACTTTTACCGGTCTTCTGTGATTTTATGCGTAAAGCCTGGTCAACTTTAGGTGGAATAGATCGTATAGTATATTGAATATTATTCATGCCTACAGTGTATACAATAATGCATTCATTGTCAATACTGCTTATCAATAACCCGGATTACTGCTCGTCCCTACAAATAATTAAACAATTATCATAAACAAGTCGAAGACTTTCTAGTTTACTTACTAACAGGTAGATGCTCGAGATAAATTGGTTTCACCTTTTATCCAGTGAGCGCACTATTTAAAATTTTTGTGATATACCACCCTGCCTTAACTCATGTACCAGATATAGCTAAGCATGAGTTAGGTCTTCATGGCTTAACTTATAGTTAAATAACTCCTCTGGTTTAAACCATAGTTTAATTTCATCAATTGCTTCAGTAACAGTACCAGACGCGTGAATTAAATTAGCTGCCCCCTTCTTCTTTATAGAAGCCTTGCCCAAACTTAGATGTGCATAATCTCCTCTTATTGTACCCGGAGCAGAATCCTTAGGTCCGGTACTTCCAACTAACTTACGAACCACTTCAACAGCATGCCCTCCTTCGAGTACGATGGCGACAACAGGGGCGATAGTCATAAACTCCCTGGTCGCATCTAGAATAATCTTACCTATCTCTTCGGGGGTCTCGGTATATTCAACTCCGTAATTATCCCAATCTGCCTTAGTTTTATGGCCAATAATATCTGCTAATGAATCCGGATAATGAGATGCTGCTAGTTGTTTATCGACCTGAATCATCTTCATTCCAATAATCTTAAGCCCAACCCTCTCGAATCTTGATAATATTTCACCAACTAAACCACGTTTTATAGTATCCGGTTTAAAAACAACTAGAGTTTGCTCCACTTTTCATTCCTTCTTTATTTACATTAATTACCTAAATTATAACAGATTGGCATTGAATTTATCTAAAATAACAAGCATTATCAAATTAATGTCGTACAATGCTTATATGACCTTTGAATTGGCCAAACAAGATTTTCTTGAATATTTAGAAATTGAGCAGAATAGATCCCAAAAAACTATTGCCAACTATGATCATTATCTAACTCGATTAATAGATTTTGCTGGAGATATTAGTATTGACGAAATTAACCCAGACCTAATTAGAAAATACCGATTATGGCTTAATAGGCTGGGCACTGCTAACAGTGACGAACTTCAAAAATCTACTCAAAATTATCATCTCATAGCTATAAGATCATTTCTCAAATACTGCGCAAAAAGAGACTTTGCAACTATGCCAGCTGAAAAAATTGATCTAGCTAGAGTAACTCGCAAACAAGTAACCTTTCTGACCCCAGAAGAAATAAACACAATGCTGTCTCAATTAGACACCTCCAAGATTAGTGGATTAAGAGATAGAGCAATTCTTGAGCTTCTATTTAGTAGCGGGCTTAGGGTATCAGAATTAGTAGGACTTAATAAAGACCATATAAATCTATCACGACGAGAATTCACAGTCAGGGGTAAGGGACAAAAAGATAGACCGATATTTATAAGTGAGGACGCAGCAAATTGGATTACAAAATATTTAGAGCGTAGGATAGACAATGATCCAGCCCTGTTCTTAAGATATAGCGGTAAAAGAAAAACCGATACTACCGGCAATTATCTAAGACTTACACAAAGGAGTGTTCAGCGTATGGTTGCTAAGACTGCCTTGCTAGCCGGCATTACTAAACATGTCAGTCCCCATACGATGAGACACTCATTTGCAACAGATTTACTGATGAACGGAGCTGACATCAGGAGCGTCCAGTCATTGCTTGGCCACAGCAACATATCCACTACCCAAGTTTATACTCACGTTACAGACACTCATTTGAAAAAAGTTCACGAACAATTTCACAGAAAAAGTAACTAGTTACTATATAGGATTACATGAATCGCCCGGGTTAGAGCCAGTAAGTTCAGTTTGCCCAACCAATGTAGGCGCAATCGAAGATGGTGATGGACCTGGTGTAGATGGAATGGGTCCAAATGGTGCATTAGATCCACCCCCTACCGGAGCTGTTGGCAATGAGTAAGATGGGCTAGACGGAGTCAGTTGATAATTCAAGGCTATGAATGGGTTTGGATTACCCGGCTGAGAGTATTCATATAGATAGTTATAGTAATTGTCTACTATTAGCGGCTTACATATTGACTGGTAGGCCTGTAGCGCGAAGTTTGGTGGTAAGGGTATGCTATATGGTGAAGAATTAGTGCCCAGTGGGTTTACATAGGCGCTAAGTCGCTTTAAAACCGTCCTAGATAATCCTGTAGCATCTATTTGAATTTGAGAATTCGAGAATGCTATTTGGTTATTTGAAGCGTCGTAGCCATTAAAATCTACTGTTTGAGGTGTACCATAGTAAAATTGAATTCTTATATAATAAGTGCTACTGGTATCTAGTCCGCCGATTGTAGATGTACAACTACCCCCCTGGCAAGAAGCAGGAATAATTGGGGCCGTGCCACCAGTTAAACTGCCAAAATTCACGTAAGAAGAGGCTGTATTTTGTGGATATAGGAAGAAGGTTCTTACATTAGTTTCAAGATCCGATACATTGGTAACTCCTCGCTGAAATGGGACTAAATCAATTCTTAGAACTTCTGGACAATTTGACCAATTCGAAGACGGTAGGAATGAACTAGTTGACTGACAGGCACCAATATTTTTATTAGCGTCTGTCCAGCTAAGATTAAAATGATCAATACCGTTACCAACGCTTGCGATATGGGCTATTATCGCATTATTAGGGCAATATGTCGGACACTGGTATCTGAGGGTATTAGGATTAGCGTTAACTAGTATACATGTGTATTTGGTATTTTGAGTGCTGCCAACGTCGGCACCAGTATAATAAGGACCGGTACAAGAACCTGTTTGCTGAGGAACGGGTAGGCCTTGATTTTCATAATTACGAATTACCGAATAAGTATTATTAATTCCACTCTGAGCGGCATAAAGAGCTTGAGTACTTAAAACTTTGTTTAAAGCATTAACGCCTGCTTTGTTTGAAATTTGAGCAAAACTTAAAATTAAAATTCCAAAGATCATCATAACCATAATAGTTACGAAAAAGGCAGCAAAACCATTCTGATTATTATTTATAGTCGAGTGATTAATTTTTTTCATAAATTAGATTAATTTTGTGTATACGCCTGGGTGCTAAAACTATAAATTGCACAAAACGGTCCAATTAAAACCGTTGGCCTGCATATCCATTGACTGCCATTATTATTTTGCACTAGATTAGACTGATTCCCGTATAAGATTTCTATATTTACAGAATAAAGCCCACTGGAAACATTAGATAACATGCTCTGATTATCATATACTGTATGATTTAGAATTTCCACATTATTGGGCGATAGCAAGGATTGAGTATCGGCACTAAGTCCAGAATTGTTAATAAATTGCTGTGGTGAAAAACAATTTTGGCTGCCCAATACTCCCTGCAGAGATACAATCGGTATTTTATATATATTCCCTCCCGGAATATAGAAATATTCATTCTGAGTTGTGCAAAAATAATAATAAATAGTTGCCTGAGATCCGGTCTTTGTTACTTGAGCAGACTGATCAGTAGTTATTGAAGCAGTTGTGCTAAATTCAATATCTCTTGTCATAGTATCCGAAAGGCTAACCGCAATATTCTGAGTTTGACCTCTAATAAAACCATTCGTATAGGTTTTAGATATCTGGATCACTCCATAGGTAACAATAAATAGTACAGCCGTAAATACTGATGTAGCTATCAATAGTTCTATTATCGTAAAACCATTTTGATCAAGCTTCTTAATCATATTGAAGCCTGATATGAAATACTTAAATTATCGCAATTAAATAGACTTTGACTATTGCAGGCGTGATTAACTGGATTAATACTCAAATTGCGCCAGTAAACGTTAATGGTAAATGTATAGTCGTAGGTTGTGGGCGGATTAGGAGGTGTGGGGGCTTGAAATTCATACATAAAAGCACCTTTTGTTTGTAGGCTAGAAGTAGCCTGATAATTATTGCTACTATTTAAATAGAAATTTCCACCGGATGGATTAATAGAGGTGGGGTTGGAGGCTAATAGCTGTTTTAGAGATTCAATTTGACCAGAAGCAATATTTAAAGCCGTTACTCTATTTTCTGAGTTTATAATATTATCTAATGAATATTGAGCCGATTGGTATGCGCCTGTTAAAACAAACGCCAAAATCACCATTGCAATCAATACTTCGACAATAGTATCACCATTTTTATTTAATTTAAGTATTCTCATAGATTAATCCTCTAACAACCAGTATAACTATAATTTAATAATAGGTTTGTTGCATCAGACTTTCCCTCAAAAGAAATCTGAACAAATTCTCTAGGCTCAAGTGGAGAGCTCAGGCAAACTACAACTGAGCCCACGGGATTGATATTGTAGCCACCTACTACTCCGTTAACTACGCTGTCTGCATTTATATAGTTTATGGCATTAGAAGAAGCAGAGGCTTCAGTGGGTATGATAAAAAGATTGTTTCCGAGAGAACTATTGTCGGTTAAATTTGAGGTTTGAATATTATAAAAACCTACAATATCATTTACGATACCTACAGGATTTCCTGAATAGGTGACTTTAGAGACAGTAAATTGATCAGGTAATCCTACTACTTTAACTCCTTGGGGAGGAAAACTGCCCGATATCCCAGATCCAACACTAGCGAATACTTTCGCAGACCGTGGAAAGGGTGGTGGTGGGTTAAGTGATGTTCCGCCAAATTGATTACCAACCAAACTATAAACATAATAAAAAGACGACCTTGTAGCTAATGGGTTAAATTGGATGGCTTTACCCACATAAACACAGCCCAAATTCGTGCCTTGGCTTTGAGCGACTGGTGAAAAATATGGTGAGCCCGAAACATCCTTACATGACACGGGACTATTAGTTGTGTAGAGACCATTTTGAACATCAGTGCTAAGCGACTGTAGCTCAGTATATATTTGTCTGGCGCCTGTATCAAATTCGGTTTGTTTCTGGTCACCGTTCATTGCCATAGCGGCAGCAACAAATAAAAATGAGGCTAGCCCAAGTACAATTAACACTTCTATTATAGTAAAACCGCGTGGTAAATGACCACTATTCATGAACTAAATTATAGCATAAGCGTAGTGCTATTACCTGATAAAGAGCCTAGCCAATTAATCCGGTATACCAATTCAAGATTTGTGACCCAAAGAAAAAACACAAGAACGTACTAAAAATTAATAACGGCCCAAAGGCTATGGTCATATTAGCTTTTAATTTCTTCGTTATTAACAAAAACCCCGACATTAAGCTGCCTGCTAATGAGGCCAAAAAAAGCATTAAAACAACTTCTAGCGGACCGCCCAATATAATGCCGAGTGCGATACATAGCTTAACGTCTCCCCCGCCTATCCATTTACCATTTGAAACCTGAAAAATTAAATAAAATATACCTGCCGAAAATAGCACTCCATATAATCGAGCCAATAGATAAGCTGAGGTTTGATCATATTTAATATAGTAGATAGTAGCAAAGACTAGGGATAGAAAGATGGCACTATAAACTAAATTATTTGGCAGAATCTTATATTTAAAATCGTAGATTGCTAAACCTACTAGTATTACTAAAATTACCAACCAAAGCATCAACAATATATAGTCCCATAAGTTAAAGCTATATGGCCAGTAAAAGTATGATAGAGAGAATAGCACTCCGGTGATTAACTCAACTATAGGATATTGAAGACTTATGGCTTTGTGACAATATCTGCACTTGCCTCTTAATAATAACCAGCTAAAGATTGGGAATAAGTCGACCGGCGACAATATATGCTTACATTTTGGGCACATTGACCTTCCCTTAAAAAATGAGTGTTTTTTGCTGACTTTTTTTGAAGAACTATATTTTAAGTGTAGCCTCCATACAAAAGAATTAATGAAACTGCCAAATATAAGACCGAGTACCAGAAAGATTATTGTCATAATTTTTACTACTTACAATAGTAACATCTTATATAGATAGAAAATAAGCCTGATATTGTTTACTGGTTTCTACTGAGCCTGCAAACAGTTCCAGTCAGGGGCACCAGATGTCTGTGAAGTATACAATATAGCAATATTAGACTGGCTGCCTGCTGTAAGAACGAGTGATGGACCGCTTAGGGTTGCTGTGTTGGATGCGTTTTGGCAAGTGACTCCCGGATCAATAACTACTACCCAAGGAAATGGTGAATAACTAGTAATGGCGCTGGCGAGCAATAAGGTGCCTGCTCCCGATACGCTTTCACTGCCCAAATACCATCCAGATGAAATAGTAGACGATGTTGATGCTGCGCCATTTAAATTAGCACTGTTAAAAGCAGTGGGTGGTGGTGGTTGCGTACCCGGTTCAACTAATTTAGAAAGTGCTCCGACGTTATTATATATATCTGAAAGCTGTGTATTCGAAGTTGGTACTATTCCATTATTATTTGAGGACCAAGTGCTAACAGCCGCTGCAATATGAGAAGCATCTGTCTTGGCGGCAGTGTTGGCTTGTGACCTTTGAAGGCCTGGAACAGCTAGCAATACTACAGCCATAATTAATCCGGCAATAGCCAGTACAATCAATACCTCTATGATGGTAAAACCACTATTGTCATTACTTTTTAATATTTTATTCATTGTTTTGGTGCCCCTATTATATATGATTAAAATTATATCGCTTATGGCTATTGTATGCTAGTTAGAAATAGATAACAATACGAATATTCTTACCTTAAGTTCCTCCAGTAAAACTACTATTGCCCGCAAGGCTATAAATCGGAAGCAGTACTGCTGCAACAATGATAAAAGCAAAAACTCCTAAAACAATCATCAGAACTGGTTCAATTAATGTCGATATATTTTTGACCTCATCATCTACTTCTTTTTCGTAATAGATGGCCAGTCTCTCTAGCATTTGATCAATGGTTCCAGAGGCTTCACCAATTTTTAACATACTTGGCACCAATGGCAAAAAATTCTTATTGTTTTCAATAGTTTCAGACAATGACTTGCCGAGTTTAACTTTTTTTATAGATTCAACGATTGTGCCCTCTATGTGGACATTGTTAATTGCCTTAGATGTAATTTCCAGAACCTGAATTAAGGGTAAGCCGCTACTAACTAATGTTGCTGCTGTTCTAGAAAATCTTGCCATATATAGTTTCATAAACAAAGGACCGATTGGCCAAATATTCATCTTCAAATTATCGAGGGTTTCCGTACCTACTTTAGTTTTTCTCCATGAATTTATAAATACAATGATCACAACTAAAACTAGAATGATTAACCACCAAAAACCAATTATAAAATGAGATACGCTAAGCAAAACTCTAGTTAAGATAGGTAAACTACTGCCACTTGCAAGCCCATTGTATAAAGTCCCTACTGCAGGCAAAACTTTAACCACCATAAATGACATAACACCAAGCATGACAATTAATACGATAATTGGATAAGTAAACGCGCTTCTAATTTTTTTATTTACATCAGCATCTTTCTCTAATTGATCAGCTAATCTTTCCAAAGATTTATCAAGCGACCCAGAGATTTCACCCGCGGCTATCAAATTTAAATATATAACTCCAAATACCTTTGGGTATGCTGATAGCGCCTGAGAAAGCGATTTACCAGATTTAATTGCATCAATTACCGACCGAATAATATCTTTTAGGTTTTTAGCTTGTGTCTGGTCCGCAGTATTAACTAGTGCCTGCATCAAGGGCAAACCGGCATTAATTAAAGTAGATAATTGTCGAGTAAAAAGTATAGTGTCTTTTTGTTTAACTTTTGAGCTCGTAAAAGAAAAAGCTGAAAATGGATTCTTTAATTTAACGTCTATTGGATTTAGCCCCTGTTTTCTAATGGTTTCGGTAGCCTCTTTAATGCTCCCGGCTATAAGATCTGAGCTTACTCTTTTACCAGTAGCAGCTTTTATTGCTGAGAATTTATATATAGGCATTATTCTCTCACCATTCTCTCTAATTCATCAGCATCAACCGCAAAGCTCATGGCGTTATCAAAGGTTATAGTCCCTTTTTGGACTAGATTTGCTAAGGTTCTATCCATGGCCTGCATACCAAATTGAGCACCTGTTTGAATTACTGCCTCTAACTGATGGCTTTTGCCTTCTCTGATTATATTTCTTACAGCCGCATTGGCAATTAAAATTTCAGCGGCGGCAATTCTTCCACCCCCAGTGGTCGGAATCAACCTTTGGGAACAAATTGCCATTAAAATACTCGATAGCTGTGTACGAATTTGATTTTGTTGGTGTGGAGGAAATACGTCAATCATTCTATCAATACTTTGTGATGCTGAATTGGTATGAAGTGTTGCAAACACTAAATGACCAGTCTCGGCGATAGTAATTGCGGCGGCAATTGTTTCAAGATCCCTCATTTCACCAATTAAGACTACGTCGGGGTCTTCTCGCAAAACAGACCTTAGTGCTACCCCAAAAGAAAAGGTGTCATAATGCACTTCTCTCTGAGCTACTACGGATCTAATTGACTTATGCATGTATTCAATTGGGTCTTCAATAGTAATAATATGAGCAGCTTTTTCACTATTAATTTTGTGAATTATAGATGCCAAAGTAGTTGATTTACCCGAGCCAGTTGGACCCGTAATTAATACTAAGCCCCGCGGATAATTTCCAAACTCGTTAACAATCGCCGGTAATCCTAGCTCCTCAACAGTAAAAATCTTGGTTGGGATAAGCCTTAGGGCCATCGCCAAGTTGCCACTTTCATGAAATGAGTTAACTCTGAATCGAGCCTGATCACCAAAAGCAAAACTGAAATCAAACTCCTTATCTTTTAGAAGAATTTGTTTCTGATCATCGTCCAATATTGAAAATATCAGTAGTTCGACATCAGCCTCAGTTAATGGTTTATACCCAGCAACCGGAGCCAATACTCCGTCAACACGAATCATTGGTGGCGTTGCCACTTGAATATGAAGATCTGACGCATTGCGTTTAATAACTTCACTGAGTAGATTTTCGATTTTTAATTCTTGGTTCATCATATTATCTATAATTTATGCGTTGTCTGTAGCTGCGACTCTATCAACTTCCTGTAGAGTTGTCTGTCCAGCTAAGGCTCTTAAATAACCGTCCTGCCTTAATTCAATCATCCCCTGTGATATGGCAACTTTTTGGATTTCTTCACTGGTTACACGTTTCATTATTAGATTTTGAATTTCCTGTGTTACCTCAAATACTTCGAACAAACCCAATCTTCCGCGATATCCGTTCGGATAACCAGGGCTTTCGATTCCCTTATATAAAGTATAAGCATTTTGGTTAGCTAATGGCAAATTATCATAGCCTAAATCAGCCGAGACTCTAGCTACATCAGCGGGGGTTTTGGGTAGTAAATTCCCTACTGTCTTGTGAATAGCATCAGTCTCGATACTGCTGGATTGGTAAGCCGTTTTGTCATTACTAATTCTTCTAATTAATCTCTGTCCAATTACCGTTCTAACCGTACTGGCAATTAAGAATGGCTCAACTTCCATATCTAGTAATCGGGGCAATATTCCAGCCGCCGAGTTAGTATGGAGCGTAGATAGCACTAAATGCCCGGTTAAGGACGCCTGCACAGCTAAGGCTGCGGTTTCACCATCTCGTATCTCACCAACCATTACCACGTTTGGGTCTTGTCTTAATATTGATCTAAGCCCGGTTGAAAATGTTAGACCTATATCAGGATTGACCTGTATCTGATTAATCCCGTCCATTTTATACTCAACCGGATCCTCCAAGGTCACAATATTTATCGAATCACTCTTAATTTCTTGAATTAAGGCGTATAGAGTGGTCGATTTACCCGATCCAGTGGGACCACTGGTTAAGATCATGCCGCTAGATTGTTTCAAAGATAATTGGATAGCTCTAAGCGATCTACCGGTAAAGCCCATTTGATCGAGCTTAAGATTAATTCCGGTTTTATCGAGTAGCCTAATTACAACCTGCTCCCCCCACACAACTGGCGCTATGGCAATTCTAAGGTCGATTTCCTTATCTGGTAATTTAAAGGTAAATTGTCCGTCTTGAGGTATTCTATGCTCATCAATTTTTAAGTTAGACAGAATCTTAATCCTAGAGATTAGAGCGGCTTCAGTATTTTTTGGTAATATCATCAATTCACGCAAAATACCGTCAATTCGACATCTAATTTTCAAATTATACTCTAAGGGCTCAACATGAATATCACTGGCCCCATTATCTGCAGCATAGGTCAAAATAGTAGTCAGAGTTTTTGAGATTGGAGAATCTTGATCGTTGGTAATTGAGATTTTTTTGCTACTTATTAGAGAGTCACCGGCATCAGATTCCTTGTTTTGTTCTTGATCTATATTTTTACCTATATTTTTATCTATGAACGTTTGGTATTGTTTCAAGACTCTTTTTATACCGGTTTCACTAGCTGAATAGACTTTAAGCGGAACCCTAATCTTATTAGATAAAAAATCTACTACCTGAACATTATCAGCATCCAACATTGCTACGACTAGATACCCCTGGCTCTTACCAAGAGGTACGGCCATGTATTTTTCAGCAGTTTCTTTAGGTAGCATAGCTAAAAATTCAGGATCAACGTAGGCATTACTCAAATCTACATAGGGTAGTTTATTTATCTTGGCCAAAATTTTAGTTACGGCCTCTTCGGATATTTTTTGTTTATTTATTAAGTACGCCAGTATTGGGGTTTTAGCTTTTTCGGCTTCAAGTTTTAAGCTACTGAATTCGGTTGCAGAAAAATATCCATCTTGGATAAACGTTTCTTCTAGTCGACTTTGGTTAACTGGTGAGAGTAGGCTCATATTACTAAAATCTTTGCTTATTAATGAGTGAATGGAGAATTGTTTGCGTTATTACCAATTTTAACTAGTAGAGTTGGGTCAATAGAATTTGAGTTTAAATATTGATTACCTGGTAACTTAAAAGTGGTATTAATCGTGTTAACGACCGTAACTTCTTGCTGAGTAGAAATAAAATGCGACAGAAGTGCCGAGGTAACAATTATAGCCAAAACTGCACTCAAAAACATTGTGCTAATAATTAACGCTAAGTCATTTTTTTTCATTGTACAACCTCCGTGCTGGTATAGATTCCCGATGAAGGATTGTAATAGTAGGTTTGGGCTGTAATCGAAGCAGTTAAATCAGCGTCGGTACCTGTCAATTGAATGGTCAATATATCAATTGGTGAAACCGACCTATTAATAACGGCTAAGAAATTCTGAATATTAGTATAGCTCCCTTGTACTGAAAACGATATTGGAATAGGCACGGGCTGAGCAGACTGGACTAAAGATAGTGAATTATCGGTACCGGTCAAACTTTCGACAGTGATGCCCGGCATAGTAAACAATGCCTGCAGACTAGATATTATTGCCGGGAAGTCGTATGACTGAGGCAGTGCATCTAGAATAATTTTAGCGTTATTCCCAGAAGTTGAGCCATTACCGGTACTTGAACCACCAATTATATTGACAGGCTGATTAATAAAATTAGTGTAGGCACTTTGTACATTATTGGCAACCTGCTGATCCTGGACAATATTATTAATTGAAGTCCTTTGAGCCGATAATACTCGGCCTTGATAAATATAAAAACCAAGCAAAGTTTTGCTAGTAAAAAGTCCAAATATTAATAAAAATGAAGCAATTGCCAGAGAGGTCACAGCATTAGCTTTGGCTTTATCGATTTTAATCTTAGTATTTAGTTTAGCTTTCATCTTTTTACCCGTTTGACGTATTAAATAATGCCGCTGGTTGATCAACTGCAGACCTTGTAGTAATTTTATTCGGAACTATTAACTGAACCCCGGATACACTTGTAGCAAAGATTTGAGGAGAGAAAACAGCCGTAACTGAAAAATTTTGACCAGTAGTTGAGGCTGGAGAATAGGAATAGCTCGATAAAACAACTTTGCTAAACGCCAGTTGATTCGAGGTAGTACTACTGGTGGTATATTCACAAAACTTTAGTGTATCGACGAAAGTATTTATTGAATCTATAGTATTGGCGCTACCGGAAAGACTAATCGTATTAGTGGTAAAGTTTAAACTTAGGGTCTTTATAGACACACTAGCTGGTGTTATGAGTGATAAATATTGGGATAGGCGAGTAACATCTGGCCTTGAATTATATAGTATCGGCAACGCCTTAATCGTATCGTTAATTTTAAGAATTGAATTTAAACCGGACACCTTATTTAAAGTAGCTATATTATTAGTTATCTGCTCCCTATTTTTAGATATGTTATTCCCTTGGACAATCTTAACTTCGATGAATAATCCGATCATTATTGCAATCATTAAGACAGAGCCTAAGAATGTGACTCTAGTAATGAGATTATAAATCTTTTTAGCTCTTATTTCGTACAAGACGGAATCTGGTAGTAAATTAAGTTGAATCATTCTATTCTCTCCGCCAACCCTACTGCAACACCAAAATAATCTGATATCGCTAATAATTCATTCTGTCGCTTTATATCATAAGCTACATTTCTCCAGGCATTACCTATTTCAACATCTATACCTGTATGATTAGCAACTGCTAGAGGAAATTCTGGAATGATTGCCGCTGATCCAGCAACAATTATCTTACTAAGTTTAATATTGTATTTATCAGTGAAAAATTTAATACTCATATCAATTTCGGCCAAGAGCGAATTGACTGGATTAATAATCGCTTGATAAACCTGACCCTGAGCTCTGGTTTTATTTAATCCAAATTTAAATACCACTTCTTCAGCTTGTTCTCTCTTGATATTTAGGTCTTGGGTAGCAGCGCGAATAAGAGTCTCGGTGCCATAATTGATTGATCTCGTCAGCATTGCCGCATTATTCATACTAATTACCAAATCGGAGTTATAGCGCCCTAGATCAAAAACCATCTGCGGGCTAGTGTTGCTAGGATCCAATAAAGCACGGGTTAGGGCTAAGTTATCTGGTTCTAACGAAATAACTTTCAAACCAATCGACTCAAGCATATCTAATCTTTCTTTGGCTACGCTATTTAAGACACTGCTAATGAGCAGCTTTACCTTAGCAGGGTTCGTAGGAGAGTCACCAATAATTGACCAATCGACTTTTGATTCATCAATTGGGGTCGGAATAAAAGAACTAATTTGAAATTTAATACTTTTAATCATTTCCTTGCGTGGTAGTTTATCTACCTCGACTACAGTAGTAAAAACTTTTTGCGATGGCAGACCAACAGCAACATTCTTGGTAGTAATTTTAGATTTAGTAATTAACTGTTTTAAGGCATTGGTAACCATGATGTTTGATTTTGTATCAACTGCCGGAGTCGTCGTGTCTAGCGGTGCAAAACCATATTTAACTAAGTTTTTTACTGGTCCACTGCCCTGTAATTGGACTAGTCTGATAGAAGAAGTACCAATATCTAGCCCAAAGAAATCAGTAACCCCATGTAAAATGCTCATATTGTTAAAATTATATCATAAGCATAAGCATCAACTGACTAAAAAATTGAGTTACAAAAAATTAAATGACTGGAGATAATTCAGTTAAAGCCTGATAATCTGGATTTACAGGCAAAGAACCCTGGACTTGAGATAACCAAACCTCCGGCCCATAATTGAAGGTTTCTGCTGCGCCAGTAGATCCATACTGTCCGGGTAGGCCGCCATAAACTCTACCGAACTTTATCTGATTAGCAACAAGGGATCCGTTAACTGTTAGTTGGTTATTACATCCGGCAATTAACGCTTGATCAGCTTGATTCCCAGAAAATGAATTACCGGTACCGGCGTTTGCGCAAGTAAAGATCGTACCATTTGCCGAATAAACCCCATCAATACTAGTAGCGGCACTATCTATATAGATATTAGAATTAGAAATGACGTAGAGTAGTGGAATATCTGCAGCCGAATTTAGACCCGAGCCATTATTATAGATACTTATACTTTCGCTAATCTCAGCATTGCCATTAATATAAACTACGACTTTAGATCCAGCCGGTGGATTGCCGCTAATTTTTATCGGTCCATTAAGGCTGCAGTAATTAGTCGTATCAATTAGTTTACAGGCACTGTTACCAGTAGCAGTCGATAGATCAAACCCACCAGATGCTGGAGAGACAGAGAAACCGACTAGATTATTCTTTGTTGAATAATAATCGAGGTTACATACTCCGTTGGCTGAGCCAAAATTACCGCCATATGGAGCGTTAACAGTGTTAGCAAAAGTTAATGCGTCTCCTCCACTACCAGTGGATAAACCATTTATTACACTAGGAGCGAGTGCCGACAAATTATCCGATGCTCCGATCCATGAAGAACCACCAACATTTGAAGCAAATATATTAGCAGAATAGTTTGGTGAGCAAAATCCGTTACTATTAGCCGAGCCACTGCCGGCTATAATATCTCCGCCGCTAACTGTAAAATATGGTTGTGAATCACAAATTGTAGCCTGATTCTGGTAAGCGGTTTTCCATACATTAAGGGCAGACACTGACGCATTATATAAATTAAGATCTTGATTATAAAAACTATTTGAGTTATAGGTTGGATACCATGGGGCCAATAAAGGATAGTTCATAGTCTGATAATAAGTATTATCACTTAGATTCAACCATGGCTTGTAATAAGGCTGCATGTCATTCCAGGCAGTAATTGCTGCAGTCCTAGCTGCAGCTTCTTGCGCTCGGGCTGGTGGCATAGCTATATTATAAGCATTTCGTGCTGCAATGACTGCTGCCTTATAATTAGCGAGGTTTGTCTGATAAGCTAATTCGCCAGCGGTATTTGACGCAGTGATAATCGCATTAGCAGCCGCATTACTGGTGGTCACAGGGGTAACAACATAGGTGGTGGTGGGTGGCACCCAAATATACCCACTGTGTCGATTGTGATTCTTAAGGCTGCCACTTGTCCAGTATTTCCAGTAGCCAGGCGTAGTGACAGGAGTGATGGTATAAGTGGTAGTGGTGGGGGGAAGTAGCGCTGTGGGAACAAATGCTGCTGGGGGCCCGCTATTTACAACAGCGTCATATGCGGCCTGAATACTTGCAACGTTAGCTACGGCATTATTATAGGCATTGTAGGCATTAATATACGTGCTTAAAGGGCCTTGTAGCGCCACGGCCGCATTATCAGTCGCAGTTTTATAGTGTTGATAGCCATCCCAAAAAGTACTCCCCTGATAACTTCCCTGGTCATAGTTAAACCAATTATTGTAGGCAGGATTATATACATTTTTCTGAGCTGCTTCTTGCGCAAGTCCTGCGGCTGTACAAGCTAAAGACGTAGAGCCAGACCCCGAAGGGCTGCCACCCCATACTATTGAAGTCGGTGAGCAAGTTATGTTTGTGCCATTACCATTTGATGAAGTTACATAGGTTAGTGATGCTGAATAGACAATTCCCCCTGACGCACTCATGCTAGGAGAATCTACGATCGTTATCGGGTTAGAGTTTGAGTTGCCCTGATTCCACATATAGCCCGGCGGCCCGAGACTTACGCCCACCGGCCCCTGGAGTACTTGGGGGGCAATATTCTCTCCTGGCCCATTACCGTTAACTATCTTTTGAACTACTACATCCTTTACTCTTATTGCAGTTGGATTTGCAGTTGGTAAATGCCAATTAATATATACAGAAGTTTGTTGATTCAAGCTTGGCGAATAATTAGTTGCTACCATTAGGCAAGAAGCGACACAAATACCTACACAAGCTATCTGTGGAATCCTCCCCTGGGGATATGATGAAATATTACCACATACTATATCTAGTTTATTATAAAAACCATTAGTGGGTATTGAACCACACTTACCGGCCCATTGTGGTCCCACTAGCCCCACCATTGTTCGCGGAGTCGTATCGGCCGCAGCTCTTCCAATATCATAAGACCCAGAGGTGATATCCATGGCAGTATTATAGGTGTCGGTCATGTTCTTTTGCTGACACACCTGATTATTATTATCATAACTTACTACTAAATCAGTTATAGGCGATATTACGTTAAAAAGTGTTACGTATGATCCATTATAGTGAAAATAATTAGTTGAAACATTATCGCCTTTTAAGATAGTCAACATATCGAATGCCGCACCAATATTGTCCAATGAAGCTATAGAGTTTGGATTTGTTAAGCCTGTATTTTCAGTATATCCACAGCTACTTGCATTGACGCCATAATAGTACGCGAATAATGATGCCAATAATATATATGCATCACTAGTTTTATTTGTAATGCCAATGTTTGCTTTAGCCGCTTGATAGGCGGCCGCCCCTCCGTTAAAGCCACTGCCATAGAAGTTATTTCCATTAGCTGCTGCAACTACACAAAAATGAACGCCCCACTGCACCAGCGCATCACAAGTACTGGTCATACATATGTTTGACCTATTTGTGTAAAATTCTTGCCCGGATGTAATTGACGCGGCGCTAGCATATGGTGCGAAAATGAGTTGAGATAAAATTGTAGCGATAAAAACTATTACTACTGATATGGTTTTTAAATTAAAACTTCGGAGCATTACCACTATTCTACAACATATTAGTTTTTCCCGTAATTTAAATTATAACGGATACATGTATGCACGCTATAGGGGGTGAGCAGTTACTTTGCTATTATTATAATCAGCTACCCAGAGGTTAGTACCGTCATATAGTATCGATGTACTCGTACTTGGCAGTAACCTATAATTAAACTTAGCTATTAGTCTAGTGCCGTTAGTAGTGTACTCTGATGCCGATGCTACTGGATAAACACTTGTCACAAATAAATCGCTTCCAGTAAAAATTATTTGGTCTGGACTAATAACGTTTATCTCTCTAACGTATGCTCCGTCTGCTGCATTAAATTCAATAGCCTTATTGTTGTCGGTGCTAGTAATCCATACGTAACCACTATGATAAGAAACACAATTTATTCCTGAACCATATTGTGGTTGAGTCTGCCTCAAATAAGCCCCCGTGTTAATACTATACTGATATGCCGAATTACTAATCTGGTCTGACACCCAAATATAATTTCCATCGACTGCTAAACAAGTGGGATTGCCGAGAGCATGTGATGAGTTGCCCCTTATAGCCCTCACAATGTTTCCACTAGTAGCGTTAAACTCAGATAGAAATGATCCGGGGCCTGCTGATGAACCAGTATTATTATTAGCCACCCAAATATGCGTTCCATCAAAAGCTAGGGCTGCTGGAGCATATATATCCGTACCAGTAATCGTCTGTTTCAGAGATCCGGTAGATGCATAAAACTGTGTTAGGGAATTACCCGAACGATTAGCCACCCAAATATGCGTTCCATCAAAAGCTAGGGCGTCGGGACAGCTAAACCCATAAGAGAGATTAGAAGGATTAGACGTGTTAGTTAAGGTCATAATAATCTGTTTAGTATTCTTATCAATCTCAGTGACTGCATTTCCTTGACAACTAGCAACCCAAATATCTGAACCAGCCTGAACAAATGCATCAGGACCAGCTGGTACGGATATCGTATTACCGGTACTTACTGGAGGCGGGGTTGTTGTGGTGGGTGGGGGCGTTGTGGTTGTGGTAGTAGGAACCGTAGATGTTGGATAAACAATCACTGTCAAAACTTTAGTAGTTGCACTAACATCACCGTTCACGGTTAGTGTAAAGACATAATTAATTTGAGATGGGGACGAGTTAGCTGGCATTACTACGGGGACTGAGATTGATCCTGAACCACATGGAACAATGTTGCTACTAGTGCCTTGAATAGCTGGGCTTGCTGTAATACTACAACCAATTTCATTAGCTACCTGTCCGGTTAAAGTTACGTTACCACCGGCATTAGGTAATCCACTAACTGAAGCTGTGAAGCTTTTTATAACAGGTCTAGGCGCAGCAACCACAGTCACTCTTTTTAAAGGCGCAACAGCTACTCCCTTACCTTTTCTGCCAGCAACAATCAGTTTAAAAGTATATACAATATTTGAACCAGAAATATTTTTAGGCAAGCTAGGTGTGTATATTACCACCCCATCTCTGCAGGCTATATTCCTATTTACTCCAGCCACAGCTGGAGAAACTCTAAAAATACATTTAGTAGCATTTTTAACATCTGCCGAAAGTCTTATACGACCACCTGGGTAGTTTAGAGTAACTGGGGCAACAACAAAATTACTTACTGCCGGTTTAGTCGAGATAGCTGCAGATACTCCACCGACAGAGGCTAGTGATGCGACAAGTAGCAGCAGGGCAACCGAAGTCACTCTCAAGTCTCTGAACATCGCTAACTTACGCTTGTTCTTATATTTTAAGTATAATAGTGTCTTTTCATCCATCAGATTACCGCAGACCTACTTAATCGCTTTTACAGGTATATATTAACATAATATTAAATAATTTCAATGATATTATTATCTCTATTTAAAATACTAGGTATGAGCTCATTAGAAATTGGCATAGTTACGAGACAGGCTAACCTAGTTAGATTAATCCCGTTCTTGCAGAGATAAATTCGAAAATATTAACATTAGAGCGCTTCGGGGCTCGGATTTAATTTTTCATGGACTAATTTATTCAACTCTGCGGTATTTCCAAATCTTGAAGAAATAACCGCCAGTCTTTCTACAACCCCAAACTCACTAAGCATCTTATCCGTTATTTTATCTAGCTTTGTAAATTCAACTCCCCATTTACGGTAGTCAACGCCTGCGTGTATATATCTATTATCCTTTATCTTATCCTTTGTGCTCCTAGAAAAACCATTTGGGATTTTACGATAAATTATCACTTCGACTCCCACCCTAATGCTTGACTTAGTGCGCGGATTAATCACATATTCACCACCCTCATTCGAGTAAGAGTCTATCAAGCTAGCTTGGACATATTTATCATTAGCATTTTCCTTAGATATTTCATCAAGTGCATCTAGCTCCTTATCCCAACCCGTCATCGAAATCAACTCACCGGTTTGCGCCGATAATAACAATACTGTGCTCAATTTACGATTCTGGCTGGTATCAGGCGTTAAGACTGAGCGTCCGATTAAATAAAAAGGACGATATTTTTCATAGCTAGCCATAGTTGAAGTTGACATCAATAGCTCACTTGGCGTTGGCTGAGTAGGAGTAGTAGGTAACCAAATAACACTAGAAACTACTGCTAACGCGTCTTTACCGGTCTTAACTCTCATGCTCTCACCACTCTCGGAACGTGGAAGATGTTCACCAAATTTTTGTATAAATTCTAAATTTAATTTAGACCTAGCCTCTTTAGACTTTTCGGACTGTACTCTTTCAAGCATAACTGAGTCTAGTGCCTCGGCTAACGCCTGTTGATGGAAAACTCCTAAATCAATCTCCCTACCAGCTAGGTCAATTATGGTATCATTCAGTTCGGTATCTTTAAGTGACTCTGGCAATATATTTGGTTTTTCTTGTGAATGGTTCATATTTATTTTTTATTTCCTAAACATATACTAGCATAGTTTTGCATATTTATCAATTATATAGTTCCTATAATACAGTATATCTGTTACAATCTTTTTATGTCAACATCTTTAGAAATCGGTATAGTTGGACTGCCCAATGTTGGTAAGTCGACACTATACAATGCGCTGACTAGAAATAACGCTTTGGCCGCAAACTACCCCTTTGCTACCATTGAGCCTAACGTCGGCGTAGTGGCTATACCAGATTCTAGGCTCCAGGAATTAGCGAAGATTTATGAAACCGACAATATTATTCCTGCGACTATTAAATTTATAGACATTGCCGGACTAGTTGAGGGTGCTAGTAGGGGTGACGGCATGGGAAATAAATTCCTATCCCATATCCGAGAGTGTAGTGTAATTTGTCAGGTAGTAAGAGCGTTCAGTGACGATAACGTATTACACGTTAATAACAATAGTGACCCAAAAAAAGATATTGACATTATTAATACCGAACTAGCGCTGAGTGACTTGGCTACAATCGAAAAACGAATTTTAACTGTTAGCAAACAGGCTAAAACTGATCCAAAAGTAGCCACAATATTAATTGAGTACAATAAAGCCCTAAAACATCTTGAAGACAACATCCCATTATTCGATACAACTGATATAGATTTCGAATTATTAAAAGATTTGAATCTACTAACTGCTAAGAAAATAATTTATCTTTTTAATGTCGATGAGGCATCACTCCAAGACCAACCAAAACAAGACAAACTAAAAGCCTTGGTTCCAAACCATTCCGCGGTATTTATTAATGCCCAACTAGAACATGAACTAAATAGCCTTTCAGAAGATGAGGCTAAGGAACTTTTAGCCAGTTACGGGCAGCTAAAATCAGGCTTGGAACAGTTAATAACTGAATCGTATAAAACCTTGGGATTACAGAGCTATCTAACGGCGGGGCCAAAAGAAGTTAGAGCTTGGACTATAGAAAAAGGGGCCACAGCGCCACAGGCTGCCGGAGTGATTCATACAGATTTTGAGAAAGGTTTCATAGCGGCTCAAATTGTAGATTTTAAAGACTTAATAGAGTCTGGCTCGATTACGAGTGCTAGAAACAAAGGCCTAGTCCGAACCGAAGGCAAAACTTACGTTATGCAGCCTGATGACGTAGTCGAATTTAGATTCAATAACTAAAGGCTCTTCTTCAATAAAAAGAACCGCTCTAAATTACCCTTAGTTCCAGATATTCCTGAATCTAATGTTTTAATGATAAAAAAGTTATTCAATTTTAACCACTGTTCAAAGCCCTTTATAAGATCACGACGGATTCGGTCATTCTTGATTATACCCCTAATTTTTGATTCCGATTCTGCTTCAAATTGGGGTTTAAACATAGCTATAATTTTAGTTTGGTTGTTAGAAAGTGAATAAATTTTTGGTAGAATTTGTCTAAGACTAATGAATGAAACGTCGATTAGCACTATATCGATTAAATCTTTAGGTTGATTGAGGTTTCTGATATCGCACTGCTCATGTAACTCAACTATTGGGCTATTTCTTAGAGTCTGATGGAGTTGATTACTACCAACATCAACCGCTATTACTTTCTTAGCACCATGTTTAACTGAATAGTCGGTGAATCCACCGGTTGATGACCCTACATCTAAAACAGTTTTGTCTTTAAAATCTACTTCAAACTGATCGGCTACAGATGCTAATTTTAAACCGGCTCGTGAAACATATTGTTCTTTAGATATAATCTCAATCTTATCCTTATCCGAAACCCGCATCAGCGTGCTGGACGAAATATTGCCATTTACTCGAACTAAGCCCAACTTAATATACGATTCTGCTTGAGTCCGAGAACTAGCTAGTCCACGATTAGCAATCGCTTGGTCTAGCCTAAATTCACTCATTTCTCTCTTTCAAGATAGTCATTCGTACGGGTATCAACTCTTACGACGTCTCCGCGCTTTATAAATGCCGGTACTTTAATAACCAAACCGGTTTCTAGAGTTGCGTCTTTTAATAAATTAGTAGCAGTATCGCCTTTTACCACTTCCTCAGTATAAGTCACTTCAAGAGGTACATTTTTGGCAATAACAATATTGATTGGAACATTATTAAACAGTTGCATTTGAATCATATCGTTTTCTTTAAGAAAATATTTCTGATCTTCAATAAAATCTGCTGGAACTGTAAACTGTTCATAGCTATTGGTATCCATGAAATAAAAACTGTCATTGTCGCTGTATAAGAATTGCACGTCTTTTTTGGCTATATCTGCATTATCAACCTGATCGCTCCCTTTTAACGCCTTATCCAATACCTTGCCGTCAAGTAAACTCTTGATCCGGATGTTAACTATAGAGCCACCCCTACCAACAACTTTTTGATTATACTCAAGAACCTTGTACGGAATTCCGTCCAATTCAAAAACTACACCTTTTCTAAGATCGGTTATTGCTAAAGCCATTTGTCGCCCCTAATTTGATATAAATGGTAACAAGGCCAAGTGTCTAGCTCGCTTAATAGCAATTGCTAGCCTTCTCTGCTCATGTTCTCTTAAACCAGTCTTTTTTCGACTTTCAATCTGACCAAATTGGTTAATATATCTTTGAAGGGTTTTGAAATCCTTGTAGTCAAAAAAAGCAGCTTCTGTTTTATATTTAAAAATCTTTGCCATATTCTATATATTCCTTCTGTTCTTATTAAAATGGTATATCGTCAAGATTAATCGGCTCCTCACCAATATCTTCAACCACTACGTCTTCTTTTTTCTTTGGAGATAGTTTTGCGTCACTAGTTGCTTCAGCTGAGCCAGAATCATCTGATTCACCAGCAGCACCACGACCATCTAGAAATGTAACATCGCTAGCTAATACCTCTAGCTTACTGCGTTTTTGACCGTCCTGTTCCCATGAACGACTCTGTAATCTTCCCTGTACCATACACCTTCTGCCCTTAGATAGATATTGCGCAACTCTCTCGCCAAGATCAGCCCATGCAACTACATCAACAAAATCAGTAGCATCTTTCCACTCACCCGCTTGATCTTTATAGCTTCTATTTAAAGCTAGGCTAAAACTACAAACATTTTGTCCGGTTGGTGTTTGGCGTAAATCTGGATCTCTAGTTAGATTTCCCATTAGTATTACTTGGTTGATACTTCGTGCCATAATTATTCTCCTATCTTAGATTAGAGTTTATTCTTCTGTTTCTTGGCTATTGCCTTCAGAATCATCATCTCGACGATTCTTAGATTTCCTAGCAACTTCAGATGCAGCGTATTCACGACCCTTATAATCAGGTTTAACGATCAAATATCTAATGATCTCATTGGTAATATTGAGAGTTGATTCGACCTTACCGACGGTCTCGCCCGGTAATTCAACAGTATAGATGACGTAAATGGCATAATCTTGTTTTTTAATTGGATATGCTAATTTTCGCTTACCCCAAGTTTCACGATCTAAAACCTTACCCTTATTGCCGACAAATATTTTAGTAATCTGTTCTTCTGCTTTGCCCAAGTCAACTTCCAAACTAGGATCATACAGTACCGTAATTTCGTATTTATTCATATAGAATCTCCTTTGGTTAATGCCTATATCCTAATAAATTAGTTATAAGCTGAGTTATGTTGCTTAAAATTATACTATATAATCTAGTTTTTAACAAATTAACTGTGCTAACTTATTAAAATATCATTCTATTTCTTCAGACTGAATGCCGCTATCATCTTCTTCATTATGGGGAGAGAAAACCTCATCAAGTGATGAAACTAAAACTTCTCTAGGCCGATTGCCATCAGCTGTGCCAACTATACCCTGCTCTTCCATCTGTTCAATAAGTCTAGCCGCTCTTCCATAGCCGATTCTAAGACGACGCTGAAGTAGACTTGTACTGGCCTTCTTCCCCTCGATAACTACCCTAACCGCGTCTCTCCACATATCATCATCTACGTTAACGTCATAATCAGCCACAATACCACCTTTGCCGTTGAGATGTACTGGTTGGCTGACAACTTCGTCATTATATTGTGGGGGTCGCTGAGCTTTAATAAAATCGATTACTTTTATTGTTTCGTCGTCGGTAATGAATGAAGCCTGAACTCGTTTTGGTTTTGGCATACTGGCTGTTAATAGCAACATGTCACCATTACCGAGCAGCTTTTCGGCGCCGCCCTGATCGATAATAGTCCTTGAGTCGACCTGAGATGCGGTCGTAAAAGCGATTCTAGCCGGAACGTTAGCTTTAATTAAACCAGTAATAACGTCGACGCTTGGTCGCTGAGTAGCTAATACTAGATGAATTCCGGATGCCCTAGCCTTTTGAGCTAATCTAACAACTAAAGATTCTACATCTCTGGCGGCCATCATCATTAAATCAGCCAACTCATCAATGACGATTACGATGAATGGCATCGGCTCATCTTTCTTCAAATTATTGTATTCATAAATATTTCGCCTACCGACTGTTGCCATGGTTTTAAGCCTTCGATCCATCTCGGCAACTGCCCATTTTAGAGCACTGATTGTTTTTTCTGGATCATGAATAACCGGAGTTAATAGATGAGGTATATCATTATATGGCGTAAGCTCAACCTGTTTTGGGTCAACCAATATAAGCTTTAGGTCTGACGGCGTATTATGATAGATCAAACTGGTTAGTATCGTGTTAATCATTACCGACTTACCAGAACCAGTCTGTCCGGCAATCATTAAGTGTGGCATGCTTGCCAAATCGCCCAATATTGGCGCACCAGAAATGTCTTTGCCTATTATAAATCCTAGGCTACTATCGACCGCCTGCCACTCTGGGGTTTTTATAATGCTGGAGATTCTAACTATAGCTGGTTTTACATTCGGTACTTCAATTCCAACCAATCTCTTGCCAGGTATTGGCGCTTCGATTCTAATTGAATGAGCGGCCAGATCTAGGGCTAAGTTATTTTCAAGTGCAGTTATCTTAGTTAGCTTTACCCCGTTTGGTGGTTTCAAAGTATATTGAGTTACAGTTGGGCCAACGTTTGCTCCATCCATATCAACCGGTATATTAAAATTTAGAAATGTATCTTTTATAGATTGAGCATTAGCAGCAATGTCACCTGCGTAAGCTTTTTCTTGTTTTTGAATCAAAAGATCTACTCCTGGAAATTTCCAATCTGGATCGTTAGTAGTAGTAAGAGCTGTTAAATCGGGCTCTGCAACCATTTTTTGTGCACTATTTCGAAAACTAGACAATCTAGGCTTTGGCGCACTGCTATTGTGCTCAACAGGAACGCCTTCATTCAATTTAAATTCCATATTATCAGCTTTAGACTTTAATTCAGATAGATTAGTGTCAGAGTTTTTTGTATCCGTACTGAAGAAACCAAGTACTTTTAATATAGTTTTGGGGGATAGCTTAAAGCTATATAGCACCATCAATATTGTTAGTACTAAGAATAGAATACTGGTCGGGATTTTATCTAAAATATCGAATACTGCTCTGCCCAATACTAAACCAACGTTACCACCATGAGCTTTTGAATACTGCCCAGTTAACAAATTTTTAGTGGTGAATGTCGCAAATAACCAACCCGAACTTAAAATAACTACGCTTACTAGCCCTATGGTTCGGCCTACACTAACTATCTTATGTTCATCTGATAGCTTAAAAACACCGTAACCAATTAAACACATGATCGCAATCCAGGCGCCCCAACCAAAAGCCCAATAGATTGCATGGAATAAAGCTCGGGGTAAGGGACCACCAGCTCCAAAACCACCGATAAACGCTAGGGCAGATAAAATAATTACCGCAATCGCTATAGACATTGGTAAGAACAGAGATTTTTGTTCTAAATCTACGCTTTTTGTTTTTTTAGAATTTTTGTTTTTTTTCTTGGCCATTATCTTAAAATTATACCCTACAAT
Organism: bacterium; assembly: GCA_021781215.1. Lineage (GTDB taxonomy): Bacteria > Patescibacteriota > Saccharimonadia > Saccharimonadales > DATKHC01 > JAJXXC01. The sequence goes on from JAJXXC010000002.1 coordinate 72,216, forward strand.
CAAGATTTTTTGGTTTTTATTAACAAACCATATTATACCAATAATTCAAGTAGTTATCAAACGATTCGACTCCTAAGATCAAATAGAATATCTCTCTTAAGTGTATCCCTCACTCTATTTTTCTGCTTATCATCCAAGAGTTCGCCCAGACCCTCTAAAATCGAACTATTTGAAACATTACTATCTATATAATCTATTAAATATTTAAAATATTCTTGAACATTTTTACCAGTCCTAATTTTTATAATCTCATCGTTTATCTCGAAGTGTTGTTTAAACATAAAATGAGCATCAAAAAGATCACGGTTTTGAATTTTCTTTCGATCGGTGATAGCGCAAAGCTTATGTGCAAACATATAGCTAGGCTCCATTATTGGAACGCTTAAGCCGTAAAAATCTTTTATAATATATTTATCAGGGTAGTCTCTTTTACTAACTTCAACCTTAATTTTTGCAAAGGCTTTTTTATAACTACCCAGCCAAAACCAAGTGTTAAATTTGTTTGTCATCTCGGTGATATCCATGTTTTTTTCTATGGCCTTTGTTAACTGATTATTATTAAATTCATCAGACCTTAAGTTGAAATCAAGGTCTACAGAAAATCTATCTAATCCAAAAAACATATAAAGGCATGTCCCTCCCTTCAATGCCAGGGATCCCTGTAAATATTTATTAGTATAAATATCCTTTAAAATATTCCTTAATATTTGTTCATGGATTTGTTTATCAAGCATACGACTACCTGCCCTCCTTTATTTGCGTTACGATATTTTTAACGTCTTTTTCCAATCGTTTATTGTGATAAATCTTTGAAATTTTTTTGAACAACATTATATCTATATTACTTATATTATCTAGCTCAATTCCTGGAAAAACATAGAGTAAATCACAAACCGTACGCTCCCTATTAGCGAATGTGCAGTTATCTTGTGTAATCAACCCAAGATTATTAAAAAATATTTCGTTCTTAACTTTCCTATAAATATATTTATGACTATCTATTTCAAAATTTACTGATCTTAGCGACATACAGTATATCGAGGAATAATGCTGAAAAGTAAGTCCATGCATCTGACTAGTGGTGTATAACGATACATAAGATAATGGAACTAGTTTTTGAGCGATTTCAAGAGGACTAGGTTCACCATATACATAGACCCCCCTATAAATTGAAGAAAACTTTTGTTGACGAAGATAATATTTAATTCTCTCTATGAGTTTTCGGTGGTCCGAAATATTCCATATAACCGCAAGATCTTCAACCGTAAAGACCTTTTTACCGCTAATTATAAGTTTCTCTATACTACTTTGGTTATTCATAGGGTAGTTTTCCTACCCTGCAGAATACCATATCAATAATAATTTGTCAATATTCTTATTCCTGTAGTGCTACTAGCTAGTCAGTTCTAGCGTCTTGTGAAAGTAGACGCAATCTCATTTCCTGAAATCGTTTTTGTTGATCTATGGCAATCTCCTGATTACTCTGAGCAGGTTTATCGGGATTGCCGGGTTTATTTTCAGATCTCCCACCGACTACATTAACTACAGGGATAACAATTGGGCTTCTTTGAGTATGCTCAAATAAGAAATGAGTTACATGCTCTCGTATCTCTTGCTTAAATCTATCGATATCAACTCGTTTAAATCTTTGAGACACGGCTCTTCTTAACTCATTTCTAAGCTCTTTCATCATCTCTTCGTTGTCACGCATATAGATAAATCCTCGGCTAATGATATCGGGGCTAGTTAAAGTTTCGCCTCGTTTTTTGTCGATTGTTAAGACTACGGCCACCAAACCTTCTTCGGCCAACATTAATCTATCTTTAATTACTATCGAACTAACAGTAGATCCAGTTTGGTCAACCAAAACCGTACCGGTCGGAACCTCACCGATTGTTTGCATTTTGTCATGAGTTAGAGCAATAATTTGTCCATTGTTAATATTGGTAGTATCCTGACGCGGGAACCCTCTCTCAATAGCAGCTTCGTTATGATATTTCTGAGCGGTAAAACTACCATAAATTGGGATCAAGAATTTTGGCTTAATCATATCAATCATGTCCATGTATTCGTCCTGAGAACAGTGTCCACTAACATGTAGGGGGCCACAACCATCTGCTTCATGGGTAGAATGACGTTTTACAAATACTCCATTTCGGTTCAACTCATCAACCATCTTAGTGATTAATCTATCATTTCCACTGTCGGGAATTGGTGTCGAGCTTAAAATCACCGTATCCTGAGCTTTAAGTTTGATGTACTTATGATCCCCTACACTCATTCTTTGAAGTGCTGAGTTTGGTTCACCCTGAGAACCAGTACAAACTACCACAACTTCCCGGTCATTCATTTTTGGAACAGATGCAATGGGCACGAAAGTTCCTTTTGGAATCTTAATCATTCCAAGTTTAACTGCTACTTCTAGAGTGCCCATCATACTCCTACCGTCCATGGCAATTTTTCTACCGTGAGCAACTGCTGCATTCACTAGCATTTGAATTCGATTAATATTACTAGAAAAAACTGCTACGAATACCCGACCTGGTGCATTAGCGAATAGATCAACAAAAGTTGGCTCAATAGTACTCTCACTCGGAGTTCTACCAAGCCTATCGGCACATAAACATTCATTTAAAAGTGCTAATACACCTTCATTACCAATTTGTTTGAGTCTTTCGGTATCTGATTTTTCATGATCCAGCGGATTGGGGTCTAGACGATAGTCGCCGGTACATACAATCTTTCCAACTGGGGTATCGACAATCACACAAGTACTACCTGGTATTGAATGAGTAATTCTAACTAATTCAATAAAAAATGGGCCAACTTTTAATTTTTCATGAGTTTCTTCATTCATAACAACTGTCTTTAGCTCAAAACCATCGGGCATAGATTGGCCAAAATTCTCAAAATGTTTATCTATCATTCCAATTGTAAACTTTGAGCCATATATAAGAGCCGGTACTTTGGGCACTATATGTGGTAGTCCCCCGATATGATCTAGGTGACCATGAGTAATGACATAGCCTCTCAGCTTATTTTTAATTGACTCTAAATAGGAAATGTCACAAATTGCGTAGTTGATTCCCGGGAGGTCGACTCCAAGTTCGTTACCGCAATCTATAACAATCGCGTCGTTTAAGTATTCGAGAATAATCATATTCTTTGAACCACCAGCATCCATGCCACCCAAAGCAATTATTTTTAGTCTTGGAGAGTCATCTATCTGATTGGCTCTAATTTTAGTATTAGTTGGCGCGATGTCATACTGATCTATTACCCTTTGGGCATCACCTTGACTCCGTTGTTGGGCCCTAATGGCCGCTCCACGGCTAGCATTTCTCGGCTGTGCCTTTCGGTCGCTTGGTTTATTATTATTTTGTTTATCATTCATGGATAAAACCTTTCTTTTAAATTAATATAATTTTTAAATTGTGTTCAAAATTGAAGGAATTTGCTGAAAATCATTAATCAGTGTCTTCTTCAAAAGACCGTTATACAAGGCAGCCGCAGGGTGAAAAAGTGGTAGAAAAAGTCTATCACCTAATTTTTGTAGTTTTCCGTGAACAACAGAGATGGTCAGTTCAGGGAAAAAACAATTCATACTGTGGCGGCCGAGGGTAACAATTAATTTTGGATTTATGATCTCAATTTGTCTGTTAAGAAAGGGCATAAAAATTGCCTTCTCATCAGTCAACGGATCACGATTATTTGGTGGTCTATATTTAACAATATTGGTTATATAGACCTGATCCCTCGATAAATTAATGGTTTCGAGCATTTGATTTAAGAATTTACCCGATGCGCCAACAAACGGCAATCCCAGAATATCTTCGTTCTTTCCAGGAGCTTCACCTATAAAACAGATCTTAGCGTCTATGTCACCAACACCAAAAACTAAATTTGTGGCACTATCGGCCAGTTCTGGACAAACCCTATCATCAATTATCTGATTTTTAAGTTTATCAAGCTCAAGTTGCTTGTTCATTTTACCCATATACTTATCTTCTAAGAATAGCTCTCTTTATAAGATTAATAACGAGCCCAAGGCAGACAAAACCCCAAAAATATTGCCATAAACTGCCACTGTTTAAGGCTAGTGAAAATATAATATAGTCTAGGGCTAGAAATACCAATGCTAAGAAAACGGATAATCTTCTATCTTGATTAATTTTTTTGATAAATTTATTCATTATCTATGACTCTAATTAATCTTTGTTGATGGCTTTGATGCTTAGATTTAATCGACCCTTGTCATCTATAGCCATTAACTTAACTGTAACTCTTTCGCCTTCTTTAATCACGTCGCTGACTCTTTCAACTCTTTCGTTTCTAAGCTCAGAAATATGAACCAATCCTTCTTTACCTGGCATAATTTCGACGAAAGCACCGAAATCCAGTACGCTTACCACTCGACAATTATCATAAATACGACCGACTTCTGGTTCAGCCGTGATGCTTTCAATCCAGGCAACAGTAGCATCAATGCTCTTCTGATCCGGACTAGCAATGAACACAGTACCGTCATCTTTGATATCTATATCAGCACCAGTTTCAGCAATAATCTTGTTAATTGTTTCGCCACCCTTACCAATAACTTCTCTAATCTTATCTGGGTTTATTGATATGGTTCTAACCTGAGGGGCGTACTTACTTAGTTGTTTTCTTGGCTCCGATATAGTTTCGAGCATATGATTTAAAATTTCTTTTCTACCAGACTTTGCTTGTTCAAGAGCGGCTGTCATAATCTCGGGAGTAATCCCGTGAACCTTAATATCCATCTGCAAGGCTGTAATTCCATTATCAGTTCCAGCGACCTTGAAATCCATATCGCCTGCAAAATCTTCGGTTCCTTGAATATCGCTCAATATTACATATTTACCACTATCTGAGTCCGTAATTAGACCCATAGCTATTCCACTTACAGGTGCTTTTAGTGGTACACCTGCGTCCATTAAGCTAAGAGTACTAGAGCATACACTTGCCATAGATGTAGAACCGTTACTACTTAGAATTTCACTTACAGTTCTTATGGCATATGGGAAAACATTTTCATCAGGTATAACTGCCATTATCGCTCGTTCAGCCAAAGCTCCATGTCCAATTTCTCGTCTTCCCGGGCTACCCATTCGTCTTATCTCGCCTACAGTATAGCCAGGCATATTATAGTGATGGATAAACCTTTTTTCCCTACTCTCTTCCATGCTGTCTATAGTCTGAGAATAGCTTAGCGGAGCAAGTGTGGTAATGTTAAGCGCCTGTGTACTGCCTCTAGTAAATAAGCTAGAACCGTGAGTTCTTGGCAAAATACCAACTTCTGAGCTAAGGGTTCTAATTTGTAAATTAGTTCGGTTATCTGGTCTAACACCATCTTTTAGTATGGAGTTTCTGACATCTTGTTTTAGTGCATGTTCAAAGGCATCTAAATAAGCGGCCTTATCAAAATTCTCAGCTAATTTTTCTTCAAAATGCCCAACAAAAGTCTCCTTTAATTGTTGTATAGCTTTATCTCGCTGCGATTGATTGCCGCGCAATAACTCACCTAGTTTTTTGTCCAAGTATTCATCAACATGAGTCTGAATTGCTGGATCAGGTAACAATAAATCAAATGGTCGTTTTTCAACTCCAACTTTTTGAACTAACTCATTTTGTAATTCAATGGCGCTCTGGAATGACTTATGTGCTAATTTGATAGCATCAATCATCATTGCTTCACTTACTTCTTCAGCACCAGCCTCAACCATCATAATTGCATCTTTAGTACCGGCTACAATTAAATCTAATTTGCTAGTGGCTAATTCGGTAGTAGTCGGAAAAGCCTTAAGCTTATCGTCAATTAAACCGACCCTAACACCCGCTACAGGACCCTCGAAAGGTGTTCCAGCTAGCATTAATGCCGTACTAATAGCAATCATGGCTATGATATCGGGCTTTAAATCTGGGTCTAGGCTAAGAACTGTAGCTATTGCCTGAACTTCGTTACGATATCCCTTTGGAAATAGCGGTCTAATGGGCCTATCTATTAATCGTCCAGATAGTATCGCGGTGTCTGTTGGGCGACCTTCTCTTTTCATAAATCGGCTGCCGCTTATCTTGCCAGCTGCATAAAGTTTCTCTTCATATTCAACAGACAAAGGAAAATAATCCATGCCTTTTATTGGCTCATCAGCAACACTGACTACTGCCATAATGACCGTATCGCCATAACTTGCAGTTACTGTAGCGCCGGCTTGAAAAGCTAATCTACCAGTTTCTAGTGTCAACTTTTGACCACAAAAATCACCACTAACTGAGGTTATTTTCTTATTGAATGGGTGGATTGTTTGCCCCATATATTATGTTACCTTTCTTTAATCTATTCGTCTGTGTTTTAATCTTTTAAAAACAGGCGTTGATTCTTTTAGTTAATGTGCAGACTTGTCATACCAAGAAAATACATCTATGGAATGGTTATAGTCTACACATTAGTTGTTAATAATCTAGTGTCTTAAACCAAGTTTCTCAACTATAGTTGAGTACTGATCAGAATCTTTTCTAGCGATATATTTAAGTAGTCTCTTTCTTCTTCCAACTAACTGCAGTAAGCCACGTCGAGACATAAAATCATGCTTATTCAGTTTTGCGTGAGCAGTCAAAGAAACGATACGGTCAGTTAATTCAGCAATCTGAACGGCGCTTGATCCGGTATCGGTCTTGTGTAACTTAAGGGTTACCTTTTCTGATTTCTTCACACTTGTAGGCATAATTGTCAGTAAATTGTAACACATATTAAACCTTTGTTCAACATCAAAATTCACTGATTGAGGATGGTGTCAATTTAAAAGGCTTTTTTGTAGGTCGTTATCAAAAGTCATTACACCGTTTTTTCCGTCCAACATAAACAAAAGACAATCAGCATAATCCAACTTGGGGTATTTCTTATATAGCTTTAGTGTGGCTAAGGTTTCATCTTCCTTACATATTCAATTGGTAGAGTGATTTGATTTCAACTACTTATACAGATATTTTTTATGACCATAGTAAGTAACATACTATTTCCTTATAGCATGTCGAGATAAGTTTTTGGGGTACTATTTAGAAATTATTGGCGGCGGAACTGGTGGCGGCGGAGTTGGATCAGAGAATTCAATATTCGATCCAGCTCCATAATCTACGCCCGATTCATTTTTAGGAGTGTGATCAAACTTAGGGGCTTCTACACTATTACCCCTGTCTAGGTCTACCGGTTGAGCATTCAAGGCTTCCACTGGCTTTAAGGATACGCTGGGCGCTGGGGTCGGAATAGTGTTATTAGATACTGGGACGGGAGGAATTGATTCACCCATTACTACTGAGTGATGGCTCATCATGGGTGTATTAAACGTTGGTGCTATAGCAATCTGATCAACATCATCGGGATCCGGAACCGTAGGAAGCCCAAAATCATTACCATCAGAATTTGGTACTGACTTGGGCGCCGGATTATTAATACTGGGAGAATTATCGTTTTGATTAGGTTTCTCTTGGCTAGGAGCAGTGTTGTTTGTCGGTTCTTGTTTCGGGTGATCAATCGAAAAAGCACCGTCATCTGCTGTGTCGGGGCTTGGTGTTCCCGATGATTTATCTGAGTCTACGTTGACTGTGGAAGTTTGTGGTTTATTGGCCTCAGCTTCACCATTTAAAACTTCTTTTGAAACTAGTTGTTGGTTAGCCCCTGCTTCTAAGAGCCGAGACCCAGCCGCCATTGTCGCAGATGTAGTTTTACTATTACTAAATTGAGCGGTCTCTTCAATAATTCCAGACAATAAGGCATTGGCAATTTGACCGTCTAATAATTTTTCTACCTTTATGTTAGACGATAGACCAACTAACATTTCACACAAACTACTAGCCTTGGCATCATTCCAATTAATTGTGCCAAGACTACTTTGTGTTGCAGTATTGATGGTGGCTATGGTTGCATCATGTAATATTCTACCCTGCTCAATAATTACTTTGTCTAACTCTTCTCTTTTTACAATGCCCAAAGCAATCACAACGTCAACATTGAAATCCCCCATTGAGTAGATGAAGTCTTTTTCAGAAAGCGCAGAGTGATAAGGTGATATAAAAATTCTGACAAAATTATCTTCAATCTTATACCTAAGCTTATCCGCCTTATCCTTATCTAATGAAATAATAAAATCTCTCAAGCTATCAGTGGTTTTTTCAATAGTTTTTTCAGGATTAAGGAAATTAAGTGCTGAGGGAATTTGACCGCTAAAAATAGCAGTCGCATATTTGTTCATTTTATTCAGCATTAAAGTTAGCCCGATTGCGGCAGCAAGTTGATCAAATGTTGGATTGGCATTAACTGTAACCAAGATGTAATTTGCTTCTGATATTCGTTTTACAAGTTGCTCTTGCTGATTATCCATTTTTTATTTTTATCCTTAAGCGTAATATAACAAACATCGTACAGATTGTCCAGGTTGTTAGACGTGCATAGATATCCTTGCATTAAAAGTGAACAGAATGTAGAGTTAATACAGATAAAAATAATTAAAACGAGGAAAATAATGCCAATTATAAAATCTGCGAAAAAACGAGTAAAAGTTACTCAAAAAGCTAGTGCTAAAAATCTGCGAAGCAAGAGATCTCTAAGATCATCCGTTAGGAGTCTTAAGACCGCAATTACCGGTGGTAATGCCAAGTCTATATCTGAAAAACAAAGAAAAGTTCAAAGCGAAATTGACAAGGCCGTTAAGAAAAACTTGATGCACAAACATAAGGCTGCTAGAAAAAAGACACAATTATCTAAGCAGGTTAAGAATTCAGTTAAAAAAACTGATGTTAAAAAGCCGGTAGCGAAAAAACCAGCTGCGAAAAAAGTTACAAAAAAATAGTCTTATTTATAAAAACTATTTAACAAATTGATTAACGCTTCGTTGCGGTTAATTTGATAGTCGCTAAACTCAATGTCCAAATCAACTAATTTTTGAGAATAGTTTGCAATATCACTATAGCTATGGCCCGAGATTGTTCTCATACTATTCTCAACCGTATAAATATTAACGGCGGCTTTTTCAGCAATCTGATTAGCGGTTAATCCTGGCGAGGATTTAATTATTGCGAAAAGTTGTAGCTGCCAAGCTATAGCTCCTATAATCTGCGGAATTTCAGTTTTTTCAATTATTAACTGGTTGAATATTTTAGTTACCTGCTGATGTTGTCCTGAGAATGAAACGTCTAATAGCTTGAACGCTGTAGTATTTAGTGATGGCTCGACTAATAAGTCTATTGTTTTTCTCGAAATATTAAGGTCATATGCGAGTAGCTTATCTAACTCATTAACTAAACGATTTTGATCATTACCAACAATTGCTATTAAATAATTAGCATCCTGAAAATCTATGCTTGCCATCTGCTTCTTAACGTACTCTATGATCCAGTTGGTTAATTGCGAACCGTTTAATACGTCATAGACTTCAAATTTATCTATCTGCTTCAAGTCTTTATAGTATTTCAACCTTTTATCGATTTTTGGCTCCAGGGCTACGACCGTCGTCGACGACGGAATGGTCAAAATTAAATCGTTCATATCCGACGTCCAAGTATCGTAATGCCCTGGTCTATCCAAAATAAACATCCTGTTTGGCGACAGAAGGCTTACGCTTTGCAGGTTTGAAATTACTGAATTAAAATCTACTTTTTTGCAGTCAACTCTTTCTATCGAAAAATCACCATTTTTTTTCTTAAAGTCATTGACTAGCTCACTCAACCGTCTTTTGATTAAATACTCGTTATCTCCAGCTAAGATTATCATTCAACCAACCTCTGTTCATTTGGGCATATATGAGTACCCCTACCATTTAGCTTAAATTTAATTATAGTTTCTCCACATCTCATACATGGTTGCCCCTGTCTTCTAAAAACATTTGCGAATTTTAGATAACTGCCTTTTTCGCCTTCAGCATTTAAATAGTTTCGGTCGGTTGATCCACCCTTATCAATACTTAGATTTAAGACGGTTCTTATATTATTGTACAAATTTTTGATCTCACTTTTAGATAATTTATTAACTTTTGTAGCCGGGTGTATTTTAGTCATCCATAATGATTCGTCCGCATAAATATTACCTATGCCAGCCAATATGCCCTGGTCTAATAGTACGGACTTAATGGGGCTTTTTGATCTCTTTACCAGTCTGCTATAAAGTTTTTGCCAGCTAAAATTTGATTCAAGTGGTTCTGGGCCAAGCTTTTTAAAAAAATCTATGTTTTCAATCTCAATAGTCGGCAATAATCTCATCCAACCAAATTTTCTCTGATCATTAAAGAATAATTTACTGGAGTCAGTAAAGTCTATAGTAACTCGGGTAGATTTATCCGGCAAATTGCCTATTAGGCTGTCCGTGGGGTGGCCACCACCAAATGACTGCTGATTGCTTCTATAGATCAGCTGTCCGGTCATCTTTAGATGCACTATTAAGCTGTAGCCATTGGTTAAATTAATAATAATTACCTTTCCCCGCCTTTTAACAGTACCGATTTTTGAACCTATGAGAAACTTGTTAACGTCAACTAAATTATTGGGAAATGATTTTGGGTTATCAAAGTCAATCGATAAAAAGATTTTTCCGATTAATAATTTACTAAGCCCTCGAACAATAGTCTCAACTTCTGGTAACTCTGGCATCTTATCTATATTGTATCAGCTATAATGGTAGCTAATGGATAACATCGAGCAATTATTAAAGAACAGGTTATTTGATGAACCGCCCGAAATTAAAATAATTAAGGATTTCATTAGGATTAATTTTGATGAGCAATGCTTAGTAAAAGTTTCTAGATTTAAAATAGCAATTATAGTCTCAAATTCAGCTCTGGCAGGGGCTTTAAGAGAAAAAATGGAGACTTTGAAAGATCAGCTACTTACTTCTAAAAGTATCTCAATTATTGTGGGGACCGTTTAGTAATCTCATTAGCTACATTACAATACCCGACTAAATTATTAAGCTATAGATTACCCCAATTTTTACTAACACCAACTTCAACTGAAAGTTTAATGTCGATTGGGTAGACATTCTCCATTGTCTCTTTGATGATCTTTGTTACCGTGTCTACTTCTGAATCGACACACTCAACTAAGATTGAATCATGTACTTGAATTAAAAGCCTGGCACTGTAACTGGATAATTTTTCTTCAACCGCTATCATAGATAATTTCATTAGTTCAGCTGCCGTTCCCTGTATCGGCATATTAATAGCCGCTCGTTCAGCAGCTTTACGAATAATAAAATTGGGGCTATTAATGTCGGGCATTGGCCTTCTCCTACCAAATAGGTCTTCAACAAAACCATTTGTTTTTGCATCTTTCAACAGTTTTTCCATGTAACTAAGGAGTGGTTTCCTGAGTTCATAGTAACGTTCAATGAATTTCTTTGACTGCTCCTGAGTCATATTAGTTGCAACGCTAAGACCGTGAGGACTCATTCCGTATAGGATTCCGAAATTGATAGTTTTAGCGAATCGTCTCATCTCTTTAGTAACTAACTCAGGTTTTTGTCCACTCATCTGAGCCGCAGTTACTGTATGAACATCTAATCCGGCATTAAATTGACTAATCAATTCATCGTCTTTAGATAGATAGGCTGCCAGTCTAAGCTCAAACTGAGAATAGTCGGCGGCTATAAAGCTATATCCTTTTCTTGATACAAATGCTGATCTAATCTCGCGACCAATTTCGGTTTTTATTGGTATGTTCTGTAGATTTGGATCAGTAGAACTTAGTCTGCCAGTTTGAGCAACAGTTAAATTAAAACTAGTATGAATTCTAGAGTTTGAGTCTGCTAGTCTGGGTAGCGCCTCTATGTATGTATTTAACAATTTTGAATATTCTCGATATTCAGTTATTAGGTCTATTATCGGGTGTACACCCCTTAACTTATCCAGCTCCTTAGCACCAGTCGAAAGATTATTTTTACCTTTCTTTACCCCTGCTGTAGATAGATTTAATTCTTTATATAAAATCTCGGCTAGCTGTATGGGTGAGTTTATATTAAATTCATGACCGGCATATTCAAAAATTGATTTCTGAATAGAGCCTATTTTCTCTTTGAAGTCAGTTGCCATTTTAGCAAGCAAATCAGTATCCAGCCCAATGCCCTCAAATTCCATCCTAGCCAAAATCGGAATTATTTTCCACTCAACATCACTAGCTAGGCTACTAATTTTAGGATAACTAAGTAGCTCAGTCTTTTGAATTTTTGTGACTTCGCGTATTACTGCCACAATATCGGGAGATTTTTGAATAAATTCATCATCATCTAAATCGTCGAGTGAAACCGAGGAATAGCCCAGACTATCTTCAGCCAGTTCGGTTATGGTAAGGGCCCTATTCAATGAATTAATTAGAAAGGCTCCAATAAGAATGTCATGATTAATATTGCCTATATTCACTCCTAAACTAAAACAGGTTTGAATAGTATTTTTCAGATCATACCCGATAATTTCAGGTTTGCTTGAAAACAAATTAGTTAGTATATTACTTAGTAATTTTTTATCTAGCTTAACAATGTCCAGAAGAAAGTTTGTTTCACTATCAGGACTAATATTTAAGTAAAGCGGTACATTTCCATGTTTGCCTCTCGCCCTAGAATATATGACTAATTCATTAGTTTTAGGAAATTTTAATTGAGTTAATTTTTCATCAGTATCAATCACAAAATTTTTAGGGACTCTTAAGTCGTAGTTAGAGCTAGAAATCATAGTTGAATCTATCTTAAAAATTTCCGGTAACTTACTAACTAGAGATTTAAATTCTAATTCACTTAAAATTTTCTTTAATTCTTCGGGCTTAACTCTACTGCCATCAACTTCATTTATATCTAAAGAGATCGGGGCATCTAACCATATCTGGGCTAATTTTCTACTCATATAAGCCGAATCCTTACCAGCTAATAATTTCTTACTCGTTGAGGCTTTTATTAAATCCAAATTATCATAAATATCGTCTAGCGTAGAATAATCACCTAGTAATTCTGTGGCTGTTTTACTGCCAATTCCCGGAACACCAGGTATATTATCCGAAGAATCCCCGGCTAGAGATTTATAGTCGACAAATTGTTCAACTTTAATATTATGTTTTTTCTCGAAACTATCTACATTATATTCTTCTATATTGCTCAAACCCTTCTTCAGTATGTAAGCTCTAGTGTGGGTATTTACTAGCTGTAAAACATCAAGGTCGGAAGTTACTAGATATGTTTCAATATTCTTTGCAGTTGCTTGATACGATAGCGTTCCCATAATATCGTCTGCCTCATAATCATCAAGCTCATATAGTGGCCAACCAAATGCATCCAATAACTTATGCAGTATAGGTATTTGTAGATAAAAGTCGTCAGGAGCTGGTTTACGTCCAGCTTTATATTCCGGATATATCTCTAACCTTTTTCTTATATTGGTTTTTGGTTTATCCCAGGCTACACAAACATAATCTGGCTTTAATTTTCTTAATACTTCTAGAGCCATTACTGCAAAACCATAAATTCCACCCGTTGGTACGCCATCTTTGGTTTTAAGCTCTGGCATGGCATAATAGCCACGGTAAAATATACTTTTACCATCAATTATTACAAATCTCTTTAATTTATCAGCCATCTAGAATTAATTATATCTAAAACAATCAGATAGTAGTAATTTGAATTTAAATTCAAAAGAAGTTAATTGATCTAGAAAATACTATTTGATATATTCGTAGAGTTTTTTAGCGTCTTTGTGTTTTCTTAATTTTGCTAATGCCTTAGCTTCAATTTGCCTAATTCTCTCTCTGGTTACACTGAATTCCTGGCCGACCTCTTCGAGCGTATAGTTCTTTCCGTCTTCTAGGCCAAATCTTAATTTAATGATTTTTTGCTCTCGCTCAGTTAATCCATTGAGCATTCCGCTAACATGTTCTTTTAATAATTGATTAGTTGCCGATTCTTCGGGGCTAATCGTGTCTTCATCTTCGATAAAATCACCCAAGACTGAATCCTCTTCGTCTTCATGAACACTCGCGTCCAAACTAGAAATGTCCTGTTTGATTTTCATTATGTGTTCGACTTTATCTACATCAATTTCCATCGCTTCAGCTATTTCTTCATTGCTAGGCTCACGATTTAATTCCTGGGTTAACCTTCTTTGAGTTCTCAAAAGTTTATTAATTGTTTCAACCATGTGTACTGGTATTCTGATAGTCCTAGCCTGGTCAGCTATAGCTCGAGTTATAGCCTGTCTAATCCACCAGGTGGCATATGTTGAGAATTTAAATCCCTTGTCTGGATCAAATTTCTCAACTGCTCTAAGTAACCCCGTATTACCTTCTTGAATTAAGTCCAGTAGATCAAGCCCCCTACCAACATATCTTTTAGCGATACTAACTACTAGCCGCATGTTGGCCTCAGCCATTTTATCCTTTGCAACTTTATCTCCGGCCACCACCCTATTAGCTAACGCTAGTTCTTCCTCGGAAGAAAGCAAAGGAATTTTACCAATTTCTCTGAGGTATAGGCGTACTGAATCATCAGAAATATCATCAAAGAAATTTGCAGCCTCGAGGTTCACTTCTTCTTCAGTACTCTCCCACTCAGCTGGAAAATCTGTAGCCATCGGCTGGGTTAATCCAGTAATCACAACTCCAGAGTCAGAAAGTTCAGTGTAAACTGCGTCTAGCTGTTCAACGTTTTCAGGAGTGTCGGGAATAACATCAAATATTTCTCGTTGATCAATACGATTTTCTTTTTTAGCTTTAGCTATCAAATCGTTCTTCAGTTGGTCAGGATCAATTTGAACACTATCGTCATTAACTATATTTTTTTTAACCATTTATTCAACTCCCAATTATCTTTAATAATTCATCTAACTTTTTAGCTTTTTTCAATAAATTTTGAGTCGCTTCTTCATCCGAATATTGCATATCTAGGGAAAGTAAATCTTTTTGTTTTTTAACGAATTTTACTATTAGACGATCTCTTAAGCGTTTAGATTCGTAAACTAATTCTATATCGCTTAGATCTTGATATAACGTCTCGTATTGTAACATCAACATTTTAACATAATCTGCAATATTATTCAATTCACGTCGGCTATTTTTAGTAAACTTATAGTCAGGATTCGCTTTCAAAAATGTTATTAATATTCGCTGATCCTCAGAGCCAAACATGTTTTTTTTAACTATTTCTAGATTTTTTCTAGATCCTGGGTTATATAAACAAATTGCTATGAATTGATCTTGAGTTTTTCTTTGATCAATTTCGTCTTTATCAAGTACAGGTTTATCGATTTTAGGAGTTTTTAGTTTTGCAGTTTTTTCTGGAGCAAAACTACTTGATTTAGATATAAGAGCCGACTTATCAACGTTTAATATCTTAGACAATTTACCATAGTAATGATCTTGCTCAACGCTATCGGATAATTTATTTATTACTGGTAGTAAAATATCTGAAAATTTTCGTTTATCTTTAGCCTGATTTAGGTCTAAGACTTTTTGATAACTATCGATTAACCAATCCACGGCATAAATAGGCCTGTTTACATACCCTTCCCATAATTTTGGATTGATTTGAATTAGCTCATCTGGGTCTTTGGCATTATCAATAGCTATCACGCTCAAGTTAACTTTAGCCTTGCTGGCGATTGGAATAGCCCGCTCAGTCGCAGTTTGACCAGCACTATCTTGATCAAAGGCCAGGCGGACATCTGAAGATAGGTTACCAATGATTTTTAGATGCTGTTCGGTTATTGCCGTACCAGCCGTTGCGACTACCTGTTTAACGCCTACTTGATATGAAGATATTACATCCAAATTTCCCTCTACTATTACGCAATAACCAGAAGTTCGAATTGAATCCTTGGCTAAATGGAGTCCGTAAACATGTCGACTTTTATCATATAAAATTGTTTGTGGCGTATTTATGTACTTCGGGGAATTACTATCACTGACTAATTGTCTAGCCGTAAAGCCAATCACCCTACCTTGTCCATCTGCTAGTGGTATCATTAGCCTGCCCCTAAACATATCAATCGGGTTTCGATAACCTCTGGTTGCAAGCCCTGACTCCTGCAAATCTTTTATATTGAAGCCTTGTTTTAATAGAAATTTAATCAATGCATCTCCGTTATTCGGAGAATAGCCTAACCTAAAGTCCAATACAGTTTCTTTATCAAAGTGTCTATTTTTAAATACGTAATCTAAGGCTTCTCTGCTATTGCGCAATTGAACTTGATAAAATTTTGTAGCTAATTCCAACACGTTATAGGCTATTTGTTTATTTTTAATAAGTGCGCCCGATTTGCCGTTAGAATATTTACTCAAATCAATACCGGCCTTATTAGCTAAAATGCTAAGAGCTTCTTTAAAGTCGACGCCTTCAATATCCATAATAAAAGAAAAAACATTACCACCCTTTCCGGAAGAAAAATCATGCCATATCTGTTTTTCTGGGCTAACCATCAAACTTGGTGATTTTTCGGTAGTGAATGGACTTAATCCTTTAAAATTACGACCGGCACGCTTAAGCTGGATATATTCTCCGACTATATCCTCAATACTAATCCTCGATTTAATATCTTCTACAACATCCATCTATAGTTGCTATTTTACGCTAAGAAGAGAAATCCTACTATCAAATCAATCTATTTCTAAATTCTCAAATTTTATTATCAAATAGAACTATTCTTACCAAATGTATTTTTCAAAGCTTTGACCATTGAAGATTGTGCGGACTGGAAATTATCATCAGCTGATTTAAACACTGCGTTCCTTTGAGTAATTAACTGATTAATTCTGTTAGTAAAGGACTTGTCACCTATCAAAGCATTTCTAAATGTGGTCTGAGCTGTATTCATCGAGGACTGAAAAATAGAATGAATCCTTGGTCCGTCCGTAGGATTGCTAGTGCAACTTGTTCTCGCTGTATTGATGGCATCATTGACTGCGGTCTGGAATGCAGATGATTGCCCATCAATAGTTATTTGCCTAAGGTCTAGAGTTGATTTAACAGATGCCCTAAATGTGGCCGTGGCCTCATCATGGATTGATCTACGCATAGCTATTAATTCATTTATGTTAGTCTCATAAATATTTACGGCCTGTTTTTCAATATTAGTAGTTGCCTTCACTCCAAGCTTAGTGAAATCGTCGTTTATATTCTTATCTGTTTGTTTTCTAGAATTAGCTATATTTTGATCAGTCTGTTGCCATTGAGTTGCCAATAACTGAGTTTGCAAAGTTTGCGCCTGCAATACCTTACTGAATGAATCGTTAAAAGCTGAAATAACCGGGTTAACTTCTCTGTTAAAACTAGAACAAAATGGACTCGGTTTAGAGCCAGTGGCATAGCTTGTTACCAAAGGCACAGCCAGTAAGGAGCCAACCAAAAAAATAACCAATAATCTTAGCCTAAAGACTTCTTTATAGTTTCGATGCATTGTAAGCTCCGGCAAGATTATTTAACGCTTTATTCACTGTAGTAATACTTTGCTGTATTTGGGAGTCGGATGAATTATCAATAGATTCCTCTAATTGAACATCTCTCTGGGTTAATTGAGTTACACTCTTTGTTGAGCCATCAATTACTATCGGTTGAGATAAGGACACGTTAGTATTGGTAGCTGGCGATTTATGCCTATCCATAACCCCTACAATGCTTAGTCCTATAACTACAATCACGCCGATGATAGCCAAGCTAGACCTTATAAATGTCGGATCAGAATAATGACTCAAAATAGTTTTGTAACTCAAGAATAAACCTATTAATTACTGCTTACGTTTAACAATCTAATTATACCCAATATTTCCAGACTATCAACAAGCTCAAGGCTATCTGCAAAGTTGATCTTATATTGAAAAGCCTATGTCGATGACTCAAAAGACATAATTCATCAAGAAAATCTAAGCTATTTCTTTAGCAATATTATACGAAAGTGTAATTAAATCTTTGATTTCATCTATTGGTACCTGTCCTGAATTAACTATACTAATCCATTTATCTTGATCTAGTTTTTGGCCTGGCATTACTGATTCATATTTTTCTTGAAGAAACTTGGACAATATTTTGTCACACCTTAAGCTAATGATAATTGGGTTTTTATTATTTATAAGAGCGAACATTTGCTCATTTACAGTGTACAGATCAATATTCTTCTCAAAAGGATGGCTTTTCTTCACACCCTTATGGCTGGCGAGATATTCAATAATTATATTCTTTGAACTAGGATCAATCATAAAATCGTCATTCTTCTTCGGCCAAGACCACATCATGGCCGTCGAACCATTTAAGGTAACATTCAAGCTCAGCAATAGAGGCTTTAATATCATCTAAAGCTCTGTGATTTGATTGTTTTTCAAACTCAACTCCAAATTTAGCGTTCATCACCAACTTCCACGAACTAACATCCAACATTCTATAATGTAACTTGGCATCAAATGCTGGCCAATACTGTTTTATAAAGCCTCGATCAGAGTGGATAGAGTTGCCAGCAAGTATCGCCGGTTGATTACCAAAATGTTGAGCTACAAATTTAATCAAGTCCGCCTCGACTTGCTCAGAGCTTTTGGCATCACTCGGAATATTTAAGAAATAGTCACGATTTTCCGGGAATTCATCATTGTACCAACTATTAGCCTCAAACAATTCTTTCAATTTGTTTTTATCGTGTTTTAATCTTGCTTCGTAGCTAGCTATAATTTTAAAATCAAAATCGGTCACTATCGTCGCAATCTCAACTATTAGATCTTTTTTAAAATCCAACCCGGTCATCTCAAGATCTATCCAAAGTAATCTTGTGGGCAAGTTAAGTTTATTAATTTTTGTCTTCATTTTTATTCTTTTTTCTTATCAAGCTTATCAAGCTGTAATAGTTTAATTATCAGATATATAGTAAAGGCTGCTGCTAAAAATTCAATAATGCTACTTATTACCCTCCCATAAGCCAATCCTGACGTACATTGTCCGCGACTAGATTTAATACAAATCTGAGCGTCATTAAAATTAATATTTCCAGTTAATAGTCCTACTAATGGATTAACGATATTAGCTACTACTGAGTCCACAACACTCTTTAAACTAGTACCCAAAAATATACCAATAGCTAGAGCTATCACCCCGTGGGATCTAATGAAATCAACAAAACCCTGAAATGGTTTGGCTTTTTTAAGCTTCTTAACTATACGTTTGTTTACGTTTTTAGATTTTTTAATTGGCTGACGGTTATCCATGTATTCCCCTTTCAATAATTTACATATAATCTGGTGCCGGAATATGTAATAAGTCTAAACCAGTTTTTAATATTCTTACATAGCGATTGACTATTCTGACCCTAAGGTCTTGCCTGGGGTCACCGATAACTCTATTCCGCTCATAAAAACTGTTGAATTCCTGGGCTAATTGATAAAGAAAAGTACAGATATGATGGGGCATATATTCATTAATAGATTGTTCAACGACTTCAGTGAATTGGCTCATTAAGGAAACCAAATTTCTTTCATCAACATCCAAAATATAATCATGGTCGAGAGATACTGAGTCCAAATTAGATAATTTTGCTAAAATATTTTTGGCTCTAGCATGAGCATACTGAATATATGGACCAGAATTACCTTCAATGGTAACCGATTCCTTGGGATTAAAAACAATGTTAGCGCCAATTCTTTGCTTAATAAAAGTGTAGCGAAGTGCGGCCATAAATATATCTTTTTTTACATTTGAGTCTGGATACTGCTCTTCAATTGCCTGTTTTATGCTATTTATTAACTCAGCTCCAGTATAAACATCACCTGTCCTACTGCTCATTTTACCAGTAGTTAGGGTTAGGAAACCGTGGCTGATATGAATGGTTCGCCGTGCTAACTCTGGATCTATTTTTGCCAAAGCAGCAAATACTACCTTGAAATTATCATCTTGTTCATTAGCAGTAATAATTATTGATTTATCAGCTTCCGGAAAATCTTTCGATTTTAATTGAGTTAGTCCCAGATCCTTGGCTTGATAGGTAGGCAGCCCTTGTGAAGTAATGAAAACTGCTGTATATAGACCATCTTGTTCGCCTCTATAAATAATAGCTCCTTGGCTTTTTTCAAATACTTTTCCTATATTTTGCTCCACCAGATTTTTACCTATAACTGCTGACTGACTCTCGACATAACGTTTATCAAAACTTACGCCAATCTCGTTAAATATCTTATCAAACTGATCAAAGCTCATTTTCTTGCCGAAATCATAAATATAATTAATCTGCTCGTCATTTTTGGTATAGACGCTATTATTGATTAACTTAATCCGTTCACTGGCTGCAGGGTTATTCTGATATGCTCTCTCGCCTTCAGCATAAAAATAACCTATCGATTTTTCTTTAGTGACGGTGTCCAGTAGTGAAATGTCCCAATTTATATGTTCTCCAATACCATATATACCCTTGGCGATGTTTAAACCAACGTCACCCTGATAAATCAAGCTCTTAACATCGGCTCCGCTGGATTTTAGTAACGAGCTAATGACATCACCGACGATAGAACTATATACGTGACCTAGGTGCATTTCTTTAAACGCATTGGGGTCACCATATTCAACTAAAACCTGTTTGCCTGCATGAACTTTTGGCCAGGTTAATTCCTGGTTCAATATCGATAATATATCAGCATTTTTTAGAGTTATATTGATAAATCCAGGGGCAACAAGCTCAACCTTGCTAAACTTATTCAAATTATTTAATTCTTTAACTAAATCTTTTGCAATATCCAGTGGAGACTTTTTAAGTCTTGGGGCAAGTTGCATGGCTACATTCGTCGAGAAATCACCGAACTGTTTTTCGGGTCGATCGATGTTTGCCTGAATATCTATGCCGAACTGTTTCTCGCAAAGCGCTTTAATAATATCAGTAATCTCAGATTTCATAATTTAGACCTATTATACAAAACCCTAACTATTTATTTTTAAAGTATTTAATAAACTGCCAAATAACTAGATACATTGCACCAATAGTGAAGCTAAAAGCAAACATAATCGGCAAGAATGATGGATGGATTGATGGATGGATCAAAGTATCCGAGGTATCAAAAAGAATTCCCGACGGATTAAGGACAATATCCCAACTATTCCACCGTAAATATCTACCTAGATAAATCGCAAAACTAACAACTATAATCAAAACAGCTATTATCATATGCGCATACTTGTAATACATTCTTTTTAGCACTTCAACGTGAAAAATATAGAGACTTGCAAATCCTGCAACTAAACCAATGAATATGGCTAGGTTTGTAAAGATGATGTTATATAAAACATCGATACTAATAATGTCCTGTACGTGGATTAAGTCAGTTATCATATAAAACGAATTGGGTAAAAAAACTAATAGCAGAAAAGTGAGAATAAGATTTGAGGTTTTAAGCCAAGGTTGAGTTTTAAGTTTATTGGCAAGAATAATAGCAAAAAACGGAGATATAAAAGCCAAAAAAACATTATATGGCAAATAAAAATAATAGGTGGATTTTGAAGTGATGGCATTTATGGAAATCATCGCAAGACATATAACCAAAGCTATACAAAGCGAGATGACAACAGGATAGTGCTTTCGCTCAATAAATCTTAATTTCATCCAATCATTATACCAATAATCAAAGATAACAGGTTATAATGCCTTTATGGATCGCAAAACCAATAACATAATAGACTCAGTAGACATCACGATTAGGAAATATCTTAAAAAAATTGCTTTTTTTATAAATTGGCTTAGCTCGGGTAAAATAACCCCAAACTCTATAACCATATCTGGATTGTTTTTACATTTGATTGTTGCCTGGTTAATTATTAATAGCCAATTACTGGCGGCTGCTATCTTTTTAGTTGTTTTTGGCCTATTCGATACTCTAGATGGAGAGCTAGCAAGATTACAAAAAACTCAATCATCAGCCGGAGCAATACTTGATGCTACAACTGATAGATTTAAAGAAATAATTTTATATTCTTCTATAGCCTATTACTTTATCCATCATAATCAAGCTTCTTTTGCAGTGTGGGCGGTAATTGCCTGTGGATTTAGTATTTCAGTAAGCTATGTCAGAGCTAAGAGTGAGGCGGTCTATGCAGGAATCGGTAAAAATACCACTAGTTTTAGTAAAACATTTAAAAATGGGCTCTTACGATTTGAGGTGAGAATGCTATTACTGGTAATTGGGCTATTGGCTAATGAATTAACCTGGACTGTGGTTATAATCGCAGTCCTGTCCTTTTACACTGCAATTAGTAGGTTAGTAGATGCTAGCTATAAACTTAGCCATGATAAAAATTGATCTACACACTCATTCAATAGCATCAGCTGACGGCGGGCTAACGGTAGATGATTATGCTAGGGCTGTTAAGACTGGTCTGCTTGATATCATTGCCATAACTGACCACAATCAAATTGACTTTGCTGCAAGAATCCAAGAAAAATATCCTAAAAACATAATAGTTGGAGAAGAAATTATGACCATTGATGGAGAAATAATTGGTCTATTTTTGACTAAAAAAATTGATTCTGACTTAGATCTTGCCGATACCATTGACCGCATTCACAACCAAGGAGGACTATGCTACATCCCTCACCCTCTAGAAAAATTAAGACATGGATTAAGTTGGGAAAACTTATCTAAAATTAAAGACAATGTCGATATCTTAGAGATTGGCAATGGAAGGGCTTTAAATAAACGAAACTATAAAAAATTAACTAACTGGGCTTCATCTAATAACATCCAAACTGCTTCTAGTAGTGACGCTCATGGTCCAAAAGGTCTAGGCAAATCGTATACCTCAACCTCTTCAGTGCCCGCTAATGCTAGAGACTTAATCTCAGCCCTCGGTTCATCATCTAAGATAATCACCTATCCTAGTTTAATTGAACTTTTATATCCAAAATATAATAGAATACGTAATAAGTCATGATTAAAGATTTAATATTTTCAATTTGGTTTTTTCTGCCAGCAGGATTAGCTAACGCCAGCCCAATATATGCGGTAAGAATCCCGGGCCTAAAAAAATTAGGCTACCCGTTGGACTTTAATAAAAAATTTCAAGGAAAGTTAATTTTTGGTAAAAATAAAACCTGGAGAGGGTTAATATTGGCAATTACTGTCGGCATTGTGGTGACTACTATCCAGCACTATATGTACATCCATAGCTCATGGATCAGATCCGTATCGCAACCATTAAATTACCGAACAGTTAATTTTGTGCTACTAGGCACGCTACTTGGGGCCGGAGCTATTCTCGGAGATGCTGTTGAAAGTTTTGCTAAACGTCGACTAGACATTAAACCAGGTTCTTCGTGGTTTCCATATGATCAAATAGATTACATTTTTGGCGGATGTCTACTGTCGTGGTTTATAGTTAGCTTAAGCATTCCAGAATATATATTAATTCTTGGGGTATGGTTCGTAATACATCTAGTTTCTAGCTATGTGGGCTATTTAACTGGGATGAAAGATAAACCAATCTAGACCTGTTTAGCTACATTAACAATTAGGTTAAATGTGGCACCACCATCTGCATTGTTGGATACACTTAGTCCTGCTTGATTGGCATTAGCAATTTCCTTAGCTAAGGCCAATCCAAGGCCATGACCAGGTATTTTGTTCGATCGGCTCATGTCGCTTCGGTATAGTCTTTCGAATATTAGTGGCATATCCATTCTAGCAACGCCCGGTCCATGATCAGAAACTGAAAATATAAAAATATTTTTATGCTGTTTACCGGTTAGGCTAATCTTTGATTTTTTAGGACTATATTTAACCGCATTGTCCAAAAAGATGACTATTATTTGTGACAGGCTTTCCAAGTTACCGAATATTTTATGATCATCTATGCTAGTTTCTATCCGATTACTTTCCGAATAAACTTTTGAAAATTGAGATATGGCGTGATTAATAACATCTGTAGACTTAATTGATGACAATTTAATTTTGCCACCTTGGTTAGTGTCTGAAAGAGCCAGCAAGTTGTTAGTTAATAACTCCAACCGCTGCACTTCTTCGAGATTACTCACTATCTGGTTTCTGGCCTCGGCTTCAGTAAATGATTTTTGACGCAGAAAAACTTCATTTTCCGTTCTCATAACCGATAGCGGCGTATTCAGTTCGTGGCTAGCATCGGACGCAAACTTGACCTGAAGCTTATGCGCGTCTTCAATTGGCCTGAGCGTTCTTCCGGCAAACCAATAACTTATAGGTACACCTATAATAATAGCTAAAATATTAAAATAAATTGTCCATTCCAGCAGTTGTTTTTGGGCATCAGCATCCTGTTCTTGTTGAATTTTTTGAACCGGTGAAATAAATAATGGAATACCGACCTGTTCACGAATTAACTGCGATATCTCTCCTCTCGTGTCCTGATTTTTGTGTTCAAATGCATTCTGAGCAACAATTCGAATACCGAATGTGGTTAGAGAACTGACAAAAACAATTGCTATTAGATAAAAAAATGTAAGCTGAACTCTGGCTGACTTAAACATACTACCTTATAACGTAGCCGTACCCTCTTACGGTTTGAATACTATTACTTTTAGGACCCAATTTCTTTCTCAAATGAGCTATAAAGGTCTCGACAGTATTGGGCTGAACCCTATTTTGATCATCCCAAACATGATTTAATAGTCTTTCCTTGCTTATTACTTCCCCTCTATACCTTAATAAGTATTCCAATAGGATAAATTCTTTGGCGGTAACTTGGACAACCTTACCGCTTACCATCAAAGTTTTAGCTAAAGGATCTAGAACTAAATCATTCAAAGACATGGCTTGATCAACTTTTTGCCTTGGTCGTCTTAAGAGTGCGCGCATTCTAGCCAATAGCTCATCGAAAGAAAACGGCTTAGACAAATAATCGTCTGCTCCTGTATCTAGGCCTTTAACCTTATCGCCTATGGCGCCCTTAGCAGTTAACATAAGTATCGGAAAAATTCTTTGATCGGTCTTCCACTTGGTAATCAAACCCGGTCCATCAAAACGGCCCGGTATCATCCAGTCGAGCAATACAAGGTCATATTCAGATGTCTCAGCTAAATAAAAAGCTTGATCCGAGTCCAGGGCTATATCAACCACATAGTCCTCAGCCATTAAGCCCTTACGGAGGCTATTAGCTAATTTTTCTTCATCTTCGACAACCAGGATTTTCATAAATATAATCTTATATATAAAATCTGCTGATAAACTGGCCAAATTCAGTTTTCATTATTTTAGTTTATTCTTAAATGATTCAATAATATCGACTGGGGTTGGATTAATACCGTTTAAAATAGCTAAATAGATACTGACAAAATCACCCAAAGCTATGCCATACATGATTTGATCTAATAAATCTTCACCCTTTAAATCTATTACTTCAGCTGCCGGTTTCTTACCGGATAAAAGTTGCTCCGTAACTGCAAACCTCTTAAGTACCTTTGGGTTATCAAGACTCGATCTAAGTTCTATAACTGCGTACGGTTTATCTACCGGGTGACTAGTCCATCCAATAAATTCGTTATGATTAAACTCTGGGAACTGATTAACCCACGATACTGTTTTGGCATTCTCATTAATGCTGATTTTCCATTTATAGGCTACTGGGAAAAATTTAGCAGACGAATAAACTACGACGGATTTACCGATAATCTCAAGTGCAATTTGTTTGGCTAAATTACTGGACGTAGCCTTGGTTTCAATAAAATCATCTATTAGCCCCTCAAGTCTTAATGATGCCTCTTCAAGTTGGCCGACTAAACCAACAGATAATCCGGCTTGTTCTAATATCTCCGCGAGAGCTCGTAATTGATAACCAAAAGTCATTCTGGGTTGGTATCCACCGGGTAGTTTAATGCGTGGCAGCTTATATTCATCGGCAATTTTCTCTAACTCTCCACCGCTACAAACCACAATAATCATTGGAGGCTGGTCAAGACTAAGTGCCTCATTTAAAATGCTCACGGTTTCCTCAGTATTTCCAGAATAACTAACTACCACCAATAGAGTGGTTACTGATGTATAACTTGGCAAGTGATAGTCCTGAACTATTTGAATAGGAAGTTTTGGATTTGGCCAGGTTGACAAAAATTTAGCTGCTAAACCAGACCCCCCCATTCCGGCAATAATCAAATTATTTACGGTTTTTGGTGGTGTCCATTTGAAACTATAGTCATTTCTATATTGAGCGGGCTGTTTTCTGGTTATACCAAGTGAATCCTCACTATCTCTTGAATGAATCACTTTCAAATCATCTAGCATCTAGGCTCCTTTATTATTTACTACTCTAACTATTATATGATATATTTCTAATGAATACATAAGGGGGTTGGGATGTTCGACGAAAACGCGCAAAATAATACACAACAAACAGATACTCAAGATAATCAAATAGCAAATAATCAGACTCAAAATACACCACTGATTTCACCCGATGTACCTGTATCGGATAACTTACCAATCACTGATCCATACATACCCACAACTATCCCCCAAACAGCTGAAGATAGTGTCGACAATAGCCCATCCCCAGATGACGACTTGATGTCAATTAAAAAGCAGGCTCTTCAACAACTAGCCCCGCTAGTAAACCAGTTAGACCAGGAGCCAGATGAAAAATTCAAAACTATGTTAATGATGATTCAGGCATCTGACGATAAAACTATGCTTAGTACTGCCTATGAAACAGCTCAAAAAATATCCGATGAAAAAATTAGAGCTCAAGCACTCTTAGATATAGTTAACGAAATTAATTACTTTACGCATCAAACAAAATCTGAATAGATTATAGTCTGGCTAAACTACATCATCCCCATACCACTACCCATTGACCCCATATCTGGAGTAGAAGATTTTGGCTCAGGTACATCAACTACCAAAGCCCCCATAGTAATCGCCGTACCGGCTATAGAGACTGAATTTAAAACAGCCTCTTTAGTAACTCTAGTTGGGTCAACTACACCAGCATTCTTAAGATCTACCAACGAAGTCGGGTTATTAACATCTATTCCCTGTCCATCTTTAGCTTCAAGTATTTTTGGCAACCACTGATCTGGGTTAAGTCCGGAATTATTCATTAACTCATAGAAAGGCTTAGTTAGGGCATTTCTAAGAATTTGTTTACCAGCGGATAAGCTATCATTTCCCTCACTTACAATATCTTTGCTTATATTTAATAGAGTGACTCCACCACCGGCTACGATACCCTCATCCAACGCTGCCTTAACAGCTGCAACGGCATCATCAACTCTAAATTTCTTTTCTTCAATTTCAGTCTCAGTTGAGCCGCCAACTTTAATCACCGCGACTTTACCCGAAAGCGCAGCACGTCTTTTGTCCAAGTTTTCTTTATCATACTCACTAGTGGCTGTACTTATTTGGGCCTTTATCTGATTAATTCGATCCTTGATTTCGCTAACCGAGCCAGTACCTTCAATAATTGTAGTTTCGTCTTTAGTAACAATAACCTTTCTAGCACTACCTATCATTGATAAATCGGCGGTCTCAAAACTAGACCCTAGTTCTTCCGATATGACTGTTGCTCCAGTTAAGACGGCGATGTCATTTAAAATATCCTTACGACGATCACCGAAAGAGGGAGCCTTAATAGCTATTGTATTAAAAGTACCCTTTAGTTTATTTAGAATCAGAGTTCCAAGAGCTTCTCCTTCAACTTCTTCGGCAATTAATACCAAGTCTTTTTTTCCTGCAGCAGCCAATTTTTCAAGAATTGGTAGAAATTCAGTCACAGAACTAATTTTCTTATCGGTAATTATGATACTTGGTTTATCATATATAGCCTCCATACGAGTAGTGTCTGTTACCATGTATGAACTTACAAAGCCCCTATCAAAGGTAAAGCCTTCAACCACTTCACTCTCGAGAGCTAAACCCTGTCCCTCTTCAACCGTAACCACACCTTCTTTGCCAACTTTTTCAATCACCTCAGCAATCAACCGACCAATTTCCTGATCTCCGGCACTAATAGTGGCAACTTCAGCTACTCGATTTTTCTTTCCCTGAACATCTTCACTAAGACTGTCCAATTTTTTAATCGCTTCTTGCGCTGCCTGTTCTAAGCCCTTTCTAAGTTGCATTGGATTATGTCCAGCTGCAATTAATTTATTTGATTCTTGAAGAATATGATAAGTCAAGACAGTCACCGTAGTGGTTCCATCACCCGCTACATCATTCATTTTATTTGCTGCCTGTTTAATTAATTCTGCGCCAACTTTATAACCAAGAGTTTCATCATCAACTTCAGCAATATCTACTGCCTTAGCTACTGTTACACCATCATGAGTTACTGTTGGGTTACCATAAGACTTACCAATTACAACATTGCGCCCTTTAGGACCCATAGTAGTTCTAACGGCATCATATAAAACTTTAGCGCCACCCAATACTCGACTTCTTGCATCATCATCATAAAAAACTTTTTTAGACATGTTCTTAATAACTCCTAATTAAATTATTTAACCGTAGCTAGTACGTCTTCTTCTTTTACTAAAATATATTCGTCTGAACCTAGTTTTACATCAGTTGTAGAATAGCTTTTATAAATTATACGATCATTAACTTTAACTTGTTTCACACTTTTGCCAATCGCTAGTACTTTTGCGACCTTAGGTTTTTCTTGAGCATTTTCTGTCAAAAATAAACCACTTGCAGTCTTAGTTTCACTAACTTCTGATTGGGCTACTAAATAGTCTGATAATGGTTGAATGTTAACACTCATTTTAAACTCCTAGTTATTATTACAATTTTAGTTAGTATTTACTCATATATAACACTAACTTTCAGCACTCATCATAGTCGACTGCTAGTTCGGGTGTCAAATTTATTCATAAATATGGCCAAAAACATTTTAGACCAACATATAAACTTGTATACGGTGTAGTTTTGTTATACTAGAATTTATGACAAAAAACATACTAATGTGCGAACCAAAATACTTTGACATTGAATATGAGATTAATCCATGGATGAAATTAACTGATCAGCCAAGTGACTTAACTGCTGAAGAACAGTGGCATAAACTCCTAGGGATATACACTAATGAGTTGGGTTGGAATGTTAAATTTATTGATCCGGTCAAACACCTGCCGGACATGGTATTTGCAACTGATTGTTGCCTAATGTTAGACGGTAAAATAATGCTATCTAAATTTAGATACCCAGAACGACGACCTGAGTCAGAGCGCTATAAGCAATGGTTCATAGATAATGGTTTTAATAAAATCAAACAAACTAGCAATTTTTTTGAAGGCGGAGGAGATACTATGGTCTGTGGCCAAAAAATCATTGCCGGTTACGGATTCCGAAGCCAATTAGAAAGCCATAAAGAGCTTGAAGATTATTTTTCCCGTGAAGTTATTTCACTTAAAATTGTTGATCCATTTTTCTATCATTTAGATACAAGCCTAACGGTTCTAAGCGATGACACCATCGCATTCTACCCGGGTGCAATAGACGAACCTAGCCAAGAATTATTAAGAAGCAAAATACCTAATTGTATTGAAGCTACTCTTGAAGAGGCTCAAGGTTTTGGTCTAAACGCAGTTAGTGACGGGAAAACGATTGTTACCAGTGATGCCAACCAGTCATTAATTGAAAAATATCGTCAAGCAGGTTTTACAGTAATTCCGACTCCGATACTGGAATTTAGGAAAAGCGGTGGTGGAGTTAAGTGCTTAACTCTTGAGTTAAGAAGTTAATCTTTTTTTTAAACACTTCCTGGCGACCGTAACCTCATCAAATGACCTCTTGATAACTCTTCGAGGATCGTCGTCATCTTGCAATAAACCTCTTAGGTGAGCGGCTTCTGGGCCATTCGATAAAATAGATTTTTCATGCCCCTTGCCTAGTAGCAAAACCATGTCACCAGATTTAGCCATACCAACCGCGGCCTGAATCGCCTTTTCTCGATCATGTATCAAAAAAAGATCATGGTTAATTTTTTTCCCAGATTCTATTGCTCCAGATGCAATTTGATTTAATATCTCCAGGCCATCAACATCACGATCATCTTCTTCGGTAGCAATTACGATATCACAAAATCTACCCGCAATACTTCCCTGGGCTGCTCGTTTTGCTTCATCTCGTCTCCCTGCACTACCGAAAACACAGATAATTTTACCCTTAGTGATTTTTTTGACCTCATTAAAAATTACCTTAAAGCTATCTGGTGTATGAGCGTAATCCACAATCACTCCAAAATCCTGGCCTTCATCCACATAGGTCATGCGACCTTCTACTGCCTTAAGATCAGCTATTCCTTTCTCTATCTGTTGTTTGTTAAGACCAATTGTTCTACCTACTAATATTGCGGCCAATGAATTAGAGATGTTAAAGCTTCCTGGAAGATGACAGTTAATCTGATATTCATCTCCTGCTATCTTTGCTACATATGAGCTACCAGATGAATTCATCTTGATGCTGGAAGCTGTTATATCACCCTTGTTAATTCCATATGTAATTGGATATTTTATACTATTAGCGAAAATACTAGCATTTCTATCTTCTGCATTTACAATTCCAACTCTATAGCCTTTTTTATAAGAATTTGTCTGAACGAAAAGCTGTCTTTTGGCGTCTAAGTAGTTTTCAAAAGTTTTATGGTAATCAAGGTGTTCATGATTAATATTGGTCATTACTGCTATTGAATATGGAATTCCCCAAACTCGATGTTGTGCCAAGGCATGACTGGTTGTTTCTAGAACTAACCACTCAGCTCCAGAACGTTTAATCTTAACCATTGATTTAGCTAAGCTAAACGCACTAACCGTGGTAAGTCTAGTTGGATTTGGAACTAGTCCCTTCCCGTCTCCATAGTCTATAGAGATAGTGGTCATCATGGCTGCTTTAAAATTATTTGAGACCAGGAGTTGATGTATTAGCGTTGAGGTACTGGTTTTACCATCGGTACCAGTCACTCCAATAACTTTTAATTTTCTGGCTGGGAACCTATAGATTGTTTGAGCAAAAATTGCCTCTAAAAGATGGCCGTATGGTTCAATTTTTCTAAACAATTCTCTAGGAATAATTTTTTTAACGATTCTTCTGGGGTTCATCACCCATAATTATAGTATACTTACTCTTAAAATGAATGTTTTAGGAATAGAATCTAGCTGTGACGAGACTGCAGCCTCAATAGTGTCCGATGGAAAAACTATGCTATCGAATGTGGTAGCTAGTAGTTTAGAGCTTCATCGTTATTATGGGGGTGTAGTTCCGGAAATTGCCGCTAGAAGCCATATTCAATCAATAATTCCTGTGATTGAAGAATCTTTAACTCAGTCAGCACTAGGCTGGGATGATATTGATGCTATAGCAGTAACTCATGGCGCAGGATTAGGTGGTAGTCTACTGGTCGGAGTAACCACCGCTAAAACCCTAGCCATCACTAAAAATAAGCCATTATACGCCGTAAACCATGTTGCGGGACACGTTTATGCGAATTTCATAACCAACACTACGCTCAACAACTATTACCTTCCGGATAATCAGCCAGAATTTCCGTTATTAGCGCTAATCGTCAGTGGTGGTCATAGTCAATTAGTCTATTTCAAAAATCACTTTAAGTATAAATTACTCGGTCAAACTCGAGATGATGCCATAGGAGAAGCCTTTGATAAGGTAGCACGAATTATTGGCCTTCCCTACCCTGGCGGACCGAGTATTGCTGACGCAGCTTTGTCAGGGAATCCCAATCAATTTACCCTACCTAAAGCTAAGATGGCAAAATACGACTTTAGTTTTTCTGGATTAAAAACTGCGGTTCTAAGGCTATCGCAAGAATTAATTGGTGAAGATTATCACTTCCCTAGTTTTAAGCTTGCAGAACGGCTTAATTCAACTCAGAAAGCCAATATTGCCGCTAGCTTTCAACGCGTAGCTATTGAGTCCGTAGTAGATAAGGCCTTAATTGCCTATAACGAATACAAACCAAAGACATTTGTAATAGCTGGTGGTGTAGCAAGTAATTTAGAACTGAGGCGACAGATAAAGGATCGTTTCTCAATTAACGTCAGCTATACTGATCCGAAGTTATGTACTGATAACGGAGCAATGATTGCCTGTATTGGATACTACCAGGCTAAATTTGGCATCGATCTCGCCGACCCCTATTCATTAGCCATTCAACCTAACTTAGTAATGTAGCTTGCTCATTCACGTGAACAAATTAACTCCTTAGAAAACTATTAAAAAGGCATAAAGCATGTTATCGTTAAGATAGATTTATGAATTTAGACAAGAACTATGACCCAGTAAAATACGAGCCAAAAATCTATCAGAATTGGATAGATGGTGGTGCATTCAAATCGACCAATAAATCATCCGAATATTTCAGTATTGTATTACCACCACCTAACGCGAATGCGAGCTTGCATTTAGGCCATAACTTAACAGTTGCAGTTGAAGATATATCGGCTAGATACAACCGAATGCAGGGAAGAGACACTGTATTTATTCCAGGCGCAGATCATGCTGGATTTGAAACTTGGGTTGTTTATGAATCGAAATTAAATAAAGAAGGGAAGACCAGATTCGACTTCACTAACAAACAGTTATATGACCAGGTATGGGACTTTGTTGCTAGTAATCAGCAGACTATGCTCAATCAGTTAAAAAAAATGGGGATATCAGCAGACTGGGATAGATTTACTTATACTCTTGATCAAAAAGTAGTTAACCAAGTTCATAATACCTTTAAAAAAATGTGGCAAGATGGGCTAGTCTACAGGGGTGAAAGATTAGTAAACTATTGCACGTTTCACGGAACATCATTCAGTGATATTGAGGTAGTTTATGAAAACCAAGCAGGTAAGCTATGGTACTTAAAATATCCGCTCAAAGATAGCCAGGATTTTATAGTTGTTGCCACCACGAGACCAGAAACAATACTTGGTGATACTGCAGTTGCCGTTAATCCTAAGGATAAAAAATATCTTAGCCTAATCGGTAAAACAGTGGTTCTACCGATTACTAATCGTGAAATTCCGATATTATCAGATCCAATGGTCGAATCTGACTTCGGTACTGGTGCGGTAAAAATAACTCCTGCCCACGACATTAATGATTACGATTTAGCCGAAAGACATAATTTACCAATGATAAGCGTAATTAATAAACAGGGAATAATGGATGGCGATATACCGGTGCAATACCTTGGACTATCTGTAAGCGAAGCTAGAGAAAAAATTATCAACGATTTAGAGAAACTAAACTTAGTAGAAAAAATCGAGGATTACTCTAACAGAGTTGGTTATTGCTATAAGTGTCACACGGTTATTCAACCACTGTTAAGTAAACAATGGTTTGTAAAAATGAAGCCGTTGGCAGACGCTGCAATTAATCAACTAGAGCAATCAAGGATTAATTTTTATCCTTCCTCTAAACTTAATCAATCAATAGAGTACTTAAAAAATATCCGTGACTGGAATATTAGTCGACAAATTGCGTGGGGAATACCAATTCCAGCATTTCAGAATAAATTAGACGAAAATGACTGGATTTTCGACGAGAGAGTTAATCAGGATGAGCTTACAATTAATGGAAAAACATATCTGCGAGATCAGGACGTATTTGATACTTGGTTTTCTAGCGGGCAATGGCCATACACACTACTAGACTATCCAGACGGTGAGTCTTTCAAAAAATTCTATCCACTAAGCTTAATGGAAACTGGCGGTGAAATCCTATACCAATGGGTGTGTAGGATGATTATTTTAGGCATTTATATAACTGGTGAAATACCGTTTAAAAATGTTTATATTCACGGCTACGTCTTAGCCGATGATGGATCCAAAATGAGTAAGTCGGTAGGGAATGTCGTGGACCCTATACCCTTAATTGATAAATATGGTTCAGATGCAGTAAGAATCGGTTTAATTATCGGTCGAACTGCGGGCGTTAATCGAGGCTTTGATATCCGAAAAATTGAAGAGGGAAGAAACTTTGCTAATAAATTATGGAACATTGCTAGGTTTATCAAATCTAAAACTGATGAAACTTTTAGCTACGACGATAATCCTAACCCTACTTCGCCTCAAGATAGATGGGTATTGTCTAAATTAGGGGAGATCTCGAAAACTGTATCTGAATTGCTGGAAAATTACCGTTATTCCGAAGCCTTTGATGCAATTTATAGTTTTACTTGGAATGATTTCGCCGATTGGTATATTGAAAGCTCAAAAACACAATTAAATGTTTCTGTATTAAGCTACTGTTTTAGCAATATCTTAAGGATAGTTCATCCATTCGCTCCTTTTATTAGTGAGGCAATATGGGGGAACTTAAATTGGCAGAAAGGTGAGTTTCTAGCAACGAGTAGTTGGCCTGAATTTAAATTCTCTGAAGTAGCAGACAATGATTTTCAAACAATTATTAACCTAACAACCGAGATAAGATTCGTTAAGGCTACTCTTGGTGCTGAAACTAAATTAAACCTAGAGTCCAATAATCCACTGATAAATAAACAGCTCGATACGTTAACTAGCCTATCAAAGCTAAGCACAGCCAAAGAAGGAGCAGGGGGGAGTGGCCTTAAATTACACTCAGCCGATAATGTCTGGATAAACCTATCTGCATCGGAAATAAAGAATTTTATTAATAGCCTCAAAAAACAGAAACAGGACCAATTGGCTACGATTAGAAATCTCGAAGCACGACTACAAAATAAATCTTATCTTGAAAAAGCACCAGCCCATCTTGTAGTTGAAACCAAGAATGATCTAGCTACGCATAAATTTAATCTAGAAGAGCTAGATAAGCAGCTGGATAGTTTTTAGTTTAATTAATTTCGAGGGCAGTCTTAATCCGCTGAATACTGTCTTCGGGGTCAGTGTCATTAAACCAAATAACATGCCATCCCATCTTATCGGCAGCAGCAAGATTACTTCTTGAATCATCAATTAACAAAATCTCACCAGATTCTGCATCCGACTTCTGTTCTGCTTGTTGAAAAATCTGTAGCTCCGGCTTTAGTGACATCACGACAGATGAATCGATAATTGAGTCATAAATGATTTTTGGAATAAGCTCCCTAGACATTAGTTCGTCTATAAAACCTGGCATTATATCGCTAATAAGGCCTATTCTATAGTTAGCAGCTATCTGATTAACTAATCCATACATTCCTGGCATAGCTTCGACCGAACTCATGTAATAATCTTGAAAATTAATTTTTTCAATCTTAAGATCACCGGACAATTTTTCATTAAACTCATCGAGAGAGATTTTGCCTCTACATACGTCATCATTATAATGCCAAAAAACGGTTTCAACATCTTCAGAGCTTATTGAAAATTGATGTGCTATCTTTGTAAATGCTCGATGATAAAAACGAACGAGACATCCATTTATATCAAGATAAACAAATTTAATTCCAGATTTCGAAGTTTTCTTACCGGCCATCGATTTGCTACCAGCCACGTTTTCTAGTATTTCGCTCAACTCCAATCCAAGAGTATTAGCAATTTTTTGGATCGTAAAAATAGATGGAGCCTTGATTGCTCCACGTTCAATCTTAGCCAAAGTTGAATAGCTAAGATTAGCCCTTTGGCATAGTTGTTGCTGTGTTAAACCTTTAGATAGTCTAGCTAACTGCAGGGCCTTCCCTAAACCCACCTCATTCATAGCATTATAATACTATCTCTGGGCATTAATTAAAAGCTGATAGTACTTAAAAGCTAGCCTTTTTTAATTATGCTCCGTAGGATTAGATATAAAAGCATTGCAAGAAGTAAACCAATTATAATTGCACCAATTAAGGCATTCTTTTTATTATTGCCGGTGGTCCTTAGTAATTTGTTATATGTCCAGCCGCCCGATCCAATACCAAATAATAAAGCGATTACAAGATTACTCATCTCAGTAAATTATACCAATCAGAAGGCTAATCTACTAGCCATATTAGATAGTTTTTGGTGATTGACTGGGACTGATTCATCGGCCGCTTGTCTGTACTCATCTACGGTATTAAATGCGATTACATGCACGTGGCAATGGGGAACATCAACACCTATAACCTGAAGCCCAATTCTTTTAGTCTGTAATACTTTTTTCATTCTTTTGGCTACTTTTTTTACGGTTAGCATGAGCGCTTGATAATTTTTATCATCTAAATCAAAAAACTGATCTACTTGAACTTTTGGGATTACTAATACATGACCGACTGCAATTGGATAGAGGGGAATAATAGCTATCGTGAGCTCGTCTTCGTAGACCTTATGGCAGGGAAGTTCGTGTTTTATAATTTTAGTAAATATGCTGTCTTCCATAAGCTCTTTTAATTTTAATACTCTAGATGATATTAACCAATTCAATAATTATGAGCAGATAAATGTATTTCAAGCATTCAATCTACTAGCATTATATAGGCCGTTAAATCATTCTTAGTCGTCAAAAAGGGGAACTGGCATAAATTTAATTAAATTGCATTGAGGGGCCTGTATTTATGTCAAAACTGCCATAAATTACAACAAGGTCGGTGCCTGTACTAAAACAGCCGCAGAACTCTTAGGTCTGGAATTCCTAGCGAATATTAACTTCAAGTCCCGGCTCTAATAATATACATTCCTCTGCGAGTAGACGACGATGACATTGATCGGGCTGATTCTCAACACATAGAACAGTTACTACTCCATTTTTTGCTAAGTCTATGAGCGCAGCAATTTTTGCCATAGCCAGAGGCAGTCTTAAATATTCTCTATATCCTTCTTCGAATTCAGGCCAAGTCATTCCTCTTTTGCGATAAGCCCCGATAAGTATTGGCGGGGGAGAAAGCTCCGGCCACCATTCATCATAAAGTTCTGGTAATATCTCTGGGTCAAGGGTAATACCATCATTCATTGTATGGCGACTCATAATAGAAATGCGTTTACCATCTATTGATTGTGGCCATGATTTAATCGACTTGGTATTTAGCATAAAACACGCATTGATTTCTTGTGAATTATTATCTGGCGGAGAGGGTGGGATTCGAACCCACGATACCTATAAAGATATACTGCTTTTCGAGAGCAGCGCCTTCAACCACTCGGCCACCTCTCCGTCTACTAAGATATTTTAACCTAAATAAATATAATTTAGACTAGATAACTTTTCTTGCACCGTAGAACCAAGCTAGTACTGCAAAGCTCAAAGCTAAAATTATGCTGGCAATACCATGTTCAATATATTTATGAGTTGATGCAACAGCGTAACCCGGTAGATGGTGATATAGCGACCCTGCTGGGGTTGTAATGTAGTAGACGCCTAGTATTAAGGAGGCTACTGCTATAGCAATAAATACTGCTAATAAGATTTTTTTCATTATAACCATTATATTTTAATCTTTTTAATTAGCAATTTAGACATTTCTTCAGGCATATCATCTGCTCCAAGTAGTTGATAATCATAGTCGACCGGTAAATCAAATTGATACTTATCGAGTTGAGGATAAATGTTCTGAGCTAACCTCATAGCAGACCTAGACTCTTTGATTTCACCGACACAGTCAAGTGGCTTATCTCCTGAAATACCTATTATTTGTCTATACAGTTGGTCCATGCTCGTATCTAATATCAGGTTTTTGTGCCAAAGTTTTTCAAGTTTCTTTCGTTTAACAAATGGGGTAAAAGCTAAGAAAATAAATGCACATTTTGGACATTTTCCGCACCAATAGATTGATTCGCTTTGATGGGTGTAGGCATTATTGCAAGAACTAAAAACTGACTTATATTTATTAAAATATCTTGTGGCGAAAAGTTCAGATATATATATTTCGCTTAGTGGTCGTAGGAAAGAATAGTAGCGTATAGAATCTCCATAATTTGCCCCTAGGTAAGACTGCAGTAGTCTTTCGAACTCTGAACTCTTTGAATACTGATGATTAACTTCTATCCCGTCATACTCTAGCGTTGCTTCGTTTGCCGAACGCTCGTTTGACATAACTACATCTTTTCTGCCAGTTAAAATTGCTACAACAACGCCAACTAGACCAAATATAGCCGATATTGGTACGTGTCCATTGTAGGCGTCCTCTTGATTAAGTTTAATTAATTGTCGGTCCCACTGTCGTTCGACAAAAAAATGTTTAGATTTCATTTTCTTAACCAAGGGTTCTAATTGTTTTCGATGGTCTAGGCTCCACGTAGCCAAGTCATGACCTGAATCCTTTAAAAATTCGTAAGATACCAGCGAGTCCTTGCCACCACCAATACTAAGAAGGAGACCTGAACTCTGAAATTCTAATTTTGGTTTAACTTCTAGGTCATTTTTAGGAAAATTTATATCGCTACGAGGATTTAGGTGATTGACGTAGAAAAATTCACCAAGTCCTTTTTGATAAGTTGACTTAAAAAAATTGTAATCATTAACTGATAATTTCTGACCATTAATAATAATTTTCGGGGCCATATAGGCCTTAAAATACGAAATTCCAGACATAATAAATAGCGAATAGATAGCTCTGTCCAATACTTGCTTATCAAAAGTCACGAAATCAAAATCAAATTTATAGGTTTCACAAAAATTAAGAATTCCGTCATAACTATAATAAAGCCTTAAGTTTTTGGAATCAGCATCAAAATTATAGCTCTCGAAAATAAAATTATTGTATTTGATCATAGATTATTGACTGCTTCTTCAAAAGCCTTGCCTCTCTCTTCAAAATTCTTGAACATATCAAAGCTAGCAAAACCCGGGGATAAAAGCACAGCATCTCCTTCGCTAGCATAATTAGTAGCCAATTCAACAACCTCGGTCATATTTTTAGCGTTCGTTATCTCATAATTAGCGTAATTTTGGCCATCCAACTCTTTAGCTAAACGAGCGGCGCTAGCACCAATCAAAATTAGTTTCTTAACTAATCCATTTTTATCCTCACTGATTATAGATTCAGACAAGGACTTCAAATCTAGATTTCTATCAAAACCACCAACAATTAATACCTTCGGCTTAGTTATGGCCTTCATTCCAGCAATAGCTGCATCGGGCGCTGAAGCAAAGGAATCATTGTAATACCTGATTCCGTTTTTCTCTCTTATAAATTCAAGCCTATTTTTCAAGCCAGTAAAATTCTTAATAACCCTAGCAATAGCATCTTTACTTTTCGAAATCTGCCAAATACATGTCACGGCTGCGCATATATTCTCTAGATTATGCCTTCCCAATAATCCAACTTCACTAACGGCACAGATAATTTGATCTTCGATAACTATATGTTGATTTTGAATAATCGCACCAGGGGTCTCTAGATATGGTACCCGATTGGCTAAACTAGTCTCTGCCAAAGACTTCGATTTATCATTTAGGGCATGGTAGATTACGATGTCATTTTCCGTCTGATGCTTAACAATATTTCGCTTTGAGTCTATATAACTCTCGATTTGTCCATGCCAATCAAGATGATCCTGGGTAATCATAAGACAAACTGCAATATGGGGAGAATAGTTACAATCAGATAACTGAAAACTAGACATCTCTAAAACAATAAAATCATCCGCGCTAACTCTACCGAGTAAATTTAACGCCGGGATGCCAATATTACCAGCTAAATAAGACTTCTTACCGATCTCAATCAACATTTTATGAATTAAAGTTGAGGTAGTACCTTTGCCCTTGGTACCGGTTACACCAATAATATTCTTAGTAGGTGACATTTGGAAAAAAATGTTTGTCCCACTGGTAATCTTAGACTTATCAATTCCGGTATTATTATCAAAGATTAACGCTGGGTTTAGTCCGGGAGACCTAACAATTAGATCAAATTTGTCTAAATTTGTTAGATAATCTTGGCCTAGCTGATAATTAATGCCAGAAACTTTCTCTAAGTCCGGGTTCTGATCACATATGGTTATCGAGTTTTCGGACTGATTAAAATAATTTAGAGTAGCGACGCCCTCTAGACCATATCCTAAAATTGCAATTTTCATTACTTTTTATTATATCAATTAAATATAGGTAAATAACTTAAAAATACTATTCGTGCAATGCTATAATAATTCACCAATGGGTACCAAAAAAAACAATATTTTTGAAAAAACAATCGAAGCCCCAGCAAAAATTCTCGAATCTAGTTTTGAAACTAGCCATAAAATTGCCAATAAAGTTCCTCGAAACAGTAAAATTAACCCCTATAAACGGGCTAGGGACTACTGGTATACGCTAGGGCCCGGCCTAACAACCGGCGCATCAGACGACGACCCATCAGGCATCGCCACTTACTCGCAGACAGGAGCTCAATACGGCCTGGGCTTACTTTGGATGGCGGCATTCACTTTTCCGCTCATGGCTGTCGTCCAAGAGATGTGTGCCAGAATCGGACTAGTCACAGGAAGGGGACTAGCTGGCAATATTCGTAAACATTTTGGTAAAAAAGTTTTATATGGCAGTACAATCCTACTTTTTGCTGCCAATACTTTCAATATTGGCGCAGATATTGGGTCAATGGCAAAGGCCGTACAATTACTAGCACCTAGAATTAATTTCAGCCTCCTGACCATTGGTTTTAGTATCTTTATATTATTACTACAGATCTTAACCCCATATGTTAAATATGCTAAATACTTAAAGTGGCTAGCTCTAATTTTATTTGTCTATATCGCATCGGCAATTTTGGCCCATCCAGACTGGAATATGATCGTTCGGCATGGAATAATCCCACACATAACCATGAGCCGTGATCAAATTCTTCTAATTTGCGCTATTCTTGGGACAACGATCACCCCATATCTATTTTTCTGGCAAACCTCCCAAGAGATAGATGAGGAAATAGCCGCAGGAGCTACGACCATTGCCAAAAGAGCAGGATCAGATAAAGTTCAGATGAAGTCCATGAGGGTAGACGTATGGTCGGGAATGTTCATATCTAACTTAGTAATGTTCTTCATCATTGCCGCCTGTGGAAGCATTTTATTTACTCATGGAATAACCAACATAACTACAGCAGC
The DNA here is from genome assembly GCA_021781215.1 of bacterium. Taxonomy (GTDB): domain Bacteria; phylum Patescibacteriota; class Saccharimonadia; order Saccharimonadales; family DATKHC01; genus JAJXXC01. The sequence goes on from JAJXXC010000002.1 coordinate 113,132, forward strand.
TCAAGCAGCAGAAGCGCTGAGACCATTTGCGGGAAATGCGACTTATCTATTATTCGCAATCGGTATTATTGGTACCGGGCTATTGGCCATACCAGTTATGGCTGGGGCTAGCGCTTACGCCGTTAGTGAAACGATTGGTAAAAGACAGGGGTTAAACTCTAAACTTAAGCAAGCTTCAGCATTTTACGGAATTATTATTTTTTCCATGCTGATAGGGTTAGGCCTTAACTTTATCGGCCTAGATCCAATTAAGGCTTTAATTTATTCTGCTGTAGGCAACGGAATCGTAGCTCCAGTAATTTTGGTACTAATTTTATTAATCGCTAGAAATGAAAAAGTTATGGGAGAATGGAAAAATGGCAAACTATCTGCATCGTTAGGATGGATATTAACCCTACTGATGACAGTGTCTGGAGTGGCCGTAATCTATACTTTGTTTATAAATTGATTCTTACGCTGTTTTAGCTTTTTTTGGTTTTTTAATTTCTTTTCGGCCTTTATCTTTTGACATAAAAATCCTTGTTAGTCTTAGTTGTAATGCTTAGTATAACTTAGAAAATTATAAAATAAAGACCTTATCTAAAATTATTAAAGCTAAGAGGGTAATCAAGATCATTAGACCTAAGCAGTGCCATCACTGACTGAAGATCATCTTTCTTTGCAGAAAATACTCTTACAGCATCTCCCTGAATTTGCACCTTCACCTTAGGGAATGATTCCCTAATCAACGAACTAATCTGCTTAGCCTTTTCCTGATTTAAGCCCTTCTTGAAAGGCACTCCCCAAGAAACTTTAAAATTAGATTCATTAGGTTTATTAGCATCAAGGTCTAAAGTTTTAAGACTTTGTCCCCTTAAAGATAGTTTTTTTCTAAAAATATCTACTATTACATCTAATTGGTATTGGTTCTCGCCAATAATTTTGATTCCACTCTTGTCGCTGTCCAGCCACTCTAGATTAATATTTGCAGATTTAAAATCATAACGATTACTAATTTCACGCTGAGTCTGATCGAAAACATTATTCATCTCTGCTTTATCAAACTCACTTACAATATCAAAACTAAAATCAGCCATGGGGTTATTATATCGGATATATTAGATTATTTAAGTATCGGCTATTTATTATATTGATCTTTTTTTAGAAGTTCATCTATTGTTATGAATCTATAGCCATCTTTTAATAACCTTGTGATTACCAGACCAACTGCTTGAACCGTTTGGGCCCTGTCTCCAACCCCACCTTCTTTGCCGTCATGAAAAATGATAATTGCGCCCGGTTTTGCTTTTTTTATGACTGCTCTAGCAATTTTATTAGCATCAATTTTAAACACTTCGAGAGAATGACAAAACTCTCCAGAAATTGGAGTCAATCCAGCTGATTTTAATCTTCGAAGCAATGATGGATATCGCCATAGCCATGGCGAGCGGTAAAGGGTAGGGGTTATATTTAAATACTTGTCAAATATCTCTTGGTTTTTTAAAACTTCTAGCTGATAAAAATTAGGCCTAAAATAGTTTCTAAAACGATGCGACACTGAATGGCTACCAATACTATGCCCCGCAGCCAACACCTTTCTTGCGACATCAGGATATCGCTCAATGCAGTTACCGACCATAAAAAATGTAGCTTTTATATTATTTTCACTCAAGATATCTAATATCTGTGAGGTATAGGGCTCATTGGGGCCATCATCAAAAGTCAATGCAATCAACTTCTCTCTTGTTCTTACGCGCCATATATATCTGCCAAATACTTGAGAATATGAAGACATGAATAACCAGTAGCTGATAGCCAATAAAACCAAGATAATTAAAATTGAGAGAAATATCATTGTCTACTTCCTAAATGCGGTCTTAACCCTATCTATAGTACTAATAGTGTCATGCATATTATCTTTCAAAAAACTGCGCGAATATGGGATGGCAATAATAGCGATGAGAATACCTGCGTAAACTGGCATCAATTTATTGCTAAAAGCAGTTTTTATACTGATCGGTTTTTTCCTAAAAGCAGGCGCAGAGCCAATTATTTCTCTTTTAAATAATCGATTAAGATAGTAGGCCGTTAAATAATAGAACAGAAATGTTACAAATAAATTATAGAATAGTCCTTGCTCAAGCCTTCTTCCCGAAGTATAGGTTGAATTATTGTAGATAAATTTTACCCTACCACGTTTGCGGAGCTTGTGTAATAGATCGACTTCATCTCCAGCTTGTGGCAAATTAACATCGTATCCCTCCCATTCAGACTTCTTGAAGGCGATATTCGTGGCACTTAAATAAAATGGATGTCTGATTAAAAATTGAAGAAAAAACACGCTGCCAAATAAAAAAGGAGTATAGATTCGACCCCAACGAGGTCCAGTTATATATCTACACGGACCCCCAACAGCCACAATTTTGGAATTATTTTCAAAAGTAGCATTTATTTTAGTCAACCAATCTTTTGAAAAAATCGTATCCGCATCAGTTGAAACTATAATTTCACCATTTGCATGTTCCGTGCCCGCCTGTCTGGCCCAACAGACACCCGGTTGTTTCTCGCTAACAACCTTAGCTCCGAAAGATTTTGCTATATTAACCGTGTCGTCGGTACAATTATTATCAACAATAATTATTTCAACATTCCCCTTAAATGTCTGTTTTTTTAAAGATTCTAGGGTAGCGGCAATATAATTTTCCTCGTTATAACAAGGTATAACGATACTAAAGCGGGGTTTATTTAATTTATCCATAAAATATTATTGATTTGACCAGCGTGCACCCTAAAAATAACTCATCTCAGTTTACAATAACTTTTGATAATTAGACACTAAAAATGTGATGTTTTTAGTAATTATATTAAGCTACATAGAAATAATATAGCTCGACTCTAACGGTTAAGCATTGGGTCAGTATTATAACTTCTTTGTTTATTATTTATCTTTTTTGAGTGCTAAAGCAGCGTCGTGTAGCTCATCGTATAGCTGACGGTTTTTTTGATTATCTCTCTCAAAAGTCTCACCGTCAGCCTTATCATATGCAGTCTTTAGTTTATCGTATGCGTCTTTTAGACTTGGGTCCAGCCCTTCATTAGACGAAAGTACTACACCCATACTCCCAATACTGATTGGACATCTAAGCACTACATTGCCACCTGTTTTTCCCTCTTTTACTAATATATGGGCAGAAAGCTCTGTATCAAAAAGGCCAAGATTTATATTTCCTAGTCCATAACTTCTCAGCAGTTCAAGTACTTCGTCAATATTATCGTAAGAAAAAACAATGCTTGTTTCCAGATTATGCTCACTATCAAACATAGATCCAATTTCTATATCATTTGCGTTATCTGCAAATATAATTGCCGTATCGGTAAACTCACGACTTCTTCCTTGCGCGTCTCGTCGTTCTGCTGCCTCTTTTAATCTATTTGATAACGACTTTGGAACAACTTCAGTCTCTACTACTTCACCCAAAGCGACTCCTTTGTTCTCAATGTCTCTTACATGATCTGGGTTTAATCCGTCGAGCTCTTGTGTGGCAGCCAATAATCCAGTTTTAGTTTCACCATCAATGCGCGGAAGCTCATGGATAGATTGATTACCAGGAAAATCCTCTATCGTACTCATTTTTCATACCCTTTCAAAATTTTAATTATTTTTTCTTTTTTGATATATCGCTATTCTACTAGCGCTTAGACTATCCTGTCAATAAATAGCATCGCTCTATCTGGCAAGATACCTTAAGATACGAAACCCTGTATTCCTTAAGCTACCGGCATAATAGCTTGTATCCACTAGTAACGATAGTTGATTCTGCAAATAGTATTGAAAACTAACAAATGTGCGGATATAACGCCTTGATAACCAAGCTTAAGACCACTCAAGGACGTCAATGACTACAATCTTTTTAAGAATTATGCATCTTTAGATTGATCATTTTTTCATTGGTTGTATTCTCGGCAACTACTTTACTGGATTTTAGTGATTCAGAATTAGCAATATTATTTTATTTAAAAAATTATACTAGAACTTCAATGATTTATTGACTTGCATATTAAATTATCTGCATCTAAAGTTAGGATATAACAATAGATAGGGGATCTTAGATGGACGAAAATGCTTCAGTTAAAAAAATATTTTCAAAACTTATGATTGAGCGAGTGCCTTCATACGCCAATAAAATATTCTACTCTCTAGGTTTCTTATCGATGATTTGCTTTACGATCCTAATTGTAACTGGGGTCATCATGGTATCCTTTGGCCCAAACTGGTGGCTGGTTAATGCTACTGGGCAATTTTTTCGAAGCATCCATCTCTGGGCTACTCAAGCCTTTGTTCTGTTTACAATTCTTCATTTATTAATTGTTTTTCTAACCTCGGGTTATAAGAAGCCTAGACGCTTAACTTGGGTGATTGGTGCCATAATGTTCTTTTTTGTTCTTATTGAGGCAGAATTTGGCTATGTTTTACGGGGAGATTTTTCATCACAATATCGGAGCCTCCAAGGTGCAGATTTATTTAATGGCAGTGGCATAGGCGGTTTTCTTAATGAGTTAAACTACCGACAAATCTTTGGATTGCACATAGTTGTTGTCCCACTACTCGTCTTGGGGTTATTGTTTATTCATTACGTTCTAATCAAAGCTAGGGGTATCGCCAAACCTTATCGACAAGATGTTAACTACACGGTAGTAAGGGCTAACCATAAAATATTATTCTTGCGAGGATTTATATTAATTCTGGCTATAGTTGGCCTGGCTGCTATCTTCCCATCACCATTCATTATTCCCACCTCAATTCAGGGTGTAGCCCAACAAGATCCGCAACTAATAAGCCAAACACTCGTCAAAGAATTTACTAGAACCTCAGACACAGCCGCATATTTAGACAATATTGACCCATATAAATTTGATGTCAGGCAAGTATATATCGTCCAGCCTTATCAGAAATTAATGATCGTCCAACACTCAGCAAACCAACTTAATATATTCGACGCAGAGTCAATAACAGCTCAAAACACACAGTTAGCGCAAGCAACCAGCTACTTTAATAACAAAATTAAACTACCGAAGCTTAATCCAGCTATAAATATAATCAACTCGCTCACCACTATGGCACAGTCTGGTTTATATGAGGCATCGCTGACTAACGCTAACCCATCTGGAGATCAAACAACATATGCTCTACGTTTCCTTTCCGATACCGGCATCATGGATGCTAAGGCCCAAGCCCTCGGTATAACAACCCAGCAATATGGCATGCTACATGAAGAATCGAGCAAATTCCCAGTAGGGGCTTGGTGGTTGGCGCCGATTGGTTTATTAGACCACACTCTATTGGCTCATGATTCCAATGCTGACCGAGACGGAGCAGTTATAGTTGGCTTATCTATATTCGTCTTAATAGCATTCCCATACATACCATACTTTAACACCATACCGGATAAGCTTAAGGTCTATAAATTAGTTTGGCGTGAACGTAAGAGTAACCGATAAACCACAACAACCTATTTACCACATAATATTGATAAGACCTTGAGGCATATTTTCTGTCTCATATTGGCCAGTACAACCCGTGCTGCTAGGCGGCAAGGTTGCGTGAAAAATTGAGCCAACAGAACCGTTGTTGGCAGTTATGTCAGAGAATTTAACAGCTGACTGATGTATGTTGCTGCATGATGATCCGGTGCTGTATCGTTCATGAAATGTAGCAGATTTTGTATCTAACATTCCGATCTGGGCAGGGGTAGTAATACTACCAATTATAGACGACACTTTAGTAGAGGTATCGATTACTGATGCAGTCCAGGTATTGATAAAAGCTGATTTATTAGTCAGCTCTAGTTTTAAATCATAGGTATGATTTATTAACCAATTATATTTTATTTCTGACGAATAATAAGTTTTATCACCCTGGCTACCAGAGGTATTATATCCCGGACCACTCGAGGAGAGAGACCCCCAAATTGTAAATTTAGCCGTTTTACCCGACGATCCCTGTCCCACAGTCTCTAGCCCAAGATATCCCGTAAAAGAATCCGAAGCCTTAGAAAAATAAAATTGATTAGCAAAAAGGTATCCGTCAGGCGATCCATCTGATACTGGTGTTATATTTGCATCCATTCCGGTTAAGCCCTGGGTAGTTTCGGGCCAGTACCAATAAGTATTATCAAAATATATTGCGTTTGTTAATGCTTGAGTGCTTGAGCCATTAAAAATTTTTGGAGCTACTGCCACGACCTGACTTACCGTAGAATTATTGGCCACTACTGTCCCGGTGGTTGCCGACTGATTTGAACTAGTTGTCGCCGCAGGACTACAATTGCTTAAACTACTGACTTTTACTGGACTGGTCCAGGCTGCAGAATAACTGGTATCAGGTAGTGGCCCCAAGGCTATAGAGTCTCCTGCCGGTAAATTATCTAATGCATTGTCTGCCGTCATCCAGGCCCCAGCCTGGTCTTGCGATGACCCAGTAGCCAACGTACCGTCATAATTCCACGCTGAGCCTAAATCAATAATTTGATTACTATTCAACCATGCGGCGGCGTGAGGCGAGTATGCCCCACTCTGCATTTCGGGGACATAACTAGGCGTTACCATGGCTACATAAACATTTACTGTTCCGCTAATGGCGCCAGGGCTTTGACATGCATAGGAATAAAAAGTCGAGTTGGTGTAGGCCGATTGACCACTGGCCGAATATTTTACAACGTTAGCCTGATCGGCTACAACCTTAGCTTGATCATTTTTGTAAGCTGTTACCAGTGTGGTTTCTGCCGCCAAATCGCTCTTTAAAATATCATTTTTATGAGCCAAAATCGTCCTATCACTATTAACTCTTTCTAGAATGTTTGGGTTTCCAGCATTCGGACCAGAAGCATATGCAACTTTTGCATTTGCGAAAGCTTTTGATGCAACGTTAACCGCCTCTTGGTCAGACTGGACTATCTTTTCCTGCAAGGTAAGGAGAGATTGGTCTTCTGCAACCGCTGATTGATCAGTCGCTAGTTCGTCCTCTGATGTTTGAAGAATAGTCAAACTTGCTGTTGAATATGAGCTAGCTGCAACTATGGGATTTTGAACACTTTTGCCCAAATAATCGTATGTATAACTCGATGCCTTTGATCCACCGGTAACATCAAAAATATAGACACCAATTCCGATCATAGAGATTATGGCAGCCACCATAGTAATGAATTCAACGCGCGAGAAATCTTTGAAATTTAGTTTTTTAAGAAATGCCATGTCTTTATTTCATAGGATGCTTACGGTTATATAACTTAAGCTTAACTGAAGATTAGGGTTCACACAAGTTAACATCTAGGCAAACAACATTAGACGCTCAGGATAGTAGGGACCAAGACCTATTCATCAACCTTTTCCAAAAAAACCCTGTTACTAAAACCACCACGCAAGGACTTTTTTTCTTTTCTTGCAGACTCTATTTGATTAGTTGTAAACCCAAGTTTTTTACCAATAGCATATATTACCTCCAGAACATCGGCTAATTCTTCTAGTGAAGGGTTGTCTTTTAACTCCTGGGCTTCCTCAAAAAGTTTATCTATTAAGGCTATTAAATACTCTTTTTCATCTGACAAAATACGTGTATAAGGGATATCGCCATTAGCTTTAATTATATTGGGGATTTTATCTCTGACTAATTTATTGTAGGTCTTCATTGTTAATTTAATTATTTAACTTAAACAAAAAATTAACAAGCACGAAGTTAATCTACGCCACATCAATCTAAATTTAAATGTCTTAGGTATTTATTTTATTCGCAAATACAACTAGTCTACTTGAATAGGTTTTATTATCCGGGTTCCATATCCCTTGACAGGTAATAATATTGAGATGAGATAAATTATCGGTTGATGCGAATATATTTTTATCACTCTGACTAGGCGTGTAAATCTTTAGATCAACTACCACGAAAGATACGACCATATTATTATTCTCTACAACCCTAATCAAGTTACCCTTATTTAGTTTATTTAGGTCATTAAATACCGCGGGCTCTCCATTTATCCAAAATCCATAATGCCCATCAATGACCGAGCTCCCAATCTCTCCGGGGCGCGGACCTAAATTGAACCAAGCCCCGTTATTCCTACCGATTGGTACATCCATTGCGCCGTTACTGGCGATGCCCACTGATTCTAGATTAATTGCAAGACTAATAGACGGTATAAGCAGCTTAACGGGAATGCCATATATAGGCAAAACTACCGGTTTGGTATTGATTTGTTTGCGGTATGTATTGGCGGTCGAAGCTATAGACGGAGAAATAGTTCGATATATACCTAGGCTAATAATGGGTACAAGCAATATCAACAATATGGTAAATCTAGCCGATTTTTTATTTAAAAGGCTACTAGACATTGTGTTACTAAACGCTTAGCTTAGCCTGAGTAGTCTTAGATATTTCGTCTTTTAGCGATATATAGTGACAAAACGGCAACAATACCCCCAATGGCAACTAGGTCTTGCCATAAATATCCATTTTGTATTTGTGGGCCCGCACCGGTGTTGGGTAATTTAGGCACGACAGTAACCGAGCCGAAAACAGATTTAGCTAAACAAGATGATCCAGTTATAGTATTACTATCCAACGTGACGGCTCCTGTTTGGGCTAAAGCACGACCATTTAAACTTGCACCAGTCTGCAAACTAATTGATGTTAGTGCCAATATATTACCAGTCAGTGACGTGTTTGTCCCTAGAGTCGCAGAGCTAACTACTCTCCACCAGACATTACATGAATCACCGCCCAACACATTAGCTGAGCCGGAAGTTATAAGTGTCGATGCCGACTTAAAAATCCACACCCCACTGCCAGAAAGCGTCAAAGTTCCCGAAAGCGCAAAGGCGTCCGCGCAGTAAACTCCTGCTACAAGATTCAATCCAACCAAATCTTTCGTACCAGCATAGGTTGTAGTACACCCCTGATCAAGCGCACCAAATGCGGCCGTATCTGAAGTTTGTGCCGAAAGAGAATCGGCGGCATTACGAATTGTTCCAGGCGGCCCAACAATTCCCGGGGGAAAACCTGTCGGCAATCCGCCGGTACTTATGCCTAAGTCTCCAGGCATAGTTGTATTACCAGTATTGGTTACGGTAGTATTTCCTAATACCGAATAGCTGCCGACCGTACCTAGCGTAGGTGATGTTGCGGCAAATACTTGTCCTACAACCCCTAGGCCCAAATAAGTCGTTAGAACACTTAATATTAATAGCTTGTTAATGTTCTTCATAGTGGTCTTCTTTCTTGGCTATTTAGCCAATTGGATTAAATATTTTACCATCAGACTACTTATCAATTTTTAAAGTTACTAGGATTATCTTTGATGCTCACTAATTACGCTGCATGAACTTTCATGTTGTCATTATTTCAACGTTTATTTATATTATACTCCTTCGTACAGCTTTTAACTAAATAATTGAAATTGACCCTTATTAGATATGCAGATTTTCGTTTGAAGACTATATTGTTTTACAGTGTTCAATTAGCATTTTTAGCTTCTCTGGAACAAAAATTCCACTATATGGCTCAACTTCTATGCTTGTTGAGACAAGAAGTTGATCAAATGCTCCAGTATAATCACGAATATTATCTATGCTTATACCGCTTGCTACTGCTAGCTTTTTATCACCAATAGCCTGCTTCATAGCTTTAATCTTTTCTGGTCTTGGTGGTTTTCCGGTGCCTTTGCCACTAGTTGTGACCACATCAACATAAGGCATAAGATTCCTGGTCTCGATTACGGCTTGTTCTGTATTATCAGTGTAGGTTTGAGTGTATTTAAATGCGACTCCTCCAAGATAAAGTATTCTCGCAAGCTCTTGATGTTTATGGCGTAGACTAACTAATTTGTCTTTATTCGGAATAGCGTCATCTGTCCATATACCATCTGGGAGCCTCGCTATATCGCCAGATTTAAATCGTGTATTAATAAGTGAAAATGCACTTTCTGCAGAAGTAAGTTGCAAAAGATTTAAACCAATAAATCTGTATAGCTTTTCATCAGCAACTCCGTTATATGCCGAAAATAGTAAGTTGGTGTCGGGATTATGGTGGTCAATCAAATAGACCCCATTAGCTCCCGCCTCGAATGCGGGGGCCGCTTGATCCATTGCTTGCGACACTTCATTTACGTGAACCACCGGGAATATTTCTATTGCCATAGTCTAATACTGACAGTAACAAAATTTAAATCAAGCATAGGCTTTACAGGCACAACGTCGGTTGAGGCTAGAACGATCTTAGCAAATTTAAATCGCATCAATATAAAATGAGCCGTAACCACTGTGGCTAACTTACTTAGAAGATTCCTGAAGTCGACGACTAAACCATGTCTCCATACCTACTACGTTTCCCGCATAGTAAGAGGTGTTGCCTGGCACAACTACAATTGACTCAGCAAATAGCCTCGAAGAAATGCGCATAATATCAGCAACTGATCCCCTAAAGTCCGAATTAATTCTTCCCGAATTCATAAGACTTTGAATTTTCTCTATGCCAGAAGTATCATTACTGAAACCACTATCCTCCGTTGAAGCAACTTTTGCCACCGCATCGCTATACTCTAATAAGCCTACCCACTCTTTTCTCAGCTTTTCGGGTAGTTGGATAGGGCGAACGTCTCTAAGATATACTGCAGGATTTCTTAATACTATTTCAGCACCATTATCTGGTTCAATATTTGCAGCATAAAAATCAGCCCATTCTAAACCAACCTGTCTCTGAAGCTCGCCGAGTTGAGCAGGATTATTTGCTAGTTCTGGGGCTGATAAATGTTTTTTACTTTCCATGATATTAATAATACTAGCATAAGCTTGATGTATTGTCAATGTCGTGATGCATAATACTGGCTGAGGTCAGAACTTTCTATTTAATTAGATACAATTGTCCGAGCTAAAGCATGAACACATCTTCAGATATTTTGGGTGCTTTCGAGCCATTATAACTAAATGAAGCCTGATATTTGGTTAATTTAATCAGGTCTCTAATTGTATGCAAATAACCCTTACCTAACCTGTGTTTTTTATCAAACATATGCTCTTCAATGGGTTCTGAGCGTTCAGTTTGATGTTCAACCATTATTTTTAGTTCATCAGACAAATGTATTCTTAGGCCCATATTAAAAAGGGGCATGTCTCTTTGATTTATTTTGAAAGGTTCAAATAATATATCGTCTTTTACCCTGGAGTCATGTAAGTCAACATCGTCCATTAGTTCATTGTCAAAAGCGTTAGTAATATCTCTAAGAATTAACTTAGCAACTTTCCTTGTACGTCTGGGTGAAAATTCTACTCCATTTTCATAAACTCTCGCTTTTGCTCCAGATTCTAAAGCTTCGTTCAGCGCTATAAATCCAAGCTTTGCTGCTCGTAATTCTTGGTCTGTTTCCAGTATTAAAACCGAATTTATACCATCATTGTTTTCAAGTCTCACTTTGGTTATATTCTCCTACGATAGATAATGATATATCTATTGTTTATATACAAGCATAGTCGTTTTGGTACACCGCGCTGGTTGAGGTTAGAACCAAATTGAAACAAATTAATTTTGTAACAGCAGGTTGACAAGACATCAATCTTATGCTAATATGTAGACATGGAACAATTCAATGCCTCTAACGAATGGGGCACTAAAAAACAAATATCAGCCCTAGAAAATCCAATCAGTGAGTTTAATGCTCGTGGTGGGATGGATCTGGATAAATACCGAGCGCTTGAAGAACATCTAGCAACAGAACACCCAGATTTAGGCAAAGAACAATGGGCAAAAATTCAGAAACTATTACCAAAATTTGAATTAATGGAAGATTCTGAGACCGGTCAAAAAATACGTATTCAAAGATTTAATTGGCCGGAAAACGGTGATGTTTCTGAGCAAATTGTTACTTTCTCCAATATGCCATTTAGCGTATCTTTGGATCCAAAACATATTCAATACCAACACTATTTGGTTGCTAAAGAATTAAATACACCCTTTTTAGTATTCGAAAACCCTGCATATGGTGATTCAGATAAACTTACCAAGGAACAAAAAGAAGCTCTAAAAAGTAGTGGAGACTTCAGTCCTGTTGCAAATACTATGCTTGGTATAGCAAGTGCGCTGGGTACTCATAAAGCTAATTTCATTGGTTACTCAATGGGTGCTGAAACTTCAGCCGCAATGGCCGCCAATGCTTCCAGTCACAATATTGAAGTAGAAAATTTGTTTGTCATGGAAGGTCCTGGTGTTCAACCCCGCGAATCCCGAAAAGAAAAAAAGGATTTAGGCAAGAATTTTATAGGAGACACCAATAATCTTAGGTTTACATGGGCAAACCCAGTCGATCCCGTTATGCGTGAAATTGCTAAACTTGGAATGCCAATTCCACACGGACTTTTGAGTTATGGAATGGCAATGACAAAAGGAACCCAAGAAAATAGTCTTAGGAAAGCTCTTGAGACACAGCCTGGTATGCATTTAACTGTTGCCTCAGCTAGAGCTAGTAAGATTAGCCCCGCAAACACCAATAACGATTTATTCAATAGATTACGTTCAGATTATCCAGAACGTTCTATTAGAAGAATCATTATCCCGGGTGAAAGTCATGCGTATGGCGACTCGGGCGAGAGATATGCAAATCTCAGTAGGTTAGTTTTGCAATAAATTTATATTTTATGTGTAGCTGCATAAAGTTAATTTAAGTTATGCTTAGATGTTCATTGACATATTGTAGTATCTAGTATATTATATGTACATGAAAAATGAGTTATTGGACCGGTCAGATACAAGGTTAGATTTTGATGCTGCACTGTGCATGAGTCAAATAATAAAACAAAAAGTTGACAGTAGGGCAGAATCTCAACAAATTTTGCAAGAAGCTAAGCAAGGAAATTTCTTTAAAACTTATCAAAAAAGAAGTCTTGCAAAGGGCTGGATAAGGTCCGCTGACGCAGATATTGCATCAATGCAAAAAAAAGCAGAAGAAGAATACGAGGCTTATTCTAAAATAGATAGATCCAGTGAAGCCAAGAGCTTTATCGAATCCGTCACATCTAGGGCGCGAATGCTTGGTAATCAAGATATTGCGAGTGAACTTGAATATTTTCTTGCAATGAGTCCCCGGGAAAAAATACTACACGCGGAACCCTCTCTACTTGCATCAGTTATAGAAACGATTTCTTTAAGTATTGCTAATACAAAGAAAAAACAGAAAGATGTTACGATAAAACTTTTCGAAGGTAAAGAAATTTACGGCTGGAATCCTTTGTCAGACATTATTGACGGTGAAAGTTATCATGAATCACGAGGTGTGGTAAAACCAGATACAGCAATAATTAGGGACGTTTATAGTCTTATAGGTTTTGATAACCGCCTTAGTGATATCCCAACTGATATGCCTGGTTTTCGTAGAGTGTTTCCAAGACTCAAACGAATATCGCCCCTATTATCTGTTGGTGGAGTTACACTAACATTTGATTTGTGGGGTCCAACAGAACATGGTGGTGAAGAATTACGGTACTACCCAGGTAATATAAACCTCACAATTAGTAGGTCACAATAAGTTTGTTTTATTATGTTACCGATTCGAAAGTAATGTGCGCAGGGTGGCGTAAAGATACCTAGATCTATGGTGCACCACACTGGCTGAGGTTATAACTATTTTGATGAGAGTGATTCGAATATTCTATAGCATCCGTAGTAAGAAAATAAGCTGATCATGTGTTATATACTGTGATAAGTATCATTAATCCTCAAGCCTTAAATATTAAGATTATCAAAACCAAAAAAGTACAAACAAAACGTAAAAACTCCTTAAATAAATTATCGTTATTAATATTAGACTTCGTTTTTGTTCTTATTTTAAGTAATCCTGCATATGCAATGGCTAATGTTCAAAACACTTACACAAACATATATATGCCGGCTAGTAATCTTACGGATGTTTCGCATGAAGTAACTATTAACAATGTCCCCAACCTTGGTTCCGCTGACTTTTTTTGGTCAGATAACTTGTATTTTAATGGTGCGCCTAGCAATGGTACCGCCTATTTTGGCATTCAGGGTATCAACAGAGCTTTATTTTCTGTTTTTGACTACCCTAGTACTGAGGCATCCTCAAACTGTACGGTTCAGCAATCTGGTTTCGACGGCGGTGTCTACGCTTACGGTGGAACATCGTGCATAATTAACTACACAATAACGCAAGGACATACCTATTTACTCACCGTAACGGATGTGGGTCGAGATTCACAAGGGATAAACTGGCAGGCTAGTGTAGAGGATTTAACTACTGGTATAACTACTAACATTGCGACCGTCAATATTGCCACAAGCTGGGGAACGCTAACCAGTACCCAAGATGCATGGACTGAATGGTTTGGACCGGTTCCAGCTAGTTGCTCAGCATTGCCTTATTCAAACGTCACATTTTCAAATTTTACTGCCAATAACGATCAATATAGTACTCCAAGCTCTCACATCGACACACTTCAAACAGGAACAGGTTGTAGTGGTTATTCGCAAATAGTTGACACTAGTAATAATTCTTTTAACCAAATAATGGGTATCAACCCACCGATAACCAATACAATCGTGCCATACAGTCCTCCTGTTACGCCTCCACCAATCACGACAACTACTATACCAACTAGTACTGGTACACTGGATCCGACCAAATCAATCTCTAAATCTTCGACAACAACCAGCAATATAAAGACATCTAGTATGGTAAAGAAACCGAATAGGAATTTAAATAAATCCTATATCGTTGGTGGCATTATCTTAATTATTATAATTTTAGGTAGTGTTTTGATTGCTAGGTTTATTCTACGGAAGAAAAAATTAGCACTACTGTCGAATTATTATGATTTACGTTCTTCTCCAAAAAAATTTGTTCCAGACAATTCAGTAGAATCAAAACCAACCATAGAAAATAACTCCACGAGTAGTACTACACCCGTATCCTTGCAACCAATTATCGCAAATCCGATAAATGAAACATTAGAACCGCCAAAAGATTAAACAAGCACAAGCGTCATGGTGCACCCGGCAGGATTCGAACCTGCGACCTTCGGCTCCGCAAGCCAACGTTCTATCCAGCTAAACTACGGGTGCAATGTTTAGACTAGAGAAATTTTAACAGGTTGCGGATAGTTTTGCGAATACTTATAGCCCAATTTTTTTCATAAATATGTCTATTGGATCATGGGAAACTGGTTCCATGGGTAGAAATTCGCTCAATAAGGAGATTATCCGATTCCTGTCTTGGGGTTCAAAATAAATTGTTTTATTTGGAATCAGACGCTTAACTGATGTTAGCGCGATATGGTCTAGCCCATCTTCCGACACTATGGTATATGATTTAAATTCAGAGAAGGGGTAGTCTACGCTGTTAATAACAATGCCCTTAGTGTCTAATGTATAGTGTACTTCTCGTGGCTTTCGGGTAGCCATATAACAAAGCGCAAGACCCAGTATAAAAACAGCGGTTGTTGAAAAAATACTTTTAGTAAATAAGTATACTAGAAAACTTATGACCACTATTGACACAAAAAAAAGTAGATACCAGTTAATATTTTTAGAATTGTCGATAAATTCTGAGGCTGTCCAGGCTATGGAATCATTATTTTTTTTAGGAAATTGCCCAGCTAAAGCAGGGTCATTTTCTGGTGTAAAATGATTTTGTTCATCCATAAGCATATTGTACTTTAAGTTACACTAATGAACATAATTTTTTAAAATATACGATTATGATATCGCGGAATAGAATATATTTTGATATAATTACAACCTGTTATGGAGAGGTACCCAAGTGGTTGAAGGGGGCAGTTTGCTAAATTGCTAGGGGGAGGAAACTCCCCGCGAGGGTTCGAATCCCTCCCTCTCCGCCATAACTTATTAGCTATGCCCCATCCCGTAGGTCATCTCGGCGGTAGTATCTGTCGCCATACATGATATCGTAGAGATAATGATTTCTACCCAAAGAAAAGGCGACATTGCAAAAGCAAAAGCTATTAGCACCTTTACATCTTATGGTTTTGACGTATCCTTACCAATTACAGAGTCCGCAGCATATGACATTATCGTTGACGTGAATAACGTTCTGTACAGGGTTCAGGTAAAGTATTCGTCAAAAAAAGAAGTCGATCTTAGAAGAATTCATTCTAATTCAAAAGGTTATGTGATTAAAAAATATGAAGAAGCGTCTTACGACTGGCTATATGTATTCAGATTGGATGGAAAAGAATTTCTAATAACAGATGTGCGTCATAATCAAAGCACAATAACCCCGCAGAATAAACATTCTATTGATTCTTATTTTAAGGAGAGGTGCCCGAGTGGTTTAAGGGAATAGTCTTGAAAACTATCATATCTGAAACGGTATCGTGGGTTCGAATCCCACCCTCTCCGCCAAAATTTAAAAAACTATATAAACGAGAACAAAAGATAGAAATTGAAAACTCCTGAGCCTAGAAGCAAAAATCTCATTCCTCGGGACAATGAATTGTGATTTTTTCGATAGACTATCATGAACAATAGAAATAGTCCCGGTAGAAAATCAAGAGAATAGCGATAACCCAGCTGGTCCCTACCTATTCCATAAAAGCTTAGAACCGCCAAACAACTGACCAGGGTTGCAATTATTAAGTTTCTTGCACGCCTATCGTATGATGACCATTTTTGGCTAAATAAATATATTAAGTATGGCGAGGTAATAAACATGCTAATTCCATATGGGTTTTCTTTAATGTAAGGGAATTTTAGCATCCATGAACTACTATTTTTAAGCACTACTTGTGGCGCGCTTAAGAATGCTGCGAAGAAATTGGTAGGAATATGTACTAGACTAAATACCCCATATGAACGCGCTACCTCAGAGCTTGGGTATAGTAATTGGTAGCCATAGCCCCCATTAAATGGGCTATGGAAACGACTGAAATTATATAGTCCAATCAAGACAGTCGCCAATCCGACAGGGAGCCCTAACTTGATAAATTGCTCAATCTTTTTAAACACTGTTTTAAAACTCCTGGTTTGCCACAATTCTAACCCGTAAAAAATTAATATCGGTGCCGCTGTTCCGCGAGTCAAAAGAATTAAGCCACAAATTATTCCAATTAACCACCAACGTTTTTTATAATAAAATTCATATAGACTCCAAAATAACAAAAAAGTGGTTAATACTTGAGCAAATAACCAACTACTAGACACCGACGCTACACCTATAAATACGCTGCCTAATGTAAAACCAAGCGCCAAGATTACGCTATCTTCCTTAGAATATAATAAGACTCTGGCTAACTTAAATAAAAAGAATAGTACTCCTAGTAATAAAGCCCATTTTATATAGCCCTGATAAAAAAATAAGTGAAAAACATTAAATAAAGCTACGAACGGCATTAATAGAACTGCCGGCAGGGGACCTTCTCCCCAAAAAATTTTTCCATGATAAAGTATGGGATCCTCTCCGGGACCGCCTATAGATGAAAGAAAATTAAGTTGTCCGTGCAAAAAAGCTTTAGCCAGCTCTGAAAATTGCTGGCCTCCCTCATAGGCAAAACCAGTTGAAAATAGAAACAATAAGATTGTAGCTGGGACAGTAAGTATAATAATCTGTCTAAACGGGAATTTTCTCGTAGTTTCTAATAAATATTCGATAAGTCTTCTCATTTAACTTAATTATATTTTAAAAAGTTAAATAGTAATAAGAATTCTTTAATACATATTTTTTACCCAATTAAGTCGTTTTAGCCATGAGAAGGATTTATTTTATTGAAATGAATACATTTTATGTTGTATTTACTGATAAGTTCTTGCTTGAATAGTTTTTAATAGGTTATAATTCGATTAAACAAAAATCTCTAACATAATTGATAACCATAAAGACGCTAATCGGAGGGTAACAAAGATGGCACGTAAACCAAGTGACGATTTGCTTATGGACGACGACGAATTAACCGCTGCCTTTTTAGGTGACGATGATTTAAATCAACCACAAGTTGGTCAAAACGGCTCAGCCGTAATAACAGAAGAATGGGAAGAAGAGGATGAAACAATTGTTCCCGGACAACTAGCAATTGACGTTTTTGAAACCAAAGAAAAACTAGTAGTTAAAGCTAGGACTGCTGGAGTTAATAAAAACGATCTAGATATCAGTATAGCCGACAATTCTCTAACTATTCGCGGAACCCTTTCAGCCGGTAACGAAGAAGATGTGGTAAACTACTTTGTCCAAGAATGTTATTGGGGAGAATTTTCTAGAAGCCTAGCATTGCCAGTACCAGTTAAAGAAGATGGCATTGAAGCAGTTTTAAAGGATGGTGTTTTGACTGTTAGCTTTGTAAAAGTAAAGCAAGAAACTGTCAAAAAGATTACAGTTCTTTAATAAACAAAAATCTTACTAAATAAAAAATAGGTAGCTATTAAAAAACTACCTATTTTTTATTTAAGAATTTGGCTAGTTATTAAAGGTGAGACGCCTTATTAAGTACAAACTTAACAATAATTTGTGCCAAAGCAACTACAATCAATCCAACTATAGCAAAAAGAATAGTATCTTTTGCGCTTGAGGTCTTTTCTGAGCTACCACCTGAAGTGATATATTTTACTCCACCAATAATAATCATAATGACGGCAATTATTCCTACTATTGCAGAGAACAAGTTAAGTACTAATGCTATTGTGTTATCGACAGTATTACCAGCAGCGCTGCCACATGTCGAACTACCGCTTGATGATGTTATGCTTCCAATATTTCCCGTAGCACCACTACAAAGCGCGCCTGTATCCGCAGCATTCGCGATAGCCGGTGACGCAAGTGGCAAGCCGAGAGCTACAACTAACATAACTCCTATTAATATTGATTTAAATCTACTAATCATTTTAAATTTATTTACCTTTCTTGTTTCTTATTTAATTACATAATACATAAAAAATGTTTTTAATTAAAGCTTTTGTGCTTTGTGAATAACAAATTGAACTATTATTTGGGCTATGGCAACAATAACCAGACCGATGATAGCATATAGTATAGTATTCTTTGCCTCATTTGTTCTTTCTGAATTACCATTGGAAGTGATATATTTTACTCCACCAATAATAATCATAATGACGGCAACAATGCCAACAATTGCAGAGAATATATTTAAGACAAGCCCCAGGGTGCCATTGAGAGATTGCCCGGATGCTTTTAATGAGTTACAGCCACCATTACTTATCACAGAAACACCTTTGCAGGCTTCGGACTGAGACGTCGTGTTGGACGCATAGGCAACAATCGGTAGGGCAAGGATCATTGAAAATCCGATAATTGGTATTATAAGTGGCTTAAAAATGTTTCTCATGACACCCTGCTAATTATAAATCCAATTATTATTCTAGCTAGTGCTATAACTATTAATCCAACCGAGGCGTAGATAATAGTATTTCGTGCACTAGAGATTTTTTCTGGCTTACCGCTCGAAGTTATCATCTGAAGACCTGCAACTATAATCATGATAACAGCTACGAAGCCAGCAATTGCAGTAATGATATTAATAACATCATTTAAAACACCATTTGTACCAATAATTGGATTAGTGGTTTGAGTATCCTTACAAAATGCAGAACTACTAACGTTACTGCCGGCGGTTGCACCACCACTACAAATTGGCGACAAAGCATTAACCCGACCAGCGCCAAGGGTTAAAAAAATACCTACTACAACCACAGAGATTATTAACGATCTAATTGTCATATATTTTATTTTCATTAAATGTACCCTGCCACAAAACTAACAATTGTTACCGCAAATACGCAAACGATAAGGCCTATGGCTGCATAGAGAATAGTGTCTTTAGCTTTGGCGACCTCTTCTGGCTTGCCACTCGATGTAATAAATTTAAACCCAGCTAGTACTATAATCAGTACAGATACTGCGCCGACTACACTAAAGACAATATTTAATATTATGGCTATGGTGCTGTGATTAGCACAAACCTGAGGCAAGCTACTATAGTCTATACCAGAGGTTCCCGTGCTTTGAGTAGAACAAACGGAGCTTGCGGCATATACGCTACCGCCAATAATCAACTGAGTAAAGGTTAGTACGCCTAGGGCAACTATTGCAAGTTTAGAAATCTTCATATTTAACCTAGCCTATATCCCAACCAATTAACAAGCGATGCAGCAACGATAGTAATAACTAAACCAACAAGAGCATTAATGATGGTCCCTCTGGCATGCTTAGTATTTTCGGGCTCACCCTGACTGGTTATGTACTGAACTCCCCCGATAATCACAAAAATAACAGCCACAAGGCCCCCAATAATAAGTAGCATGTCCAAGATTGCTAATAAGACTAGGAGCAAGTTATCTGGAGGCCAAAAGGTAAATGAATTAAAATTACAAGATCCGTCAGGGTTAGGAGTGACTTTAATATACTTATACCAAACCGGTAGACCAAAAAAAGTTTGATTCGGATCACACACGGCTGCGAAATTTTTTATTGGTAAAAGGATATTTTCTAACATAAACCTATTGTATCCTAACTAAATCCCTCCGGGAATTATAAAGTTTAAGAAAGCGTACAGCAGGAAGTAGGCAGCAAAACCGAGTAGGGCATTAAGTATTCGTTTTCTGGCAGCTTTTACGGCCTCGGGATTATCTCTAGAGGTTGAATACTGAACCCCTCCTACCACCACAGAAATAACAACCACCAAGCTTACCGCCACATTTAAGAATTTTATTAACGGGTTTATGTACGCTGTAACCAAACAATTTGATCCATTATTTGACTTACAGCCATTTGGATCTGGTGCCGTAGTCGAACCCGCTGATTGATTTCCTAAACTCGGCAGACGTAACAGGGGATTATTATTCTCTGCAGCGGCTAGGCTAAGATTTGGATTGGTCGAACAATCGGACGGAGACTGCTGAACCCAACCCATTTGACTGGCGTATGTTCCTGATGGAATTACTATCGCAGAATAGCACTGGTTAGACTTAAAACTAAATTTACCGGTAGATGTTGGTGAACCGTTATAAGCCTGATAGTTGGTATCGACCACAGGATCGATGGACTCAACGTTATATTCACTCGGATTAGCTCCTGGACCACACTCATAGGTATAGCCGGTATTGTAATCGTAGCAAACACTGCTTGGGGTTGTAGATCCCGTAGGATTAATGGACGAAGGGGATCCTGAACAAGCAACATCTGTTGGGGAACAGATGGATGTACTTATATTAGAGATATAGGTATATCCAGGGAGCTGAGGATATCCCGGCAATTCTGCACCATTTTCGCTTGGCGTACTGCCAGGTTGAAATAAACAGTTCAAACCCTGGCCACCACTAGGCCAACCATTAGTCCAACCCACCGGCGCACCGCTTGAACTAGTTTTTGCATAATAAATATATCCTTCAGAGTTAGAGTTTCCAATATCCAAGTTACTAAGCGACTTGCTGGAACTTTTATTTACCAATATGAAGGGAAAGAACGCAGCAGTAGAACCATTAAGGCACGAGTTGGTAGTAAGGATTTGCCAATTAGGACCGGTTTTATTAACGCCTTGACTCGCTAAGACAGCTGCAGATCGAGTAGAATCGGGCTCTATGAGCTCACTTCCGCCATTTAAAGTAACTACAGTATTCGATGAGGTCCACTGAAACATAGAATATTCCATCTGAGAATTTAATTTTGAAAGTGTAATAGGATACCCAGATTCTAATGCAGTGTTAATCGACCTGCCATAAAAAGTTCCATTAGTTGGAACCTGGTAGGTGTTATTATTTGAACCAAAATAACAAAAACCCTGATTGGCAAATGTTGGTAAAAGCTGAACATCTGCATAATGCCCTCCGTTCGAAGTTATTGCTACAATTCCTCCCATACAAGCAGTATT
Organism: bacterium; assembly: GCA_021781215.1. Lineage (GTDB taxonomy): Bacteria > Patescibacteriota > Saccharimonadia > Saccharimonadales > DATKHC01 > JAJXXC01. Next base: position 135,002 of record JAJXXC010000002.1, read on the forward strand.
AGTTCCGGGGATAGGTTTGCCTGGGTCGATGGATACTAGCTTGCTGGAATTAGACGCATTCTCGGTAGGTAGATACAGCGTGTCGCCATCGTTTATAAAACGTGGGCCAGATGTCGCAAATTGCCCAACCCCATCCGTTGTGTAATAGGTTTTTGTCAGAGAATCATAGATTTCGGTTGGGGATATAAATTTAAGATTTCCGGCGTATGAACCAGTGTCACTACTTATAACCTTGTGTCCGCTCGTATTTAACCAAGAAGTGTTCACCGTGATTATAGGATTGATCGCACCAGATATGTGATTAATCGTATAATCTACATCTTGACCGTTAAATTCTTCAATCAACGTCGGCTGATACTGTGATCGGCTACCCTGAATCAGTAGTGTCTTTGGACTGCTCGGGTTTCCCGACGCCCCAAACACCATAGTCAAGGGATTTAAAACAAAACTTTGGCATCTTGACCCTTGGCCACAATTAACTAAATCGTATCCATAGACTATGCCGGTACCACCATCCATGTTTGGATCGGCGGTGCCACTCGGACCATTCCAGTCAAAAAAAGCCGTGTAAGACGTGCCGGCTATTGTGACCACTAGCTTAACTTTTGCTCCGCCATCCGTATAGCTAAAGACATACGTCGCAGTTTTTGGATTAGCAAAGGGGGCTAATGCATAAGTCTTATGATTGAAGTAATTACCAAAAAAAGGAAGGGTCAGCACCAAGAAGCCTACAAACACCGAGACTTGTAAGAACCTAATAATTTGTTTTTTTATGTTTAAATAACGCATTGATCGCTGCCGAATTTTATACTAGTCAGTATACTCGATAATTGTACCAAAGGCTAATGCTTATGTATAATTTGGTCATGCCTCCAACTTACCCAGAACAAAATAATCTTTATACGCCCGACGCCACGTTTAGTTATAGCCAAAAAACTAAAAGTTTTTGGAGGCAAAGGTCAACTAGAATAGAAATAGCTATAGCCTTTTTAGTAACCGTTGGCCTAGCAATTACCTTATTCGAATTACGTAGTAGCCCACAGTCTGTAGCTAAACAATTTGTTTCATATATAACAAATCAGCCGGCCAGCAAATCCTATCAACTCACTAGCACAGATTTTCGAGCAGCAATATCTCTTGCGACCTGGCAAATTGATATAAATTCTATAAAAAACACTTGCTCGAATAAATTTACCTTGACTTCAAGTACGAAGAAGGCGTTAACGGCAAGAACACTATTCTCAACGAGTGGAGCAAATGGTAATTGTCATATAGAAGTTGACTTAATTAATAATTCTAACAAATGGCTAGTTGATTCATTCGTCTCTTACTAATATTTATAGATTTATTAAAAAACTTTTTTATTTCAAATAGTTAACGCAATCTTTCATAGTCTATATCAAATATCTCTCTAATGTTATTATAGGTTAATGGTAAGGAATAAAATAAAAATATGGGCATTTTTAAAAGTTGCCCTGATCGTTATGTCTCTGTCGAGTTTACTTATCATGTCCTCGCCAGTAAGTGCCTCGGCGCTTAGTTTGAGTAATAATACAGTTGCGACATCTGCCGCCCCCGGAATTAATTGTAGCGTCGATTTTAACCCGACTACCTGGCTTATCTGTCCTTTAATTTCTGGTATGTCTGCGGTTGTTGAAGGTTTTGACAGCTACATAACATCGGCACTAACAATCGATCCTTGTGTTTATTTTAATGCAAGTACCGCCCCCGATCCATCATGCAGCAAACAGTCCTCTAACACACCAGCCTCGAGCCAAAGTAATATTACTAGTACTGGTTTTTACACAGCCTGGTCTTCATTTAGAGACATAGCGCTGGGTCTAATGGTAATTGGGGCTCTTATAATGGTAATCTCGCAGATTGTTGGATTTGAGCTACTTGACGCCTATACAATTAGAAAAGTCCTACCAAGAATAATAATTGCCGCGATTGGCATATCGCTCTCTTGGCAATTGATGCAATTTTTAATTCAATTTTCTAACGATTTGGGTAATGGGATTAGTTACTTAATCTATCACCCATTCACAACCGGGGCAAACTCAATAAGTAACAAAGGTGTTGTTATTACTAATGGTGTTAGTTCGGCTGGAGCTATTTTGAGCTTTGCAGCTATTACCACCCTAGGGATTATGGCTACATTATCTTTTGTCCTAGTTGCTTTAGTTGCTGCATTTTTAGGCTTTGCAGTAGTTGTATTGAGACAGATTTTAATTATCTTTTTAGCTCTATTATCTCCAATTGCTATCGCTATGTTCATCTTGCCAGGAACTTCAAAAGTTTGGAAGTTGTGGTGGAACACCTTTTTTAAAGCCTTGCTAATGTTTCCTTTAATTATCGGCATGATAGCTATTGGCAGAGTTTTTGCAGCAATCAGTAGCCAAAACGGTGGAAGTATTGGCCAATTCATTGCCTTTATAGCATACTTTGGCCCATATTTTATTATCCCTCAAACTTTTAAATTTGCCGGTGGAATCCTTAGCGCCGCCGGTGGAGCTGCAAGCAGAACAAATAAAGCATTTGGGAAAGCTGCAGGTGAATATCGAGGAAGGGAGCGAAAACGACTTGCAGAATTGGGGGCAAGAGGAGAACGTTTTAGGCACGGTAAACAAACCGGTTTTAGCGGCTTTTTAAACAGGAGAACTATCGGAATATCATCTGGGGTCGGAGGACGATTCGGTATTGGCGAAAGAGGAGCTAGTAAAATTGAACAGATACAAAAAGACAGAGACGTAGCAAATCTATCCGAAAATAAAAGTCTAATGAACTTAGCCCAAACAAGTAGTGAAGGAATAGCTATATTAGCCGCCTCTGGGGGGACTGTTCAAGGCGCAAGACAGGCGAGGAATCGACTAAAGAGCCTGATGGTAGAGAATGATGTAGCGGATAAAATTGCTAAAAAACCCGGGGCTACAAGCGACGATATAGCAGTATTTAGAACAAATGCGGAAGCAAGTGCAGAGGCTGCTACACAGAGTGGTTTTTTGCAAGCGCAAGCAGTTGGCTTCACGACCTCAAACTCAAGAGGTGCGTTTAATGCGGCTGCGGCTAATAAGTGGCGGGCTCTGGGGCCAATAGGTGCAAATGACTTTATAGACGAAGGGCTTAGTAGAGCTTACAGCAATAGCGATACCCTAAAAGCAGAGGCTGCCCAAACTCAAGCGTATAATGCCAGAAAGAGCGGTAGAACCGATATAGGTGGCGTAGACAAAACAACTGGTAAAACGAGTGCGTCTGACGGCTTCGCTAAGGCTGGCGCTCACGCAGTTGCCAGAGATTACGGTGACTCACTAAAATCTCAAGTTAATCGACTTCTTAGGGATCTAGGTGGAAGCAATGCTAAAGACTCAATAGATGCCGCAGCACAGCTTGCTGCCCTAAGGGGGGCTATGGGGCCAGACCTACCTCTATCTAATCAAATAATAATTAATGATGCCCTTGAAAAAGCAGGCGTTAATTTAGGTTCTGATGAAGATGTAGCTACACAACTCGGAGCGTTGGTCGCAAGCAAAAGCCCAACACCAACAACCTCAAAAGAGATGGCCAACATTATTCGTCACCGAATTGGAGCATATGTTGGGCCTCCTATGGGTGGAATGGGTGGTCAACCTCCAATAGCTCCAGAAGAATAGATCATCAAGGAAGTAATGCTTTACTAATAAAAGCATTACCACTAATATTTAATAGTAATGGCACAATATAAAGTAATCCAAGACATAGAGGCTGAAGATAAATTACTAGGCCCCTTAACCCTTAAACAATTTATCTATGCAGCTATTACAATTATTCTAGGATTTATTGCCTATAAACTGGCCACAATATCGCCTTATGTAATAATTCTATTTTTGCCTGAAATGCTTTTTTTTGGGCTATTGGCTGCGCCTTTTGGGATTGATCAGCCTAACGAAATCTGGCTACTTGCTAAAATTAGATTTTATTTAAAGCCTCAGATTAGAAAATGGGATCAAGATGGAATTGGGGGGCTAGTTACCGTTACTGCACCCAAAAAAATTGAAAAAAAATTAACTAAAGACTTTACGGCTACCGAAGCAAGAGGCAGACTAGAATCTTTAGCCAAAACACTGGATGCTGGTGGCTGGGTTAGGACCAGCCCCGGATCAGCTCTATTTAAAATAGGCTTCGGGAAGCCTTCGGAAGATAGATTGGTCGATCTAGGCTCGATAGCATCAGATCAACCAACCCCAGACATAATAGACCAAGACGATATTTTTGATGACAGTAATCTTCAGGTTCGTCACATAAGTTCGGTTATGGCTCAAAATGAAAAGAAAATTAAGGACTACCAAAAAAACCTAGTAAGCCCTACCGTAGCACCGGTACTATCATCAGACGAGGCATCTGTCCCTAGGCCCGTAGAAAACTTTCAGTCGCCGAGAAACTATATAGCAGAAACACCGGTGCAGCCAGCCTTCAGCCCGATTGAATCACAATTTAAGCCAAAAAATAATATTCCCACAAATCCGTTACAAAACATAGTGGCTTCAAACTATCAATCTCCGATGACAAGTCAACCCGATAATGCTAAAATTAATGTACTTGCTAGAGACAATAATCGTTCTATCGCCTCTCTAAAACGTGAATTTAGTGGTGGGGATGATTCTGGTGAAGTGGTAATATCGCTCCACTAGTAGCATTAATAAATCATAAATTACAAATTTTCATGGATCCAAATATAAATAATTCAATTGACCCAAATAGTTACCAGAAATTTGGCGAATCATATAATCAGCAATCAGTTGCTCCAGCTCCTCCTTTAAGTTCTCAAAAATCTCAATCCAGAAAAAGTAATCCTAGCAGTGCTCAAAATAGTTTACAGATTGCTGAAATAAGGGATGGTCTAGTAATAATGAAGGATGGCTCGTTCAGGTCTGTTGTTATGGTTAAGGCAATCAACTTTGATTTAATGAGTGGCGAAGAGAGAGAAGCTGTTGAGTACGCCTATCAAGGTTTTCTTAATTCTCTTTACTTCCCAATTCAAATCTTTATTCATTCAGAGAAAATAGACATTAAGCCCTATCTAGACCTACTACAAAAAGTCAGAGGAAACCAAGATAACATGCTACTGGCCTTGCTCATGGATGATTATATAGAGTATATGTTCGCATTGTCACAACAGGCCAATATCATGGATAAGCAATTCTATGTTGTTGTGCCTTATTCGCCGGCCGAAGAGCTAAAGCCCGATATATCATCGAGTAAAAATTTCTTTACTGGCTTAGTGGACATATTCTCTAGCAGCAGCAGAAAAGTTACTATTGATGAGCCTTCGCTTATTAAAGCGAAGGACGAACTAAGAAATCGAGTTCAGGCGCTACTAAGCGGTTTACAGCAGTCCGGTATTCAAGGAATACCACTAGACACACAAGAACTAATTGAATTGTATTACAACACCTATAATCCAGACACTTCAGTCAGGCAGCAACTTAAAGATTTTGATGGCTTGGCTGCACCTATCGTTACAAGGGGTGAAGGCGCTGCACCCAGTCCAATCACCATGAATGGGGCTAATAACTAATATGGCATTATTTAAAAAACCCAAGCTTGATCCAGTAACCGTTGCCCAACTTCAGCAAACTGCCGAAAAACATGAAGTAGATGCAGCTTTTAACAAAGGGATTGTTGATTTACGTGACTTTATAGCACCGAGCTCACTAGAATTTAAAAGCACTTATTTCCAACTTGGTACCAAATACGCCAGATCTTACTATGTTTATGGCTACCCTAGACAAGTATTCACCGGGTGGATGAGCAGTCTAGTCAATACCGACGAGGTCTTAGACATATCAATGTATATATATCCAGTTAATGGCCGCGTTGTATTAGAAAATCTGAGAAAAAAAGTAAGTCAACTTGAAGCTGGAATTCAAATTGATAACGAAAAGGGCAAGGTTAGGGATCCCGGTAAACAGGCCGCAATACAAGACGCCGAAGAAATGCGAGACAAGTTACAGGTTGGCGAAGAACACTTCTTCCGTCTAGGTTTTTACTTCACCCTTTATGGGAACAGCATAGATGAACTCGATTTTGTATCACATAAAATCGAGAGCCTTCTAGGTCAACAATTAATTTATTCAAAGCCGGCTAGCTCTCAACAAGAACAAACCATGAACTCAGTAATTCCTCAGTTTACCGACCAACTTCAAATTCGTAGGAACTTTGGTACCGGTGCGCTTAGTACTAGCTTCCCATTTACTAGCGCCAACTTAAGCGATGGCAAAGGGATTCTCTACGGAGTTAATATGCATAATTCGGGACTGGTCTTGTTTGATAGATGGAGCCTGGAGAATAGCAACTCGGTAGTGTTTGCAAAATCAGGTGCAGGGAAATCATTTGCCGTAAAACTTGAGGCGCTGAGAAGCATGATGTTCGGAACCGAGATTTTTATTATCGATCCAGAAAATGAGTACCAGAAAATGGCTGAAGCGGTCGGTGGAGCATACATTAGACTCAGCTTAAATTCAACAGTTAGGATAAATCCATTTGATTTACCGAAAGTAATAGATAGCGAAGATGTCGATAGCGCGCTCCGTACCAACCTAATAACTCTTCATGGGTTGTTTAGACTCATGATGGGTGGTGCGCAAGTACAACTACTGGGCGCAACAGCTGCAACCCTCCCGGCCCTAAGTCCTGTCGAAGAGTCTGACCTTGATACGGCCTTAATTCAGACCTATTCAAAAGCAGGGATAACCAACGATCCTCTAACGCACGTAAGTAAGCCTCCGACCATATCCGACCTCTATGACGTTTTATTGCACATGGGCGGAACAGGACCTCAGCTTGCTCAAAGACTAAGAAAATATACCACTGGAACATTTGCCGGTATTTTTTCTCAACAAAGTAACATCAACATAGATAACCCAATGGTGGTCTTCAATATTCGAGATCTTGAAGACGAGCTAAGGCCGGTGGCAATGTATATTGTTCTAAACTATATTTGGAATAAAACTAAAACTGACCAGAGACGCAGAATGTTGATAGTAGATGAAGCCTGGCAGTTAATGAAATACGAGGATACTGCTAACTTCTTATTTAGCGTAGCCAAACGGGCTAGAAAATATAATCTGGGAATCACTACAATAACCCAGGACGTTGAAGATTTTATTGGCTCAAGAATGGGAAGAGCCATAGTGGCTAACGCGTCGATGCAGCTACTGTTAAAACAGTCGTCGAGTGCTATAGACTTATTGGCTGATGTATTTAAGCTAACTAGCGAAGAGAAGAAAAGACTGCCCCAATTCCCAGTTGGTCAAGGTCTATTCTTTGCTGGTCAAAATCATGTGGCAATCCAAATCATTGCTAGCGAAACTGAGACCAATCTTATATCCACAACCCCTCCACCCCAGCTTATTGACCTTGATAAGATAAATAATCAATCTGCTAACAATGATCAAGGAACAGCACCCGTCTAATAAATTTGGCTTAGCCCAACTATTATCTGTAAAATAAGCATATGTCACTAGACTTTTTAGAAAATGGTTACCAAGATGACTCTAATACATACAGCCCACTAAACTTTGAGTCTGGAGATCTGATCCCATCGCCCGATACTCTCAAAGAACAAGAAAATGCAGACGAGCAAGCAGAAAATAGCGAAAACTTATACAATCCCAAAAAAAGTAACAATAAGCTCTCTAAGAAGCTGTTTTCTGCTGTTAAAAAGAATAAGGCCCTCGCTTTAGCTGGAGGAGGAATTGGTGGCGGAGTGCTAGTTCTTATAGTCTTAGTGTTTATTCTGGCTCAACAATTACCAAGTTTTGCTGCTCTTTTAGCCTCTCAATCAATGGCAAGAGCTAATCGTGCGTTTGAAAATAATACAACTCAACTCACCTCGGAAGATATAGCGCTATCAGAAGAATCTTCAGCTAACAAATCAATAATTGAATCTAGCTACAGTGACGCTAATACGGGCGGTCTTTTATCAAAATTAAAAAGCTATACACCAAGTGGGGCAATAAATAATCTTGAAGGTGCCGGGACGCTTGAATATAATTATGGAAAAGTCAGTAGTGGAGTTGGAAAGTTAATAGGAGCAAAAGAGCTTAAAAGTATAACCGTTAATACGCCGACGGGCAGTCAGGAATTTTTAGCATCAGATATAGCTCCCAGTAAATGGGATACAGTAATGCATCCTTTGCAAACATTTAATAATCGCGCATCATCTATATCTGATTTTTCTAATGCCCTTGGTTCGGTTGATGAATCAGGCTCCGTATTGCTTAGGTTTGGTGTTTTAAAACAATTAGTATCTGACCTGGGCGGAAACCCTTTGTCGGGTATATTTAGCTCCAAATTCATAAATAAATCTGCAAACGCATCTGATATAGAACTTGATATGGAGGCGCAGCAAGCTATAAGCCCTCCGAGCGATATTCCCGTCACACCCCTTACAGATGCCCTTAACAGTGCTGTGACCGATGCACAAAATGTTCAAAATGCTGACGCTACAAATCCAGCTGCAATCGAAAACATCATTAAAAATGGCGGAACGCAAACTGATGTTAATAACGCCATAACTAAGGCCACGTCAAGCCTAACAAATAGTAGTCTTTTGTCTAAGCTTAGCATTACTTACGCGATTGGTGTTCCGGCATGTATTATTTTTGACGGTTCGCTGCAAACTCCGAACGCAAACAAAACAATCGACAAACAAGACAGTGAGGTTGCTAGAACCTACCTGCTAGTTGAAAGTAGTGCAGCCCAAGAAAAGGCCGGTCAACTGAATGCTGCTGCTGCGGGCGCTATTAACAGAAAGCTTGGAAACATTACTCAATCAAATGTTTATTCTAAAGCTTACGGCAAATCCTTTAATACCAATAGCAATATACTAAGCCCTCAGGCGGGTGTAGATGGACAATATTCCATATTCTCCGCTCTTTTTCCACAAAAAATAGCCGGAACCATAAATCCTATAGCCAGTAAATTATGTCCTATATTAACTAGCCCCAAAGTAGCAATTGCGGTTATTGGAGCTCAGGTCCTTTCGTATATTGGAGGCATCTTTACTGGTGGGCTATCCGACGCGGTAGAAGTAAATGCCACAATAGCTGCCAAAGAGGCTGTTGATGAGGCTCTTTCGACCGGAATTTCAGATATTACATCTGGAATAACTCAGGATGTAGTATCTAGTGTTGCGGCAAACGGGTCTGCAAAACAAATAGCATCTCAAACCCTTGGAGGTATTCTAAAAGAACAAAGTGCTAAATTGTATGAATATGTTATGGGGGGTAATTTAACAAAAACTGTCGGCACGACTGCTGGAGCTGTCGCTACAACCTACGGATTAACCATGCTCGCACAACAAGTAGTAAGACAAGACCTGGGAACTACTTATAATGGGTATAGCCAGGGAACAGATTTTGCTAATCAGGCTGCGGCGGGAGGGAATGTGCTTGCAAATCAAACAATGCAACATCAGTATTTCGGTGCGCCATTAAGCACTCAACAGGTCGCCATCAATAATGCCAGTGACATAAAATATTTAGCAAAACAAAATAGTACGAAATCTGCTTATCAAAGGTATCTTGCAATAGACAACCCATACTCATTAATATCAAAACTTTCTTTAAATCTATATTCCGACATAACTAGCCTCTCGCCAAAATCACTTATTCAAAAAATTGCTTCAATGATTAATCCAACGAAGCTATTCTCTGACCTATTTTTATTATTCAGGGGCAAAACAATAGCCGCCACGCCGAACACAACAGATGAGAGTAATTATGGTATTGTTCAATGGGGATATACTGGTGCAGAAGAGGCTCTAATAAACCCAACCACAGGCGACCCAAGCTATCAGCCACTAGAAAACGCCAAAGCACTAACCCAGCAGACTGAAAAAGTATTACCGAGCGGACAAACTGTTGGTCAATACATAGATAGTACCTATAGCCCTTGTTTCAGTGACAGTATGGGAACTCTATTAACGACTAGCCCCTCGACCGGACCAGACACTACTGATAAATACATCGTAAGAAGTTCGACCGGTGATGTCATTGGAGGATTGTGTAGTCAGAAATATCTAGGGCCTAACAGCATGGATCCCACTATTGCTCCGTACGGAAAAGACTTAATCTTTAGGTGGAGAGTTGATAGCGCCTATCAACAGTCATTAGATTTATTAAATGGGGTCCAGAATGCTAATCAATAGATTAAAAAAATTCTTAACTGTTGTACTCTCATTACTATCAACTATTATTTTAGTCTGCTATGGAATAGCAGGTGCGTCTCCTAGCAGTGACCTCCAGTCTATATTAGACGGAACGTCCTACTATAATCCTTCTGCAACATCGTGTGGAGCATATGGAACGGTTCCAATTCCAACCATTTCTGCAAATGCTGCATCGAGCGGTACTTGGACAGGGGGGCCAAAGACAGGCCCATATTACTTAGAAGAGTTTGCAATTCAAGTATTACAAGATGTAGCAAAAAAAACCAACACCCCAGTCGGAAATGTTTTAACCCAAGAACACGTTATCGCGTTAATTGGCTGGTTTTATAGAGAAGGCGGTGACATAGCCGATGGTCCTCCGCAAAACAACAATTATCCAAATTTATTCAATCCTCTCAATACGTCTATTAATGACCCTACTATTGAAAACACAAACGCACCAGGAGGAGTTGAGTCATTTCTGTCTTTCAACGATGGGGTAGAGGGGACTGCCAGGACTATAGTCGGGTCTTATCAAAACCGTATTGCTGCAATATTAACCCAACAATATTCAACCGCAGAACAAGTTGCGGAGACCATTGCTAATTTTCAAAATTATCCAGGTAATCTTGCTTGGGCATCACCAGGGGGGAACCCAACACAAGCTGAAGTGATAGCAGATAATCAAAATGTTTATCTTCCGTCATTATTAACCCAGATAGAACAAGCTAGAACTAATTACATAAATGAAGCGACTCTAGAACTAGGCACTCCGCAGGCAGAATCGTTTATACCCAGTGATCATGTAGCTGCTAGCCTACTCCAATACCAACCGACCGCAAGTAGCTCTACAGGAATTAGCACTAACATCGGTAATCAACCCGATACCAGTGCTAGCGCCTCAGGATGTGCAACTAACGTCTCGTGTAACAATAGTGCACCGACATCAGCTAGCTCGTCGCAGCTTACCCAAGTGAGACAAAATATAGTTTGCATTGCCACCAATGAACTACAAGAACACTGGACGCCAATATCTTCAACAACTAAATACTCATACTACTTAACATACACTCAGGGCGCGACAGAAGAATGGTGTGCAGATTTTGCTAGCTGGGTTTATAATCAAGCCGGCGCACCGTTTGGTGTTAATGGAAACTGGCGAGAACCTTCGGTCGCTGGAATTGTGTCGTTAGCCCAACAAAGCCAGGGTTTCCAGTGGCATCCACAATCATCAGGATACATACCAGTACCCGGAGATCTAGCGATTTATTATGACTCCTCCAGTTCTGCCCCGTATTATCACGTAACAGTTGTTGTTGCTGTTAATGGTGGTTCAGTTATTACAATAGGTGGTGATCAAACAAACCCCTTATATCCAAACAATACAAACTATGGCAACAGTAACAGCAATTCTGTTGTGTCTATATCTGGTAATCAAAGTGAATATAGTAGCGGGGGGATAGCTGGCTATGTATCGCCAGATTAAGGAAGTATTATGACAAAGACACGAATATCGGTATTTATAGTAATTATATTGTCACTATTTCTTTTGATGTTTATTAATAGTAAAAATAGTGGTTTTCGAATAATTAAATATAGCCCTCCCCTGAATAGCGTATCGACTATTACCCCGTATATCGATGTAGATTTTAGTGATCCGTTAGCAAGTACTGGATTATATATTTACTCTTATCAAAACATCGTCAGTTCTTACAAAATATTCAATTCAAACTACTTACGAATTTATTTAAAAGTTCCTCTTCAAATAGGTATAAAATATCAACTAAAATTTGTTAGCGTTATGAATAAATCAAATGGCTATATCAAGGACAGCGTTATATCATTCTCGCCCAAGAACGTTGGTGCGTCGTCTCTAACCAAAGATCAAATTAAATATTTAACCGATACTCAAAACAAATCGACAACTCAAATATATAACACTAGCCTTGTTGGTATATTGCCATACCTGTCTCCTGGTGACGAGTTTTTAGTTAGCTATGAACAAATTAACGGAACACCCTATATTACAATAACTAGTGCATCTCAACAAGGATACAATAATGGTATTTTATGGATATCTAGCCAAGGATATAACCCCTCGAAATTAAACATAAAATATATAGACCAACAGCCTTACTGAGTAACGATTATATTGGCCGTTTTATCAAAATGCTTAATTACTACATCTGCGTCAGTTGTGGTTATAAACGACTGGTAGTTACTAATTTTGCTAGTTAAGAGCCGTCGTCTTTGTTGATCTAACTCACCAAAAACATCGTCAAGAAGAAGTATTGGTTTTTTATTTGTATAGTCCTCGATAATTTTAGCTTCTATTAGCTTTAGAGCCAATAAAGTAGTTCTGGTCTCACCACGAGAGGCAACTGAACTAAATTCGTGATTGTTTAAATATATTTTAAAATCTTCTCGATGTGGTCCATGAAGGGTGTGTCCTCTTAATTGGTCCTGGTTAAAATCCTCAAGGGCCTTTAGTAGCTTAGTCTCATAATTATTGGGTTCAAATTCGCTAGTATATTTTAATACTACGTTTTCATTATTATTTGAAATACTTCTGTAGATATCAGTTATCATCCGATTAATGGACTCGATTAAACTCCATCTTTGTATATATATTTTTCCACCCAGTTCGCTTAACTGAACGTTCCAGGCAAAAATACTATGCTTGTCAACAGGAGGGTTTTTAAGCAAATTATTTCTTTGGGTGACTAGTCTTTTATATTTAGAAATTAAACGTCTGTAGCCGGGCTTTGTTTGGCCTAGAATATCATCTAAATAGTCTCGTCTGGCTTCGGGCGACCCTGTAAGTAGTTGTAGGTGGTTTGGTTCAAATAATACTATTGGTAGGGTTTGTTCTAGTTTTAACCTGACCATTGACTGACTATTAATTATAAAATTTTTTGTTATACCATCTTGTTGGTTTTTAATAATTTTTAAAATTCTGGTTTGATCTGGTGTATGAACTTCAACCCTAGACCAATTACTACCAATTGATATTAAATTATGGTCTTTAGATCTGTAAGATGAGCCAGAGGTTATCATCATTATCGACTCAAGAAGATTGGTTTTGCCGCTACCATTTTGGCCAATAATTATATTTACGCCGTCATTAATATCAAATGAGCTGTCTTTGTACGACCGAAAGTTCTGAAGGTGAATATCGGTAATCATACTAATAGTTTACCCTAAACAGTTATTTCACCTTAGCTCTTAAGCGGCATAATAATATGGGTGTAGCTTGAGCTAGATTCTTTACTTGATAATACTATTGGCTCTAACTTTCCATTAAACTTAACGTCAACATTATCTCCAGTTAAAACGTTTAAGGCTTCAAGTAGATATCTTGAGTTCATGGTAACCACTCCATCACCAGCCACCTTAGCTTCGGCTGTTGCGGTGTTTTCACCAAGTTGTGAAGCAATTGAGTGAATACTAATTTGTTGGTTTTCTTCAGAAGTATTTATAGTAATACTACCGGCGCTTTCTCTTGCGAATAAAGCCGATACCTTAGTTATATTATTTAAGTCGTTTTTTGGTAGAGAAATTGTGGTGGTAAATTTCTTAGGAATCAGTTGACGATAATCTGGGTATTTACCATCAATAAGTCTAGCGGTTAGCTCAATATCACCAGCTGCAAATAATACTTGTTGATCATTATAAGTAATTGCTACCTCACCGCTATAGTCTCCAATAATTCTAAGTAAATCTGATATAGCTGATGCTGGAACTAGAATATTAGTTTCTTGATCAGTTGGAGTGACTAGTTTTTCAGCTAATCGATAACTGTCAGTCGCCACAATATATAAATTCTTATTAAAACTATTAAAATAAACTCCTGTTAATATTGGCCTAGTTTCGTCACTCGAAGCTGCAATTACAACCTGAGACAAGCTTTGTTTTAAGCTGGCTGCGGGTAGGGTAATGGTTTGACCTTTTTCAATTGCTGGCATAACCGGGAAGTCTTCGCTTGAAACACCATTCATTACTGACTTATACATCCTGGAATTAATGTGTAGTTTATTATCGTCGAGGTTTAGATCAATAACTCCACTCGGCATATTACTAATTAGGTCCTGGATTAGTCTGGCAGGGATAGTAATTGATCCTTCTTTAACAACCTTAGAGCCAATATAGTGGGTAACTGCTATATCTAGATTTGTGGCAGATACACTTAATCGGTTATTAACGGTTTTAAGAAGCACGTTCGAAAGAATAGGTAGGGTAGACCTAGTGCTGGCTACTCTAGCTACGCTACTAAGAGCCTTATTTAGGTTTTCCTGGGTGACTTGTAGTTTCATTATTTTTCCTCCGCGCTAGTTAATAATAAATTATTTATATACTTTGTTATAGCTCTTATTGGTCTTGTGGAAAGGTTGGAAAAGTCAGATTTTACAGAGTAATTGTTTGTAAAAAGTGTTGGGGATAGGCTGTTTATTGAACTAGTATTGGTGGGTATAAAACAGGGGTTTGTACCACTCACTAAAATTAATATTTTTTTAGCAGCGTATAAACTACCAGCTAATACACTAACAAACCACAACCTATCCACAACTAAAAAGCTACCAGGGTTAGACATATAGTCGCTCCTTGATTTCTTTTACAGCTGTTCTGATCTGACCGTTTAAGCCAATTTCTCTCTCTATTTTGTCAACTGAATGAATGGCTGTAGTGTGGTCTTTGCGACCAAGCTCATGAGCTATTTTAGGAAAACTTAGGTGAAGTTCACTACGAAGAATATACATAGCAATTTGTCTTGGCATCACAATATCTTTATCTCGCTTAGGCCCCATAATATCTTCAAGAGCGATTCTAAAATGTTTAGCAGTCTTATCCACCACCTGTCTTGGGTTAATGTGTTTTGGTCGGGTCTGGTTGCTGCTAAGTAGGTTCATCGCAATATCTAGGTTGGGCGAAATCTCACGCATCTCACAAAAAGCCAACAGCTGATTAAGTACACCCTCGAGCTCTCTAATGTTGGTTTGGATTAACTTGGCAAGATACTCTACTATGTCGTTTGTTAGAACAATTCCCTTATCATGGGCTTTGCTTTGAATAATTGCACACCTAGTTTCAAAATCCGGGGTTTGCATATCAATAGTCATGCCCCAAGCAAAACGGCTTCGGAGTCTTTCTTCTAGGGTTGGAATATCTCTTGGCGGTTTGTCGCTGCTAATAATAATTTGTTTATTGGCTTGATGTAGGGCATTAAAGGTATGGAAAAACTCTTCTTGCATCTTTTCTTTGCCAGCAATAAATTGAACGTCGTCAATAATCAACACATCGACGCTGCGATAGTTTTGAGCAAACTCATTAGTCTTTTTGTATCTCAAAGCACTAACAAATTCTTGGACGAACTGTTCTGAAGAAATATAAACTACTTTTTTATCTGGCTGATTTTTAACAATACTATTACCCACAGCTTGAATTAAGTGGGTTTTGCCAATACCAACACCACCATAAACAAACAAGGGGTTATATTTGGTTCCCGGTATATTACTAATTGACATACAGGCGGCGTAGGCTAGCTCGTTGCCACTGCCAACCACAAAGTTCTCAAAAGTATACTTCTCGTTAAGGCCTTGTCTGTAATCATGAGAATATGGGCTGGACGGGGCTGATACGGTTAGATGAGCTGGTAGGGGGTCGTCAGAGCTGGTTGTAGTCTTTGGCTCAAACTGTTTAGCCTCAACTTCTACTGGGTGGTTACTGCCAAAGGAATGAATCTTAAAGTGCAGACCTTCAGGTTTTACGCCATTTTTTTGTAACAACTCAGAGATTAGGCCAGTATATTTGTTTTCCAACTGTTGTTTAATAAAGACGTTAGGGACCCCTACGACAATTACCCCACCCTTATTTTTAAGTAGAGTAGTTTGCTTGAACCAGGTTAAATAACTAGCATGTGAGACACTAAGTTCAACTTCACCAAGTACAGCCTGCCACAGATTATCCTGCATATCTTTCTTTAAACTCCCTCACACTTTTTAGATTTAAAAGTTTATATCAATCACTATACCGACTTTGCGGTGACTTTTCCACAGGGAAATTAAAACCAATTTTTTATAAACCATAAATTAGTCTTACAAGAGT
Organism: bacterium; assembly: GCA_021781215.1. GTDB lineage: Bacteria > Patescibacteriota > Saccharimonadia > Saccharimonadales > DATKHC01 > JAJXXC01. Next base: position 151,293 of record JAJXXC010000002.1, read on the forward strand.
AAAAGTTGTACACATTAATAGTCAACACCTATAAAGTCGTGGAAAACATTTGGGATTTAGTGGAAAAGCTGATACTATTAGCGCATAAATATTGTTAATTTCACGCCGAGACAAAATCCGGTTTGACTAACAACTAACAAAGCCAATAAACTTATATAACATTATGCCAAAGCGAACCTATCAACCAAAAAAACGTCATCGAGCTCATGAGCACGGATTTATGAAGAGAATGGCTACCAAAGCCGGTAGGTCAGTTCTTAAGCGTCGCCGAAATAAGGGACGAACTAAACTTAGCTACTAATTTCATCTATACTAATTAAATGATTAGTCGAGAGAATAGATTCCATGGTCATGGATCACTAAAATATACCTATCGCAGGGGAGAAACCATTAGGGGACCGCTGTGTTCAACTAAGTATGTATTCAATCCTCGCCGAGATAAATACAGACTCGCAGTAGTTGTTAATAAGAAAGTAAATAAGTCAGCAGTGGTTAGAAATAAAATTCGGCGGCAAATATACGAGGTTGTTAGATTGATCTCAGAACAAATTAATAGTCCTTGCGATTTGGTAATTACGGTTTTCAGCGATCAGATTCTAGAAATTAGTCACGATGAGCTAGTAGTAATGATAAAAGCCCAGTTTAGCCAGGCCAAAATTATTTAATAAACGACCCGAACTAGTAATAAAAAGTATGTTTTAACACCGTATAGGTGCATAGTGTACTGTGCACTATGCACTATTTGTGCCATCATACCCCAAAAAACACTATCCAAAACTGAAGATAGAATCATTAACGCCAGAGAAACAATTGAGATCGATGATAATAGACACTACGATAACGTATTGCTAATAGATGATATGGTTGGGTCTGGCTCAGCGAAGCTTAGAGCGCTACTCGATGACAGGTATTTGTTTGACGAATGAATCAAGATTCGAAACTTGGCAGTTCTGATGATAATAAAAAGTAGGCTTAAATAACCATCATGTTATTATAGATACATATAAACAATCCGGGAGACTTATATGTTCGCGTCCATTTTTCAAGTCATAATTGTAAAACCAATATTTAATCTTTTAGTAGCTATTTATGCTGTTTTGCCAGGTCATAATTTCGGTCTAGCACTGATTTTATTCACCATTGTTATAAGGCTATTAATGTGGCCACTGGTTAAAAAACAACTTCATCAGGCCAAGGCAATGCGCCAACTCCAACCAGAAATTAAAAAGATTAAAGCCGCCTCTAAGGGTAATCGTCAAGAAGAATCCAGAATGTTGATGGAGCTCTACAAGGAAAGAGATATTAGTCCGTTTGGCTCAATTGGTACTCTTGTAATTCAGTTTATAGTTTTAATTGGCTTATATTCTGGGTTAAGAGACGTAGTGTCTCATCCGTCAGTAATAATTAGCGGCTCGTATTCATGGCTAACTAGCATTAGTTGGATGAAGCAATTGGCTGGGAATATTCACTTGTTCGACGCCACACTGCTTCATAGCGTCGATTTAACTAAGTCTGCGCTGAAACCCGGTGGTGGAATATATTGGCCAGCTATGGTTATAGTGGTTGCCAGTGCTATCACTCAGTACTATTCAAGTAAACAAATAATGCCGACCTCTAAAGATTCGAGAAGCCTGAAGACAATTCTAAAAGATGCCGGCAAGGGCTCCAAGGCCGACCAGTCTGAAGTTAGTGCAGCGGTTGGAAAAACTACCAGGTATTTTATTCCAGTGATGATTTTCTTCTTTACCGTAGGTCTTCCATCGGCCCTAAGCCTTTATTGGTTTGTTGGCGGATTAATAGCCTTCTTACAACAGGGCTATATATTACGAAAGGGCGAAGAAGAATTTGAAGTTATTGCTGATGCTCCGGCTAAATCTAAATCAGCCAGACCAGTTGTTAAATCAGAAGTGATTTCTAAAAAACCATCAGACCAGACAGACGGAGTTAAAATAACTAAAAAGGGCAGTAAGTAATGGAAGAGTCAATTGTTTTCGCTAAAAAATATCTCGAAGATGTCCTGTCGTTTTTTGGATTTAATACCGAAGTAGTGGCCTCATCTGACGATGAAGTAATTGAGCTATCTATCCCCTCGTCGCACTTAAATGGGTTTTTAATTGGCCAGCGCGGCGAGACAATGCGAGCCCTGCAATACCTAGTTGGCAGCGCACTTAGAAATGGCAGCTACGGCGTTAGTAGAATAAATATTGACGTGGCTGATTATAAAAAGGCCAAAGCTGAAGTTTTAGCACACAGGGTTGATGAATGGGTCGAAGTCGTGAAAAACACTAAAGAACCCATGGCGCTTCAACCAATGAATTCAGCAGACCGTAGAATTGTTCACAAGGTGGCTTCTGAAGCTGGGCTTAATACTGAATCGGTGGGAGAAGGAAGAGACCGACACGTTGTGCTGAAATTGTCTGAAGAAACTAAATAACCTGGTATAATTTTTTAAGTTTATAAACATAATAAAAACCTGAGCAATCTATGAATGTATCTTTATTTAGTCAATCTTTGGTCATAATATTTTTTGGCACAGTTGTCGGCCTAACGGTTTATCTATTTTCAAAAATTGATTTAAAACTTAGGCTTAAAGTCTTGGTATTAATGATACTATCCGCCCTGGTAGTATCAATTGCCCTGGTTTATTTAATTGCTTGGATAACTCAATCGGGCAATGAACTGCCAGATAACCTCTGGTTGATGGCCTTTCCGTTTTCATTCAGTCTATTTATACTACCGGCTATTTTGTTGGCGCGTCGATATGTAAAAAAACATACACCGCCAAAAAAGGGCAGAAAAAAAATAGTCGAAGAACATATCACCAAGACTAGTTACTTAGCAGTGTTTAGCGCATTGAATGTAGTCCTAGGGCTATCATTCGCGTTACTAACGGTTAATAACTATTATCACTATTACCCAACGCTTAACACGGTGTTTAATATTGGTAGGCCGAGATCTCTAGTGCTTAATCAAGATAACAAAATTGTTTTGCAATACAGTGGCAGTAAATCATCTGCTAATAGTATAGAATCTTCAATTTATAATAATGATCCTAGTACCAGCAAGGGCAAGTTGTACGGTCTTGATATCCCAGGCACGGTCTCAAAGTTTAAAACTCGTGGCGGTTGGTTATATGTCCCGTCCATCGCCTTTAACTCGACATCTTTAGTAAAATTACCAGTGCTAGTGATGTTACCGGGTTCTCCGGGAATAGTTGACAATATGATGTTTGGGGCCGGGTTAAACACAGCACTGTCTCAACTTGCTGCCACTCACCACGGCATAACTCCACTAGTCTATGTGGCTGATGATAATGGTTCAACCTTTAATGATACAGAGTGTGTTAATAGCTCTAAGGGTAACGCCGAAACTTATTTAACAGTTGATGTGCCAAATTATATTAAGAAACACTTTAATGTCTCAGACAATCCTGCTAACTGGGCAATCGGTGGAATAAGCATGGGTGGCACCTGTGCTGTTATGCTAACTCTAACTAATCCAAACGTCTATCACTATTTCGTAGACCTAGGGGGTGAACAGGGGCCAACTTTTAATTCTGGTTCGCCGGAAATTACTACCAAAGTTCTATTTAATGGATCTGTAAACGAATACAATCTTCATCAGCCAATGTATTTATTAGCAAAGAATAAATATAAGGGGCTGGGTGGATTCTTTGGTAATGGTAATGGTGATACGCTAAGCGTAACTTCGGGCACAGCACTACTTTACAACACTACTAAGAATGATGGTTTTGACGTAGTTCATGAAACTGTAAACGGTAGTCATACATTTACTACATGGACCGAACTAGTTAAAGAAGCGCTCCCGTGGATATCAAATAGGATTGGCGCAACCGAATGTACGGAAACAGCTATTTGTCAGTAACGTTATCTACTTTAGAATTGAATTATAGATAGCCAACGTTTCTTGAGCCATTTTCTTCCAGGAGTATTTTTTAATTTGTTCTAAACCTTTTTCGCTCATATTTTTGGCTTTTGCAGGACTCTTTAAAATGGAATCAATTTTGAGAGCCATATCTTCTACGTCGAATGGGTCAAAATAAACTGCAGCATTACCATAAATTTCAGGCAGGCAGGTCGCGTTACTACTAATTACCGGTGCGCCGTGTCTCATTGCTTCTAGCCCCGGTAAGCCAAATCCCTCGCTTAGGCTAGGAAAGACGTAAGCTTGGCAATTCTCGTATAGCCATTTTAGCTGACTATCTGGAATGAAACCGAGAAATTCAACGCCTTCGATAGACTTATCTTTAACCCATTTACTTAGTTTCTTATAGTTAGAATCTCTTTTTCCGACTAAAGCCAAACGAAGATCTGGGTAACTTTTTTTAAGCTCAGAGAAGGCCGAAATTAAACGATATAAGTTTTTGTGGGGGTTGGGTCTTCCGACATACATAATAAACTTTTGCTTTTCTAATTCTGGGACCACCTCTGCTTTCTGGTCGAGTTTAACTGATCCCTCATAAGTGACGGCTATTTTTCGACTGTTTATTTTTGCAAATTTAGCAAGATTATCCTTAACGTATTCTGAGGGAGTAATAATGACCTTAGATTTTGCGGCTACTATTTTTATTACTAACTTATAGACAAGTTGTTTGATTGCAAAGACTAGTTTATTTTTTGATGGATTACCAAAACGGGCAGTGGTTAGATCGTGAATAGTGGTTACTACGTGTCCTGGGTAGAGGATTGGCTGTTGAGTCATGCCAAAATGAACTAAGTTTGGCTTGAGCTCAAGTAGCTGAATCAAAAAGCCCAATTGTTCGTTAAAAGTGAATTCTTTATATGGGCAGGCGAGTTTGTGAAATTTTCGATTAGTCGGTTGCCATGAATCAAAGTCCTTGGGTTTTAGTAGAACCGTATAGCTATTATCATTATCCAGCTGCTGAAGATAATGCAGCAATCTTTCAATGTATCTTCCGGTGCTAGTTCTAAGCTCGCGGGCATCAATTACAATTTTACTCATCTATAGTATTCTAACACCCCTAGCAACCGACGTGATCTACGGATGCACTAAATGATTCACCCTATGAATTAACTAATATTTATATAAACAGATAAAAACATCGAATATTTTATCGCCTTTTACTATTTATATAAATATAGAGACATATATTATTTTATTTTTTATTCCAAGAGGTATATAGTGCAAATTAATAGAAAGTGGTGGTGGCCTTCTCTAGCCTAGGTATCATCATGAACAAAAAAACGTCAAAAACAACTAACAAGCAAGCAAGTAGTAGTTTAACTCCAAGATCAGTAGTGATTACTAAGCAGCAATTACTAATATTAACTAGGATATATAATTTTAGATTTGTTAGTACGGCTCAATTGCAGCAATTATTAGCCAAGAAGCAACTTCAACAAGTCCAACAACGATTGAATTTATTACTTAAACGTGGCTATATTGGTCGAAACTTTAGCAATCAGGATAGATTAACTGGCAGGTATGCTTCCTATTATCTTTTACCAAAGGGCATGAAGGTCCTCAGGCAACATCAAATTAAACTAGATGTTAAATTAAATTCTAAAGTACTCCACAATATTTATAAGGACAAAACTGCCTCCACCAGGTTTATTAATCATTGCCTCGGCGTAGGAGACATTAATTGTCATTTAAAGCGGTTGTACGGCGAGGATATCGAATTTATTTCTAAGAGCAAATTAGCAGACTATGATTTCCTGCCCAACCCTTTGCCAGATGCCTTTATAAGACAAGATAAAACCCAAGAATATTTTCTTGAATACTGCGAAGAGATAGTACCTTTTTTTGTATACAGAAAAAGAATTAAACAATATGTTGAGGTATATATTGAGGAGGGAGCCTGGAAAGATGCAACTGGCACAGAATTGCCAACCATACGACTGGTTGCTGAAACGCCGGTACTACAAAGAAGACTAAAAAGATTTATTACCAAGTACCTTAATAATTTATATATGGGCACAGGTGCTAGATTCTTAATAACCAACCTGGAACGGCTTAAAACCTCGGATAGCCAATTTATATGGAGTGTAATAATCCAAGAAGAAGAGTAGGGGCTACTTAAGCCTTGTAGTTAATTTTTACTATCGACCGCGTAGCGATCTCGGCCGGGCTACATCTGGATAAATATTATAAACCATCACGAATACTATGATTTTTCATGTACAATAATACACAGTAAACTTTTTAGAAAAAGGTAGGGTAGAATAGTAGCATGTTGGTTTTTGTTAAAAAAATTTGGGAGTTTAGAACAATCCGTTTTATGGTCGTCGGGTCATTCAATACGTTATTTGATATAAGTCTACTCCTAGCAATCGTTAAGTTATTTGGCCTGTCGTCAGTGATAGCTAATAGCATATCCGTTACTATAGCAATATCCGTTTCATATTTTTTGAATCATAGAATCGTATTTCGTCAAAAAGACGGGTTTTTAATTAGGCAATATATAAGATTTTTTCTTATAACCGGTATCGGGATTATCTTAATCCAAGATGCGGTAATTTATTTAGTAACGGATAAGCTGTGGATTATTGACAAGGCTAGAGTCGCTACATTATTTGGACAATCGTTCCATCTAAAAATACTCGAATTATTGGCCGCAAAACTTATCGCAGTGGTCATAGGCTTGTTCTGGAATTTTACACTGTATAAATATGCAGTATTTAAGGACGGCAGCATTAAAGAGGATAGGTTAATCGTCGGCTAAACTGTCGCTATTATGTTAAAGTAACGGTAAGATAATACAGATAATCAGGGAGAGAATAATATGTCTAAGAGTGCATTAATTACCGGTATTGCGGGTCAGGATGGATTTTATTTAGCTGAACTATTAAACAAAAAAGGCTATAAGGTTTTTGGGGTTATGAGGGGGCAGTCTAATCCAAAAACCGAAGAGATAAAAAAGTCATTACCATACGTAAATATAATTGAGGCCGATCTAACTGATCAATCTTCGCTAAGTAGAGCAATAGAAGTAGCTACACCCGACGAGGTTTATAATTTAGCAGCAGTCAGCCACGTTGGCTATTCATTTAAAAATCCTCAGCTTACAGTAGACGTAACGGGCAAGGGTGTACTCAATATGCTAGAGGCCATTAGACTAACCGGTGGAAGCAAATCTGTTAAATTCTATCAGGCATCTACCTCAGAGATGTATGGTGGCGTAGGTGATAACATGCCAAAGACGGGATACAATGAAGAATCTCCATTTCACCCCAGGAGTCCTTACGGTGTTGCTAAATTATATGGCCACTGGATCACTATTAATTATCGAGAGAGCTATGGTATGTTTGCTTCTTGCGGGATATTGTTTAACCATGAAAGCCCTAAGCGGGGCATGGAATTTGTTACTAGAAAGATTAGTAATGCGGTCGCAAGAATTAAACTAGGCAAACAAGATTACATTGAACTTGGAAACTTAGATGCTAAACGAGACTGGGGTTTTGCCGGAGATTATGTCGAGGGTATGTGGAGAATGTTGCAACAAGATAAACCGGGTGAATTTGTTTTAGCCACCGGAGAAACATACTCAATCAAAGATTTCCTAACAGCTTCATTCAAGGAAATAGGAATAACTGACTGGAAGCCATACGTAAAGCAAAACTCTGCATTTATGAGACCTGCCGAAGTTAATATCCTATTGGGTGATTCATCAAAAGCTGAACGTGAACTTGGGTGGAAAAGAAAAGTAGATTTTGAACAACTAGTTAAGACGATGGTTCAATCAGACATTGAAGCCGAGAGCTAAACACGACCTAAATAGTTATTTATGAAATTTATTTCTAAAGGCTCTAAGCTTAGTGGCATTCGGTGGAAGATCGTAGCTAATGATAGATTTTATATAGTCCAAGCTAACTTTTCTATTTCTTTGAATCTTACTTCGTTGAATTAGTTTCTTTGGTAAAAGAGCTACCGATACAATCAATCCTTTTATTGCGTATATGCCTTGGCCTCGTTGGATAGAACTCAATATAAAACCACAATAAGCCAGAGCAAGCCGGGGCACCACAGTCGGCAGTAAACTAAAGGGAACATCCTTGACTACAATCCAGGGCAGATTCTTCATTGTCTGATAGGTCGTAAATCCCTTAATCTTGCTGCTGCTAGCTCCAATCCGGTGATAGGCCGTAGCTTCTGGAGCATATTTAACCTTCCAGCCGGCTAGCTGTGCTCTAAAACTGATATCAATATCTTCGTAATAGGCAAAAAAGTCATTATCGAATAAACCAATCTCATTCAGCATCTCTATTCTATATATGCTAGCTCCACCACTAGCACCAAATACTTCAGTTGAATCATCATATTTAGTGCTTACTGCTTCATCTCTGCCTCTTGGAAATGGTAAACCCCAACTAGTGTATAGATCTCCAGTGCTGTCCAATTTTTTTCTATCTATGGTCATAAACTTACATGTTGCAATGCCAACCCCAGGATTTTTGTCTAAAGAGTCTACTAGATGATCCAACCAATGCACGTCAGCAACCGCATCATCATTTAGTAATGCTATATAATCTAATTCAAGTTTAATGGCTCGCTTGATTCCCTGATTAACTCCACCCGCAAACCCCAAATTCTTCTGATTTAAAATTAAATCAACGGTTGGATAGTTTTTCTGAATAATTTCAAGAGATCCGTCAGTAGACCCGTTATCTATCAGAATAATCTGAGTTTTGAGAGTTTGAGCCAATAGGGAATCCAAACAATCACTTATTGAGTCTTTTCCGTTCCAATTAAGAACTACTACGGCAGTTTTGGGCATCGACTTAATCATCCTTTTTATCTATAATACCCTATATTATATGTTTAAACGTATCTTATCTAAGCAGAACCGGGTTTTGCTGTCAGAACTAGTTCGCACTGATTTTAAACTTCGCTATCAAGATTCAGTTCTTGGTTACGCATGGTCACTACTTCGTCCACTACTCATATTTATAATTTTATACATTGTCTTTGTTAAGTTCTTAAAAGTTGGCGCCGGCACACCACATTATGCCCAATATCTATTGTTTGGAATTGTGATTTGGAACTTCTTCCTTGAAATGACTTTGCAAAGCCTAGGGTCAATCGTTGGTAGGGGCGATCTCATTCGTAAAATCCGAATTCCGAGGTGGATTATTGTTTTAAGCAGTAGCTTCTCGGCAGTAATAAATTTTCTTTTGAACCTGGTAATAATTGCTATATTTATGGCTATTGGCCATATTGTGCCCAGTCACCTGGTTATACTACTGCCCTTAATATTTCTAGAGGTCTATTTATTTGCTCTTGGCATTTCTTTTTTTCTATCCGCCGCATTTGTCAAATACCGTGATATTAGCTATATCTGGGAGGTTATTATTCAGGCCGGGTTTTATATAACCCCAATATTGTACCCGCTATCCCGCATTACAAATGTTACCTTTCAGAAGCTGCTAATACTTAATCCAATGGCTCAAGCGCTTCAAGATGCTCGCTATGTATTAATTACCAAAAAGACACTAATATCTAATCATATTTTTAACGGTGGATGGCATCAATTTATACCATACTCTATTGTTGCCCTGGTATTAATTATCGGAATATCTTATTTCAGGAAACAATCTAAATATTTCGGAGAAAACATATAGCCATGGAAGATGACATTGCAATTAGCGTCAAGAATGTAAGTAAGACCTTTAAGTTGCCGCATGAGAAAAACACATCTATTAAGAGCGCGTTTGTTAATTTCTATAAGCGTGATAAAGGCTACGAGGAGCAAGAAGCGCTTAAAGACATATCATTTGACATTAAGAAGGGTGAATTTTTTGGTGTTGTTGGTAGAAACGGAAGTGGAAAGAGCACACTACTAAAAATATTAGCCGGAATATATAGTCCAAATACCGGCAGCGTTCAAGTCAATGGAAAGCTAATCCCATTTATTGAACTCGGCGTAGGATTTAGTCCAGAGTTGTCGGGCCGTGACAATGTATTTCTCAATGGATCACTATTGGGTTTCAGTCGCAAAGAAATGAAAGAAATGTACGATGATATCGTTAAATTTGCCGAGATCGAAAGGTTTATGGATCAAAAACTAAAAAATTATTCGTCTGGCATGCAGGTCCGTCTGGCATTTTCTATAGCCATTCGTGCAAAAAGTGAAATTTTACTTATTGATGAAGTTTTAGCTGTTGGTGATGCCGCTTTTCAGACTAAATGTTTCGACTATTTCTACGAACTAAAGAAAACTGATACAACAGTAATATTCGTATCGCATGACAGGGGCTCTTTGGAAAGGTTTTGTGAGAGAGGGATTTTGATAGAAGAAGGTAAGATGATTGAATCTGGTACCATACAAGAAGTCCTTAGAAGCTATAGCGATATAGTATTTAAAGAGCTAGACCAGGCTTCTGAGGCGCAAACTGAAGCCGAAGGTGAAGCTAGGCCAATAAATAAACAGGGAAAAGTAGAATACGCGCACATAGATAAGGTTAGTACGTATGATGAAAAAGGTAACCTAAAAAAGAATTTTCAATTTGGTGAAAAGATTTCACTAGAATTCACCGTGAATATAAAAAGGAAGATTGAGAACCCAATTATTGGAGTTACGGTGTGGTGTAAGAATGTCGATAAGGCGGTGTATGCAAATAATACCCTAATTGACGGCATTAAAGATACCGGTGTTTTTTTGGCAGGAGAAAAAATTATTCTAAAATTATCTCTACCAAAGTTATTAAATGATGGAGAATATTATATTGAACCGGCAATTGCTAACGAATCGGCATCAACTTTTTATGATCAAAAAATTAAAGCTGCAACATTCTTTATTTCTGGAAGCAGCAACCCACATTCAATTATCTCCGGTACTGATAAATTAAAGCTTGAGGTATTGAAAAAAGGCGATGCGACTAAACAAAGCTAAACTGAGGGCTATTTCTAACAAGGGTCGCAGTATTAAAAATACCCTAATTCGGTCTAACCCAACTGAAGTAGCTAAACGCAGAATAGTTAAATTTAAATATCGAGAAGCCAGCAGGGCTATTAGAATAAAACGTTCCGAATCTACCAAGATCGCTGTGGTTATTCATCTTTATTACCCAGATAGCTGGAGTTTGTTTGCTAAATCAATAGCAAGAATAGATGATAAATTTGATCTATTTATTACACTGCCAAGCAAGAATGCCCATTTTGCAAAAAATATAATCAAAGACTTTGAAAATGCTCAAGTAATTATAGTTCCAAATCATGGTAGGGATGTCTTGCCGTTTTTAATAGTACTGAAGGTAATCAGAAAATTAGGGTATGTATATGTACTAAAACTTCACTCTAAAAAATCAACCCACAGGACAGATGGTAGTCGGTGGCTGGAAACTATGGTTAATGATTTATTGCCGACTAACCCCGAAATTATGAAGCAGATGCTTAGATCTTTGGAATATAAAGATACCGGAATTATCGGACCGAATAATCAATATCTTAACTTAAGTGTTAATTTTGAAGCAAACGGTAGGCATATGACGAAGATATTAACTAAAATCTACTCTAGGGAAGTCGCCAATCAAGTATTGCAAACCAATAGATTAGATTATGGTTTCTTTGCTGGAACTATGTTCTGGGCAAGGCTAGACGCTCTTAAGCCGATATTAGATCAATCATTTGAAGCCACGGACTTTGAGTCTGAAAGTGGTCAAATTGATGGCACTATGTCTCATGCGCTTGAGCGAGTATTGTCGTTAGTGTCTGAAATTGAAAACCGAAAAATGTACGAAGTAAGCCCTATGGGGGTAAAATTACTTAGCTACAAAACAGACAACATCCCTGATTGGTCTGATGTATACATTGGACCGTAATCATTAATAACAAGTAAAGTAATATTAACCAATCATCATAGGCGAGACAAATAAAAATCCGGCCGTCTGTAGATCTGTCTCTATGTTGATTCTTTAAGGACAAGTGGCATATCGGGTTCCATCTGGAGCTGCCATTTTTCTACATGCTCTTGATAGATATCGGGTGTTTGAAAATCAGATCTCTGTGGGTATGATCTAATAGTATTACCGCTAGGAGCATATGATTTATATTCTGAAATGGCAACTATTCGTCCTTCGGGATGTTTAATGGCTAGCTCATTAATAATACGCTGCTCGTCGTTTATCCATGGCCCCCTACCACTAGAATAAGAGGTAAAACCTTCGTTTGATAGTTCTCGTAGTACCTCGTCAATGTCAGTTATCTCTTTAGTAACCAATTGCTCAATGTCAGTTTTTGTAGTGTTCGGTTTTGCCATACGGCCTAAGGCATCACTTAAATTTTTTAATCTATTTTTATTTTGTTTCATTTAAATACATTAGCATTATTTAGGTATCTTGTCAATAAGAATTTATAACAAGTATAGTAAATTGTAGTCTATAACAGATTAATTTCGATTTTTATGTTCAAGAGACATTTTGTTGCGCACATTTGAATTACTAATATTTTTTAATGCGAAGTAGCGTCCGGCTTTTTCTGCCATGTTATAGAAAGGTGCTTCGATAAACCATACAATTTTTGATTTCGTTGTGTATTCTCGGTCACGATCAATAAATTTCCAGTCGGCAATTGTTGGTTTAATCCATCCCAATAAAAGCGATCGTCTGCTTGGAAGTAGATTTATTCCAACACTCTCTTGCAGGCCTATATACTCATCAAATTTACGATGAAAATATTGTTTGGCCGTATATCCATTTGAATGCCAAACCGAACCCTGCGGTGTGTATGCCTTAAAATAACCATGTTTAAGCATGTCTTCGGCAAGAGCTTGATCTTCAGCATAGTTAACATCACGGAAGGGTACTGGCCCAACTAAAAGGCTTCTCCTGGCTGCAGAGTTTACATCTGAGAAGAACCCATTAATACTAGAAATACTTTGTTTGTCGACCAGCGATTTATCTCGATGTATTGATATTATGTCTGCGGCACCAAGACCTCCAAATACGCCAGCAACTTCTCGTTTAATAGTTGGTGCGGCATTTGGCCTAGGGATTTGTCTGCCAAATACACAGCCAACTCGCTCGTTTAGATAAAATGGCTCAATCATATTAATCAACCAACGATCAGAATAAGGTGTTGCGTCTTGTGATAGGAATAAAATGAATTCGCCCTTAGCCATTTTTGCAGCTCGTTGACGAGTACCGCCGTGACTAAATTCAGCATTTGGTATTTGCAACATTGTGAGTCTGGGTTTATAACTAGCAAGGATCTCAAGGGTTTTATCAGTTGATCCCGAATCAATAACTAAAAGCTCAAGTTCATACCCAGTTGGTAATTTTTGGTACAAAATAGTTTCAATAACCTCAGTTAGATACTGCTCGCCGTTAAATGTAGGTATAAATACACTAATATACTTATTGCTAGAGTTCTTGGACATAGTCCCAGGTCCTTTTTATTCCATCCTCAAGGTTAACTCGAGGAATTATTCCAAACTCATCATTGAAACGAGAAATGTCTAATACTATCTTATCAACAAAAGTTTTAGGCGTGGGAGTGTGTTTTTTATCTACACTATATCCTGTGCAACTTTCGATATGTTTAATTAATTCATTAACACTTTTACCACTACCACTACCAATGTTATATTCAGGAAATTTATTAGCCTGTTGATAGCTATTAACCACCATAGTTATAAGATCATCAATAAAAAGATAGTCGCGTACCATTGATCCGTCACCATAGATGGTTATCGGTTCTTTTGTTAGGTAGTGATACAAAAATACTGGTATTACGCCTTGTTTGCCATGAATGTTTTGACCTGGACCGTATGGGTTGGCTGCCCGATAGACAATATAATCTAATCCGGATCGATGTTTGAAATAGCGAAGATAATGCTCGATAGTTAATTTTCCAATTCCATAAGGAGACCTTGGCGCTGGCGTGCTCGATTCATCAATTAGATCGCTATCGACATCTCCATAAACAGTGCCACCAGATGATAAAAAAATTACCTTTTTTACCTTTTGCTCAACACATACTTCAAATAGCTCAACACTACCCCTAATATTGGTGTCAATATCTATAAACGGATCGTTATTGGCGGTTGCTGGGTTAGTGGAGGATATTAGGTGAAAAACGTAATCGACGCCACTAAGTACATTAACCAAGTCATCTCGGTTAAAGAAATCACCCGGAGCTATAGTTACATTACTAAGTTTTTCAAAAGGGTGGTCACTACCTATTTGATAGTTTGAGAATTTATCAAAGACAATAATAGTATTATCGGTAACCTCACTTAGTCGATTAACTAAGTGGCGGCCTATAAAACCATCTGCTCCGAAAACAACAATCTTACTCATTTTTTGCGAGTCTCCCTCTCCACAATACTAACAAATTTTTCTCCCGATTCATCCCAGCTACTTTGTTTAATGCTTTTTGATGCTAGGTGTGCATATGCTGCAAGATCTGGTTTGGTGACTATCTCTGACAATTTGTTAGCTAGTGAGATTGGATCGGCTGGAGAATAGGCAATATATTCACTGTCTGACACTAGCCGATTATTATCACCGTCGTTAACTACTGGGATGGTGCCACCGGCTAATAATTCCAAAGGTAATAGAGACATGTTGGTGAATGATAGAACCAGACCGGCGGCGCATCTATTATATAGTTCATTCAACTCACTTATTTCTAGTGTCTTAAGATTATTGTATTGAAAGGGTATGTCGTAATTAGAAACATCATAGCCGACCATGTTGATTGTGTAATCTGGATGTTTGCGGTGGAATAGGTCAAGCGCCATAACACCTATTTCAAAACCTCGTCTCTCAGTATATGGACGGGCGTAGAATAAGATTTCTTTACGTTTTCCACTATTAGTAAATGAATAAATATTTTCATCAGCTCCAAAACTGTAATAATCAGTAGACATACCATAATCAGCTCTGAGTTTTTTAGCCAACCAACCACCGGCAGTCACTCCGTAAAAACCGAATTTATAGCTATTTTCTGCTAAAGTATAAAGACCTCCTACTGGATAGAAATATGGCTCAAAATCTTGGACGAAATAAAATCTTTTAGCGTCTAGTTTTGAGTTATAGGCCGCATAGGCTGTTTCCCAACTGGTGGCAAAAATGCCGTCAGCTTCCGCCATGTGTTCATCTTCATCCAACCATTCCATCTCTGCATTAACTGAGTGATATGAATCACCCATAATTGCTTTTATGTCGCTAATCTTACTCTTACCTTTCTGGCTATATATATAAATCCGGCACGTGTGCCCGTTGGTTTCTAGATAGTGAATAAATCTAAAAATATTTAAGTGTCCGCCACTACCTTTTCCTGGAGGCGGCATAATCCAATTGAATGTCAAAGATTGTTTGTTTGAGCCTTTCCATGGCCTAATTGGTTGATGGAAGTCTGCCCTTAGAGCATCTTCATATCTAACATTAGTATGGATAGATCCACCAACATGACTTGATTTAGAAGTGTTTTTACTTACTAGTCGTAGATATTTGGCAATAAATTCAAAGATTAGAGCTGTGAAGTTTAATATTCCTTCTTCACGAAATACTTTCAAACTAACCCTAAACTTCCGCATCATTTTTTTTAGCATCGTCTGTTAATTGTACACTGTTCGGATCTATATAGACAACTGATGGATCCTAAATTGAGGGTCCGGTAGGGAATGTGGCGAGGGTTGATGGGCTCAGGTTGGTGATATAGGGGCTAGTGGTGCCACTAGCTATAACCAATGCATTCCAGCTTGAGAACGGATCCTTAATACCATTATTTAGAGAGTAAATTGTGCCTGTTGATGGATCGGCTACATAATTGCTGGCTGGACTACACTGCGCCAAATTAAGATTACGATATAATCTACCGCTGTATACTTGAGCATTTATGATTCCAGTTTGAGTTTGTCCATAATTTGACAATTGATTGGTAGTTAATGAATAACAGCCATTCTGATCAGCAATGTACTCAGTATTGTTCGAATAATCATAAATATATTTTTGAACTACTACATTATTATATGGATAATTTTGATCTAAATTAGCTTGTGGTATTGTCTCTATATCGGACCAGTTGAAGTGATAGGCAATAAAATCAGAACCAGATGCAAACAGAATTCGGCTGTTGCCTGAAACCATGTAAACAGCACCATTATTATCTGATTTAACCAACTCGCCATCAGCCAACTTAATACCACCAGTTGGTATAGAGGACAGAACATAATTGCCTAAGCCAGTAATTTGACTTATGCCAAGTTGCGTGAGAGTGGATAAGGAAGGTATAGTCTCTCTAGTTCCGTTTTCCAAATACCAGACAACGGGAGAATTGGGTGAATTTATAGCTTGACTCAAGGGGCTACTTGCAGACGGTACATTGTTAATCAGTCCGCTTAAATCTGAGTTTAGATTAATAGTCCCGCTAAAGGTTCCATAATTAGAGGGTATAGAATATTTATTTGAGCCATTTAATAAATACGTTGTACCTTGATTATTTGTGACCATACAACTAGTTAAATTGACAGTACTATTAATCGGCGCCACGTCAGTATCATATACCAATGAGTACATAGGTGTTTTTAGAGATGAACCAAATCCCCAGCAATTATATTCATCCATTGAGGATAATCCGTAGTAGGATCCGTTTAACAATAAGAAAACGGTACCTGCGCTGTTATTAATTAAGACTTCACGATTTACTATGGGTAGGCCCGAAGGAATCATAACTGATATGGAATCACTTACTGGCGTATAGGCACCGCTGGGATTTAGTGCAGCATAAGTTGAATAATCGAATATAATTCGTTTATAACCAGCATTAATTTGAAAAACCGAATTGTGAGGATTTTGGATATAGTCGGTAAGAGCCCCGGATCCTTTTATTAATGCAATGAAGCTAAGTGGTAGGTAGGCGATATTAGAGGTATTGAAGTTAAACCCATAAAATTGGTTCATGTCTGTTATGGCATATTTTTGGCCAACAGTTACTAGAAATATCGCTGGATTATTAACAGCCTGCACTAGATAGCTTAAGGCTGGGCTGATGCCATTAGTGTTAACGCTCGGGGTCGGTATATTATCTACTTCTGTTTGAGTAAAAGTTTGAATTGCTCCAGGATTTATACCATAGTCTTGGAGCATCGCCATGGTTGGAACCGCGACTTTGTAGCCATTCACGAATAGATAGACCCCAGCACCCGTAGATGACTTAAATGCATATGGCGTAGCTGAGCCACCAAACCATAGGGAGAAATAGAATACAAAATTATAACTACCAGAGTAGTATTCTTGAGCACTACCTGGAAAGACGTGGGGGGTATAGCAGTACAAAGATGATGTTGCGGCATTTGGCAGAGTGAAATTAGCATAACCAGTTCCATAGTCATCATAAAATGTTATATTATTGCCAGTTTTTAGAGCGGCGCTATAATATCTTGTCGTACCATTGCATGGATATGATGTTGCCGGGAAACCACCATAACTGTTTCCGCTAATTGCCTCGAAGTTGTAACGAAATTGCCATGCTGACCATGCTAATTGAGTAAAAAATCCTGGATATGATGCACAGCCACTACTGTCTGGACAACCATAACCCATAGCATAGTTTAATTGAGAGGCTGTCGGATTAGGGGTTGTGACTAATGATTGTTCCTTTTGCATAGTTGCTAGCAAAACCTGAGGATTGATACCATAAGCCTGAGAAGTATCATAGATTATTTGTGCTGCAGATACAGTGGCGCCACAAGAATAATAGGAAGAATAAACAGACATCATGGCACCACTAGTGGCGGTGCCACAAACTTCAGTATCAGAGAAGGTCGCTAGACCGCTACCCTCATTTTGTAAAAATGTCTGTATAGAAGCAGCTGTCATAGTAAAAGATGCCCTGAAAGTCGAGTCATCCATTAGATAACTCGTATAATTATAAGTAATGGCACTAGCCTTAGGGGTTTGAAATAGTAATTGAGATGAGATTAATAACCCAAACGTTATAACGATGAAAAATCCTGATCGTCGTATGATGTGATTAAGGCTAGAAGTTGACAGGTATCTGGACTTCATTTATTTCTTTTCCGTTAGGATCAGTACTAAATACATCTAATCGACCAGTACTACTTGTTGATTTAAAATTGATAGTAGCTGAGAATTTTCCACCAACTACGCTTATGGTGCCTTGTGATATGACGCCTGACTGATTATCGATTAAGGTATAGCCTATACTACCTACGCTAGCTAAGCCATTTAATAGAAATCCTGATGCAATAGTTGAATTAGCTATTGGTTGCTGTAGAGTAATAGCTCCTGACTGAGACTGGACCCATTGACTTGGTAATGTAGCAATTGTTGACGGGCTTTTCCCAGAATTATCTACGGTAGTGCCCTTAGAGCTAGAAGTGGATCCGGCTGGTTGGCTAACACTACTGTTAGCTTTGGTTGGCAATTGTTTAATTGTAGGTTTCGGTGGGGGTTGCTTGGTAATCTGGTTATTGGGTCGAATATGGAAATAGTAGACTACGCCTAGAGCAATAAGTACCAGGACGATAGTCGATGATATCTTATGGTGTTTGAGTATTTTTATCATATATTTATTTTTAATTACCCAGTAATAATATCATGTCAATGAGTATTGCTCAATGTATGAATAATCTTGTTAATGAGTGATAACCAGTATTGAAAAATTAGCTCCACGGGTTATCACGCCTAAGAAAGACGGATTTTATTTAAGTTTTTTCAATCTTATTTTTGGAACAAGGATAAGGTTAGTTAATATAGTAGATTTTGGTAGTTTTGATTTACCGTGTTGTCTATCTCGGAAAATTATTGGTATTTGTTGTATGCCATGCGCGTTTAAGACGGACAGATATTTTAAATTAATTAAGAAACCGTACCCCGTGCTATTAATTTTGGAGTAGTTAATTTTATCAAGAAGGTCTTTAGAATACATATTGTAGCCTCCGGTATAATCGGATATTTTATTGCTAAGAATGAGACGAGCATAGAAGTTACCTACTTTGCTAAGCATCCTTCGTGATAATGGCCAGTCTGGTGTATCTCCTCCTGGTATATAACGCGATCCTACGACCAGATCATTATCCCCCGATAATTTTATAAATGCAGGTAAATAGACTGGATCGTGTGATAGATCAGCATCCATTTGTATAATAAAATCCGAGCCTTGATCTAATAAATTACTAAAGCCCTCTATGTATGCACGACCCAACCCGTTCTTAATTTTTCTTGCCAATAAATCAATTTTGAAATTTTTGGTATTGTATTTATTTGCGAATTCTTTGACGATTTCGGCAGTACCATCTGGAGAATTATCATCAATTACTAGTATGGTAGTAGATATTAAAGGTAAGTTGACCAAGCTTAAGTGTATATTCTCAAGCAATTGGCCAATATTAGTTGCTTCGTTATATGTAGGTATTGCTATCCCTAAATTCATTCTAATCCTTTTTACTCATACAATCTTATCATGATAAGAAATATAGGACTACAGACAGGATATATCGTATCTAATCTATTTTTTTGTGCTTAGATTAATAAACCAAGTGTTGCCAGGATTCTCAGGTATTTGAATTAAAGTATGTGCCCTCGATTGATTAAGTATAGTGACATCTCTTTTATATATCGAAGAATAATTATAGAAATTCTTATTAACCCTTAAGCTATTATATTGAAGTGCGGTAAATACACCGAAAATCATAAACATTATTAAAAAAAGATACTTTGCTTTTTTCTTAATATAGGTATCAGTCGCTATAGCTATTACGATGGTCATAAACAGAATTCCATAAAAAAAGTAACGATTGCCATAAGTTGCGGTAGACATAAATTTCAATGCATCTGTCGGGCTAAAATTACCTCCAGCAAGTGCCCCTATTAGAGATGCGCCGGTGAATAATAATAAGAAAATAGCTAAGTATTTAATTTTTGACGAGGCATCTTTAATAAGAATAATTATAGAAGTTAATGCTAGTAATGAGCAGAATATAAGTAAAACGAAAAAATGTTTATCGGGTATTGTCGGACTAATATCTATGCGTGCATGACGGAAGGCTGGTGTAACGATTTGGTTATATATTTCTATAACAGTATATCTTGATGAAGTAATGGTCGTGAGTGGTATGTTTGGCCTAGAGTAGGCGCTAAACAAATGAACTAGCACCTGTATGATACTTCCAATAACACTGCTTATTAAGAAAAATAAGTTATATTTTTTTCGCCAAAACCATTCAAAACCTATTATTAACAAATAGAACCAAGCAAAGGGTAGAGTCAAACAAGCCAGAATAAATAATAGTTTTTCAATCAAGTTAACGAGTCTATATTTTGATGGTGTAATAAGATAAATACTCAGGCCGACTATGCCTAGCAGGAAGATTGAGTTTGAAAAGTTAAAGAAAAATTCATTAAAATTTGCTAATAGTCCCAAACTTAGTGCCATGAATATTTTTTGATAGTTGTTGGTGAAAATTTTTGTTCTGAATGAAAATAGGTAGTAGCACATTAAAATAAATAGACCAAAACCAGCCATATTGAATAATATTGGTGCAATTTGAAGAGGTAACATCGATACTAAATAGGCAAATATACGTTCTGACGTGTGAGCAAACCCAGCATATGGGGCAAGAATCGACTTAGCACCACTGTTATATGCATTAGCCAACCAAACGGAACCGTCTTCAGCATATAATTGAGGGACTCTGATATATTGCCAACTTCTTATTAAATATAGCAACGATGGCAAAACAACAAAGCTAGCGGTAATTAGATTATTAGGAATTTTTTTGCCAATATTACTCAGAAAACTGGTAAATTTATAATATTGTCTTTCAAATATATTGTGCATAAAATATTCTTGGGTTATTTTGTTGCTCAAGATATTGTATTAAATTATATATAAAAATAATAGGTTTGAGACGAGAAGTCCAATTGATTCCGACAGCTGTATGCATAAATATGTTGAGAATAATATTCACACGGCCTAATGTTATGTAATAATAAGTGATAGTTTTAATGCTAGGGGAATAAATTCATGTTAGATTTAGATATAAGCAAGGGTTTGTCAGAAGAAAAAATAGATATCAGTGGCTTTAGTGGATCTGACCCTACATTTGTTAGTCGTTATTTAATAATATCTGTTATTTTGCAGGCTTACCAAAAGCATCTAGGATCCAAGAAGTTAAAAGTCTTAGACGTGGGTGGATCCGGTAGTATCCTAAGAAAATTCATAGACGTTGATCTAACTATCATTGATATTCTACCGAATGAGGCAAATCTGGAAAATTATATTCAAGGGAGTGCCTTAATCATGCCATTTGCTGACAATAGTTTTGACGTGGTTATATCTTGCGATGTACTGGAGCACATAAGCAAGACTGACCGGCCACAATTTTTAACAGAATCATCGCGAGTTACTAAAGACTTGATGATTACCGCTGCTCCTTTTAATCTTGATGGTGTACGCAAGGCTGAAATATCAGCCAATAAGTTTTACAAAGACATGACCGGAGAAGACCACCGTTGGCTATTTGAACATTTGCTAGATGAGTTACCTGATTTGCAGAATGCAACTAAGGTACTTAGTAATTCAGGACTAGAAGTTTCTCATTTTTCTCATACCTCGCTAGACAATTGGCAGCTAGTAACTCGGGCTGGATTTTTAGTAGCCCAAGAATCGATACACCCAAAGTTTGTTGCTAAAGTAAAAGAACTAAATAATTACTACTTGAGTCATATGATGCAGTCTGACTTTTCTGCCACAGGCTATCGAAGTTTTATGGTGGCCAGTAAAAAGCAAAAAATCAATATTAAGACAGAGCCAGACATCTATCGACCAGAGCTTGAGATTATTTTCTCAATGTTAAGTGATGCCTTCTTAAAACTTTTATGAAAAACCCAATATCCCGCCTTAAATCCTATTCGCCAGTTGTTAAAAAACGTAGTCTTTATGCATCCATAGGCCGCGAACAAGTCCACGCTAATCGTATTATTCAATTACTCCACGAAACTGATGATAAAACACGGGAAATAATAAGCCTAAAGAACGAGACGAGACGATTAGAAACGAAATTACAGCGTGAAAATGAGTATACCAAATGGCTTTCTATCAATTACCCAACGACCACAATACTCACTGGACAACGATTTGATTCAACTAATTTTGGTTATAGACCTCTAATATCGATTATTTTGCCCGTATACAATACCAATCCAGAGTATCTAAGAATTTGTATAGAATCAGTTTTAGCTCAGTCCTATGTTAATTGGCAACTATGTATCGTCGATGATGCCTCAACCAATCAGGATACTGTAGGTATGTTGAATAAGTATACTAAAAGTGACCCTAGAATAGTTTTTAAACGGGCTAAGATCAATGGCCATATCAGCGTAGCCAGCAATCAGGCTATTGATATGGCTACTGGTGAATTTATTGCCCTACTAGACCATGATGATTTTTTGTGGCCAAATGCTTTATACGAAGTTGTAAAAGTGTTACAAAATCACAAAGATGCAGATCTAATTTATAGCGATGAAGACAAGATTGAGGCCGATGGTTTTACGCATTTCTATCCATACTTTAAACCCGACTGGAGCCCACATCTATTGGAGTGCATTAACTACATTACACATTTTAGTGTTCTCAGGGCTTCTCTGGTCCGACGGCTTGGAGGATTTGACAAACATTTGGTTGGCGCACAAGACTGGGATTTATTTCTTCGAGCCGGTGAGCACACTGATAAGGTATACCATATACCGACGGTTCTCTATAGTTGGCGCTCACATTCTGGCTCGACAGCAATGAACTTATCGGCAAAAGATTATGCCCTAGCGAACCAGAGAACAGCATTAGATAATCACCTTAGACGCATGAATAAAAGCCCATACGAGATATCGACTGGCATACATAGTGGTTTTTGGAACCCCGGCTATAAGCCATCACACAAAGCCCTAATTTCAATTATTATTCCAACTAAAGATAAGTCTGAATATTTACGACGTTGTATCGACACTATATTAGGCAAAACAACATACAAAAACTACGAAATTATTATTGTTGATACAGGTTCTAGGGAGCTGGACACTAAAACTTACTATCGAGAGCTAAGGGCTAATGCAAACATTAAAAAACTGCACATTAAGTATTGGCGTCACCAGCCATTTAATTATTCTGAGGCATGTAATTTTGGAGCCAAGCATGCTACAGGTGAGTATTTGGTAATGCTCAATAATGATACTGAAATAATAACCGATAGCTGGTTGGAGGATATGTTGGGGTATGCTCAGCAAGATGACGTGGCAGCTGTCGGAGTTAAATTACTTTATTCCGATCATACCGTTCAACATGCGGGGGTTATGGTTGGTATAGGTAACGTTGAACCAGTTGCTGATCATGTTGGAGTTAGATCAGGCTCCATAGAAGACGATCAGTCTCACGAAGTTTACGTTAATACTATTAGAGACAGTTCCGCAGTTACAGCTGCCTGTATGATGATCTCCGTTAATAAGTTTTGGCAAGTCAAAGGATTCGATCCATTGCTTAGGGTAACTTTTAATGATGTAGATTTGTGTATGAAATTTATAAAAGCAGGCTACAGAAATATATATTTACCCCAAGTTGAGCTAATACATCATGAATCCATATCTGTAGGCAGAGTCCACCAAAATAGAGATATGAAAGAATTGGAAAAGGCTGCTAAATTTATGAGAAAACGATGGAATGGCTCATTGGACGTTGACCCATACTATAATAGGAACTTCTACAAACTTAGTAGTAATTTTGGCCTAGATGTTCATGCAGACAGAAAGATAAAACCTACCATTAAATGATACGTCAGTATATAACCTCTGCATTTAGTTGTGGGTTTATATCAATTTATCTTTGAGCTTTATATATGATAAATATACGTATTGGATGAGCGTTGTGTCTTAATTATTTACCATGATTAATATTTTTTAAGTTAAGCAATAGATTAAACGTGCCATTTACTACAGACGTTATTACCTAAATTAAAGAGCCAAACGCAACCTGCGTTAAGTCTAGCTATTTACTCTGGTTTCGTTTAATCCAATTGTAAGCTTAGGTAGGTGTATGCCAGTCTAGTTTCCCTTGGTTTGTTATTAAGCTTCCTGGCAATGTCATCTAGCTCATATTGACTAAGATCACGGATATCACTGTGTATCGGTTGGTAGGGTCAACCAAGATGGAAAAAAATAGGCGCTAATTACACCAGTTTGGTCTTATCAGAAATTTTGTTAATACATAAATCCAAAAAAGTGAACAAAGTCATAAAATCAAATATTATTAGTAAAGGATAAATACAGGCAAAATAGAGTGTATTAATTCCTGGAAAGGATGTTGCGGTCACGAGAGATAATAAAATCATCCTAACCACAATAACCATAACTACTAAACCCAGGATTATAAACAGAGAGTTTGCATAGACTTTTTTCACAAATAACAATATTAGATATATCAAAATTGATAAATAAGTAAGCACAGGAAAGGTCAGTTGATATATTTTTCCTATGCCAACAAGATAGTCTATTTTTCTCTGGTTGTTATAATTACTAATTGGTTCATTAGTAATTATTGAAAATAGCTTAAATGAACTAGGATCTCCAATTATATTTGGTGGTGATGGATTATATTGTTGAAACCCAGAAATGAAATTAAAGGCATGTCCCATTGTTGAAATAAATGGATGTATGTAGCGTGAATTTAAAGGAGGATACATATTATCGGTTGATTTAGTACAAGTTAGCTTGCCTTGATTACAGGCCCCATTAACTTGATTTGCTAATTGTTGATAGTAATTCATGGCCGTATGCCCATTTTTATAATATCCAGCAGCTTCTACAGAATATCGAAATGCCCAAAGAAACCATCCGCCGGCAATTTCACCAGGGTATTGAGGATAGACGGAGGCAGATATATTGGTCCACGCCTCTCCAATGTTACCCTCCAGATAAGGTTTTAATTGTGAAAATGCGGGGCTAATCTTATATATAGCTTCTCGGCTTGATTTTGAAACCGGTATAACCGGCACCCAGTTTCCGGTCTCAACACGCGTTAATGAACTATAGGCATCCAAAAATTGTGGAGATTGAACCTCAACAACATTATTAACTCTATAGTAGTGATAATTTATAGAGGATATTGTAAATACCGATAACCATAAAATAATAAATGGTAGCAACAATATAGCCAATCTCCATTTCCAATAAGGCGTTTTTGCTCTTTGCCAAATAGTTAATCCGAAAAGATACATAATTAAGCTAACGCAAAAAGGTATAATCCAGATACCATCTTCTCTAGTAAGCCAAAAAGATGATAATACTAATCCGGCTGCTATGGAAATAAAAATATATTTCCATAATTTAGACTTACGATAAGCAACTAATGCAATAAATAAAGAAACGGTAAGTAATGTTAACGCCGGATAGATACCATTTCTTATAACCCGAGCTGCAGGCATTGTGTCGGAGGAAATCGGATTAAAAATAAGTGCTAATCCAAGCAGAGTAGCAATAATGTATTTTAGTTTGTTTGATTTCTTAACAATTGGATATAAACAGATGAATGGATAGATGCTTACCAAGAAGACTAAGCAAGCAATAATATATAAAATTTGTTCTGACAAGAGTAGTGGCGTGTGGATTAAATGTATTAGTGCCAAATATATTGGATAAAAAGGTCCTTTGATTAAAGTTAGGCTATTGTAAGAACCGAGCCATTGTCCGTGTAGAATATTATTAGCTAGGTTGATAAAGAGTCTATCATCTTCCATGGCAGAGCTGTTATATTGAAGATGCTGCCCACTGACTAAACCTAATTTAAAAAGACTTCCAATTAATAATATTAACCACATTGCCCATTTATAAATTTTTTTATTTGTAGTATTTAAAAAAGTAGTGGATAATTGAGATATATTCATATAATGCCTTAAGATATTGAGTATTATACAGAGGTTTGCAATAATAAAAAATTACGCTTTATTAAAAGGACATTCGTTATCCTGTCGTGTTGTGTAGAACTAGTATTATGAAAGAAAAAAAAGAATTCATCTACACTGGCCAATCAAATTTAGAGGCAATGACCGAGGCGGTCAACTACAATAAGTTTTTAATCAGTCTTGTTATCGATCAGATGAATAATAAAGAAGATAGGATACTGGATTTTGGTGCTGGGTCGGGAACATATTCATGTTTATTAAAAAAGATGAATATTACTTCAGACTGCCTAGAGCCAGATAGTACGTTGAGAAATATTTTAGATAGTCTGGGATTTAAAGTATTCGAAGACCTAGAAGAGATTAAACCCGAAAGCTATGATCTAATTTTTTCACTCAATGTATTCGAACATATTGAAGATGATTTATCTCAAATAAAAGTATTAAAGAGTAAACTCAAAGAAGGTGGAAGACTGTTGATTTATGTCCCAGCCTATCAGGTCCTTTTTTCAAATATGGATAAAAAAGTTGGACATTATAGACGTTATCGTATTAGGGATCTTAGGAAATTAGCCGAATCATCAGGTTTTAAAATTAGAATGGTGCGTTATTATGATCCAGCCGGTTTTGCCGCTGCACTGTTTTATCGTATTAGCGGTGGGAACGGTAATCTTAGCGCAAAATCTATTAGTATGTATGATAAGATTATTTTTCCATTCAGCAAAAAACTACATTCCATCACCAACAAATTTATAGGCAAGAATGCTATTTTGGTAGTTGAAAAATGAAGGGACCCGTCTTATCTATTTTGGTCCCAGTCTATAATGAGGAAAAAACTTTGAATACCATTTTGTCTAAGGTAGCGTCTTTGTCGATTGATTCCTACGAGGTAATTATTGTTAATGATGCCTCAAGTGACGGTTCCCTGGGAATAATTGATGATTTTGTTAGAAACTTTAAAGGGAGTCCAAAAGTTAGCCTAAACGTTATTAGTCATGCAAGAAATAAAGGTAAGGGAGCGGGTATAAAGACTGGCCTACAAAACGCTAAAGGTAGATATTTTGTTATTCAGGACGCTGATCTTGAATATAATCCGAGAGATATTCCGAAGCTATTAAATTTAGCCATGAAGTCAGGCTTATCAGTTGTATACGGGTCTCGTTTTAGGGGGGATATTGAAGGAATGGCTTCGTCGAATTATAATGCAAATAGATTTTATAATTTTCTATTACGTCGTTTGTACAGAACAAATATTACAGACATGCATACGTGCTATAAGATGGTTGAAACTAATTTGCTAAAGGATTTGAATATTATTTCGGATGGTTTTGATTATGCCCCAGAAGTGATAAGTAAATTATTAAGAAGAGGTATAGAGATTCATGAAGTCCCAATCAGTTTTCGTGGCCGAACCAAACAAGAAGGAAAGAAGATAAACTATAGAGATGGAATTGAGTGTGCCTATAAAATATTTAAGTATCGCATAACACGCAATATATGATTGAAAAAATCTATAATGAGCGATCATTGATTATGCGATTCGTCATTGTTGGGCTTTGTGGTTTTCTGATTAATTATCTCGTATTACGTCTTTGTTCTAGCTATTTTTTGATAAATAAAATTATATCTGAAATATTTGCAGCCATAATAGCCTTGCAAGTCACGTTTTTATTTAATGATCATTGGACGTATAAACTTAATGATACAGAGATGAGCGTGTTTAGGTTTAAAATATGGTCTAGGTATCTGACCTATATTGCAACAAATTCATTCGGTTCTTTAATGACTGTAATTATGTTTGCTATATTCTCCTCGTTGTTTGACAGATTATCCGCCTTGGCATTAGCGGCTATAATCGCGATGATATGGAATTATTTTATGAATAAATTATTCATATGGCGTAATCTTTCTGTACATAAAGATAAATAAAGCATCTTACATAGACTGTCGGTTATACGACCAATCATATGTCTAAGCAGTATTTTAATCAGAAAAAGTGCACAATCCTAAGCAAGTTCTAGCAGATATTTACCGTAGCCACTTTTGACAAGTGGTTTCGCGATTACTTCAAGCTGTTTTTTATTAATAAACTTTTGTCCATATGCTGCTTCTTCAATACAGCCGATTTTAATTCCTGTACGTTTTTCGATAACGCGAATATATTCGCTAGCATCATTCATTGACTCAAATGTACCGGTGTCTAGCCATGCCGTGCTTCGATCAAGTAATTGAACTTTAAGTTTGCCACGTTTTAAGTAGGCATTATGAATCTCAGTTATCTCAATTTCACCTCGAGCGCTGGGTTTTACATTCTTGGCTATTTCAATAACGTCATTGTCAAAAAAATAGAGACCGGGAATAGCATAATTAGATTTTGGTTTTTCGGGTTTTTCTTCAATCGAGATCACGTTCATTTTATTATCGAACTCTACGATCCCGTAGCGCTCTGGATCAACTACTTGTTGCCCAAAAATTACCCCACCATCTAAATTGTTCATAGCATCTTTAACTTTATTATCTAGATCACTCCCATAGAAAATATTGTCTCCTAAAACCATGGCAACGCTACTCTTGCCGATGAAATCAGCACCCACAATGTAGGCATCGGCCAGTCCGCGTGGTTCTTCTTGGACTTTATAGCTAAATTCGCAGCCTATTTGCGATCCATCACCTAATAGATTTTGAAAGCGGGGAATGTCGTGGGGGGTTGAGATGATTAATATTTCCCTAATTCCAGCATTGATTAAAGTGCTGAGAGGATAGTAAATCATTGGCTTGTCATAAATTGGGATTAGCTGCTTACTAATGCCCATGGTAATAGGATATAGGCGAGTGCCCGAACCACCGGCTAGAATTATTCCTCTCATTGGATCTTTTCCTTCTCTATATATTCTTTAAGATCATTATACCAACTATGGGACTCAAAACCTGTTTGATGAAGTTTATCTA
Organism: bacterium; assembly: GCA_021781215.1. Lineage (GTDB taxonomy): Bacteria > Patescibacteriota > Saccharimonadia > Saccharimonadales > DATKHC01 > JAJXXC01. The sequence continues at coordinate 180,133 of JAJXXC010000002.1, forward strand.
AGTCCATAACACTATTAAGCGGTCTTGGAGCAATGCCAGTTTTACCTTCATAGTATTGCTCAGTAGTAACGTCAGTCACGCTGTTACCTAAGGCTGTTATTTTAAATATTTCTCTAGCAATATTAGCCCATGAAGCTGGCTCACCATCATTAGTGACGTTATAAATTCCAAAAGCTGAGTTGTTAGTAAGTAAATAATCTATTGCTCTAACTAGCTCGGGGGTAAAAGTTAGTCTACCTATTTGGTCATCTACAACACTTGGGTTAATGCCTTTTTGAGCTAAGGTTAGCATTGTTCGGACAAAATTATTACCATCACCGATTACCCAGGATGTTCTAAGAATATAATGCTTAGATGCAAGAGACACTGATATATCTCCGGCTGCTTTACTTTCTCCGTATACTGATAGCGGACTATAGGGCTCATCTTCCGTGTGATTATCATTGCTGCCATCAAAAACATAGTCGGTTGAAATATGGACTAGAGTGATGTCATGTTTATTTGCAATCTTTGTTAAATATGCAGGGGCAACGGCATTTACTTTCCAGGCAGCAATTCGTCCTTCGTTAGTTTCAGCACCGTCAACATTGGTGTAGGCTGCGGCGTTAATAATGGTTTTTATATCAGTCCAATCGAAATTATCTAGAGCCACCCAATTTGTAATGTCTAATTTATCGGCATCTATGGCTTTTGCGCCAGGGTATTGTTGTTGCAAGGCTCTACCTAGCTGACCGTTAGACCCGATTATAAGTATTTGTCTATCTTTCATTTAACCTCCATTGGCACTACAGCTTTTAGCATCAGGTGATTACGATCTCGTTCTGAAATAATTGCTTTATTTAAGTCTATTGGCCACTGTACGGCAATATCTGGATCAGCTAGGTTCACAAAACTATATTTATCGTAATTATCAGCACTCCAATGACTATTTACGCTATATAAATAGTAAGTGTCTGACTCTAATGTCTGGAAAGAATTAGCTACGCCTTCGGGCAAAAACACGGTTTTATTAGCATCAATCTCAACTGTCACGACTTTTCCAAATGTATCTCCTTTACGTAAATCTAAGTAAGCCGCAAATACTTTTCCACGAACTACGGATATATACTTATCCCAAGGTTCAGCATGAAAGCCTCTGGTTACGCCTGTCTGCTTGTTATATGAGAGACTATTTTGAACAACTTCAAAACTACTCGGTAGTCCTTCTTTGATTAATTTAGCCTTCTGATACTTCTCTTGAAAATATCCACGCTCATCACCAACGAAAGTAACGTCAAAAATTAAAAGACCGGGTATATTAGTTTTGTGACCAGTAAATTCAGTTGTCGGTACGGCCATTATCTACCTGTCTTTCGGTATTTTGCCTCAGCTTCAATTTTTTGAGGTTTCCACCAAGCTTCGTTCTCTCTATACCACTTAATAGTATTTTTTAAACCTAATTTAAAATCAGTATATCTAGGCTTCCAACCTAGCTCGTTCTCTAATTTAGATGAATCGATGGCATAGCGTAAATCATGACCGGGCCTATCGCTGACATGTTCGTAATCACTCGAGCTTTTTCCCATAAGCTCAAGAATTAGCTCAATAACTTGTTTATTATTTTTCTCACCATCTGCACCAATTAAATAGGTATCACCAATTTTACCTTTTTCTAAAATTGCTAATACTCCAGAAGAGTGATCATCGGTATGTATCCAATCACGAACATTCTCGCCAGCACCGTATAGTTTAGGTTTTCTACCCTCTAATATCTCGGTAATTTGTCTAGGGATAAATTTCTCAACATGTTGGTACGGTCCATAGTTATTTGAACAGTTTGAAATTGTAGCCTTAACTCCAAAACTTCTAACCCAAGCTCTAACTAACATATCTGATCCTGCTTTAGTGCTTGAATATGGGCTAGATGGATTATATGGAGTATTCGGTGTAAATTTAGCTGGGTCGTCTAGTTCAAGGTCGCCATATACTTCATCGGTTGAAATGTGATGAAGCCTTTTGTTGTATTTTCTAACTGCTTCAAGAATTGTGTAAGTCCCAATTAGGTTTGTTTGAATAAATGGAGATGGATCGAATAGGGAATTATCATTATGAGACTCGGCTGCAAAATGAATTACGGCATCAGTATCAGCAATTGCGTTATCAATAGCTTCCGAGTCACAAATATCGGCCTTAATAAAATGAACCCTAGACTCATCCAAGCCCTCAAGATTTTTTAAGTTACCAGCGTAGGTAAGTTTATCAAAAACAGTAATGTCCCAATCCGGTCTTTCTTTGTATATATATCTAACAAAGTTTGAGCCAATAAATCCGGCTCCACCGGTAACTAATATTTTCATCAGTTTAATTATATCAATAAATTAAGACTTAGATAATCCTTAAATTACCACAGTGATCCTATGATATTATTGACCTCATGATAGTAGTAATTATCGCTGGTGGTTCGGGTACCAGGCTATGGCCCTTATCTACACCGGATTATCCAAAACATTTACTCAAAATTGGCAGTGGTGAGCTATCGCTTTTGCAACAAACTTATCAGCGGGCCAAAAAATTATCTGATTCTATATATATAGTTTCGGAAGTCAGCCATATCCAACACGTAAAAGAACAGTTGAGTGATTTACCTGACGCAAACTTCATCGTAGAACCGGGTAGGCGTGGAACTGCAAACTGTATTATTGCATCGCTAGACTATATCTCTAAAAAACATGATCAAGACGAACCAATAGTGATTCTATCTTCAGACCATTTCATAAGAGATACAAACGGATTTATTGATAGCTTTAAGGCAGCCTCAGTAATATCTGTGAATGAAAAGAAAATTGTTCTGGTCGGCGCAGAGCCAGATTATCCCGCGATCGGTTTTGGCTATATCCAAAAAGATGGATCTATTGATAGTAATAAGTACGTCTACAAAGTTCATTCATTTAAAGAAAAACCAGATTTTGAAACTGCGAAAACCTATCTAAAGAGTGGTAATTACCTATGGAACTGTGGCTATTTTGTCGGCTCAGTTAGTACTTTTATTCAAGAGATGAAAGACAATGCGCCTAATCTTTATGCAAATTATCTGAGACTAACTAAGGCATCAGCTCAAGAGTATGATCAAACCTATCTTGAATTTGAAAACGTTACCATAGACTATGGACTGATTGAGAAAGTAAAAGATCTTTTAGTAGTTCATGCTTCGTTTGACTGGATGGATTTGGGATCTTTTAGTGATATTTATAGAGCCGTTGATAGCGACGAAAATGGTAATCATATACAGGGAAGAGTTGAGACTGAAGAGGTAGAGAACTCATATATCCAAAATAATGAAGACAAGCCTATTGCCGTAATTGGCCTAGATAATATAGTGGTAGTAAATACGCCGAGTGGTATATTAGTAGCTAGAAAAGATTTATCGCAAAAAGTCGGAGAGGTAAGTAAAAGGTTTAATAAATGAAGAAATTAATAGCTTTTGATTTAGATGGTACTTTGGCTCCAAGTAAGTCTCCGCTACCCGACGAGATGGCTGAGCAGCTAAGTATATTACTAACCCACAAACAGGTATGCGTGATCTCTGGTGGTAAGTTCGAACAATTCGAGCTTCAGCTAATTAACAACCTCCAGGCATCAAATAAAGAATTAGAAAAACTACATATAATGCCAACTTGTGGCACTAGGTATCATAAATATAATCCAACCAATAAAGATTGGAAAATTCAGTACTCGGAAGATATACCAACAAAAGATAAGGGTAGAATTATCCAAGCCATTGAATCAAGCGCCAAACATCTAAATTATTGGGAAGCTAATACCTGGGGCGACATTATTGAGGATAGGGGAAGTCAGATTACCTTTTCGGCATTAGGCCAATCCGCTCCAGTTGATGCTAAAAAGAAGTGGGATCCAACTGGAGACAAAAAAACTAAACTAAGGGACGCCATAGCTGAGATAATTCCAGATTTTGAAGTAAGAGCTGGCGGAGAAACTTCAATTGATATTACTAAACCCGGCGTAGATAAAGCTTACGGTATGAGAAAGCTGATGGCCGAGCTGGACATCGATAAAGATCAGATCTTATTTATCGGTGACAGGCTACAACCAGGTGGTAACGATTACCCGGTCAAAGAAATGGGCATTGACATTATTGAGGTTTCAGATTGGCATGGTACCAAACTAATTATTGAAGGCATTAACTTAGTCTCTTAAGGCTAAATTTATTAATTATTCTACAGTAACTGACTTGGCTAGATTACGAGGTCTATCAACATTTCTACCTAGTGCCATAGCCATATGATAGGCAAATAAATGTAGTGCCGTGGCTACAACCAATGGTTGAGTTTGCTCAAGAGTCTTTGGTACGTAGATAACGTCATCAGTATATGACTTAATAGATTTATTTCCTTCAGATACTAAGGCAATAATCGGTCCACCACGAGCCTTAATCTCAGATATATTTGAAAGAGTTTTATCGGTCATAGTTGAGTCGGTTGCAATCACAAAAGTTGGAAAGTTAGCGTCAATCATCGCCAGCGGTCCGTGTTTCATCTCACCGGCCGCATAACCTTCGGCATGGATATAGGTCAACTCTTTTAATTTTAAAGCACCCTCTAGGGCACACGGATAAGCGTAGCCTCGTCCCATAAAGATGAAATCTTTATATTTAGAGTATTTTTTAGCCAGTTGTTCTATGTTTTTAGATTGACCAAGAATAGAGACTATTTTTTCAGGCAGGATTGATAGTTCATCAACCAGTGGCTTAAATAGGGGTGAATTACCGTTACTAAGGCTTAATGCTATTTCGGTTAAGACCGTGACTTGGGCTATAAAAGCTTTAGTACTAGCTACGGATAGTTCGGGTCCAGCATGACAGTAGACTCCGGCATCAGTAATTCTAGATATAGTAGAGCCGATAGCGTTAACGATGCCTAACTTTAGTACCCCATAGTTCTCAACCTTTTTTATGGCGGCGATAGTATCAGCTGTCTCACCAGACTGAGATATGGCAATTAGGGCAGTACTCCTAGAAAACGGTTCAGATCTATATTTAAACTCAGACGCCAATTGGACCTCAACCGGCAACCCGGCAATCTCCTCGATTAGGTATTCGCCAACCAGTCCAGCGTAATATGAAGTTCCACAGGCAGCAATTACTATTCGATCGATGTACTTTAACTGTTCTTTCACATTCTCAAGTCCACCGAGTTTAATAATATTTGATCCACTGCGAACTCTTCCGGCAGAAGCTAATCTAACTGTTTCTGGTGAGTCGAAAATTTCTTTCAATAAATAGTTCGGAAAATTACCAAGTTTAGCTTTTTCTAAATCGAAATCTAGTTCCTCGGTTTTGGGAATTATTTCAGTCTTTCGTTTAAAGTTATGTATCTTAACAGATTTATTGGTTAAAACCGCCATTTCGTAATCTTTGAGATAAACTACCTGCTTGGTGTGGTTAATTATTGCCGACGCATCTGATGCCACATAATTTTCTTTATTGCCAATACCGATTAGCAGGGGGCTAGATAAGCGCGCTACGTAAATAGAATCTGGGGTTTTAGTGTATAAAGCCGCAATTGCATAGGCACCGTGAAGGTCATCTAGGGCTCTTGTGAAGGCTTGTTTAAAAGTCTTTTCTGTCTTTAAATAATAATCAATTAAGTGAGGTATAACTTCTGTATCGGTATCAGATATAAATTTATAGCCTTCGTTTTCCAGTAAGATTTTTATTTCTTTGAAGTTTTCAATTATTCCGTTGTGTACGACGAAAATTGTATTACTAGAATTTGAATGAGGGTGAGCGTTTATTGTTGTCGGAGCACCATGTGTTGCCCAGCGAGTATGGCCAATACCAATAATTGCATTCATAGCCTCGTCATTATGCGTAACTTCCTGGTCAAGTAATTCTACTCGCCCCACCTGCTTTATATTGATAGGCTGATGATCATTAATTACCGCAACTCCAGCCGAATCATAACCCCTATATTCTAATGACTTAAGCCCATCGATTAGTGGCTTAACAACACTTTTATTACTGACTATCCCAACAATTCCACACATTTATATATTGTCTTTCATAGATTTAGCAATTTTTTTATTTACTAAGTCTACCATGTTCTTTTTAAACTCTGAGGCATCAAATTTCTCAGCCGACTTAGCTACCACTTTCGAATCAAATTGGTCTGATTTAAACGACTTCATGGCTACCGTTAACCAATCAGCGGTCTGTTTGTTAAAGAAGAGGCCGTTTACGCCTTCAACAATATAATCTGTTGCTCCGCCACCCTTATAGGCAATTACTGGCGTACCAGCAGCTAAAGCCTCTACGGCAACAATTCCAAAATCATCTATGCCCGGGAAAATAAAAGCTTCGGCTGAGGCAACGTATCTAGCTACTTCATTGTCTGATGCATTGGTTACGAATTTAACACTAGGTCCTGCAATGCTAACGAGGCGTTGATGTTTTGGGCCATTGCCAATAACTGTTAATGGCACAGCTAGTTGGGTGGCTGAAGCTACTGCTAGATTAATTTTTTTATACGGTGTTTGGCGGCCGATTGCTATAAAACCTTTTCGCACTAGTTTTTTATCTGAAACATTAAATCTTTTAATATCAACTGGGGGGTAAATTACCTCAGAGTCACGGCCGTAGTATTTTTTGATCTGTTGTTTGGTGAAGTTTGAGTTAGCAATTAAAAACTGAGGCTTTTGAGCAGCCATATAATCCAGCCGTCTAAGTGGACCGACTAATATTTTTAGACCAATTCTAGCTAACCAATCAAGTTTGCCAAATCCGGGATTCTTTAGGTAATCGTTATATCTCATCCAATAATAGTGAGTGGGCGCATGACAATAACATATGTGAATAGTATTTTTGCCAGTTTTAACTGCTTTAGCCTCAGCTCCACTTGATGAAATAACCAGATCATACGAGCTTAAGTCTAGCCGCCTAAAGGCAATAGCTCTAAGCGGTGGTAGAAACTTTTTTAAACTCTTAGGCAAGCGTTGCAGCCATAGGGTGCGAATATCAGCGTCCACGAACCAATCTATGGCAGTAGGGTCATATTGAGAGGTATATATGGGGGCTTTAGGGTATAGTTTATGTAGTTCTAGTACAACTCTCTCAGCTCCGCCAATCCCAGTTAGCCAGTCACAGACGATTGCAACTTTTAAGTCTTTTTTCATATCTATCTTGCACCATCTCGGCTAAATATTACTCGTAGGGTTTTGAATAAAATTGTCAGATCCAGCCAAAAGCTCCAGTTTTGAACGTAGTAAAGATCGATCTTAGCCCGCTCGTAATAATCAATATTACTCCTACCGCTTACTTGAGCTAGTCCGGTAATTCCAGTTTTTACACTCAAAAGAAGTGAACTTTTGTCTTTATAGTATTTTAATTCTTCCGGAACGACTGCTCGGGGTCCAACTAGAGAAATATCTCCCTTGATAACATTAATTAGTTGCGGAATCTCGTCTAGGCTATATCTTCGAATTATTTCGCCAATTTTACTAATCCTTGGATCATCAGTTAGTTTTTTCGAACCTGCGAACGCTTCAGCTAAATCATTTCTTCCCATTGATTTGAATGCTTCGACCGGATCATGCCCACTATATTTTCTTTTCATAGTTCTAAATTTATAAACATTGAATGCAGTATTAAACCTAGTGACTCTTTTCTGCCTAAAAATAATTGGGCCTGGATCAAAAATAAGCATCAAGATAATAAGAATCAGTATTAATGGTGAGAGAATAGCTAATACTAAAATTGAAAGACTAATATCGAACAATCTTTTAGCGATCCTACCCCATCCAACTAGAGGGGTTTGGTGAACCGATATTACCGGAACCGAAGATCTAAATAGCTCAACTTCTATATTGCCTACAAATAATTCAGTATTTCCAGGGATAAATCGATAGGCGCTGTGATTGGTTTGAGCATAGGACAAAATCTGGTTATTTTTAAGTGGTCCACTATATAGTTCGGTCTGAATAATGCTGCGGATTTTATCTGTACCTAATTTCTCACAAGCCAAGTCAAAGGACTCGAACACCGGTATTGAGTTAAATTTTGAATTCAAATGATCTTTGGGGCCAACAATACCCACAATTTTGTATCCCGAAGTAGCCGAATCAAATAATGACTCAACCAAGTAGTGGGTGGCGTCAGTATTGCCAACAATTAAAACACTGGTAATCCCATAACCAATCTTGTATAGGTGAAATTTTAATCTTCTGGCTATGGTCCTAAAGCCAACAAGTAGGGCAAAAGAAAAAATAAATCCGTAGACTGCAACCAAGTGGGCTGGGAAGATAGTTTGATTTAGTCCATAACTATAGCCAATGATTAGTAGGATACCGATAAATGAACCAATAAACAGTTTGCCAATTTCAGTGAATCGCTTCTCAATCAGGTCATTTTTGTATAGGCCAATTAAGGCGAACATTAGGATCCAGATCGGAACTAGTAAAAAGAAAGCTTGAATATAGGTAGATGCTCCTAGTGGGTGATAAATATGCGAATGATCTAACGACACTCTAAGAATATAGGCAACAACGAAAGCTAAAAGGACAGAAAAGAAATCCCCAATAATCAGAAAGACATTATAAAGCAGGGATGAATTACTTTTCATAGGCTATAATAAATTGTAACACTTATGGACAAATCTTTAACCTCAAGACTGGTTAGTATAACTAAAATAGTTGTATTAATAATTTTACTACTAATGCCGTTCCATGAGTTTCTGACTACTTGGCTGGCTAGTAATTTTGGTCATATCTATTTATTTAGAATTTGGAAAGAGATAGTTTTATTACTAATTAGTCCGATAATTATTTATCTAGCATTAACTAACAAGAATCTAAAAAAGTGGTTATTAAAAGATAAATTGATTCGGTTAATTCTACTATTCACAGTTATAGCGATTATATTAGGCATAGTCGGATATTATCAGAAACGAGTTAATCTGTCGGCTCTAGCGGTAGGGGCAATAATTGATCTTAGACTGTTTTTAATATTTTTGTTTAGCCTAGTCATCACTTACTACAGCGACTTCTTTAAGAAATACTGGAAACAAATATTGATTTATCCAGCCTTAGCAGTAATAGCTTTCGGTATTGCTCAGTTATTTCTACCGATAGATTTTTTGAGACATTTTGGTTACGGCCCAAATACTATTCCAGCCCTTCAGACCGTTGATCAGCAGCTAGGCTTGCACCGTATCCAATCTACGCTTCGTGGCGCTAATCCGTTTGGTACCTACTTGATACTAATTGCTCCAATATTCATTTTCTTTAGCACTAGGGATCGAATAGTCAGGATAGTCTCTAGTTTAATCTCACTAATTGCTATGTTTTTCACCTATTCAAGAAGTGCCTATATTGGTCTAGCAATTACTATCGGAATAATCTTCTACTATTTAAAATTTGAGAATAACCCATTCTTCATTAAATATAAAAAAGTGGTCTATTATTTGATCATTGGGGTAGTGATATTGGCTATTGCTGGCCTTCTAGCTTTTCGCAATAATCCAACTTTCGATAATATCTTTTTCCATACTAATAAGTACTCTAAAGCCAGTACCTCATCCAATAGCGTCAGGCTATCTGATTTAAAGACTAATTCTATGAATATGATTGACCATCCTCTGGGCCAGGGACTTGGTGTTGCCGGTCCGGCATCGGTGCACAATAACCACCCAACGATGATTGCTGAGAATTTCTATATTCAAATTGGTCAAGAGACCGGTTTGTTGGGGCTAATTATCTTCCTAGCAATTAACATCATTGTGGGCTATAGATTATTCGTACAAAGGCGAGACCCATTGTCACTATTCTTGCTGGCGAGTTTAGTTGGCATCTCGGCAGTCAACATGGTTTCGCATGCTTGGGCGGATGATACCTTGAGTCTAATGTGGTGGGCGCTTGCCGGTGTGGCGCTTAGCCCTAAATTAGCTAAGATCAAGGCTAATCAATGAAAACCTGGGCAAAAATCCAGCTCAAGATACGAGAAGGCGAGAAGAAGAGCTATAAGCAGGTGATTAATTATCTAATAGGCGGCGGTTTATATTTTATTACCGGATACCTAACTTTTTATTTGCTATATCATTTTCTGAATTGGACACTATTTTATGCCACGATTATTTCTAACGTTGTTGGCTGGACAGTTAATTATTTTATCAACCGATTCTGGGTATTCGAGCACCCTTCGTTGAAAAAAAACGCATTAAAAATTTCTACCAAATATACCATTTTGACATTAGCCGATTTTTTAATTAGTTATTTAATTCTTAAAGGACTCAAAGCTATAGGGATTAGTCCGTATATTGGCCAATTTATCTCAGCCATTGGCTTTTTTACTATTTGGAATTATTACTGGTATAAACTCTGGGTATTTAAAGTGCCATCAGGTAAGCTAAAATCAAATATAATTATATAGACTATGGTAGAGGTCATTCAGCCAACTAAAAACATAAAAAACCGATATTTCTTAAAGTAGACTTTACAAATTATCGGGATATTTTGTATAATATAGATATTATGTATATACACAGAGACGTAGAAGATCAGCTAAAAAATTTCTTAAAAGATGATAAAATCGTTATTTTATTAGGTGCTAGGCAAGTAGGCAAGACGACCATGCTAGAACCTTTTATACAAAACGCTAAAGGTTTGTTACTCAATTGTGATATAACCGTTGATAAAAATAGGCTGATGGCTGCGAGCACCCTAGCGCCAGATGAGGCTATGAAATTTCTTGGTAGTCCATCATTAATTGTTATTGATGAAGCACAGAATTTGCCTGATATTGGTAGAATCGTAAAAGGTTGGTACGATGCTCATGTTGCTACTAAAATTGTCTTACTTGGATCATCTAGCCTTGATTTATTAGACCTTACAGCCGAACCATTAACTGGTCGAAATGAGAAACAGTATCTAACCCCACTTTTGTTCTCGGAAATTCTCAAGAGCCAGGCTTGGTATTCACTTCATATAACTCAGAATATGTTAAAAGAGCAGTTTAATAGCCAGATTCAAACCTTATTACTCCAGCAAATGGTTTTTGGTTCATATCCGGCTACTGTCACCTCTGGTGATAAAGAAAAATATCTGCTAAATTTGACCTCAGATTATCTTTTAAAAGATGTCCTCCAGGGTGGACTCGTAAAATCTCCGGAACCTGTTAAGCGATTACTTGAGGCTTTAGCACACCAGTCTGGGGGTGAGGTGGTTATCGATGAGTTACAAAAAATGTTACGAATATCTAGACAAACTATAGAGAGCTATTTAGATTTATTGGAGCGTTCTTATGTCATTTTTCGGGTTAGAGCCTTTAGTACAAATCAACGAAAAGAGATCGCGAAGACTTCAAAAATATTTTTCTGGGATACGGGAATAAGAAATGCCTTGCTGAAGGAATTCTCTATTTCTCCCTCACGCAGTGATATAGGCTTACTATTTGAAAATTGGGTAATTGCTGAAATCGCAAAACAAAACCTAATGTCGGGTAATAGAAATACATTGTATTTTTGGCGTAAAATTGAAGGCAGTGAGGTTGATCTCATAGTTAAGGGGACTAATACATTTAAAGCCTATGAATTTAAGTGGTCAAAACAGAATCCAACGTTTGGGTCTAAAAGCTTTACCAATACATACGATATCCCGGTCGAAATTATCACAAAGGATACGGTCATCGATCTGTTAATCTAAAATATAAGGATAATAAGACTATGACAGAAATCATTCAGCCAACTAAAAAACAAAGAGAGCTACTGTCGTTTATTGAAGGGTTCATTGAGGCGCATGGCTATAGCCCAAGTTATCGCGAAATTATGGCTGGGTTGAATTATACGTCCGTGGCTACAGTTTCATTGCATATTAATAATTTAATTAATCGAGGCCATTTAGCTAAGCGAGATCGATCTGCTAGATCGCTATACCTAATAAAACCAAGCCTAAAGATCAGTGGCGTTAAGACTAATCAGATTAAACCAGAAGAAGAGAAATGGTTAGTTAAAAAAGTCGAATATTATTTTGAAAAAGTCGAAGCGGCGTCAGTAATTGAATCTAGCTATCTTGATGAGCTATATGTTTTAGTCGGTGCCCTAAATGTCTTGGGTCTGATTGGTGCCGCTCAGAGTTTTATGCCAAGGTTAACCGAGCTCAAGGCTAGACGAGATCTGTAGCTGATGCCTGATTTAATTTCTGGAGTTTATCTATAAAGCTGGCTGTGTGTACCGCAAGCAACAAACCAAGCTACGGTTTCATTATCAGTAAGCTCAAAATGAGCTCGCCAGTCACCCCCAAAAGCTATAGAACGATAACCTTTCCATTCACCTGTCAGCGGGTGATTATATAAGTCAGGATGTTTCGGTTGGTTTTGAAATAGCTTGATTGCTTCTTCTAGTCGCTTTTTTTGTGCTGGTTTTAAACTAACTGCTTGCTTAATGAAATCCTTGTGAAGCTTGATGATCATTGCAAGTTTTTAAAGAAATCATCTAGTTCGGCTTCATTATTAATAGTAGTGTAGTTACGACCCGCTTTACGATCCGCCAAGGCCTCACGCATAATCTTTTCGAGGTAAGGAGTAGGTTCAAGCGTAGGTGATAGTACTACGCGGCCTTCTTTAACTGCTTGCTTTAAGACAACAGTAACAAATGCGCTGACGGATAGGCCAACAGAATTAGCGAATTCGGTAATATCTTTTTTTGTCCTATCATCAGTCCTAATACTTAGTAATGCGTTGCTCATAATGATTACATTGTATAGCAATTGTCATCTATATGTCAATATGCATTTTCGTATTAAAATGCATGACGGTAATGCTTATAGTAAATCATATGTATAGGTTATTATCACAAATCGAGTAGCCATAGTCACGGTGTTATTACTTATTCTTATTTCGCCTTAATGATCCTAGTAGTTGCCGTGGAATACTTTAGGGATTGAATTCAAGGCTAGACGAGATCCGTTGGTATTTAACTTGTGCCGTAGAATTTGCCGAAAAAGACTATGGGCGTGAAAATTTTCCTCGACTAAGTCTAACTCACGCATTATAATCGAATCCATGAATAAAGTTATTACTATCCATGAGGCTAAGACCAATCTATCGAAGTATATAAAACAAGCTAGAACCGGTGAGCCAGTTTATATCGGTGGATACGGAATACAAGAAGTGGTTCTTGTGGCTGCAAAACCCAAGAATAGTGTTATTAAATTTGGCACCGCGCAGAGTAAAATACAATACATTAACAGCACACTAGAAGGAGCTGACCCAGATATACGGCAAATGTTTTACGAGGAAAGCCAGGCCTTAAATTGAACCCTTTATTAGACACCAATGCTCTTGTCTAGATACTCGCATGGGCACATATAGAAAACTCGAACTTATTAATTTCAGATTAAACACTTTTAAACTTAGGTCTTACCTATGTCATGAATGCTTTGATATTTTCATTATCAATATTTGACATATTCATACAAAATCTATACAATATACCCATAATATACTAGGAGAAGAAATGGCTACAAAAACTCTCAATATTGCACTAGACGAAGACTTGTTAAAAAAGATCGACGTTGCGGTTAAGAGTGACTTTGGAAATCGAAGTGAATATTTCCGTCGTCTGGCATTATCTGATCTTGAGCGTCGAAATCGTTGGTCTCAACTTTTCACCGCTGGCCATGAAGTTGGCAAGAACATGGGTATTACTAGCGAACGGCAAGTGTATGATATCCTGAACAAATAATATGGCAATCGATAAAAATATTCGAGTTGTTATCGACAGTAACGTCTGGATATCTGGTTTAATTTTCGGAGGCCAACCAGAAAAAATCATTAAACATTTTTTAGATGGTAATTTTTTGGTGATAGTTAGCGCAGAACTATTGAGTGAATTAAGACGAAAAGTAATCGAAAAATTTCCATTATTCACATCAAGCCTAGAGTCGCTTGATGCCTCCATACTCAATGATGCAATAGTCGTAAGGCTTGGCAGCCAAACTATTAATATTAGTCGTGATCCAGATGACAATAAGGTTATTGAGACCGCTGTTATGGGGCGCTGTGATTATATAATTAGCGGCGACAAGGATCTTCTAGTAATCGGCTCCTATAAAAATATTAATATTGTTAACCCAACAGATTTTCTTAAAATCATTAATAGAAACTATTCTATTACCGACAAGGAGTAGTGATTTTTGATATAGTCAACGTGTTTTTGCTGATACTTAGTAAATTCGCTTTTCTTCAGAGCGCTATTTTTAATAAAAGCTCCAATATTTTCATTACCAATATAGTGAGGCATAACTACGTAACTAGCCCCAAGTTCATAAAGTTCAGTAGCTTGCTGGACGTTTTCGGCGTGAACTATGACAATCGATTTTGGATTAATCTTATTAATTAATTTAACCAAAAAGACATTGGCGTTATTGTCGGTAATCATTGAAACAACTAGCTTAGCTTTTTCGATACCAATTTCATCCAGCAATTCAACATCAGTCGCATCCCCAAAGATTGAGTTCATATGTTGGTGGTCCATTTGCTCAATTACCTCCGGGTCATAATCTATGACTACAAATTTCTTATTTAACTCCTGAAACAGCCTAATAAATTCTTGGCCACCTTTTTTATAACCAAATAAGACAAGATCATATTGACGGCTAGATAGAGGCTTCTCTCTTTTTCTAGTTCCATGTTCTAGTAATCCTAACGGTTTTTTAAACAGGTTATAAAAAAAGTTTGAATAGTTGATGCTGTAGGTAGATATGGTAATGGTTAGCAGGGCTGCAATGGTTATGACATTGACTACATTGTCTGGGACTATGCCACTAGCATTACCAAGCAGAATTAATACAAGAGAAAATTCACTAATCTGTCCTAAGGTAGCGGCCGCTTTAAAACTAGTTTGTCTGGTGTATCCAGATAGAGACAAAATTAACATTACAATAAATGGCTTTAGGATTAGTACAATTAAACCGCTCAGAAGTAGTAGTTTTAAGTTTGATCCGAAGCCCGTCAAGCTTAAACGACTGCCTAGGGAAATAAAGAATACGATAATAAAGAAGTCTCGCAGCGGTTTTAGCCTTGAACTTATTTCTTGAACGAAAGGTAGCCCGGCCAGTGAAAAACCGGCTAACAGGGCACCGATCTCAAGCGAGAAACCAATTGCTTGAAAAAGAGCAGCCCAGCCAAATCCCCAACCAATAGCGAATAAGAATAAAAATTCTTGATTGCTGGATATAAATTTATGTAGTTTCGGTATAATCCTAAACCCTATTAATAGTAGGGTTGTTGCTACAACTAATCCCTTTAGCGCTAACCAACCAAGACTAGATAGGGCAATATGCTGGTGACTACCCTGAGAAGCCACAAACAATAGGGCGATTGCGGCAATGATGTCTTGAGTAATTAAGATACCAATTACTATTTTGCCATATAGCCGATTTTGCTCTTTTTTATCAGTCAATAGCTTTAAGATAATAATGGTGCTACTAAACGATAAGGCTACTCCTAAGAAAACTGATTGTTTAAAGTCTAGCCCCACGAATCTGCCTACCAGCCAACCGGCGACTGATATCAAAAGCACTTCAACTGAACCGACCAGCCCGGCAATTCTGCCGACTTCTTTAATAACTTTTGGATTTAAACCTAGGCCAATAATAAACAGTAGTAGAGCAATACCAATGTTAGAAAATGTTTGAATAGTACTAGCTGACTTAAGGATATGCAGCGCGAATGGTCCGACTATTACGCCGGTTAGAATGTAGCCAATGATTAGGGGCTGTCGGAATAGTCTCATAATTAAAGCCATTAGTGAGGCTATAACTATGATGATACTTAGGGCGGTAAAGACACTTTCTTGCATTTCTATTTTTAGTTTATGTGGATCATTTTATGTTAGTTAATGGATTATTCAAAAACCTATTGACTTAAATATAACGCTTATGTCAGAATATTACTACTTCAAAAAATAAAGGGCTAAAACTCTTTAGAAGACAAAAATTTCAAAATAAAAAAATCGTCAATATTTTTGTGGTGGAAATATGACGAGTGCAATGGGAGAGATACAAAGTAATATGCCAATTGAAATAAAAATAATAGCTTCAAGGAGCAAAAAAGTGGAAGTCAAAATAAAAAAACAATACTGGCAAAGGTTTCTAACTTACTAATACTGTAATTATCGTTGATGCTTTACAAGTAGAACGAATATTACGGTGAGTGTGATTCACTGTAATATTGACATTATAGTGAATTGTCACAGCACCTTTATTTGTATAATTGAGAGTGTTTTCCGACAGCAACAAATCTAGCCGTATCTTTATCTTGCTGGATGTAGTGCGCTCTCCAGTCACCGCCAAAAGCAATTGAACGGTGATTTTTCCATTCACCTGATAGTGGGTGATTATATAAATTTGGATTAGTCGGATCGTTTCGGAATATTATAATAATTTCTTCAAATCGTCTTTTTTGCGTAATCGGTAGTTTAGAGTATTGTTTGATAAACTGTTTATGAAAAACAGTTTTCATAATGACCGTAAATATCCTAGCGTTTCTTCATCGGTATCAGTTGATACTAGCTCTTTACTTATTCTATAGTCAGATTCAGCCTCTTTAATTATAGATTTAAGATAGGGGGTAGGTGTGAGATTGGTATTGAATTCGACTTTTCCAGTCCTAAGTATCTGTTTTATTTGAGCATTTAATAAAGATGAAACCGGTAGACCAATTTGCTGGGCAAAGTTTTTAATCTGCTCTTTGGTTTCAGGATCAGTCTTGATGTTTAGTATAGCTGTGTTCATAGTATAGATTATATGACTATTGTGTATATATTGTCAATATGTATTGTACGATTCCTGGGGTTGAAAGGATTAGTATTATAAGCGTGCTAAAATGTTAGCATGAGCACGTTAATAATCTTAGTTCTATTAGTCTTAACAGTCGTTTTACTATTATCATCAAAGTCGTATCTTTCAGTTCCAGTCTATGAGCTGAAACGTCGTTCGCGCTCCGGGGATAAACTCTCAAAAAGCCTATATTCAGTAGCCTCATATAAAAATAGCTACAAACTACTTAATAATTTACTGATTCTAGTTTTTAGCAGTGTTATTTATTTGCTGGTAGTTAAACATTTTGCTAGTTTTTGGGCATTTATTTTTATAATTGCCTATACTTGCACAATCTTCTTTTGGCTGCCCAGAAGAGCTGCCGGCAAGATGTCAGACTACCTGGCATTGTTGCTCTCAAAACCATTTAAAACAATCCTTGTCTATACTCACCCAATAAGCCTAAAACTATTTAAATCATTGAATAACTATAGTCGATATACTCATACCGGTATTTATGAAGAAGCTGATTTCTTCCATTTTATTGAACAACAGAAAACCCAATCTGATAATCGTTTGAAAGACTATCAGCTGGATATTATTAAGAACGTTCTAGATTTTAATAAGTCAAAAGTCTTAGATTTAATGACTCCCAAACGAAAAGTTAAATCAATGTCGGTAGAGGATAGCTTGGGTCCAATTGTTTTAAGCGAGCTTCATGCCAGCGGCCATCACTACTTTCCAATTTATCAAGATAAAGATAGCAATATTGTCGGAGTTTTAAATGCCGAATTAGTCGGTGAGAATCATGATCAAAAAATTTCAAAACTTATGGACTCAAAAGTATTTTATGCTAACGAAGGCCAGGAAGTAAGCGAAATACTACAGGCTATGGTGTCTACCGGACGACATTTATTCGTAGTAGTAAATGATCACGGAGATTATAGTGGGATTATTACCTCAAGAGATATCCTAAAGTCTTTAGTTGGCGAATCGATAGTCGATGGCTTGGATGATTACGAAGATAAAGAGATCGCCAAGTCTAAGGCTAAAAAAGACGGCGAAGAATCAGATACTGCTAAGTAACTGACTGAACATCTGTTAAAATAGTATTTATGGACAGAATACTAAATCGTGACCTGAAAGACCAGGTTGGCAACCAGGTTGTAATTAGTGGTTGGCTGCATAAAAAAAGATTACTTGGTGGCCTAACATTCATTAATTTACGCGATCGCAGTGGACTGGCTCAGATTGTGATAAAACAGAAGGACGAAGTTGAGAAATTACGTGGCATGCAACTAGGCAGCGTATTAACAATAAAGGGCACAGTAAAAGAAGAGCCCAGAGCA
Source organism: bacterium (assembly GCA_021781215.1). GTDB lineage: Bacteria > Patescibacteriota > Saccharimonadia > Saccharimonadales > DATKHC01 > JAJXXC01. The sequence continues at coordinate 198,285 of JAJXXC010000002.1, forward strand.
CCGGGCGGAGTTGAGATCCATGATGCTGAGATTAGTATAGATGTTCCGGTAGAAGATCAGTCGCCTGTAGAAATCGACAAGCCCCTTAGCCATAAGTCCGATAATCTAGATACTTTGTTTGACTATCGACCAATTGGTCTGCGCAATATTCAAGAAACTCAAATTTTTAAAATTCGTAGTGAACTAACTCGATATATCCGGGAGTTTTTGTATAAGAACGATTTCGTGGAGATAAATAGCCCTAAATTAGTTGCCGGTGCAGCTGAGGGTGGAGCTGAAGTTTTTAAACTAGATTACTTTGGTCAAGAAGCAACTTTGGCTCAGAGCCCACAGTTATATAAGCAAATGATGGTTGGAGTATTTGAAAGAGTCTTTGAAATTGCCCCAGCCTTTCGAGCCGAGTTATCAGCTACAACTAGACACGTATCAGAAGTTACGATGCTAGATATTGAGATGGGTTTTATCAAGGGCTATGAAGATGTGCTTAATATGGTTCAGGACCTTATATTTAATGTAGTTAGCCGAGTCTATAAAGACATGCCCGAAGAGCTAAAGAGCCTTAGGGCACCTGAATTAGTCTTAAAACCTAAGTTTCCAAGGTATACTATGGCTGAAATTCATAAACTCTACACTAAAGACACTGGAAACGATACGACTAAAGAATTGGATTTAACACCAGACGAAGAACGTTGGATTTGCGAATATGCTAAAGAACATGATGGCTGTGAAGCAGTCTATGCTACGGGGCTGCCTAAGTCTAAAATGAAGTTCTATCACATGGATAACGGTGATGGAACGGCTAGATCTTCAGACCTTCTATTTAGAGGAGTTGAAATATCTACCGTACCTCAGCGAGAACATAGGTACGATAAGCTTGTTGAGCAAATGAAGGCAGCTGGTATAGATCCAGAAGCTAAAGGTTTTGCAGCTTATGTCTCGGCTTTTAAATACGGGCTTCCGGCTCATGGTGGTTGTGGTCTTGGAATTGATCGCTTGGTAGAGAAGGTTATAGGACTAGCTAATATCAAAGAAGCTATTTTATTCCCAAGAGATATAAATCGTTTAGCACCTTAGGGTTGATTTCTAAAGTTGGATCTAAGCCATTCATCTAGGCCCTCACCGCCTCCACCATTTAGGGCTATAACCATATCTCCGTTGCTCAGGTGTTTGTTGATAATCTCAATTAATGATTGATCCATTTTTGCCGCTGAGGCTATATTTGGGTTTGGTAGCCCGGCAATTAAATCATTAGGCTCTAAAATCGGTAATTTAGGATCTTCTCTTGCTAGATAACTTGGTATCCAGTAAATATGCTCCGCTCCATCAAAACAGTCGCCGTATTGGTCTCTAATGTAGTGCTGGCGCCTATTGGTTAGTGGTTCATAGATGACGTAAACTAGCTGATTTTTGGTTTTTGCCATCTCCCTAGCTACACTCATAGCTGCCCTAATTTTTTCTGGTGTATGTGCGTAGTCTGAATAGAGATTGGGGATTATTTCTTCCATTCGTCGCTCAAGCCCCGGGAATCTGTTGATTATTTCAGCTAATTCCTCAAACTTCCGCCCAGCTATTTGTCTAACAGCCTCAATTGCCAAAAGAGCATCCCGACGATTATATAGGCCAAATAATTTAATTTTGTCTATGTTATCTTGGTCAATTATTTTTAGCTCATGGTCTTGCTTGAGGTTAAGATATTCAGCGTCACTTTCAAGCAGGGCAGACGTCTCAGACTGATCAAGAAATTGCCTAAAAGCTTGTTTATATTGATTGCGAGTGGTAAATATCTCATGGTGATCCCATGAGACACCGCTAATAACACTAAAATACGGTCTAAAGCTTAAGAAATTTCTATCAAACTCGTCAGCCTCATATATAAAATATTCACTCCTGGAATCATAGTAACCGTTCTCACCAAAACTTATCTTAGCTGGAAGCGCGTAGCTTACCGGCACGCCTAGTTGTTTGAATAGCCAAATAATCATAGCGGTTGTGGTTGATTTACCATGAGTACCCGCTACTGCAATTAACTTTTGATTTTTTTGGGTTAGTAGAAAATTTAGAAATTCATCACGCTTCGAGGTTTTAATTCCATGCTGTCTACAAAATTCTAGCTCTTCCGAGTTAGGGTTTTCTAAAGTCACCGCCGAGGAATAGACTAACCAGTCTATGGCAGAGGTTTGATGGACACTAGCAATTTGGGCCTCTGATTGCCCGATATGAATATCATTAATACCGTGCTCTATTAGGTAATCGATAGTTTTGGAAGTACGTTTATCGGACCCAGATACTTCAAACCCAGCCTGATGAGCAATTAGGGCTAGTGAACTAATGCCAGAGCCACCAATGGCTGAAAAGTATATATGCATAAATCTAGTCTATCACGAGGATGATGGTCTTCGGGCTTCAAAAAATGGCTTATCTTGATAATTCACATATAATAGTCAGCATGATACGAAATAAGCACCAATCTGACATTTATTTATTTTTTAAACAGTTTAACCTAAGACTGTTACTAACCCTACTAATTCTGTTTATAGTCTTATCGGTCTACGGGCTTAGGCAGAATAATTTAACAATGGTGAGTTTAAAAAATCAGCTAATGACCGCCGACAAGAATAACGGCGATGTTAACGGTGATTTAAATAAATTGCGATTATTTATTTACAATCATATGAATACAAATCCGAGCAGTAGTAATGGGGTCTATCCACCAATTCAGCTGAAGTATACTTATCAGCGATTATTAGCTCAGGCTCAAGCAAGTGCTGCCGCTACCAGTAGTCAAGATCAGGCTAATAAAGCAGTTGTTTATTGTCGTGACCTAGGATCTGACTACAATGCATCTCAATTGGCTACTTGTGAGAGCTGGTACATTAAGAACCAGCCAGGGTCAACTGTTACTATTCCGCCCGCACTCTATCAATTCGACTTTATTTCACCAATATGGTCACCAGATTTAGCTGGGTTTAGCATACTTATTAGCTTTGCTCTAGCAATTGCTCTAGTTGCAATGTTCCTATTCGAGAAGTTTAGTAAGTAACTAAGGCTTTTTGGCAGTTGTGCTACTAGTGGTAGCTGGTGTTGTAGTTGAGGAGGTGCTACTTGTTGTTGGTGTAGTCGAAGTAGTACTGCTTGTTGGGCTAGTGGTTGAAGATGTAGTGCTTGAAGTAGGAGTGGTTGATTTACTACACTGCAAGTTATCTGCATGCCATTTTGCAATATCAGTTACAACTTGGCTCTTAGAAGATAGATTCTCCCACAATACGACCTGAGCACGATTAATTATAATTTGGTTCTCTGGGTCAGATAGGGTACAGGTTAGACTATTTAAATTAAATTGATTGGATGTTGCACCTGGTTGTAGGTAAAAAACATCATTCAAAACCATATAGTTAGAGTTCATTGACGCAATTTTACCAAAATATACTTGGTCTCCAGTACTGGCAGAAACTCGAACGTCTACTGATTGATAAGTAGATGTATTAACATAACTACTCTCAGAGTTACTTTTATATATTAACAAGGCTACGACAACTAGAATGATCAGTAAACCAGTTAGTACAGCTAGAGTAGCCGACAAGGTCTTAACGTTCATTTTTTTGAATTTTTTTGATTTTGATGGTCTATCCGGTAAATCAACTCCTCTACTTGAATCTACGAAAGCTTGTTGAGGCGCTTGGCTACTCGCCTGAGGCCTAGAATTTTGATTAACTGTATACATTAACACTCCCCACTTCTATTAATTTTAACTACTAATGATTGTAATACATAAGCATAATTGCATCAATACATATTTACAGCTCCATTAAAGATATTACAACTATTTTTAATCTGTGAAAGAATGCTCAAGTTAAAAATATAATTGACAAAATAATTCCTAACAGAGTATGGTAATATTACCAATACAAACTATAAGAGAGGGAAAGGTGTTAGCATGGCATATAAGCACACAAATTCTAAAGGTGTAACATATTACTTAAACTCGAAGGATGTAACTCTTCGCGGTGGAAAAGTACAGACTATTTACTACTTCAGCAAAGATGAAAGAAAAGACACTGGTCTTGATTCACTTCCTGCAAGTAAGTCTGTTAACGAAAACCCACGAAACGGTTTCTTGACACTTAAGAGTAAGTAATTACCCTTTAATTTGAAGTGACACCCGAGTAAAATTGGGTGTCATTTTATTTTCTAAGCAAATGAATAATATTTATAATCAACTAAAGAGTCCATTTACAGTCTTGGCGCCACTAGATGACGTCTCTGATGTCGTATTCCGAGAAATTATTAGTGACTGTGCTAGACCTGATTTATTTTTCACTGAGTTCGTGAATGTTGATGGCCTACAGAGTATTGGTCGAGAGAAGCTAGTGCATAAGCTATGGAAAACTGATGGCGATGATCCAATAATTGCCCAAATATGGGGTAAAACGCCGGATAATTATTATAAAACCGCTAAAGAACTGGTTAAAATGGGTTTTGCCGGAATCGATATTAATATGGGCTGTCCAGACAAAGCAGTGATTAAAAATGGTTGTTGCGTAGCCCTGATTAACAATCGAGAACTCGCCAAGGAAATCATTGACGCAACTAAAGCCGGGGCTGCTGGCATGTTGCCGGTAAGTGTTAAAACTAGACTGGGTTTTAATGAAATTGACTTAACCTGGCATGAGTTTTTACTCAATCAAAACCTCGATGCTTTGTATATCCATGGTAGAACTAAGAAAGAATTAAGTTTAGTTCCAGCCCAGTGGGATGTTATTAATGAAATAAGGGTTATGCGGGATAAGATATCACCTAAAACTAAGATTATTGGTAATGGTGACATTAAAAACAAAGCTGAAGCCTTGGAATACGCTACAAAGTATAAATTGGATGGAATTATGATCGGCAGGGGAATATTCAGCAATCCCTATGCATTCGGTGAAGATTTTAAGCAATGGGAGATTAAAACTAGCCAAGATAAAGTTGGCCTATATAAAAAGCATGTTGAGCTTTTTACTAACACCTATAAAAATAACCAACGAAATTTCAGTGTTTTAAAACGATTTGCTAAGGTATATATCAATAATTTCGACGGAGCCAATGCGCTGAGAGAATCGATAGTAGTTCAAAAATCTCTAGAGGATCTGTCGAGAGCCTTAAATAATTGGCAAGAATAAAAATTTACACATATAGCATGACTAATTTGAATATAGAGAGTATTCTTGCCGCAAATTCGTAAGTTCATTTCTCAAATCTAATTCTAATTGATCAAATTCTGACTTAGTTTCGAATAATATTTGAGCCCTATGATGACCGTGAGAGGCTAGGTCCATTCTCCAGGATTTATATTCAGCAAAAAATATATCATTAAATGCATTCCACCAATCATCTCTAACTTCCATAAATATTCCCGCTCCAGATAAGGGGCCAATATTCACCGGTATTGACATGCTACGGACCAATTGCTTTAAGTCTCGAAATCTTTCCGCGTATCTTTCTTCGAAATCTCTAGAAAGACTGCAGGAAAATTCACCAAGTTCCCAGTCGATTGGAAAAACCCAACCTTCGGGATTGGTTGCAATATTTCTAATGTATAAATCTCCATGATAAGAATCACCCATGCTATGAAGTAATGCAATACTGTGCGCTGCTTTCAGCCAGAGCTCTTGCATGCCCAAGTTATTATTGAATTCAGGATAAAAATCTGACCAATCAATATTATCAAATGTGTCCAGCGATCGCTGTAAGACAGTTAATGAATAAAAATTATTTTTCGTATCATCAATAATACCTATTGGTTCTAATCCACCTAGGTTAAAACTGTTTGCAACCGCATTTCCAAAATAATCAGAAAGACATTCAAGTTCAGTTTTAGCTCTGCCTTCAACCTGCTGGAAAGGCTTAATGGCGATTGATATACTTTCATGTTCATTAAATTCTAGATCGCCAAAAATAACGCCATGTCTGGATGCCTTACCTCCCTGACTTTTATATGGTTCAAATTTCATAGGCCCATTAAATAGTTTGTGATATTCAGGAGCAAGATAGGCGATTGGTTCTCCGGTACGTATTCTGGTATTCATAAAAGTATTAATTGCTTCTTCTTTTGGTTGCTTGGATGAAAGGTTTATCTCTACATTAAGTAATCTAGCATCTAATTTTGGAACTACTTCTGTGAAATCCTCAATTCTCTGTCTTTCAAGATTTTGAAAATTTGGAATTAATTCAGAATTATTACTAGTTGATGGTTCTAAGGCGTGTCTTTCCATAAATTTTATCTTTCTGCCGACTGGAATCCATCTATAAAACTTTGTTCTATACCATTAAATCTTATGCCAAACTCATTATGAAGTTTTTCTAAGTAAGTATCCAGAATTGCATTTTTATCTTTAGTGGAGAAGGCAGCATATAGCTCGGATCCTGGTACGAGAAATAATCCTCTTTCTTTTTGTTGAGTGTAATCTACTAGCGCTACATTTAAGCCAATATTGCCGGCGAACTCAACATAGTTGTCTTCTCCCAGCGAAACCCCAAAGTCCCTTAATAATTTCCCAAGATCTGTAAATAGATTCATATCGTTATATGTGTAGTCCCCCATTGTTCTTACAATAGCTCCATGAAGGATTGGTTTAGACCCATTTGGAACCTTGAATTTATCAAAAAACTCGATGGTTGATTCGTATTCTCCCAGTAATAATTTCTTTGATATTAATGATTCTCGTATGGCTAAATGGGCCTCATTAGGGCTCGGATATTCAATAAATCTACGCTGATGTCCACCATGACCACTTAGCACATCTAATCTTAGGAGGTCTGGACTAGCAAAACTATACCTCTTCGACACAGGAACTTCGGTGTATTCCGCTGACTGTGATATTTTTTCATGACTAGTCATATGAATATACTATAACATAAGTTAACTAAAATTACAACAGAATCACTAAAAAACTAAACATGATTTGATATGGTTAACTGATAATTCATATAAAAAAATAGGACTATTCTGTTATAATTTTGCTATTGACGGGGCTGTAGCTCAGTGGTTAGAGCAGTCGGCTCATAACCGATTGGTCGTTGGTTCAAGTCCAACCAGCCCCACCAATAAATTGACAAAACATCAAGCTTATGCTAACATTATGACTATGAGTAAATTTGAACAAAATCATGAAAAAACAAAAAAATCATTTATAAAAAGCAATACAATGAAAGTTATTGCTGGTGCGGCACTATCAACATCTTTGTTGGGTTCAAGTGCTGAAATCGCTTCAGCTGGTGAAATTATTACGCAGAGCTCAGCTGCCGCTATCTCACAGTCTCTAAATGAACATCAAGTTGCTAGAAACGTTGTGGTAGAGCAAGGTTATCAAATACCATTACAATATAACCATAATTCTACTAGTCCTGTGCCAATTTCAATTTACAACCCCATAAAATTAGGCAAAAATACATATGGCTACTTTAGTGATAATCCGAAAGCTGGACACATTGAACTTCATACTATTAAATACGACAAACCATTACAGGTCAGTAGACCTATGAAGGATTATCAGACTAATAAGGAGTACATTGAAGAAATTATAACTCCAATATCCGTAGTTTACTCACCTTTTTCTAGTTCGAATGGTCAGGCCGAAGTATATACTTTTGTTACGGTAGGTGATCATCCGGGTAACGTGAACGGATTAGTAGGGTTCACTCCAAATAGTAACTCAACTATACAGAGCGAAGAGACTAGTCAAGAATTATCCAAGATACAGTATGTCGGTGCACTGGATTGGTATACTCCCCTAGGCCCTAAAGGATAACTTAACTTAGCTATCGAAAAAATGTCGAGTAGAATTGTTTATGCCGATAAGTAAGCTGTTGATAAACCTAATTCCTAAAAAATCCACTCTCTCTCATCATAGAATTGACATATAGTAACTCTTATTTTAATATACAATATATGAGCGGCAATGAATTTTGTGACGACGATCTAGAGGCACTTATATCTCGGCAACGGGAATCGGATGCTCGACAAAAAGAAATTGATCATGAAATATTATCCGGTAACCTTACTTTTATCGAAGATGTTATAAGGCTCGAAGAAAAGATAACCCTCACTCGATTATTTTTGGATACTTATTTCCCAGAAGAAGAATCCGATGAAGGTTGAAATACGACATGACTTTTGGAGATAAAAAATTTTATACCAAAGACTAAGTTGTTGATAGATTTGATTACGAAAGTGTTCACTCTCTCATACCTATAAGACTTGCCTCAGTTTTTTTGTAAATACTCACTATCGACTCAACCTTTTTATGGGGCTATACGGTTTAAGCCTCTGTTAGCTCCGAGGTTTTTATTTTATTGTAAATAAATAAGCCAAAGCTTATGCTTAAATCAATAGAATATTAACAATTAAAGGATTTAATTCAAAATGAGCAAATTAAATAAAAACAATAGAGGCTTTGGTGGTGTTGAGCTAATATTGATAATCGTTATAGTTGTATTAATTGGCGTAGTAGGATGGTTGGTTTACAAGAATCATAATAAAGTAGCCCCAACTAAGACTGCTGCAGTAAATAAAACGATTGCAAAGACAACTCAGGGAACATCTACTAATAAAAGTGTTACTGCTAATCCTTATGCGGGCTGGAAAACATATAATTCTATCCTTAATAGCGGATTATCTTTTGAATATCCGGCGAACTGGGTATTTACTCCAGCGAACAAACCATTTACGAATAATAATGGTGGAGTCGAAAATGATTCTTCCTTAACTAGCGCTGTAGTCCAAACTAAACCTGGCGTAGCATCTAATGTAGCCACAAATCAATATATGTGTGTGTCATTTGATGAATATGGGGGAACTTGGTCATACGGTGGTTGGAATCTAGTACAAAACTACGGACCGTTATTATCAAGTGAAAGTTTCAAGGTTGGTAGCGTCAATCTTTCTTTGAATACATATCAGGGGTCTAGTCCCATGCTGGATACTATGGAGCTGGTAAGTGTTCCTCCTAGTAATCTTGGTAGCCAATACATTAATACACAAAATAATTTTTCGGTTATAGTACAAGCACAATTTAATTGTGGCCAGGGCGGTCAGTCTGGTATTACAAACTTGAACGCTGATTTTAATAGTCAACCAGAAACTGCAATAGCTAAACTAATTATGAAGAGCATTAAGTTCTAGGCCTGATAAAATGATATTGCCTAGCGATTGCCCATCGAATCTACCATCGCCGAACCGATAATTAAACAGGTTCCTGACTTCAGGATTATCGCTTAGAGCCACTAAATATTGGCGTAGATATTGTTGTATTGAAGAAGATAATCGAGGTTTTAGGGGAAATGAAAATTCAGCCAAGGCACCTCGGAAGATATGCCGCCATCTACGCCAGAGACGTATCTGGCTATTAATCAGTCAATAGTCAATTATTAAAACAGCTATTTTGTTAGAATATATGTATGATTCAAAATAGCCCTAGCATTGTAGTAATCGGTGGCGGTACTGGTAGTTTTACTATACTCAAGGATCTTAAAAAGTTTACTCCTAATGTAACGGCTATAGTTAATATGAGTGATGATGGTGGATCGAGCGGAGTCCTTAGAGATGAATTAGGGGTATTGCCGCCGGGAGATATACGTCAATGCTTAGTGGCTCTAAGCGATAATCCTGAAGTCAGGAACCTGTTTAATTATCGGTTCGGCGATGGTAGATTCGATGGGCAATCGCTAGGCAATATCATTTTATCAGGCCTAGAACTTCAACATCGTAGTCTAGGAAAGGCAATTCAGGTCTCCAGTGATATATTGCATATCATAGGTAGGGTTATACCAGTAACTTTGACTAAGCATGTCTTAGTTATGGAAGATGGCCCGACTACCATTAAGGGGGAGTATGAAATAACCAAAAGAGTTATCAAGTCTAAAAAACCTCTTATGCACCTAGAACCTATGGCTAAAATAAATAAAGAAGCAACTAAGGCAATTATGGATGCCGATTTAGTAGTTATTGCACCCGGTAACTTGTATGGTTCGTTATTGCCAATTTTTAGTGTTAAGGGGGTTGCTGAAGCCATTGCTAGCTCCAAGGCTAAAGTCATTGAAATAGTTAACCTAGTAAATAAGCCGGGACAGACCGATAACTGGCATGTGGCAGATTACGTTAATGAGCTAGAGAGATATATTGGCAAGGATCAAATTGACGTAGTTTTATATAATACCGAACCAATATCTAACGAGTTAATTGCAAAATATGCCGCCGATAAAGAGTTCCCAGTCAGCATTAATCCCACGCGCCTTAAGCGGATTGGGGCTAAACTAATCGGCACCCGTTTAGTCAGTAGGGAAATATCTGCCCAAGATCCAAATGATAAAAAAATTAGGCGGACATTAATCCGACACGACGGAGTAGAAATTAGCAGACAGTTGATGAGAATCTATTATGAGTAGACCGGTAGCTATTTTTAGATCCCCATATTCTAATAATATCCAAAAGTGATAGGATGTATATACGGTGCAAGAACAAATACAAAAAATACTAAATAAGATCCCCTACAAAAATCTACAAGACGTAAGAGCGGTAGGGTTAATTGTCTTTGGAATCATCGTTTTAATGATTACTTGGAGTGGTATTGGCACTATTCAAACCAATTATAATCTCCAAAAGCAGATTAATCAGTTATCTCAAGAAAGTGCCAATCAACAACTAGAAAACAAAAACTTAGCTCTTGAAAATCAATATTATAATACTAATCAATATGTTGAGTTACAGGCTAGGGCTCTTCTGGATAAAGGGTTGCCTGGAGAAACTTTAATTTTGGTTCCGAAGTCAGTTGCCTATAGCCAATTAGCGCCTGAACCAAAGACTCCGTCAGCCAACACCAATATCCAGAAACCCTTCTACCAGCAAAACTTTGAAGCCTGGATGGCTTTTTATTTCCACCGAAATTAATTAAGCTGTTTAAGTAAGTATTCCCTTAGGTCTTTACCGATGTCTGGGTCACTAACACCGAAATCAAAGACTGTTTTAATGTATTCTAATTTATTGCCCGAGTCATGATATTTCCCGTTCATCACTTTATAGGCAAGGGTTTCGCGTCCGGCGTCTATCATTAATTGTATGGCTTTTTGAAGAGATATTTCTTGTCCGTTCTCTATGCCTTCGCTCGCTTGGTTAAGAAATTTGAATATTTCAGGATTGAATATATAGCTACTAACACTGGCAATGTTGGATTTGGCATTGGCTTTTCCAGGTTTTTCAATTATAGAGTCCATTGATACGAGATTACTATCAATATTTTTACCAGAAATTACGCCGTATCTTAGGTAGTCTTCAGCGCTATTGATTTCAATGCAAGACAATATATTGGCTTGATGCTGTTCATACACTTGAATCATCTGCTTGAATCTTGATGGCTCGGCTTTAATAAAATCATCACCAAAGGTAAAGATAAAGGGTTCATTGCCGATTATGTGTTCCGAGTTCATTAAGGGCGCAGCATTACCTAAGAAATTCTTTTGCCTAATGTAGATAAAGTTAGCCATGTTAGCAATATCATTTAATTCATCCAATAGGTAGTGTTTTTGTTTGTTTTGACTTAAGGTTTTAATTAAATCACTGTTTGGTTCAGCGAAATGATCTTCAATAGACCGTTTGTTGTACCCCGTAACTATAACGATGTCTTCGATCCCGGCTTCAACTAATTCTTCGACAATGTATTGAATAATTGGCTTATCTACCAGGGGCAACATTTCCTTAGGCATGGCTTTAGTTTGAGGTAGAAACCTAGTTCCCATTCCAGCAGCGGCAATAACAGCTTTTCTAATCTTCATAAGTATATATTTTAAGTTATCCTTTTATTTAATATAAATTATTTTTGTTTTAGCTAGTATTTGATTGGAATAATGACGGAATCGCTATTAGACGCTAATCCTGATGGATTATCTTTTTGTAAGACTATTGTTCCACTGCCGCTTTGTTCCCCAGAATATATCAACTTTACGGAGAATGGAACTAGCTGATCTGTTTGCCAGCTACCCAGTACCTGGGCAGGGGTTTGAACGATTACATTCCCTGAGCTATCTTTTAATTGCACAGGGAAGCTGGCTTCAAACGACCAATTGCCTGGAACTTCACCGACTACTGCGATTGGGCTAGCTACTATTGAATTCTTGAGCGGAGTATAGATTATGATTTTTACACCTTTTTGTGAGGTATATGTATAGCCAGGTTGTTGGATCTGATTTTTAAGCAAGTTCAATTGAGTATTTAGAGAAGTGACCTGTTTATCTAAAGTGTTAACTTTATTATGTTGCCAATTATATGTGCCGTAAATTGCCAAACCAGCAATTAAGATTAGCAATATTGCCAGTAAGACCTTGGCTAGTATATTGCCTCGAGATAAGTTTCGGTTATTCTTCCAGGGTTGCCTCATAGTTCTATTATACTCTGATAGTACAAGTACTGATGTCATTGTGGCTAGATGCATGTTATTTAGTGGCGCTAAATAGAAAACCCATACGGAGCGGCTATAGAGGTTATGGTACATATGACAGAACTTGTGCATTCCAGTTGGTGAGATGGAAATAACTACTTAAAGAGGATAAAGTGTTAGCTTGGTTTGATGGACGAAAAAGGAATTAAACTAACTCAAACGGGAGCTTCATTAAAACTAAGCCATAAGAATACAGCTGCAGCACACATGTCAGCTAAAATCCCAACCGCAACAAGAGGATTTTTTGCTCTTTGTATTTTGAAAATCAGTTTTGTTGTATTGATAACTTCTCCGTTTTTAGTATAAGCATCAAAGAATGCCTTGAGTATCGGAAGACCTTTTTTGTATTGTTCAGCCCACTGGAAGTTTGAAGACTCTACGCCAAAGTCACTGTGTAGTTTGTCGTAAAAATCCCAGACTGATTCCAACTTTTTATATTTGTCTGGTGCAAAATTGATTTTATGCTGTGTTATAGAGGTTGACCAAGCAAGTTCTCTGGTTTTTAATAAGTAATTAACGTCCTTATTCGATGTATTTCTAATTTCTTCTACCATACTAGATATAATTTTAGATGGATTATCCGTTTTCAGTCTTGCGTACACCGCAAGAAACATAACCTCTAAAAGTCCAAAGTTTATATACTTAGAAGATTTATGTTTGTTTGAATTCTTAAGCGCCGCAAGGTTATATTTAAATATTGACACACTTGTATCATTCTTAAAGTCTCTAGCTAACGATGTAAAATAACGTGACGAATTAATACCAGCAACGATAAAATCTTGTAAGGGTTTACCGGGTAGGTCTTCGTACCTAGACGTGCATCCTGGCTTCTCTGTTATTGCTTCTAGAACAAATGATTTAGTTACTAAATCTTGAATATCGTCACTTGAAATCATACTCATTGAATAATCATAGCAGAACCCAAGGGGCACAAATCGTTTAAATTCTCTGGTTTATTAGGAAATAAAAAAATCTCTATATATTTATATAGAGATATAATAATTCTTGGTAGCGGGAGTTGGACTCGAACCAACGACCTCGTGGTTATGAGCCACGCGAGCTGCCACTGCTCCATCCCGCGATAGTGGATATTTACCTTAATTCTATCAGATAGAATTAATATTTGCAATTAGCGTTGACAAACTATTATAAAAAAGTATAAATATAATTGTATAAAAAAACAAAAAGGTACTAAATGAATAAATACGAAACAACAGGCTTAGATTATGAGTACACGCCTAGCTTGTCTAGCGATATAGCTAAGGTCGATGCCATAATTCTAAACATATAATAGTTTAAGACCACTACTTAAGATGACTATCTCTTAAAAGTGGTCTTTATTTAATTTACGGTAATATTTGCTTTAACTAGTGTTGATTTTAGATCGTTGACTAGAGATGTCTGGGTAGTATTGGTTGACGCTACCTTAGAGCAAGCATTTGGTGCGCTGTATGCTAGGTAATAGTTTGTAAATTGCTCAATTAAGGTCCCGCTTGAATTAGTGGCAGTAGGGGCCGTTGGATATTGTCCGGCAGTTTTACTTAGTATTCCAAGAGCCGCTTTATCGGCTGAACAGGCGCTGTCTAATGCCGTAAGTGAAGTTGATGAAAGATTAACTTCTGTTGGGGTAACGCTGGCGCCGTTTACGGTTAGTTTAGCCGGTGCTGCATTAGTGGCCATAGTTAAATCTTTGAGCGAAGACGGAACAGTAAGCGATAAACCAAGTGCACTAATATTGATAGTGGAGTTGCTCAGCGCCGCTTGAGCTGCCGCTAGACTTTTGTTAGCAGTATTAAGTTGGTTTTGTAGACTGGCTATCTGATAGTTTAGAGTCGCATTGGCACTATTGGCCTGTGTGACTTTTTTGTGTTGCCAACTGTAGACACCGTAAATGCCTCCGACTATTAGTAACACTATAATGATTCCTAGAATAGTAGTCATGGCCTTCGAACCTTTGCTACCATAATTTTGACCATTGATTGGGGCGGATAGCTTAGGTTTTGGTTGAGACATTGGTTCTGGCTTTTCAGCTACAGGTTTGCTCATATCTAGTCCTGGGAAGGGGTTGGATGTATTACTCGAAATTGGATCTACTGTCGGTGAGCTTGAGCTATCTGATGAAGAAAGCAGACCAAATGAAGGGCTGCTAGGGCTTACTGACGAGGATGTAAAATCCGAAACCGTTGGATTCGGTGTAGATGAACCTGAAGATGTTGATACCGGGACAGTAAAACTATCCGTATCCGTTAAATTTTTATTGTTAGTATCTGGGCTAATAATTTGTGGATTTTCCATAAAAACAATTATGCAGTATGGCAGTAATAAACACAACCATTTTAAAGAATTAAATATTGACTTATCTGTTAAAGATCTTAGCCGTGACTTATGTTTTGAGTATGACCAGATTCAATGGGCTTAAATTAAATAGACTATGTCAAATATCGACAATCAACACTATAATAGTGTGTACTAATAACACTATGAAGAACATTACTCTATCTGCACCCGAAGCATTGATTAATCAGGCACGAGAACGGGTTGTCGCTAAGGGTACAACTTTGAATCAAGAATTTCGTGATTAGTTAGCTTCCCAGGTTGTTGACAATGAGGAACGTCTTTTGCGCTATCAACAGCTAATGGAACAATTGTCCCATGTAGACGCAGGTCGACACTTTACTCGCAAGGAAATGAATGAGCGCTAAAATAGCACCCAGGTAGTCCAAGAATTTATGAATGTTGCTCTAAATGGGTTTATAGTAAAACTATCATTTACTGAGCTGGAATTAGTTATGGATAATCTGTTAAAACCACTTTGTGCCCATTCACCAAATTTCGATTTTTATCAACGCGCGCTTAAGATATGTGCATCTAATAAGCTAAGCCTTTATGATGCTATGATCATGCAAGCCGCTCTGGATTCTGGCTGCGAAACACTTTATAGCGAAGATATGCAAAATGGGCAACAATTTGGTGGCTTATAGATAATAAATCCATTCATCTAAAATACCTGACGCCAGTTAACTATTTTGTTCGAGTCTAATTATTATATGTAATTGATATAGCTCTGATAAAAAATCAAATATGGTAGCGACGAGTGGACTCGAACCACTGACCCCAGGCTTATGAGTCCTGTGCTCTAACCAGCTGAGCTACGCCGCCATTAGCCATATTTTACACTAATTGACTATTTTACGGATATAAATCTTTTAATAAATCATCTAGGTCGTATTAAACAACTCTAATCCCTAATAACCAAAACTTCGGTATACTATCTATATAAGAGATGGATATTAAAGAGAAAGTCAGTCGAAAACTTCAACCCGGAAAATATGTAATTGCCGTATCTGGTGGTATTGATTCCGTGGTGTTACTTGATATTGTCTCAAGAATAAAGGGACTAGAGTTAATTGTTGCTCATTTCGATCACGGAATAAGAACGGATTCTAAATTGGATCAGACATTTGTGGGTAATTTAGCTACTAAGTACCAACTTATTTTTGAAACCAAGTCAGTAAAACTAGGAAGTAATGCCAGCGAACAATTAGCCAGAGATGAAAGATATAAATTTCTAAAAACGGTTGTTGATGCGCAGGGGGCCGAGGGAATAATTACCGCCCATCATCAAGATGATGTTATTGAAACCGCAGTATTTAATTTACTCAGGGGCACCGGTCGAAGAGGGGTAACTTCACTGAGCTCGAGTGAACTAATTATTAGACCGATGCTGGATATTACAAAAGATCAGATCAAACAATATGCCTTGCGGCATGAGTTATTGTGGAGAGAGGACTCGACCAACCAAGACCTAAAATATAGTCGTAATCTAATTAGATCAAAACTTGCGGGTAAGAATGGGTCTGTTGTCAATAAACTATTAACTAGGATTGACAAGCTAAAGGCTACCAATCAAGAACTAGACGACGCACTGGATCAATTATTAATTAATGTTACAAAAGACGGCAAGCTACTAAGAGCTAAGTTTATTAGTCTGTCTCACGGATTAGCTCTCGAGACAATGGCTAAATGGCTAAGGTTAAATGGAATAACTGAGTATGATTCAAAGTTGTTAAATAACTTAGTTATAGCATCTAAAACCTATAAGAATCGCAGTAGGTTTAGCATTAATAAAGCTGCGTATTTGTTGATCGAAACTGAATTTCTAGTTATAAAAACTACCACAAGCTAGTCTTATAAAGATAATTCAGATATAATTTTGTAATACATGGATAAAAATCCCTTTAAACCAGGTCAGCCAAAGATGCCCAAACAAAAGGGCTTAAAAAATATTGGCTTCATAGTATTGATAGCGCTAATAGGATGGCTATTGCTCTCATCCTATACAAAAACGCCAAATCTTCAGACTATTCCTCTGTCTCAGGTAATCCATGATGCTAATGCAGGCGATTATTCAAAGATTTCCGTATCAGGCACTACGCTAAAAATTACCAAGGCAGGCGCTACAACTCCGTCTCTACAATCTACTATTGGTACTTACACTGACCTAAAAACTGATGGACTAAATCTAAACAAGGTTCAGCTAGAATATAAACCGGTGTCTAGCACTGGATCAGTAATTTTAAGCATAGTCGAAACCCTAATACCGGTTTTGGCCATCGCTTTTATCTTGTTTTATATTTTAAAAAGTGCACAAGGTCAGGGCAATCAGGCTCTAAGTTTTGGTAAGAGCAAGGCGCGGCTATATGGCAACGAAAAGCAAAACGTTACCTTTAAGAATGTAGCTGGTTCAAATGAGGCCAAGCAAGACCTAGAAGAAATTGTTGAATTCTTAAAATTCCCAAAGAAATTTGAGTCAGTCGGTGCAAGAATTCCTAAAGGAGTTTTACTAATTGGTCCTCCGGGTACTGGTAAGACACTTTTAGCTAGAGCAGTGGCCGGTGAGGCCAACGTGCCATATTTCAGTATTTCAGGATCTGAATTTGTTGAAATGTTTGTTGGGGTTGGTGCTAGTCGAGTCAGAGATTTATTCCAAAAAGCTAAAAAGAACTCACCTTGTATTATTTTCATTGATGAAATCGATGCCGTAGGTCGAAGAAGAGGTAGTGGCATGGGTGGCGGCCACGATGAGCGAGAACAGACGCTAAACCAGATATTAGTTGAGATGGATGGATTTGAACAAGGCACTAATGTCATAGTCCTAGCCGCTACAAACCGAGCTGACGTTCTAGACCCAGCCCTACTTCGACCAGGAAGATTCGACCGTCGAGTTAATATTGATTTACCAGATCGCAAAGACCGAGAAGCAATACTAAAGGTTCATTTTAAAACTAAACCTTTGGCAGATAAGGTCGATCTTAAGTCCTTAGCCGCAAAATCTGCTGGGTCATCAGGAGCAGATTTAGCTAATATTGCTAATGAGTCTGCAATTTTGGCTGCTCGAAATGGCCATAAGGAGATTACTCAAGATGACGTAACCAGTGCTTTTGAAAAAGTAGCAATTGGGCCAGAGCGTAAGAGCAAGATTATGTCCGATAGCGACAAAGAGTTAACTGCTTATCACGAAGCCGGTCACGCCTTAGTTGGTCACGTATTACCCGATAGCGATGCTGTACACAAAGTCACTATTATTCCAAGAGGTGGTACAGGCGGAGTAACTTGGTTTATACCACCAGATGATAAGAGCTACCATAGTATTATTGAATACAAAGATGTCTTAGCCAGGATGCTCGGTGGCCGAATTGCCGAAGAGGTAGTCTATGGCCGCGATCGAGTGACTACTGGGGCTGGTAGTGATTTACAAAAAGCCGCAGAACTTGCCAGAGATATGATCGTTAACCAGGGAATGGGCAATAAGTTACGAGATCAAGTCTTTAGGGTTGATGAAGGCATGATGATTGATAGAATTGTTCACGAACATGATTATTCAGAAGATACGGCTAAGATTATTGACGACGAAGTAGAAACCCTTATTAGCGAAGCGGCTAAAAGAGCTACAGACGTAATTAGGGCCAATAGAAAATATCTCGATGCCCTAAAAGATGAGTTGATTGAGAAGGAAACTGTTGAGGCCGACACGGTTATTAGATTGTTGGAAGGCTCTCACCTGCCTAAAAGCGCTAGCTTGTACTAAAAAAAACAATTTATGCTATAACTTCTAGCATAAATATCTATAATAAGTGTAGATGAATCGGATTATAAAACACACTAATCGATACAGGGGTATCGGTAATATTACACTATTATTAGTTGGCTCTTCGCTATTAACCCAATTATTGGGACTAGTCAGAACCAAATTAGTCAACCTTAACTTTTTGGCCACTGGTCCCAATAGCACAGATGCCTACTTTGCTGCCTTTAACATACCTGATTTTTTCTTCTATACCTTTGCTGCCGGCGCACTTGGAGTAGCATTTATTCCCATAATTTCTCAACATTTTGCCAATAAGGATAAACAGGCAGCCTACGAGTTAACTAACAGTATCTTGAATCTATTCGCAATTATAACTCTCGTAGCTGGAGTGATAATTTTTGTTTTTGCTAAACCACTGATTCATCACATCGTGGCTACTGGTATGACTCCTGCTCAACTTAATAACGCCGTGATTATCACCAGACTGATTGCCTTCAACCCGTTCCTGTTTACCATATCAGGGGTATTAACCAGTTTGCAGCAGAGTGTAAATCGATTTGTATTTTTTGCACTGGGACCTATCTTTTATAACTCATCAATCATTGCCAGTATCTTCATTTTTAAAGGAAATATCGGCTTAGTCGGACTAGGAATCGGTGCCTTAGTTGGAGCAGTGTTACAGTTAGCAATTATTGCCTATGGATTAATCGGGTTAGATTTTCATTGGCATCGACATATATTTTGGCACCGAAAAGACTTTAAGTCAGTTATGACCAACTTTCCAGCTCGATCAGTCGGACTAGGTATAAACCAAATAGAGGGTATCGTTGAAACCCACTTTGCTGATGGTCTTGGTACTGGCAATGTCAGTTATTATAACAATGCTAACATCCTAGCCAACGCGCCAATCTTTTTAATTGGATCGACTATTGCGACTGCAGTTTTCCCTCGATTAAGTAGAAGAATTGCCGGTAATCAGATGGATTTATTCAGGGAAGACTTCCTTAAATATTTACGAATTTTACTTTGGATGATTCTCCCAGTGACTATAATATGTTTCTTCGGAAGAGGCTACTTGGCTAGAATAATTCTCGGCCATGACTCAAGCCAGATTGCTAGTATTTTCGGTTTTATGGTTGGAGCTATTTTGTTCAATACAATATATGCCATGATCTCCAGATGGTTTTTTGCCCAAAAAGATACTTTTACGCCCTTGCTCGTCTCGGTATTTATAATTATGTTAAACATTGTTCTAGCTTTTCTTTTCTCGAGACCGAGTGCTTATAATGTCGAAGGGCTGGCTCTAGCACAATCTACGGTAGCTGGTATTGAAGTTGTTATTCTGGTGATTATCATGATAGCTAAAGACCGACAGATTTTTAATCGAAACTTTATCTCGGGTCTACTTAGGATTATCTCGGTAACTGGTTTTACGGCGCTAGTGGCTTACCTGATGATTAGTGGCCTGCCTTTGCAAATTAAAGATAGCGGAATTCTGACTCTAGGTTCAAAATTTGCTTTAATTGCCGGTGTTAGCTTATTGGTTCATATAATAGTGTCGTATATTTTTGGCCTAGACGAAGTAACGCCGGTGATCTCTAAGCTTAAAAGTATTAGCCAAAAGCTACTTAGAACCAGTTAACACCTATAGAGAATATTAAGCTATAATTTAACTCTATATGGATCAGAATAAAATTAGAAATTTTTGTATTATCGCCCACATTGATCACGGTAAGAGTACGCTAGCAGATCGCATGCTCGAACTTACTGGAACCATTGAAGTTAGAAACATGAAGAATCAGATATTGGATCGCATGGATCTTGAGCGTGAAAAGGGAATCACCATTAAGTTGGCTCCAGTTAAAATGGACTACAAAGGCTATCAGCTGAATTTGATTGATACACCAGGGCATGTTGATTTTAGCTATGAGGTGTCAAGAAGTTTGGAGGCTTGTGAGGGGGCAATATTGGTAGTTGATGCCTCGCAAGGAATTCAGGCTCAAACTTTGGCAAATGTCTATCTAGCAATTGACGCCAATCTAACCATTATTCCAGTGCTCAATAAGATTGATTTACCAGCAGCCAATATACCAAAAGTTACAGCTGAAATAATCAATCTATTGGGTTGCAAGGAAGAAGAGATTTTAAAAATTTCGGCCAAAACCGGAGAAGGCGTCGAGCAGGTACTAGATAAAGTTATTGGAGAAGTGCCTGGCCCTAGGGGTAATCCAGATGCTAGCCTAAGAGCCCTTATTTTTGATAGTTACTATGATGACTACAGGGGCGTGGTCTTATTTATTAGAGTTATTGATGGTCATTTGAAAAAAGGTGATCAGATTAAGATGATGGCAACTAATGCTACAGGAATAGCCCTAGATTTAGGGTTTTTAACTCCTGATCTTAGCTCAAAGCCAAAGCTGGATAATGGTCAAATTGGCTTTATAGTAACCAACCTAAAGTCTACACGGCAGGCTAAAGTAGGCGATACGGTCACTCTACTAGACTCTCCAGCGAGCACTCCATTGGCCGGTTATATGGAAGTTAAACCGTTCGTTTATGCTGGTTTTTTCCCAGAAACTAACGAACAGTATGAGCTATTAAAAGACGCTATAGCTAAACTTAGCCTAAGTGATGCCGCTCTGCAATTTACTCTGGAGAATTCTTCTGTTCTTGGCTTTGGAGTTAGAATAGGTTTCTTAGGTTTACTACATATGGATATTGTTAGAGAAAGACTTGAGAGAGAATATGGGCTTAAGCTAATTATCACCAACCCATCAACTGACTATCGGGTTACTTTAAATAACGGAGATGTTTTAGATATTCAGTCGGCTTCAGATTTGCCAGATATGTCTAGGGTTGCAGTTATCGAAGAGCCATGGGTTAAGGGAGAGATCGTCTGTCCTAAACAGTACTTAGGGAGCGTATTGCAGTTAATAGTTTCTAAAAGAGGGCTGCAGAAGAGTCTATCATTTGTTGACGAGCAATTAGCAATTATGAATTTTGAAGCTCCACTAGCTAACCTATTGACTGATTTTTATGACCAGCTTAAGAGTCTAACCAGTGGCTATGGTTCATTTAATTATGATTTAGACGATTATCGGGCCGAGGATTTAGTTAAATTAGATTTCTATGTAGCTGGCGATCGAGTCGATGCACTCAGTATCATTGTTCATAGGTTAGAGTCAGAGTCTATTGGTAGGATAACCGTTAATAAATTAAAAGACATTATTCCTAAACAGTTATTTAAAGTTAGTTTACAAGCCGCTATTGGTGGCAAATTTATCGCTAGAGAAGACGTTGGGGCAATGAAAAAAGATGTTACGGCCCATCTATATGGTGGTGACGTTTCACGAAAGAAAAAACTTTGGGCAAAACAAGCCAAGGGCAAAGAGCGGATGAAGCGTTTTGGTAAGGTCGATATCCCGGCTGAGGCTTTTACAGTCATGCTTAAAAGAGATTAATTAGCACTCTTGACTATCGAGTGCCAGTTAGTGTATACTAGCAGTTGTTAAATATGAGTGCCATTATGACCCAAAGACAAATTCAGATTTTAATAGCTATAGTTGAACAGTATGCAGAGGTTGCTAGCCCTGTAGGGTCGAATTTATTGGCTAAACTATTTAATGTCTCATCGGCTACCGTTAGGGCTGATATGGCAGAGCTTGAAAAGCTTGGATTAATTGCTCAACCCCATACTAGTGCCGGTAGAGTGCCAACTGATCGTGGGTATAGGTACTACGTTAACTATGTTAATGAGACGACCAATTTAGGAGATCCATTAAGTAATCAAGAGCGTAGAGCTGAAAGGGCTATAACCGCTCGAGTAGTTGGTGGTGGATTGCCTCAACGCACAATTAGAAATGCGGTCGATACCATGGCGGAATTAACCCATAACCTTGGTTTTGCTACCATTGGTGATCAACTGTATATGAGTGGCCTATCCAATCTTTTGGGCCAACCCGAATTTATTCACACCGATTCAGTTCAGCAAGTGGCTAGATTCTTAGATAATTTGGAACCATGGTTAATTGAAACTGCACCTAACGAACCAATAAGTGTCTATATTGGGGCTGAAAATCCAATTGGCAGGAGCGCTGGCTGCAGTCTAATTATTAGTCAATTTAGGAGTCCTTATAGCGATCGTAGTTATGTGGGTATACTCGGACCAACCCGGCAGAGTTATCGAGACGTAATTTCATTAGTTAAAAGAACGGGTGAGCTTTTGGAAGGAGCACTATATGAGTAAAAATGATCCCAAGAAGAAATCTAATTCAGAACCGATGTTCGGTGAATCTGATCAGCAACTATCCGTCTTAACAGAAGCTCTGCAAAGAGAAAGAGCCGATAGCCTAAACCTTCGACGTCGTCATGAACAGGAGATGAGCAACTTAAGAAATTATGTTAAAGCCGATATTATCAATGACTTATTACCCATAATCGATAATTTTGAGCGATCCGTTAAACATATTCCGGAGAAACTTAAAAACGATGATTATATTATGGGTATTAAGTCTATCCTTAAACAATTTGAAAAAGTTATTAAGGATTTAGGAGTGGAGAAAATTGAGACAGTCGGTCATCAATTTAATCCAGCGTATCACGAGGCTATTAGTATGGAGGATGGCGATGGTGATGGCGAGATTGTTGTTGAAGAACTCCAATCGGGATATAAAATTGGTGATCATGTTATCAGGCACTCAATAGTAAAAGTTAAACCAGGGTTTTTAGATAAACCTGAGAATAATGTAAATAAAGGAGATAAATAATATGGGAAAAATAATTGGAATAGATTTAGGTACAACTAACTCAGCTATGGCAGTAATGCAGGCTGGAAAGTCAGAAATCATCGCTAATAGTGAAGGAAATAGAACTACTCCAAGCGTAGTTGCGATTAATAAGAATAAAGAAAGACTGGTTGGGCAGGTTGCCAGGAGACAGGCTGTAACTAACGGTCAGAATACAGTTTATGAAGTTAAGCGACTAATTGGTCGTAGATTTGAAGATCAAGAAGTTCAAAAAGATCTTAAATTAATGCCTTACTCAATAGTAAAATCTGGTGATGGCGTTAAGGTAACCATGGCCGATAAAGACTACAGCCCAGAAGAGGTTAGCGCTATGATTTTATCCAAGCTTAAAGCAGATGCCGAAGCCTTCTTGGGTGAACCAGTAACCGAAGCGGTAATTACTGTCCCGGCTTATTTTAATGATGCCCAAAGACAGGCAACTAAAGATGCCGGTAAAATTGCTGGCCTAGAAGTAAAACGAATTATTAATGAGCCTACAGCCGCTGCCTTAGCTTATGGTCTAGACAAACGTGATAAGAAAGATGAGAAGATAGCTGTCTATGACTTAGGTGGTGGTACGTTTGACGTATCAATCCTGGAATTAGGTGATGGAGTATTTGAAGTTAAGAGCACCAATGGCGATACTCACTTAGGTGGAGCCGACTTTGACCGACTAATAGTCAACTATTTAATCGATCAGTTTAAGACCGAACAAGGCATTGACCTTACTGGCGACAAAACTGCCATGCAAAGATTACGAGACGAGGCCGAAAAAGCTAAGATTGAATTATCAACAACCAACGAAGTTGACATTAATCTGCCATTTCTAACAGCTGACGCTAATGGGCCAAAGCATTTTGAACACAAGCTAACTCGAGCAAAGCTGGAGCAATTAGTTGGAGATTTGGTAGAGAAGACCAAAGAACCTTGTATAAAGGCCTTAAAAGACGCCGGATTAAAAGCTAGCGATATTAATGCCGTAGTTCTAGTCGGTGGAATGACCAGAATGCCGATAGTTCAAGAAAAAGTCAAACAAATATTTGGCCAAGAACCAATGATGGGAGTAAACCCTGATGAAGTAGTAGCCGTCGGTGCTGCTATCCAGGGCGGAGTCTTGCAGGGCGACGTCAAAGACGTGTTACTACTAGACGTAACTCCACTAAGCCTTGGAATTGAAACTATGGGTGGAGTAATGACTAAACTAATTGATCGAAATACCACTATTCCATCATCCAAGAGTGAGGTATTTTCAACTGCTGTCGATAATCAGCCACAGGTAGAGATTCATGTTCTCCAAGGCGAGAGAGAAATGGCCGAAGGTAATAAGAGTTTAGGCCGATTTGTTTTAGACGGTATTGCCCCAGCACCTAGAGGAGTACCACAAATTGAAGTTACTTTTAACATTGATGCCAACGGAATACTAAATGTGACCGCTAAGGACAAGGGTACATCTAAGGAACAAAGTATTACTATTTCAGGTAGTGGAAACTTGAGCAAGGATGACGTCGAAAAGATGACCAAAGAAGCTGAAGCTCATGCCGAAGAGGATAAGAAGAAAAAGGAATCTATCGATGCTCGAAACACCTTAGACAATGCTATTTATCAGGCTAATAAAATGGTGACTGATAATAAGGATAAAATTTCAGAAGATGACGTCAAGCAGATTAACGATGCCGTTGCTGAAGCTAAAAAAGTAGCCGATAATGCTGATGCTGACAAGGAATCTATTGAGAAAGCCGGCAAGGATCTAAACGATGTTTTGATGCCAATTGGATCAAAGCTATACGAAGCTGCAAAAGATGAAAAACCAGCAGATGAGTCAACTACTGAGGAGCCAAAAGCTGATGAGCCAATAGAAGGCGAAGTTGTTGACGAAGATAAACCAAAAGACAAGAAATAAATTAGCTAAGGCTGTAGAATAATAAGATGTCAAAACGTGATTACTACGATGTATTAGGAATTAGCAAAAATGCCAGTGCTGATGAGATTAAAAAAGCATTTAGGAAATTAGCTATTGAGCATCATCCTGATCGTGGTGGTCAAGAAGACAAGTTCAAGGAAATAAACGAGGCCTATGAGGTCTTGAAGGATCCAGAAAAAAGAACTCGTTATGACCAGTTCGGACACGCTGGAGTTGGTAATGATCCAGGTGCAGGTTTTGGTGGCGGATTTAACCAAGGTCAGAGTATGAACTTTGACTTTGGGGATCTTGGCCTTGGAGATATCTTTGGTAGTTTCTTTGGAGGTAATCAAGGTCGCCAGCAACGACGACCAACTCAGGGGCAGGATATTGAGACTAATATTGATATCTCTTTTGAGGACGCTATTTTTGGTACTGAGGTTCAACTTAGCCTAAATATTCTATCTAAGTGTGAACACTGTAAGGGCGAAACAGTTGAGCCAGGGTACTCATTAAAAACCTGTTCCCAGTGTAATGGTTCCGGCCAAGTGGTGACTGTCGCTAAAACTATTTTCGGCAACATCCAACAGGCTTCTATTTGTCCAACCTGTGATGGTTCGGGGAAAGTACCAGAAAAAATCTGTAGTGTTTGCCATGGCAAGGGAACAACCCATAAGGATCAGAAGATATCTCTTAAAATTCCAGCTGGAATCGAAGACGGTTCAGTTATAAGACTGCGAGAGAGAGGCCAGGCTATAGCTAGAGGCCAAAACGGTGACTTATACGTGAATGTTAGGGTCAGACCTCATAAACAATTAACTCGCGAAGGCAATTTGATACTAAGCAAGGAACACGTAGATTTGGTTGATGCTACATTGGGTACCGAAATCAGTGTTAATACAGTAGATGGCCCGATTAAAATGAAGGTACCTGCAGGTACTCAGGGAGGCACTGACTTTAAGCTATCTAACCATGGCGTGCCAAATATGAAAGGCGGCTCTAGGGGCGCCCATATTGTAACCATTGTCGTGGATACGCCGACTAAGTTGTCTAAAGAACAAAGAGAACTGCTAGAAAAATTTAAGCACTCTGGCAAGAAGTCATTTTTCTAAAAGTTTTCTTAATTTGACTTGATTTAGGTAAAATAAAACTAATGTATAAAATTACCAAAATAAATAATAAAGGTTTCATTCCGATGCTGATTACATTACTACTGATTGTAATCGTTGTCATTGGTTTCGCGTTCTACAGAGTTATTACCAAGCATCATTAGTACTAATATCTGTTAAAACTGTGATATAAACATAATATGCAAAAAAACATACTAGGATTTTTTGAAGTAATTGATTTCCCAGATTTTGGCATTAATGCAATTAAGGCAAAAATAGATACTGGAGCCGACAGTGGTGCATTTCACTGCACTAAAATAAAAGAAGTCGATACCCCAGATGGCAAAGAGATTCATTTCTCGCCATTTGATCAGCCTGAGCTAGAGATTAAAACCAAAGAATATATTACTAAACATGTAAAAAGTTCGAATGGGATCAAGCAGGACAGATATTTTGTAACAACCCGTATTAATATAGCTGGAAAAAATTACTCAACCATGTTAAGTTTAGCGGATAGGACCAATATGAAGTGCCCGGTCTTAATTGGTCGTAGATTTTTAAGTAAATATAATTTTCTTGTAGATGTAAATAAGTAAGACGATTTGAATCTAGAGAGTGGAAGAAGGTAATCATTATGAGAATAGCAATTCTATCAAAAGGCCCCGGCAATTATTCAACCAGAAGGCTTCGTGAAGTAGCTACTGAACGCGGACATGAGGTTAGAATTATCGATTATTCAAGGTGCTACATGACAATTCAAAAGAACGACCCAGTAGTCAGTTACGAGGGCAAGGCTGTTCATGACGTAGATGTAATTATTCCACGAATTGCCGCTGGATTAACCAAATATGGTACTGCAGTATGCCGTCAATTTGAAATGCAAGGTGTTTTTACCACTGCCAATTCGCTGGCGATTAATCGATCCCGAGACAAACTAAGAGCCATGCAAATCTTAGCTAGATCTGGTGTTGGTATTCCTAAAACTGTATTTTCTAGGGCCGCTAGTGAAACCGAAGAAGTTATTGAACAGGCCGGCGGTGCTCCATTAATTATTAAGGTTGCTAGAGGAACTCAGGGCAATGGTGTGGTTTTAGCTGAGACTAAAAAAGCTGCCCAGGCAGTGATGCAGGCATTTTATGTAGAAGGCGTAAACTTTTTAGTTCAGGAATATATTGCTGAAAGTTCTGGCATCGATATAAGGGCATTCGTAGTGGGTGGGAAAGTAATAGCTAGCATGAAGAGGCAAAGCCTAAATGATGATTTTAGATCCAATCTTCACCAAGGTGGTGAGGGTAGCCCAGTCAAGTTAACAGACGAGGAAAGAAAAGTTGTTCAGAAAGCTGCTAAAGCTATGGGATTACCAATCTGTGGAGTGGATTTGCTTAGATCCGACAGAGGTCCTTTAATTCTAGAGGTTAATTCTAGCCCCGGATTCTTAATTGAAAAAATTACCAAGCATGATGTAGCTCTAAGAATCATAGAATATATTGAGCAGAATGCACGAAGCAATCAAAGACGCGATCGAATCGGTGCCTAAGCCTTAAAGCTTATGATATTATGAATGAGAGATGACAGAATATATTTTATTTAGCGTAATTATTGCGACCGTAGCTGTATTATTGCTTACTAAAACTAATGCCGGATTGGTATTTTTATCACTCTGTGCAGGAAATACGCTGCTTCAATTCGCTGATAGAAACCTAAGCTACATCAACACTAAGCTACAGCAAAATAATCTTACTAGTAGATTTATTGTCTCTCATTGGCTGCTAAAGGTAATTATAGTTCTAGTTCCAGTAGTTATTGTTTTGGTACTCTCTAAACACTACCGTAGTCGAAGTAAGTGGTTAATTCAGATTTTACCTGCAGTTGCTACTGGTGTACTGGGCTGTTTAATAATCATTCCACTACTTTCTGCATCAGCTCAAAATTCAATTGCTAGTAGTTCAACCTGGAGTTTAATACAAAAATATCAGATACCAATAGTTGCCCTTGGATTATTGATTGCTCTGGCTGACGTTATTCATAGTTCTCGTTCTGGACGCCCAAAACATTATAATAAGTCTAGCGAATAGATTGACAATATAGTATAAACAGAGATAATCTTATTAGATTAATATTAATTTATTAAATCCGGGCCCGTAGCTCAGCTGGTTAGAGCACCTGCCTTTTAAGCAGGGTGTCGTGGGTTCAAGTCCCACCGGGCCCTCCAAGACACTTCTTACAGATACGAACTAAAGCCACATCTAAAGTGGCTTTTTGTTTTACAGATAGGAAGTATATAAATACTGATCTGGTATTTATATCGCTCAGCAATAATAAAACAGCATCTGTTCTATAAGAAAAAATTAGCTGGCGTATTAACAAGCTCTGCAGCACTTTTATTTGTTTTTTGAGAATATGCTTTGCTCAATTGATACCCATAGGTATAAGCAAACCACCTTTGAATGTTCTTTGCTCCAAAAAACCATTCACTATGATTATATTTTTCATCATTCAAGCTATTTCTGGCTCTGTCTATTTCATCTTGTTTGATTTGTATTTGAGCATATATTGGCGGAGTGCCGCTATGTTCTTCTTCGAATAGAGTTGCTAACCCTTCAGATATCATTGCCTCACCTAAGGTCTGACCATACCCAGGCGTACGCCATCTCATACAATGATGTGTTTCATGAAGAATAGTAAGTATCATATCTTCAATGGAAAAAGTCTTGAAATCAGGGTCTAGGCTTACATATATGTTATATGGTCCAGGTGAGTACCCGCCAATACCTATTTCAGGTATTACGCTCTCAGGAGCGTTTACAAAAACTACATCTATTTTATCTGCACCCAACTTAGCACGAACAATTTCTTGACCTTGAGCAAAACCAGAGTCTATCTTATCTAAAATCTCTTGACCAAATTCGCCGCTTGCATTTGCTATATATTTATTGATTGGCATAAAGTTATATTAGCAGACTTACTGGTATAAATCCTCCTGGGAATATAGTGAACTCAATCATTTCCCGCTTAGCTGTTTTTGCCTATATTGATTATCCAGAAATACTCTCCATCTAAGAAGTTCATTAACATGAATATATAACTTATTTCTTTGATGGACCTCCATATCGACATTTACAACTATTTATAGAGGGGGAACCCCGTTAAACAGAAATGTAGTTCCTAATTACTAGTATGCTTGGAATTTTTTGCTGTCATCTAGGCTATGGGATAGCCTTAAAATTAATTACTAAGAACTTTACAGTTGTGTAACAAAACACCGTGTGGTTGGCGCTCTGCTTGGTATGACTCAGCTGCGAATTTATATGTTTGGTCAACTTTAAACATGGCTGTTGAGCCACTAACCTCACAACTTGCGCCATAACTATCCAATGTCACAAAATTCAGCGTAGTTTTACCATTACTATTATCTACAGATTTAATTTTGCCTTCAAAGACAAGAGTATTAAATCGATTTGATGACCAAAATTCATCTTTTCGCATGGCTACTGCCATTTGGGCTGGAGTTACTTCCTTAATGCTCATGTGGCTTAAGGTATACAGTGTGCTTTGCCAAGCAATAACTAAACCGAAGAAAATGAGAATCAGTATTGTTAGGGAGATGATAAATGTCTTGTTCTTCAACAACTTTTTCATAGTGCTTAGATTATATCACTAATAAAATAAAATGAACTCTATCTATGTAGAGGCTATTTGTTATATTTTTCAGCTATAAAAGAACTGGAGTAAAACATGAACTTCGCGTGCTTAAAAAAAACAGTGCCGATGTTTTATGCTAGAAATCCCCAATATTGTTTAATTTTGTGTATTATCGTTGGATTTTGAGAGGTCTAATTATGCTATGCTTAAAAAGATTATTATGGCTACATTCTTGCTTATCGGTAAAAGTTTTATTCGGCTCACAGAGTATCTCGAAAGCCATAATCATAACTTCATTGTTCTAGTAGATTCAGCAAATAATTTTTCCAGCAAGGCGGATACTACCTATGCGTGTGATTTTTCATCAATCGACAATGTAATAGAAACCGCTCACAAAATAGATAGATTGCATAATATTAACGGAGTCATTGCGATATATGAGAATTACGTATTACCAGCTGCTCAAATAGCTAAAGCACTTAAATTACCCGGTTTAACTATTGAGTCAGCAGAAGCCTGCACGGATAAGGAAATAATGAGGAACAAGTTCGCGGCTGCACCCGAAAAAATCAGTCCAGATTTTAAATTAGTCAGCAATAAAAATGATTTAATTGAGTTTGCAAATCAGCATCAATTTCCTTTAATTTTAAAACCTACAAATTTAGTAAAAAGTCTGCTTGTTACTAAAGCCAATAGTATGGACCAGTTGGTTGCAAACTATGAATTAACTTTAGGGCATATCGATGAGGTGTATAAGAAATACGCACCTAACAGGCAACCTAAGTTATTGGTCGAGGAGTTTATTCACGGCTCAATTCATTCTGTCGATGCTTTTATTGATAAGAATGGAAAAGTCATGGTACTTGATCAAGTTGTAGATTATGAGACGGGGCAAGAAATTGGCTTCGATGATAATTTTCACTATAGCAGACTGCTGCCTTCTAATTTAAATCAGACAGATATTGATAAGATACGACATGTTGCTGAATTAGGCTGCAGGGCTCTTGGCATGACAAATTCTCCGGCTCACATCGAAATAATTCTTAGTCCTGATGGTCCAAGAGTAGTTGAGATTGGAGCCCGAAACGGTGGCTACAGAGAAAGAATGCATGATTTTGCTAACGGCATAGATATTGTCGGTAGCGCTTTAGCCATAGC
The DNA here is from genome assembly GCA_021781215.1 of bacterium. Classification (GTDB taxonomy): domain Bacteria; phylum Patescibacteriota; class Saccharimonadia; order Saccharimonadales; family DATKHC01; genus JAJXXC01. The sequence continues at coordinate 229,433 of JAJXXC010000002.1, forward strand.
TCTAGGTAAGGAGCCAGATATTAAGGCACTTAGAAATGACTACTGCACCGTATTAGAGATTTTCCCCAAAGAAGAGGGGATATTCGTAGATATAGAAAACGACGACAAGATTAGAAAATTGAGCACACTGGTTTATTATATGAAAAAAGTTAAGACCGGGGCTTTAGTTGGAAAGGCATCTGATGGGTTTAAGGCTTGTGCGGTAATTATCCTACACTCTACTGACGAAAATCAGTTTAATGAAGACTCCAACTATATTAGAAATAATGTATCGGTAAAAATAGCCTAATTCAATTATTTAAATCCAAAATGGACACAACACCGCGACCGGCTTAACACATAAACGTCAACAACAACTTGAACTTATGCTTAAAATAGTTTAATCTTTAATTGAAATCTAAAAATAAAAATGACAGACCAAAATACAATTAGTAACCGCGAGCAATGGCTTGCAGACTTAAAAAAAAGCCGATTAGAATATAGACCAGTGGGGAGAAAATTAACCCTAAGAGGTTCTTATGGTGGCGCTACGACTAAATATCACCAATCGAACATTAGTAAGCCAGCAGAACCAATTAAAGTCTTTGCATCGACAAAACCTAACCCATTTCCGTTTAATCGACAACATAAGTCCAGGGTGTTGTATCGTAGCCTCAATAAATCAAGCACGTCACCACTAGTAAATTCAAAAACTCTTAAACACAGTTCTCTAAAATAATAAGTAATTGTATCTCAGTTGGCTGAGTCTCATGGTATAATAACAGATATAAAATAGAATATTTGAGGAATAATTATGTCTGGACATTCCAAGTGGTCAACTATTAAAAGGCAAAAAGCTGTAACTGATGCTAAAAAGGGTGCACTGTTCACCAAACTTGGCCATGGTCTTGCTATCGCTGCAAGGTCCGGCACAGATCCAGAGATGAATTTTGCTCTTAGGTTAGCTATGGATAAAGCCAGAGCTGCTAATATGCCACTTGTTAATATCCAAAGATCTATCGATAAAGGAAGTGGAAAATTAGGCGGTGAGCAGATCACAGAAGTTTTATATGAGGGGTACGGACCAGAAGGTGTAGCTATTTTAGTTGAATGTTCTACCGATAATCTAAATCGAACCTATCCTGAGGTTAGATTGGCTTTTACAAAACACGGTGGACGGATAGCCGAAAAGGGTTCGGTTGCATTTAATTTTAATCATAAGGGTGAGATTAGAATCGCAGCCAAAGGTGACGATGTAATGTTGCAAGCTATTGAAGCCGGAGCGGAGGATGTTGAAGAAGATGATGGCGATACCTTAATATATACTGATTCTAAGAAATTAGCTGAAGTCAGAGATAAATTAAAGGCCGCAGGATTAACTATTACCGAAGCTGATTTAACTTATGTACCAATTAATACTGTCAAAATTAGTGATCCGATTGCAGCTGGAAAGATTATAAGACTGATGGACGCGCTAGATGAGTTAGATGATGTAAGCGCGGTGTATGTAAATTTTGATATTCCAGAGGACATAATTGATAAACAATAGCCGAATTATTGGCATAGATCCAGGTACTGGAATATTGGGTTTTGGGGTTATTGATATCAGTAGCAAGGGTGATCTTAACATGGTTGATGCCGGTGTGATTAGGACTCCAGTTAATCAGGCAGATAGCGATAGATTATTTACAATTTATCAGGAATTAGCTGAAATTATAAATGATACAAAGCCCAGTATTATGTCGGTTGAAAAGTTATTTTTTGCTCAAAATGTGACTAACGCCATGAGCGTCAGCCAGGCCAGAGGAGTAGTATTACTTTTAGGTAAACAAGCAGATATGGAGCTGTTTGAATATACCCCACTCCAAATCAAACAGGCGCTGACCGGTTATGGCAGAGCTACTAAGGCTCAGATTCAGGAAATGGTTCGAGTAATTTTAAAGCTAAAACAAATACCCGAACCAGATGACTGTGCCGATGCGCTAGCCGCCGCCATATGTCATTCCATGAATATGAGATAATAAGATTATGATAGCAACACTAACCGGTAAAATTACTGAAATACATCTTGGTTCGGCTATCCTAGAGGTGTCTGGAGTAGGTTATGAAGTCCTAACGCCAATTGATGATTTGTCCCAACTAACTGTTGGTCAAGAGGCCAAGCTGCAAATCTATGAGCATATTAGAGAAAATATTTATGATTTGTACGGCTTCTTGGATAATCAATCAAAAATGCTGTTCATGAAGTTGATTAATGTAAATGGAGTCGGCCCGAAGGCTGGGTTGAATATTCTGAGCATTGGTTCGCTGCCTAGAGTTAAAGAAGCAATCGCATCAGGTGACGTTAAAATGATTCAATCAGCCCCAGGGGTTGGTAAACGAGTGGCCGAGCGGGTGGTGATTGATTTGAAAGACAAGGTTGGATTAATTAGTAGCGTTGACGAGAAGAGCTTGCTATCGAGCGAGGATGTCTTACTACAGGATGAGGCAGTCCAGGCGTTAGTTGCTCTTGGGTACGATTTAGTGGATGCTACTAAGGCAATTGATAAAATAGATAAAAAGCTTGATGTGCAAGAGAGGATAAGACTTGCTTTAAAGTCTAAATAAAATCATGGCAATTGATAGAATACTCAATAATAAAATAGATGAAGACGAGCAAGAAGTTGAGCTAGAGAATAGTCTAAGACCAAGAGATTTTAAAAATTACATTGGCCAGGATCGACTGAAGAAAAATTTAAAACTTGCAATAGCTGCAGCAAAAAAACGTGGCGAACCGTTGGATCACGTGCTTTTATACGGTCCTCCTGGTTTAGGCAAGACAACAATGGCGACAGTTATCGCCAATGAAATGAATGCTACTATTAGAGTAACCTCGGGTCCGGCAATTGAACGAGCGGCAGACCTAGCTAGTCTGTTGACTAATTTACAGGACGGAGACGTTCTATTTATTGATGAGATACATCGTTTGCATCGTTCCATTGAAGAAGTGCTATATAGCGCCATGGAAGATTTTAAATTGGACATTATGATCGGCAAGGGTCCAAGCGCTAAATCTTTGAGACTAGATTTACCAAAGTTTACGATTATTGGAGCTACTACCAGGACTGGTACATTGGCAGCCCCCCTACGCGATAGATTTGGTATGATTCATCGTCTAGAGTTTTATAACGAGGATGAGATTAAGAAGATAATTGATAGGGCCGCTAAAATTCTAGGAGTTATGATTAATGAAGAAGCAGCTAGGTCACTATCCCAAAGAGCGAGATTAACACCCAGGATTGCCAACCGGCTATTAAAACGAGTCAGAGACTATGCAGAAGTTCATGGAGACGGTCATATTGATAAGGATATTAACGTTAAAGCCATGGAGCTCTTAGATATTGATGAACTAGGGCTAGAACCTGCTGACCGGCTATTGCTAAATACAATTATTGACAATTATAAAGGGGGGCCAGTTGGCGTGGACTCACTAGCCGCGTCAATCGCTGAAGAAAGAGCAACTATAGAAGACTTTTATGAGCCATACCTGCTACAGATTGGCCTACTTAGTAGAACCTCTAGAGGCCGAGAAGCTACACAAAAAGCTTACAAACATTTGAATAAAACTAGATAATCAAATTAGTTTGATCTAATTTAAGCTTTTTTCTTCGAAAATACCAGAACCACCCTCTAGTGTGGCGGTTAGGACATATTGGTTGCAGGCGACAGTTTTATTATCGCAATTTGTGCCACTGCTAGAGGTGACGTTATATCCGTAATTGGTTTTTGTAGATGAAACGGTAAATAGCTGTTTATTAGTCTTAGAACTCGGATCGATTAAATCTGAATTGGGAATCTGTTTAATATTGGTTGACGTCCAGCTTGGATTATTCATTTCAGATAATGAAGGATAAAAACCACTGCGAGCATAAAATATTTCTAGATTTCGTTGAATCGATTTTATATCCGTTATTCTAGTGTTATTTCTCTCTCTAATTTTAATCCCGCTATATGCAGAAACCAAGATTCCTGCCAACACAATAACCACAATAGCTAGTAAGACTAGTTCTATCGCCGAGTAACCATTCTGATTCTTAGATATTTTTTTGATCATTTTCAGTACTTAAAGATTATAGTCCTACAAACACTTTGGTCAAGTTAGGTAATTCGATTTAGTTAAACTAATAATCTCGTCTATGGTCGTTTCCCCAATTAAAACTTTAATTAACCCATCTACTAAATAATTAATCATTCCTTCTTTAACGGCTTGCCTATTAATTAATATGTCCTTGCTCTTGGTCATAATTAATCTCTCAATTTCTGGGCTATTTTTTAAAATTTCTACGACTGCAATTCTTCCCATAAAACCGGTATGATGACAATCGGAACAGCCTGACGGATTGTTAATCCAGATTTTCTTTAATTTATTCTCAGATGTAGATAAGGATTTGTGGTTATGTTTTTCATCAGTTGAAATGGACTGATAGTATTCAACTTCTTGGCTATGAACATACTTCATACTAGTCGCATTATCTAGATCAAATAACTGATTAATCTTATGTAGGCTAGTTTTGTCGGGAGTTATATACTGTTTGCAGTTGGGGCACAATCTTCTAACCAATCTTTGGTTAATGACTATTCTAAGTCCATAGGCAAGCGATGATGGACTAATGCCATAGTCAAGCAGCTTAGTTATAGCCTCAACCGAACTCTCTACATTCAGCGAGGAGACAACTAATTTTTTATGACCGACAATATCTAGGGCTTCAACAATAGATTCTGAATTAGCCAACTCACTCAACATTATTATGTCATTGTCTTGCTTTAGTAAAATCTTTATACCATTTTTAAAACTTAGATTTGTTCGATGGTTGATTTGAGTTTGAGTGGCCCTTGAAATTTTATATTCAACTGGATCTTCTAGGGTTGCTATGCTAATGCTGTGATCGATGATTGATTCTAATAGGCTAGCTATGGTTTTTGATTTGCCGGAGTCGCTAGGACCAGTTACTAAAATTAATCCACTATTTAAATTAATTGCTTGATTAATTACATCTAGTCCATTACCCCAAAAGCCCAATTCTTTTAAAGTAGTAACAACGGGCATATTGCTTTGAACCCTAAGAGTTATCTTCTCGCCATCGATAGTTGGCATTATATAAATTCTTATGCTAAATTCTTGATCTTTGTGGCTATATTTAAACTTACCGCCTGATATCAAATCGATGTATCCGGTTTGAATATTGGCTAAATTCTTGATCTTATCGCTAAGGCTATTCAATCTTTTTTTAGAGATTTCAGGACCATTAATTAGGCTGCCATCAACTCGATACTTAATTCTAATCAGATTATTAATTGGTTCAAGGTGTATAAAACTAGCATTAAGTTCCAGCCCATCTTCAATAATCGCTGATAAAATTTGATTAACAGGCAACTTACTAACCACACCCTTAGTTTTTTCAACCATAACTAGTTTGAATTATATAAGAACTTAGCCAAATATAATAATTCTGAGGCAAGCATATTTTAAAATCATTTCTGATATAATAAAAGAGTAAATAAAACTGGAATTAAGAGATTTGCGAGGGGATAATGGCAACTAAATCAAAAGACAAGAATCTATCAACTCAAGATAACGCAACAGTAGAACCATCCGGCAAGACTAAGGCCCTAGGGTTAGCTTTAGATGCTATTGAAAAACAATTTGGCAAGGGATCTATAATGAAATTAGGTGAATCTACTCACTCTATAGTTGAAACTGTACCAACAGGATGCCTAAGTTTAGACATAGCTTTAGGCGGCGGATTCCCTAAGGGTCGGGTTGTGGAGATATACGGACCAGAGAGTTCAGGTAAAACTACAGTAACTCTTCATGCCATAGCAGCGGTTCAGAGATCAGGCGGAACAGCGGCGTTTATTGATGCCGAGCATGCATTAGATCCTGAATATGCTAGAAGAATTGGTGTTGATGTTGATAATCTTTTAATTTCACAACCAGATAATGGTGAGCAGGCCCTAGAAATTGTTGAGACATTGGTCAGGAGCAACGCCGTAGATATCATTGTCATCGATTCAGTAGCCGCATTAGTCCCTAGGGCTGAGATTGAGGGCGATATGGGTGACTCATTACCGGGACTTCAGGCTAGATTAATGAGCCAAGCTTTAAGAAAATTAACGGGAGTCATCAGCAAGAGCAAGGCAACCGTGGTATTCGTTAACCAGATTCGAATGAAGATCGGTATTATGTTTGGTAACCCTGAAACAACTACTGGGGGCAACGCCTTAAAGTTTTATGCCAGTGTCAGACTAGATATTAGACGAATTTCTCAAATTAAACAGGGTGAAGTATTGGTAGGAAACAGGACTAGAGTCAAGGTAGTTAAAAACAAGATTGCTCCACCATTTAGGGAAGCTGAATTCGATATTATGTTTAAAGAAGGTATTTCTTACGCAGGTGATGTCTTAGATCTAGCTGCTAATATGGAGATTGTCGAAAAAGCCGGAGCTTGGTATTCGTACAATAACGAGAAGATTGGACAAGGGCGTGAAGCTTCTAAAGAATTCTTAAAACAGAATCCAAAACTACTGGCTGAAATCGCCGATAAAGTAAAAAAAGAATCTCTTAAAGTCTAGATAGATGAAAATTTCTGAGATCAAGCCGCAACTAAAGCGTGCTGATAGATTTTCAATATTTATTAATCATAAATATTCGTTTTCGCTGTCTTCTGAAGAATTACTTGAAGCTAAACTCTACGTTGGATTAGAAATTTCCGATGCTGATCTAGCTAAATTTAATAAACTTGCTGAGAATAGTCTGGTGCGAGCTCAGTGTTTTCGCTATCTATCTTATAGATTAAGAAGCGAATGGGAGATGGAGACCTATTTAAAACGGAAGGGTTATTCCCAAGACATAATCAAAAACACAATTGATTATTTTCTGGCTAGAAAATTAATCGATGATCAAGAATTTGCTAATCGATGGATTGAGAATAGATTACTACTAAAACCTACTAGTATTAATGTACTGAAGCAGGAGCTTAAACAAAAACGGATTAAAAGTGAGTTTATTAATCAGGCAATTATCGAACATGAAATCGATGAACTACAAATCATCAGACAATTAATCGAAAAAAAACGTCAACAACATAAATATCAGGACGATTTAAAAATGATGCAGCTATTGGCTCGAAAAGGATTTAGCTATGATCACATTAAACGAGCTCTAAATAGCACCGGTGAGTGATTCTGGAATTATTGTGGCGTTTATTTTAGTTGGCTGAAGCGTATCTTTAATAACAATTCTAGAGTTTGTCACTTCTATGATTTGGTTTCGATCAATCACTAATTGAGTACCGTATAAATTTTTATATAAAGGCTGAGTAATATAAAGTTTTTGGATATAGAATCCTATACTATCGATCGAGAATTCTCTGACCTTACCTAGTTTTTGTCCATCTTTAGTAACAACCGGTTTGCCAACAATAGTGAACCCCAAATCAATCAGACTTTTTAATCTAATGAGGTCACTGGCCTCTGAAAGTACATCGTAGTCATTAACTACTATTATATTATTTGATATGTCCCTGATATCTTGATTCAATAAAAAAAGTTCAGTTTTGGAATTTGTGATGCTACATTTTAAGGCTTCTATTTTTAAATTTGCTGGGTTAATTACGAAGTTAACGGTTTCGCCCAACGCCTGACCGGTTCGGAGAGATCTTATAGAAATATTCTGTAGCATCGAATTTAATATCAACATATCCTAAAGTATAACTACTAAGACTAAGGTTTTAAAATCTAAAATAGTCATATTCTCGTAAATACAATATATAATTAGACAACGGATGATAACTAAACAAATCGATAGTAATTCAGTTGAAGAAACCCTGGACTTGGCTAAAAAAATAGGAGCTAGACTAAAGGGGGGCGAAATAATTGAATTAGTAGGTGATCTCGGTAGCGGAAAAACTACATTTGTAAGTGGTATAGTTTCTGGAGCTAATAGTCGGGATATTGTTTCTAGCCCAACTTTTGTAATTAGTAAGTTATATAAGACTCCAACTTTGGAAATCCATCATTTTGATTTCTATAGGCTTGATAGCTCAGATGCCATTATTTATGAAATAAATGATGCCCTCAGCCAAAACAACGCCGTTATTTTAATCGAGTGGCCGGGTATTATTAATGCATCTATTGATAAGCCCAAACTAGTAATTGATTTTACTTACTCAAAAGATATTAATAAAAGACAAATTAGCATTAAATGCGACAAATCATTAGAATATTTAATTAACTAACTATGTTAATTTTAACCCTACGTACTGAAAAACCAGAAGCTGAACTAGGACTTTATTCCAATAATCAGCAATTAGATTATTTTAAATGGCAAGCACATAGAGAGTTGTCGGACACAATCCTTACAAAAATAGATGAGTTATTACAAACGAATAACTTATCTCTAAATGATTTAGACGGCATAATAATCTATAAAGGTCCGGGTAGTTTTACTGGTCTAAGAATCGGTTTTAGCGTTGCCAATGCCCTCGCATATTCATTGAAATTGAAAATAACTTCAACTAATGAAGATAATTGGATTGAAGAGGGTATTAATCAGCTTAAGTCCATTGATACATTCAAACCGGTTTTCCCATTCTATGGCGCCGAGGTGAATATAACTAAAGCTAAAAAATAATAAACTAGTTCAATTATTTGACTGATAACCAATCTAAGCCTATAGTTAGTTTTAGGATTTTAAACTTAAATTTTCTTAAGCTACCATATGAAATCCGTTGCATACAGAATTAAATAAATTTTACAATTACTTCAGGGAAGAGCTAGCTAACGGAGGCTCATGGCGCTGGAGTAGTACTTAATAGAAAGGATTATATATGTATCTAGGTATAGTTTTGGCCATAGCTGGTCTAGTTGTTGGCTTTGGCGCCAACGTTGCGGTAAATAAGAATAAATTAAATAATGCCGAAGACGAGGTTAAAAAAGAAATTGATAAGTCTAAAAAAGAGGCAGATAAAATAATTAGTGATGCTAGGAGTGAAGCAGATTCAATTTTAGAAAGTGCTAAAAAAGAAGAGACTACCCGAAGAAAAGAAATAAAAGAAATAGAGCAAAGGCTTCTGTCGAGAGACGAACAAATTGATAAAAAACTTGATGACTTAGACAGGCGAACTGATTCTCTACGTAATGCAGAAGATGAAGTTGATGAGCTAAAGGATGAAATCAAAAAAATCCGTGAGTCTCAACAGCTAAAATTAGAAAAAATTGCTCATCTAACTAAGGCCGAAGCTGCAGAAAAACTAACTGCTATGACCGAAAAAGATATTAGACAGGATCTTGTAGGATTAATTAATAAGCTACAAAACGAAGCAAAAGAAACCGCCGAAGATCAGGCTGGATTTATTCTGGTTTCAGCCATGGAAAGAATGGCTAGTGACGTGACGGCTGAACGAACAGTTACAACTGTAAAGCTAGATGACGAAGATATGAAGGGAAGGATAATTGGCAAAGAGGGACGAAATATTCAGGCGCTTCAAAGAGCAACTGGCGTAGATATTATGGTTGACGATTCTCCAGGAGTAATTGTACTTAGCTCATTTGATCCAGTTAGAAGAGAAGTGGCAAGACAGACCCTCGAGATGTTAATTAAAGATGGTCGAATCCAACCCGCTAAAATTGAAGAACTAGTCGATAAGGCTCAGAAAAATGTTCAAAAAGAAGTTGTATTGGCTGGAGAAAATGCTGCTCGTGAAGTTGGAATAATTGGCATACCAAAAGAAGTGCTTCAACTACTCGGTGAGTTAAAATATCGAACTAGTTACGGACAAAATGTCCTTAAACATAGTACTGAAATGGCTCACATGGCAGGATTGATTGCTGAAGAGCTTGGCGCAGACGTTCAGACTACTAAATACGCTGCTTTAGTTCATGATCTTGGCAAAGCGCTAACACATAAAATGGAAGGCAAGCACCACCACATTAGCGGGGAGATGCTTAGAAAATACGGTGCACCTGAGGCAGTAGCACACGCTGCTGAGGCTCATCATGATGACGTAGAGGCAACGACCACGGAAGCTATCATAATCAGAGTCGTAGACGCTGTTAGTGCAGCAAGACCTGGGGCTAGAAATATAAGCGCCGAAAACTTTATTGAAAGAATGCGCGAATTAGAAAATGTTGCTAACAGCTTTGAAGGAATCGAAAAGGCTTATGCGATTACTGCTGGTCGTGAAGTTAGGGTTTTCGTTAGACCACAACAAGTAGATGATCTTACGGCTATAAAATTAGCCAGAGATATTGCTACAAAGATTGAGTCAACAATGCAGTATCCAGGCACGATTAAGGTAAACGTTATTCGTGAGACTAGAGCTATCGAGTTCGCTAAGTAACAAGTTTATGCAAATACTGTATCTTGGTGACATAATGGGCGCCCCTGGAATCAAAGTTATTGAGAATCTGTTACCAAAGATTAGAGCTCAACATGAAATCGATCTTGTTATTGCTCAATCCGAGAATGTTTCTGATGGTAAGGGAATACTAAAAACTGACTTTGAAAAATTAAAAAACCTGGGAATAGATTTCTTTACTGGCGGTAACTGGTCAATGTTTCGAGACGAAACCATTAGTTTGCTTGATGACCCCAACCAACCAATTATTAGACCTGCAAATTATCCGGTAGGCACTAAGGGACTTGGCTACAAGTATGTAAAAACATCCCAGGGTAAGGTTCTGGTCATTAGTTTACTAGGTAAAATAGTAGGCAAGGATTCTGGAGTTCACGTTGATAATCCTCTAAAAATAATCGACAGTATATTAGAATCGGAAGCAAATTTCTCGAAGGTAGCTACGGTGGTAAATTTTCATGGAGATTTTAGTAGTGAAAAGTTAGTAATCGGCCAGTATTTAGACGGAAGGGTTAGCGCGGTTATTGGTGACCACTGGCATATCCCAACAGCTGATGCGATGGTTTTAGCTAAAGGAACTGCTCACATTACTGATGTTGGTATGTGTGGCAGTCTAGACTCATCTTTGGGAATCAAAACTTCGGTTGTAGTTGACAGATGGCGAGACAATAAAATAGTCAAAAACGAGATTGAACTCGATGGTAAGCTACAATTAAACGGCCTGTTGATAGAAGTAGATGCTAAAACTGGTCTCAGTCTAGGCGTCAAACAGTTGATTGAATTTACTGAATAAGGCTCTTTCTATCTCTCGCTTTTACCGTTAAAACCAAGCAGGGCAATAATTATTGTCGCAATTAAGTCGATAATAACTACTCTTATTGGAGGTAAGTTGCTGTTAATTGCTAACAAGGCAGCGCTACCAAGCCAGATAGTAATTATTACACCCGCTGTATATGGATATTTTATAAATAATAGAAACTCTTTAAACATTGCTAATTCTCCTTTTCAAGATTACTTAAATCACTGTTACCTTTAACATAGCTGATTAACTTTTTAAATAGGATTGGGTCTCTAGTAGCGACTCTTTCTAGCCATTTAGTTATTATATTTAGGGCCCTGGCTGTACTCATGCTAGAATCCTTTTCGATTACTAGTTCAGGGTGTTCGATTTCTAGTCTACTAATAGCCTCTTTAAATGCTACAGGTAAAACTTGTTTTTTTCTACCAAGACTTTCTACCAAGTTAATATAAGTCTGGGCTGCTCTTAACATCTCAGTGGATTCTAGTGATAATTCAATCCCGAATCTATTCTGGTCGTTAACCACTTTGTTAATTAGCTTAATAATATTTGGATCGTTCATCATGTGGGAAGAGTCACTAGTCTTAACTTTAGACAGAAAGGTTTTGCTAGCTAATCTACCTATAGTTCTGGTTAAGCTACCATTTTCATCACCACCCCTTACTTCATTTATTTTTTTAAATGCATCGTATAAGTCACTAGCGAAGACTTTTAGAAATCGACCAAATAATTCCTCGATGTCTAGTTTGCCGGTGTAGATATTAGAGTATTCCTTAATCAAACCAAAGAAAGCTGGCTTATCTTTGGGGGAGGGTGCATCAATACCAAAATCAATTAAACCTATCTGGTTATTGGCCAGTAATTTAACATTTCCGGGGTGTGGGTCACCTTGAATTCTTGGCAGGGTAAACATGCCATGGAAATATTGTATTCCTAATTCCGCCAGCTGTTGATCCAAATCTGAACCCAACACATCTTTAACATAAGTATAGGGGTCAATGCCTTGCTCTTTTTGTTTAATTAATTGAGCGGCTGAAATTCCGCCAATATATTCTTGGACAATGATATTACTAGTACATAGGTCTAAATATGTCTTCGGGATAAGTAAATTCTGATTATCCTTATAGGCTAAGTACAGCTCATTAGCAAATTCTGCTTCTGCAATATAGTCGGTTTCATTTAATGAAGCTCTTTTAAACTCTTTTATGGCAGTATCTGGATTTATTTGAACATTCTCATATAACTTTTTGAAAAATTGTTTCGAAAAAATACCTAAAAGCCTGAGGTCAAATTGAAGTGTTTCCCTAACTAGTGGCCTAAGAACTTTAATGATTACAGGAGTTGTGTCTTTTAGGGTGCCATAATATACTTGCCCAAAACTTCCGGCGGCAAATGGCTGAGGTTGAATTTGAGTTATATTCGATAGTTTTGACGGACTTAGTTCTGCCCTTAGAACGCTGCCAATGTCTATAAGTTCAGAATCTAAATTCTCAAATATGTTTAGCCTGCTTGGGCTAGTCCATTGTTTAAAAAATTCACTTTGGAGCATAACCCCTTGAAGAAATTTTATATATATTCCGCCTAGAGAAACTAGTTCGTCGCAGATATAGTTGGCCATGGCTGCATTATCGCCTTTTTTTTGGAGATATATGGCTCTAGTAGCTATTTTAGCCATCTTGGCTGCTCTATGTCTTTTGATAGAGCTAATACTTTGAGGCTTCATCTTATGATCTGCCGAAACCAATTAGAAATAAGACTAGTGTCGAAATCATTACGGTCAAATATAGTTCAAATACTTGTCCGGAATCATGAACACTAAGCGACATTAGTATCACGGCTATCCAAATTAATAATATGGTTACGAAGGTTGACGCATACTTCATAATGTTATATTAACACAATTACTCCAAAAATGCTATAGGTTTATGGATTGTGATAAAGTAGATTTATATTAGTATTGCGGATAATCTGTTCTTTATCATATAAATCAGCTATAATGTTTTACGTATTGTCGGGGTGTGGCGCAGCTGGCTAGCGCGCCTGGTTTGGGACCAGGAGGTCGGAGGTCCGAATCCTCTCACCCCGACCATTAATTTATTTTTTAGTCGATTAATATGGTTATCTGAATCATCTTGAATGATATACTAACATCTATGCTTAGAATTTTTCTTACACTGCTAGCTATATTCGTAGCGCTTATAATAAATGAATTTTTGTGGCGTAAACATAAAATTAAAAACGAAATTGCTAGAAAGACAATCCATATCGGTGTGGCTGTTTTCGTAGCTTTCTGGCCGTATTATCTAAGTTATTTATCGATTGAATATATAGCAGTAGCGTTTATTGTGGTTATTTTAATATCCCGAAAGTATAAACTATTTCAAAGCATCGAAGACGTTAGAAGGAATACCTTAGGGGAATTATTCTTTCCGCTAGGCATATTAGCCTCAGCTTTAATGTCCCCACAAAAAGAAATCTTTACCATAGCTATGTTATGTGTTGGACTCGCCGATGGATTAGCTGCTTTGGTTGGTCAAAAATATGGCCGGACTAATCGATATAAAATTTTTAGAGGCTTTAAATCTATAGCGGGGTCCTTAACGGTTTTTGTGGTCTCATTATTAGTTCTAATAGCAATTAATTATTTCGGTAGCATGCACTTAGCAATAATCGATTTCATAGTTTTGCCGATTGACATAGCATTTGTCGAAGCGTTCGCACCGATTGGCTCAGATGATTTATTGATTCCA
>JAJXXC010000008.1 GCA_021781215.1 bacterium
CTTCGGCCCATCTCAACTCCCTCGTAGGGTCAAAATTATTAGATACAGTCTATGTTCACCGAAGAAAAGTGTTCTTCATTCCTAAAGTAATCGCGATTTTAGGTAATACCCAAAAATAGTGTATGTCGTTTCTGAATACACAATTTTTGAATATAAATTGTGTAACACATTTATCACTTTTGTCAATACTTGGTGAGCCAGACGGGCGACAGTTGGAACACCTTACAGATTGAACTTATATATTTGCACACTAAATTAAGCGAGTTTGGGTTCATGTATGTGGATGGAAAAGTAGTCTATCCAGGGTTGGAAAGTCATAATGTTTAGACTACTCCGCCATAAGACACCACCAGATGGTTTACTGACATCAAAGCTCTATGATGAAACTTGTTTTTACCATGCGTTCTTAAAAGATCTTAGGAGTTGCGAGAGGGAAGTTATAATTGAAAGTCCATATATGACCAACAGAAGAGTTGAGGTATTTATCCCAATACTGAGAAGATTAGTCAAAAAGGGAGTTAAGGTTAGGATCAATACCCGCTATCCCGGTCATCACGATAAACTACTGCGGATACAAGCTTATCAGGCTACCAAGAAGCTCCAACATATCGGAGTTAGGGTTAAATACTTTAACGACTATAACCACCGTAAGATCTGCGTAGTCGACGGTCGAATCCTATGGGAGGGAAGTCTTAATATTCTCTCACAATGCCGAAGCAAGGAAATAATGAGAAGAATCGAGTCTGAAGAGTTAACTAATCAGATGATTAAGTTTTTAGGTCTTAAAAGGTTCTTTTGGTAGACTAGAGATAATTATGACAAAAGAATATGAAATCAACGAAGAAGATATTGCAAAGGTTCTAAACTATTTAAAGTTAACCGACCCCACTCATGCATCCCGCGATATGGCGATTGCGGTACTCAGCTATACGCACTCAACCCTGAATGAAATGTCTTTTGATAACCCTGAGCAATTAGAACAGGTTATCGAAGATATGAAAAAGAAATAGTTAGAAGTCTAGAACGTCTGAGGATTTTATATTCAAAGCTTTAATTATATTCTTCATATTCCCAACAGAAAGTTTAATCTCTCCACGTTCAAGTTTTGCATAGTAGTTTGAGTTTATGCCTGCTTTTTCAGCCAGGGAAGATTGAGTTAGACCTTTTTTGAGTCTGGCTTGTTTGATCTTTCCCATAATTCGAAGGCTGGTTTTATCTGTCATATATTTGTATTGTAGCATTTAATAAAAATTGCCATAAAAAACCATTGATGTTATTTGCCGACCCCTTTATATAGTATGTCTTCCTTCTTAATTGCTTCAGCATCTAGGCAGTTTCGCCCATCATATATATATCGAACTTTAGAGTTTGACTTAGTAATCAGGCCTTTTACTAGATACTCATCGTGCGCACATCCAATGACTACTATATCTACATCTTTTAAGATGCTTTTTAAATCAGTAACTATTTCAGCACCAGGGACGATAGAAGAATTTAATTTTACATATTGATCATGAACGAAAAGCTTCTTAGCCTCTCTGGATAGAATATATCCCATTTCAACTGCCGGTGAACGACGTAGATCATTCACGTTGGGCTTATAAGCCAAACCAAGTAAAAGAACATTGAGATTCTTTAGTTTTTCATCATTTTTATTAACCATTTCAGATAATTGATCAACAGCATAATACGGCATCTTGTCATTGACTTCCGATGCGTCATCTAGAAACTTAGTGTCAACACCATACTCTCTCGCGTTTTTGATTACAAAATGAATGTCCTCAGGAATGCAGTGTCCACCCGGACCGATACCTGGTTTAGCAAGGCTTAATCCAAACTGATCAACTTTAGACTGAAGCCCACGTAAAACATTATCAATATTCATACCAACGGCATCGCATATGATTGCCGCGCTATTGGCTAGAGCTATCATTACGTTTCTGTGGCTATTCTCCCAAGATTTAACAAATTCAGCTTCTTCGGTAGAATCTAGTTTAACAATTTCGGCATCAATAATTGAACTGTAGAATTCAATGGCTTTTTGACTACAGTCTTTTGTAATACCACCGACTACTCTGTTTAAATTACCAACATATAACTTTTGATTTCCTGGGTCAATTCTTTCCGGACAGTATGCTAAATTAAAGTCTCTACCTACTTTTAGACCTGTACTGGACTCTAATATATCCAAGACGATTCTCCTAGTAACTCCAGGGCTGACTGTGCTCTCAAGCAATATTAATTGACCTGTTTTGAGAATCGTAGCAACACTACGAGCAGCATCTTCAACTATAGTAAGATCTGGTATTTTGTTTGCAGTTGGAGTAGGTACGCATATTACGACTACATCTACGTTTGATAGTTCAGATAGTTCAGATGTTGCATGGAATAAACTACTCGAAACAGAAACAAAAGCATTACTAAAGCGTTCATCATTAACGAATGGATTGATGCGCTCATTAATATTTTTAACTATCAAAGAGTCAATGTCATAACCGATAACTTTATATCCTTTTTGAGCTGACTGTATGGCTAGGGGAAGACCTACATACCCTAAACCGATTATTCCTACGGACTTCATAATAACTCCTGTAATGTACGCTTATGTTATAACATTCTTTTGCTGTTATGTCTATTATTGGTAATCCTTGTTTCGGAAATGGCTAACAAACATAAGTATATGACAATGACCATCTATTCGTATATCGACTTACAAATAACGGCAAAGGCGACTATCCCTTAACAGCAAGTAAATAGATTAATATATTATGCTTGCATATAATGCTTGCTTGTTATATTATGTAAGTATATATAGTAAGCATGGAGAATATATGACAAATAAATATTCAAAAATGGGTAAAGCCAGAGCAAATTCACTCAGTGGATCTCAAAGGTCAGAAATAGCACGAAATGCAGCAAGAGAACGTTGGGATAGCACAATTCCACTTGCTATGAATGAAGGAGAAATTAAACTGGGAAATTTAAGTTTAAGCTGCGTAGTTTTGCCTGATGAAACAAGAGTAATAAGTCAGGCTGCATTTTTAGGTGCAATAGGTCGTGGACGCTCACTAAGAGGAGGAACCGGTATTTCACATACTACCGGCGAAATTCCTACTTTTCTTCAAATTGAGGCATTTAAACCCTATTTAACAGAGATAGAAAGTATGCCGGCGAAACCAATAATTTTTAGAACAAAAAGTGGAAATAGAGCAATTGGATATAACGCCCTACTATTGCCTAAGGTAGCAGAGCTTTACTTAAAGCTCCGTGATGACATGATAAAAAATCGAGGCAGTATACCAAAAAGATATGAGCCCTATATCACAGCTTCAGATATATTAATTCGTGGCTTGGCTGATATTGGAATAATTGCTTTAGTGGATGAAGCAACAGGTTATCAAAGCGAGAGGGCTAAAGACGCACTTTCGAAAATTTTAGAAAAGTTTATAGCAAAAGAATTGAGACCTTGGGTAAAAACTTTTCCTGATGATTTTTATGAAAATATGTACAGATTACGTGGTCTAGATTTTATAAAGGATTATCATAAACACCCACAATATTTTGGCACAATTACAAATGATATAGTTTATGAAAGATTAGCACCAAGCGTTCTGAATGAATTAAAAAAAATAACACCTAAAGATAATAAGGGTCGCCTCAAGTATCAATTGCATCGTAGATTAACAGAAGACGTCGGACACCCGAAATTAAGAGAACACCTTGCTTCTGTAATAACTTTGATGAAGATTAGTGGCGATTATGATGGATTCCATAGCCTACTAAATAGTGTACACCCCAAGTACAACGATAATTTAGAGCTACCTCTTGGAGATAAAATTAAAAATATACAATAAAGTACATCATCAACAGATATGAAAATCCTCTTGACAGCAAGTATTTTTAGGAATATAATTAAGCCTATTAGATATACATTTAAGCAGTTCAAGACCGAATATCCTGACGATAAAGCCTGCTTAAGAAGTGTATTAGAGAATAGGTTTGGTGATACCTGTCCTAAGTGTGGAACTGTTGGTACTAAGTTCTATCCTATTACTGGTAGAAAAGGTTTTTCTTGTTTAAGTTGTAGGGGTCAAATCTACCCTCTAGCAGACACAATATTCCGCAAGAGTGAAACTAGCCTATGGAACTGGTTCTATGCCATATACCTATTCTCTGTGGCTAAAAACGGAGTATCAGCTAAAGAACTAGAGAGACACTTAGGTGTTACATACAAGACTGCTTGGCGTATGTGTAAACAAATTAGATTATTAATGCAACAAGATGATACAAAATTAACAGGAGTAGTAGAAGCAGATGAAACATATATCGGTGGTAGATACAAAGGTCAAGAGAAAAAGTTCGACAACAAAACGCCGATTCTTGGAGTTGTTGAAAAAGGCGGTTCAGCAAAAGCCCAAGTAACTGATTGGGCTTCAACTGCTAGAGCGAAAACGTTCTTAAATGCTAACTTAGAACAAGGTATAGAGTTACAAACTGATGAATCGAGAATCTATATTTGGAGTAATAAAGAATATAATCATAGGTCAATTAACCACTCGGATAAGGAATTCGCTAGAGGAAGTGTTAATACTAATACTATCGAGGGATTCTGGGGACAGTTAAAAAGGTCTATTTCGGGAACTTACCATATGGTTTCGCCGAAGTATTTACAGTCTTATGTGAACGAGTTTGCTTTTCGTTATAACTATCGAGCTGTGGCCGTTTGCTCGATTCTTTTGGAATTGGCCGTGAAGCCCGTTTAATTAGTTGTTTGAATAGTTTTTTACTCATTTACTAATTGAAATTATAACACTAATTATAGCTGCCAATCCTGTTAGTATTGATAATAATACCGAATACTTTTTACCTGCTACTACTATGAATCCCAGCCCATGCATCTCGATTAAGTCACGCCCAGATGCAGCTATTCTAAGGTTCTTTGTATTCTGAATAACTGACATTTCTATAAAGCTTCGCTCAATAGCATGATTGCGTATATTTTTGATTTCATCATCCGAAAAGGGTTTTAAGAAATACTTCTTTTTTTTGCCCGCATACATTGCTCGACAAAATGTCTCTAATGCGTACTTTTTGTTCTTTTTAGTTTGTTTATTAATAAAAACCGTATATCTATATATTCGCCATAGTTCCATAAATTTAATTATACACTTATTCATGGGATGCCTTATTTGCTGTCATGGGATAGTCTCCACGGCAAATCGTGGCTACTTCTGTAAAAATATATTATAATATTCATAATTCAAAGCCTAAAAAGCTGGTAATTATATCTATATGGAAAATGACGAACAACTAATTTTGTTAACTAAAATTATCGATCTATTGGGAGATCAAATTGATGGCGATATTAAGATTCCAAATGAAGGTATAAGTACGGCAAATTACTTCGTTAAAACTAAGAAATATAAAGAGCTAGTTATCAGAGTTAGGGAAGCCGAAGATTCAACCATTAGTTTTGAAGCCAGAGTTTTAAATTTTCTAAAAGATAAGCCTATAAATGTGCCCAAAATAGTTTCATTTAGCGATGGGACAATTGAGAGGGTGATTGGTAATAAAAGAGTGTTGGCCTATATACCAATTAAGGGAAAGACAGTTAGCACTGCTGAGCTTAGTAATACCCAGATAACTATAGAAGCCAGCCAACTTCTGGCTAAGCTTATTAACTATAATTCGATGTATACTCCTGACGGCGGCGAACCCACCGGTGATATAGATTACGTAAAAAAGATTTATTTAAACTTCATCAATGATCACAGCCAATTTAAATCAAGTCAATTCTTTAGTGATGCTCTGCCAATTATTGAAGATCCTAAATTTAATGATTTATTGTCCAACACACCAAAGGGAATCGTCCATGCCGATTATTTCTATGAGAATATAATTCAAGATCAAAATAATCACGTTGTCGGCGTAATTGATTTTGGTGACGCATATTTCGGATGCGTGCTCAACGATATCGTTATTGGGTCAATGGAATTCTCGGTATTAGAAAAAAATGAAGTTTGGGACAAAAATTTGTTTGAGTTATTTTTAACGCAACAGCGAACATGGTTAATAGAAAATAAGATAGATTTCGAGTTATTTATGAATGTTCTGCTAATGAACTGCCTAAGATTCGCTATCTATACTCTTGGTTTTGAGCTAGAAGAAAATCCTAAATCGAAAATCGAAAATAATAGATATGTAAAAAGATTTTATAGCTTCAACGGCAGATATCATCAAGATATAAATGAAATATATAATCGTCTGACTAATTAGATATATGATTAAAGATTCAAAGATACTAATTACCGGCGGATTGGGTTTCCTTGGTGGAAATTTAGCAGATAAACTTTCAGACGTAAATTTAAGTAATCAGATTGTTATCTTGGATAATAATACCAGTCAAAAAACTACCGGTAGCCAACTAAAACTTGATGAAAAATTAAATATCAAAATTATTCATGAATCGATCCTATCGCCAATCCTAGAAACGATAGGGCTAGACTTTGATTACATAATTCATTCGGCAGGATTCTTAGGAATAGATAAAGTCCAGGATGAACAATTGCTAAATTTAGACGTAAACATACTTGGTAGTCGAAATATATTTAAGTTTGCGACTAAACAAAATAAGTTGAAGATGTTAGTCACTTTTAGCACTAGCGAGATATACGGAGTGAATTCTGATTTATCCGCAGAAACAGACGATAGTGTCATAAAGACCATCGGTAAAAGGTGGACATACGCAACCAGTAAATTAGCCTCAGAATATTACTTGAAAGCCTTTGTTCAAGAACATGCTCTAAAAGCCAACATAATCAGACCCTTTAACGTATACGGGGCATATAGATATGGCTCAAACGCTATGACATCAATGATTCATAAAGCGATAAATAATGAAGATATTTTGATCTCCGGAGATGGCAGCCAAATTAGAGCGTGGTGTAATATTCAAGACTTCGTTAGCGGCGTGTTATCACTCCTAAGCAAAGACAATATTAATAACGAAGCGTTCAATATTGGAGATGATAGATCTGCGATATCGATACTTGAATTAGCAGAGCTAATAGTTAAGGTTTTAGATTCGAAATCAAAAATAGTTATACTTGGAAACAATATCGAGGATGTAAAAACTAGAAGGCCAGACATAACCAAGGCCAAACAGCTATTAGACTATAATCCCAAAGTTGATCTTAGCAAAGGGATTAGCGAAGTTGCAGGCTGGATCAGAAAAGACTCTAGGTAATAATGCTATGAGTAAAAATAATCAATTATTGGATTATCAGGATCAAATCAATCTACTTAGAAAGCTGATTGAACTACACCCAATTTATGGTGCTGGAAGTCAAAAAGAATCTATAGATATTATTGAGGAAATACTTCTTCAAAACAGTTGGAACGATATATATAGAGATGTATTTAAATCCAAAGAACTTATTAACGACAAGGGTTACGTTAGTATTAAAGATTTCTCAGAAGAATTTAAAAATGATACAGAATTAGAAAAAATAAATCTTATATCAATTTTGGATAGTGGCTTCGATGGGCCAACAGTTATTCTAAATGGACACTATGATGTCGATATAGTTTCAAACCCACATCTATGGGAACATCGGGACGGATGGAAGAAAGCCAATATTATCGACAATAAGCTTTACGGAAGAGGTTCTAGTGATATGCTAGCTGGTCTGACTTCTATGCTTTATGTCGCTAATAGTTTTACCAAAAAACAAAAACAGTGGGGAGGTAGGATAATCTTTTGTGCTGTAACCGACGAGGAGCTGGGGGGTAATGGATCATTGCATGCCTTAAAAGTATTGGCTAAAAAGGGCTATCTTAATAATCCGGACGATTGCTTCGTTATCATAGCCGAACCTAGCGACAATATAATCGGCACAGAGTCACTGGGGTTTATTCATTTTAAAATCGTGATAAAAGGAAAGTCCGTACACATGGGGGTAGCGAACCAGAAAGATAACGCTATCTACAAAACTTACGAAATAATTGAAAACTTTAAAACAATAATCACCCACGCAACTGAATCATTTGGTAATACGGCCAAACAATCTATTAAGTATAATTTCGGAATCATTAATGGCGGCAAAGACGCGGCTATCCCGATCGGAGAGATCAGCCTTGAAGGTGCAATTTTCCATCCCGAGGATATTTCGATCGATAAATTGAAGGTAAATCTTAGGCATGAAATTAACAAATTTAACTCTGATGCATTAATTGATTTTTCGGATTTTGGTTTTAGCGGATTTAAATCTAGCCAGAATAAACTCTCAAGAATATTATTAGACACTCGAGTATCAGGTGATATAAAAGAAGGTTTATTTCCAAGTCCATGTGATGCCCGATTATTTAATCTATACGGAATTAGCAATGTAGTCGTTTACGGTCCGGGCTCATTATCTCAGGCCCATTCCGAGAACGAGTATATTACTCTAGAATCAATCAAATCCTACAATGAGCATTTAGAGAAGGCTCTTGATATCTTATTAGCTAAATAATATATAAATTATGGATACTAGATTTCCACCTCAACCTAAAAGAATCAAAGTACCCTTGTATCCCCAATTAGGAAAATTGATACCAGCCTCAGTGCTTAATAAAAATAACAGTTTGATGGATTTGATGTCTCAGATATTAGGTATGAATAAAGATAAGATTATTCTGGCGAATTCAGCTTCTGATGCTCTATATGAGTTTCTTAGAATAGTCAGAGTAGACCGGAATAAAAAACTACTGGTTGGCATGCCATCATTTAATTGTATTGACGTGGCTGAAGCCGTGGTAGCTGCCGGATGTACCCCAGTCTTTACCGATATCGATAAGTCATTAATGATGACCGAGAAAAATATAGATTTTATGATAGCTCAAAAATGTGAATATTTTATATGGCCTAATTTCTTTGGGGCTAGACATAGAGACAGAATGTTTGCAGAAAAACTTATCAAAAATAATATCAAAATAATACTGGACGAAGCTCAATCATTCCCGTTTTACTATGATGAGATTAAGCCATTCGTAGATAAATATGCCCATCTGGTGCTAATCTCATTTGGCCATAGTAAACCTATATCTGGGGTTGGTGGTGGAGCTATTTTTATGAACCAACCAAATACTAGTTTTCAGAAAATGAAAGGTTATCCAGAAGAAAGTAGAAATGAAGCTTATTTCAACTTAGTTAAAAAAGTTATGAAACAAAGAATAAATTGGCGAAGTCCACGGATTGCCAAAAAATTAGCAATAAATCCTAAAAGAGAAAAGAAGTTAGAAGTATTGCTCAATCAAAGAATAGGCAAAAAGAAATATGATCCAATTAGCCGATATCAGTCTCAGGTTGCCTATAAAAATCTAAAAACTATTAATTCGAAAAAATTCATACAATCCTATTCAATGAGATATGAAAAACTAAATAAACTTTTAAAATCAAAAGAGGGTAGTGTTGGACTAAACTATCTCAACCAGGTCATTGGAGAACCGGCATCTATTGCTTTATCCTTAGACCCAAATCGAAGGTATGAAATCTTTACGCGTTTCTCGAATCAATCTATTGAAACAACCTGGTATTATTATCCGATTAGCTTACTGGATAAATATAGAAAATACCCATGTGAGACTATTATTAATACCATTGGAATATCTTCGAGTATTATCATTATTCCATTTAGATGGCAGCATAGTAACAGACAAATAAATAGATTAATAGATTCTCTAAAAGTAATCCTGTAGATGGAGCGGTATATATTATGAAAATAAATCTACTTAATAAAACTGAATGGTCAATGAAATTGAAGCTCAGTCCGTATCGAACCGTATTTCATGAATATTGGTGGGGTAAATTTACCACTGAATATTTAGGAGGTGAATTCTTCCCAATTTTAGTAGAAGATGAAAACAGGCAGTGGCTACTACCTTGTTATATAGGTAAGCCATGGTCCGAGAATGATCAGGTAAGTATTGGCGGTATAGGTTATGGTGGACCGCTGCCATTGTATGAAATTAATAGTCCTGCGATAGAAGGGAATAGAGTGTCCGAGATACTGCCAGAGATTGCACAGTATTTTAAAAAGAACTCTATCAAAGCAACCCTATATTCGGATAAATCTTGGAGCTTAATTGAAGACAACAGATTCCAGATGTCTTCCACAGTAAAAATTCCATTAATAAGGTCTAAGGATTATATGTTTGAGAATATACTCACCGGGAATGTCAGGACAGCAATCAGGAAAGCACATAAGAGTGATGTAGTTGTCCGGGGAATTAATAGTTCTGAAGATGAACTGGCTCAATCATACAATCTATTGATAGATACCCAGAAACGAGTCAATTCAAAATACGTCACGGATCGAAAATTATTTATGTCATTAGCCCAAAACAATAATTACCAAAAATCAAAATGTTTTGTAGCAATTAAAGATAGTCGCATATTAGCTACCACTATTTTGGTCTGGAATGATTTAGAGGCCTTTCACTTATTCCATGGATGGGACAAAAATTATGATAGTCTATGCGCTAACCAATCCATCCTATGGGAAATGATAAATTTTGCGAAAGATGAAAAATTGGAATCTTTCAATATGGGTGAATCTCATAGCGAAAACCTACTTAGAGCTAAATTAAGATGGGGTGGAAGGGTTGAGCTAGTGCCGAGAATATCGTTATATATTTGATAGAGTAGCTTCAGCCCAATTTATCATCTTGAGTCCATTTTCCCTCACATAATAATCGTTTTCTTGTATCTCAAAATTAACGATAGTTTCTGAATTAGATAATTTATTGATTTGAAGCAATATGTTAGTATAAACCGTTTCCGGCATCGAACCATTCATAGGCAGCATTCCATCAAAATATCCTAATTCCTCTTGGGGGATATTTAAGCCTTTGTACGCAGCAAAATGCCAGTGAGCTATTCTTTCGCCTAGACGCTGAAAATCGTATAAATCTACATCTTGATAATTTAAAATTGCGGCTTTAGGCAGCAATCCTTGCTTAACTGCTTCCAGGTAACCAAGGGTACTGGTAGAATGACAGACGTCCCAGACAACTTTTACTTTTTCATCAAGATTAGAAAAGTCTTTTGAGTAGCAGAACATAGGATCTAGATCATTTCCTTCATTACCGATAACAGGCATATTTTCTAAACCCAACCAGGTTCTTGTTGGATCTTGTCCATTAACTACATCTGATAATTTTTCACAAACCCTATCCCTCTGCTCGTCCATGTTTAGTTTTATCCACTCGTTACTAGACAAAATTTTATTCGAATGTACGACTACTCCGTCTAGGCCGATATCAGAGGCTCTTTTAAAAGTTTCTTGAAGCCTACTGTATACAAATTTATCATCAACATATTCAGAGCCATTCATTGGAAAATGATAGGTAACATTGTAGGGGCCGTAAATATCTACAGCTTTTTTTACATTCCTCCAAATCTTATCCCAATTTTGCTTATCTAAGTCAGACCTAACAAAACTTATCGCCTCGACCGCATCAATGCCATAAATATTCTTGTCGGGTAATTGTTTGAGATCACTTGCTAGAAACGATAGTGATAATTTCATGCTAAATATTGAGGAAATTATTTATCTCACCTATAACGTAATCTTGGTCCTCCAAAGATAGAGTAGGGAACATTGGAATACTCAAACATCCAGCATAATAATTCTCAGTATTAGTCAGCGGAGAATCACTTGCATTAAAATATTTAGCGTAAGCTGGCTGCATGTGAAGTGGTACATAGTGAACCTGGGCATAGATACCTTTTGACTTCAGATAATCATACATGCCTTTACGATTTTTAACCTGGGTAGTATATAGGTGATAGGCATTAAGACCATTTGGTATATTCGATTGTAATTTTATATTTTTATTATTTTCAAAAGCTTTAGTATACCTATCGGCTAATCGTCTTCTATTAGATAAATTTTCATTAATTCGAGACAGCTGGCTATTTCCAAGAGATGCATTAATATCACTCATTCTATAGTTATAGCCAACATCATCTATTTCGTAATACCAACCTTCTTCACTAGATTGCTGTTTCGACCTATCCATATTATGTGATCGGGATAATTTAATTTTTTCGTATAGCTTAGGATTATTAGTTGTAATCATGCCTCCTTCGCCAGTAGTAATATGTTTAGCGGGATGAAATGAAAAAACTGTTATATCCGAATATTTTGCATTACCAACTAAATCATCATTAAGCACTCCGCCTAATGAGTGAGCCGCGTCTTCAATTAGCCAAAGTTTGTATTTATCACAAATCGTTTTTAGTTTTATGACATCTGATGGGAGCCCGGCATAATCAACTGTAATAATCCCGGCATATTTATCTGGATTTTGAAGTAATCTTTTTTCGATTATATTAATATCCATTAGCAACGTTTGTGGATCTATATCAATAAATTCTATATTTCCACCACTATAGAGTACGGCATTAGCCGTGGCTGCAAACGTTAAGGAAGGGAGTAAAACAAATTTATCTTTTGGAATACCTAATGCTTTTACGGCCAGGTGCAACCCAGCAGTTCCGCTCGAAACCGATAATGCGTATTCTGATTGGACATATTTTCTAAAATTCTCTTCAAACAGAACTACATTTTCACCACCAGTTAAGAAACCAGACTTAAGAACACTGGTAACTGAATCAACATCATTCTCCGTTATATCATGTTTTGCATAGGGTATATTGCGCATTAGATCAGTCCTATCAATCTACTTTACAATTTAATTATATCTATACCTACAGAATTTAACTAAATTACTATCTAAGTGCCTCAACTATAGTTTGGTGCAATTTGCCATTAGAGGTAATCGAACCGCCAGATCCATTACTTAGATCTTGAGTCCCATCAATTGCCGTCCAAGTTCCGCCCGATTCTGCTATCCCGATTTTTACTGCCGCGATATCATGATACTCGGTTAGAAAATCTATCATCACATCAGCGTGACCTCTCATAATTTCAGCGTGACCAAAAGCATCAGCATATCCTCTTTCGGCATATGCACTTAAGACTATCTTTGATAATTGATCTAATCTATTAGCTTTTTTAGCAAAATCAATACCATTATGAAGTACATATGCCTCTGGAAGTGAGCTAACACTGGAAGCCTGAAGTTTATTAATTTTATTGTTAGATATCTCCCAGCAACCTTTATTAATTTCAGCAAATATTAATTCATTTCTAGCAGGAAAAGTAATGAAGCCCGTGGTAGTTATATCTGTGTCATCTAGAGCTAAAAGTGTTGCCCAAAATTCTTGCCCATGTATGAACTGTATCGTGCCGTCAATTGGATCAAGCGTCCATAATCTACCATTCTTTGAATCTCGTAAAAATCCTTCTTCTCCCTGAAACCCATCATCGGGTAAAATTTTGCCAAGTCGGTTAAATACATACTCTTCGATAGCTTTATCGGCATAAGTTACTGGTGAACCATCGAGTTTATGTTCCACAGAGTCTGATTTATGTTGATAGGATAGTGCTATACCGCCAACCGTTCTAATCATTGGCAATATCTCATCAAAAACCTCAGATCGAGGATATCCATCGTTTAGCCTATACAACTCATTCATAATGTACTGATTATATAACATTTGAGCGATATTATCAAGTATTCTAGGATGGCGACTATCCCATGACAGCAAGTAAAAATAGGAAGATTTCCTTATGAGGTGGTTTAGGCGTTATAATAAACGCATGGAAAGTGATAAAAAAATACAAGATAAAATTACTTGGCTTAACGAGAAATATCCGCCAGCTAAATGGGATTCAGTTGAGGGGTTTCACTCAACATCTTCAGTAACAATTGGATTAAATTCTAGTATAGATCCCGGGCGAGGAATAATTTTCAAGTTATTTATAAATACTGAAACGTCGGAGGTTAAATTCTTCCCTTATCGAGAATTTCTACACAAAGTAATAATGCCAAAGAAGAAATAGTATGGCTGGCATAAATCTTGACGAACAATTTAGAGAATTGTCAGATAAAGTTAAAAACATTAATACTACAATGGCACTCGTTGTTATTGTGTTATTCGTTGGTTTCATTACCATGCTTGTTGGATTCATTAGTCTTATAGATAGTTCTAACGGAAGCAAGCAAGCTAGCTACCAGCAATTAGTTACCGAGGTACAACAGCTAAACGATAAGGTTAAATAAATGAGTAAAAAACTACTCAAACAATTAATTAAACGGGCATCACAGAAAATTGTATGAAGATAAATGACAAACTAGTTAAGGGGTATGTTATTGGGTCGTCGGTAGCAATCTTAGCTCTTATTGGTGGCATGATTTATCTTGGAATGCAACTACATCAGGTTAATAAAAACGTTCAGGGTGTAAACAACACTAGTACTCCAGATTATTCGTCTCAACTTGATAGTATATCTAATTCTATTAGCGACTTAACTAATAAGGTGGGTAATCTTTCTACTCCAGGGTTCACATCTTTGACGTGTACAGGGTCTAATTCATCTGCAGGCTCTGGTAGTAGTATTGGAAGTTATACATCATACACCTTTAACGGTAGTATAACGCTTAACTGTAGACCCCTATAATCCTAAGTCCTTATCTAATCTGTCTACTTGCTGTTAAGGGATAGTCGCCGGGTGAATGAGCTTTTTTTAGCCCTATCTTGCAATAAAGTCCGTGTGGTGACCCCGGCGGGATTCGAACCCGCGATTTTCTGGATGAGAACCAGATGTCCTAACCGCTAGACGACGGGGCCAATTACTTCATTCTAGCATAACAGATCGTAGGAAAATATTAACTGATTAATGCTGCTTATGATTTGAATAGAAATAAATCTAATGTATCCTTGAAATCATGACTATTCACGAAGAGTTAAGAATAATTTCCACAGAACAATTGCTTGATGTTATGGAATCAGATTTTGAAACACCTCGTAGAAGTGAAGATTATGAAGACCACATGGACTACTTAAAGAATGCCTATCCGAATATATTTGAGTTTATAGTAAGGACGGTATCTGATGGGTTACCATTTGAAAGCGAAGAACAGGCTGACTTTTTCTTAGGTGGTGCAGTGTATGCGACCGTGGCCTTATGTAGAAACGCCGAAATTCTAGGCCTACGAAATAGTTTAAGTTAACGATTAACTAGCGTATTAAGTTATTTTATAACTGTTGGCTTAAATAAGAGACATTGGCTATAATAAAGACAAAGAACAAGCTTATGATGACTATAGAGGGCACCGATGGTCGCAGATAAATATTACAAGATATATAGATGGTTTCTATTGGCGAGTTCAATAGGGATGATCATAGCCTGGGCCGTTTTTAACCTAGTGCCATCATTAAAAAACTCTGCGTCGAAGGACGGCTTAATACTTGCAGTCCTTATTTCTAACACTATATCCGTAATCTATCTTTTGGCATTCTTCAACATTGTTGGCAAAAAATTTAACTATTGGCAATCAACACTTTTAGGTTTATTAATATTTACATTTGGAGTTGGAGCGGCAATTAGGATAGATACCGTATCTCATTCTGGAATCGCTTTGCTTTATTTTGTCATCGTATGGCTAATCCAAATGGCATGGTCGGGGATATTTGGTTGGCAGGCAATTGTAATTTTGAACTTTTTTACCATAACTTTTGTCTATTTTGGAGGCTTCTCGAATAAATATCTTCTCTTAATGGTATTTGGCGGTTTAATTCTAAGCCCACTATTTCAGATATTAGTATGGGGGAAACTTCAGGGTAAGGTTTTCGATGGGATAAATCGAAATAATAAAATAAATCCTCTTAGCGGGACAATGGGTGAATCAAGGTCTAGTGCGGAAGGGCTAATCAATTCAATCAACGAGGGTGTAGTTGTAATCGACAAAACTAGTAGAATTACTATTTTTAATCCGACGGCCGAAGTTCTAACTGAATGGTCTTCTGATGATGCGAAGAATATTGACGTCAATTTAGTTGTAAAAATACTCCAAGAAAATGGTCAACCTTTTTCCCAACAAGACAATCCATTTAATTCCATCCTTCAGACACAAAAAAAGATTGATTCGACTGTGCAACTAGTAAGCAAATCAGGCAAACAAATCTTTATTTCTTTAGTGGCTGCGCCAATTATCGTTAACGGCCAAATGACCGGAGTGGCCTTTACTATGAGGGATATCACGGTTCAGCGAAATGCCGAGCAACAAAAATTAGACTTTATATCAACCGCTAGTCACGAAATGCGTACCCCGGTAGCGGCTATAGAAGGGTATTTATCTCTGGCCCTAAACGACAAAACTAGTAGTATCGATGCAAGGGCAAGGGGATTTCTAGAAAAGGCTCATAATAGCACTAGGCAATTAGGCAAACTATTTCAAGATTTATTAAACAGCTCTAAGGCGGAAGACGGCAGATTAACCAATCACCCGGAAGTTATTGAGCTAAGTGATTACATTAGTAAAATGGCGGAAGGATTTCAACTTGCTGCAGAACAAAAGCATCTAATAGTAAACTTTACACTTATAAATACTAAACCCGACCAAGCAGCCCCTCAGGGCAAAATAATTACACCCTTATTTTACGTATACGTTGACCCAAGTCGCCTAATGGAAGTATTAACCAACCTGTTTGATAACGCCGTAAAATATACTGAAGCCGGAAGTATTACCATAGGCCTTGGTGGTACCGACACTGAAGTTACATTATCAGTCAAAGATACTGGTGTCGGCATACCGGCCGAGAGCATCGATCATCTATTTCAAAAATTTTACCGAGTAGACAATTCGGCGGTTAGAACTATTGGCGGGACAGGATTAGGGCTATATATAAGTAAAAAAATTGTCGAACTATACAGAGGAAGAATCTGGGCTGAAAGCGAAGTTGGAAAGGGTACTACTTTCTTTATTAATTTACCTAGACTATCCCAACAACAGGTTGAAACCCTTAGATCTCAAAACGATTCGCAAACACAAACTACTACATCGGCAATTAATCCAACGGTGTAATGTTTCCATGATATAATCATAATCAGTATAATATTTACAATTCTTAACAAACTAAAAAAGGAATAAAACCGTGACTAAAATAATGTTAGTCGAAGACGACAACAACTTAAGAGAGATTTATCAAGCCCGTCTAAATAGTGAAGGCTATGAAACCGTTACGGCTTCTGATGGAGAGGAAGCTTTATCTATCGTTGGTCGCGAAAAACCTGATCTAATTATCCTTGATGTTATGATGCCTAAGATTAGTGGTTTCGATACCCTAGACCTACTTAAAAACTCGCCCGTGACTAAAGATATTAAAGTAATAATGATGACTGCATTGTCTCAAGCCGAAGATAGAGCCAGGGCTGAAAAGCTTGGTGCCCAAAATTATCTTGTAAAATCTCAAGTAACACTTGAGGATATCGTTAAGGCTGTAAAGGATGCTATAAGTGGCGTAGACGCTTACTCTGCGGAGGCGCCATCAAATTCAGCACAAGCTACAACTACTTCGGTTTTTAATTCAGCACCAGTTGAGCAACCGGTTCCAACAACCAATGATTCAATGGTCACACCAACAGCCGAGCCATCACTAACCGAGCCACAACCAAGCGAGATGGTTTCTCCTCAGATTCCATCAGAAGCTCCAATAGAAAACCCCGTAGTTAACCCTACGGATGCAATGAATGTTGAGCATGTAGATAATCCTATGGCTCAACAAGAAACAGCTCCAGATAATATGGCTACAGCTGTAGATTTCAATTCAGCACCAATTGAGCAACCGGCTCCAGTAACCAATGAGGCGATGGTCGCGCCAATAGCCGAGCCATCATTGCCTGAAGCGCAGCCAGCTGAAATGTTTTCTCCTCCAGCTCCAATAGAAACCCCAATAGTAAACCCTACTGACGCTATGAATGTTGAGCATGTAGATAATCCTATGACTCCACAAGAAGCTACGACTCCAGATAATATTACAGCCCCGCTAAATACCGACTCAAACCAACCAATTGCTCAATCCGAGCAAATCAACACTAATACTCAGATTTAAGACATATATCGATGCGTATTAATCAATTCGTAGCCCAAGCTACAGGTTTAAGCCGTCGAAAATCAGATAAAATAATTAAAGATGGGCGTGTAACAGTTAATGGCTTGCTGGCCTATCTAGGTCAACAAGTTGAACCTAAGGATATTATTAATTACGACTCCCAGACTCTTAAGCTAGCAAAAAACCATGTAACCTTATTATTAAATAAGCCAATCGATTATGTGTGCTCTAGGGATGGCCAGGGCAGTAAGACTATTTATGAGTTGATACCAGATAGTTATAGAAAGCTAAAGTCCGTTGGTAGACTCGACAAGGATTCGTCGGGATTAATTGTATTAACAGACGACGGACAACTCGCTCAAAAATTATCTCACCCAAGTTTCAATAAACAAAAAATTTACGAAGTTAAACTGAATAGAGAATTAACTACTGGAGAGATAGATCAGCTACAAAACGGTCAGATCAGATTAGATAAAAAACCCAGTATTCTTAAAATTAAAAAAATAAAAAACAGATTATACCTAATTACTATATCTGAAGGCAGAAATCGTCAAATTAGACGTACTTTTGATAAATTAAATATTCTGGTGACCGAGCTAAATCGCATTCAATTTGGGTCATATAAACTCAAGGATCTAAAGGGCAGGAATTGGATTAAACTGAACTAAACCAAAAATAGCAAATACAATAGTTTTATGATATAATATAGCATAAATACAGTTTGTTAAAGAAAGAAAAATATACTTAAATGAAAAAACTACCAATTATAGCTATTGTAGGAAGAGCAAATGTGGGAAAATCCAGTATCTTCAACACGCTACTTAGGACTCGTGAGGCAATTGTTGCTAAAGAAGCGGGCACTACCAGAGATTCAATCATGGGTAAGGTGAGCTACGGTAATCAAGATTTTTGGATAGTTGATACAGCCGGGATGAAGGATGCGGCTGACGACTTCGAGGCAACTATCCAAGAGCAAATTACACAAGCCGTTGATAGCGCTGAAGTAATTTGTGTAGTAATTGAGGCTGACACTATTCTTACTAACGAGGATAGAAAAGTTGCTCAACTGGCACTTAAGAGTAAGAAACCCATAGTCCTAATCGTGAATAAGGTAGACAAGGTTAAAAACTTTGAAGTGTCTGATTATCAAAAATTAGGAATCAAAACTATACTCCCAACTAGTGCGACTCAAACAAGAGGATTTGACGCTCTTTTAGAAGAATTAACTAATCTAATACCGAAAACTAAAGACCGAGACAATGATGATATTATTCGTTTAGCAATAGTTGGACGACCCAACGTTGGAAAATCACAGCTGTTTAACACTCTCCTGAAAAAACAACAGGCTGTAGTAGCTGATCGTGCCGGTACCACTAGAGATGTAAATAAAATATCAATTAGATTCGAAAACAAACAAATCCAATTAATGGACACGGCCGGCATTAGACGAAGCGGCAAAATCGGTCAGGGAATCGAACATTTCAGCGTCATTAGGACCTTAGCTGCTATTGAAAGTTCAGATATTTGTTTACTATTAATTGACGTAAATGAACTTAGCGTAGCATTAGATCAAAAAATAGCAGGCATGGTCAAGGATGCAAATAAGGGGCTCATTATAGTAGTTAGTAAGTGGGATAGCCTGGATGAAAAAACGCCATATATACATGATGAGTTAATCCCAAGGATAAGACACGAGTACCAGTTCGTACCATGGGCTCCGGTAGTATTTACGAGTGCCATAACCGGACAGAATGTGACTAAGCTACTCTCTCTAAGTCTAGAGATTTTTACCTCAAGAAACAGAAAAATTAAAACTAGTGAATTAAATAAATGGCTGAGGGATGCTTTGGCTAAACACCCGCCTGCAGGACTTAAGAATACCAATCCAAAATTAAACTACATGCTCCAAGAAGATGATAATAGTAGTCCAAACTTTAAGATCTACGGTTCTCACACTAGGTATCTGCACTGGAGTTATAAACGATTCCTTGAAAGAGAGTTGCGAGAAAAATACGATTTTGCAGGTACGGCAATTAAATTATGGTTCTTTGAAAAACATATTGATAGAAT
The DNA here is from genome assembly GCA_021781215.1 of bacterium. Taxonomy (GTDB): domain Bacteria; phylum Patescibacteriota; class Saccharimonadia; order Saccharimonadales; family DATKHC01; genus JAJXXC01. Next base: position 20,075 of record JAJXXC010000008.1, read on the forward strand.
AAAAAAACCTATAAAATTACCTCCATACAGGAAATCATAATATGGGTCTATTTGTTAATAAACCACTGCCCAGTGACAATAAATACTTCTACACTTTGGGACAAACTAAGACCGTGCTTATCGTTGGACTAGGAAATATCGGTAAAGAATTTAACCATACGAGGCACAATATTGGCTTTGATTGCTTGGATTTTTTTCTTGGAAAAAACACCCAAATGAGCCAATGGATAGAAAAAAAGAACCTTAAATGTCATGTTAGTATGGGTCAATTTGGTGACACTCGAACAATAGCAATAAAGCCAACGACATATATGAATCTAAGTGGAGAATCGGTTGAGTTGGTATTAAATTTTTATAAGATAAGACCTGAAGATATTTTAGTAGTCCACGATGAGTTAGATATAGATTTTGGACATATAAGGCTTAGACTTGGTGGTAGTAGCGCAGGGAATAATGGCGTCCAGTCAGTTATAGATAAAATAGGTGATAATTTTAATAGAATTAGGATAGGTATTGGTCCTAAAAACAGCAAAATACCAGCCGATAAATTTGTTATAGCTAGATTTAATAAAGACGAAGATTTAAGTATTCAAGAGCTTAAAAAAGAAGTGCAGTCAATTATTACTGAATTTATATATGGTGGAAAAATAAACCAAGAAACTAGATCTTTTTTGTCATAAAAAAAACGAACCTACAGAGGGGGTGGGCACCGCTGTAGGTTCGATTATACCCTTCAACCCACCTGAGTGAAGCGTCAAATACCTTAATCCATAATGGTAATGCGCCGACCGTTAAAAGTCGTTTTGGAAGACTCACTGACCCACCAAAAGGGTCCAAGCCATCATATAAATATGACAGAGAGGAGTGTTAAAGGGGTTAGTATGCTTTAGAGCGCATATTAGCTCAAAATAAATTTGAGCAGACGCACATTAGATAGTGGAGGGTAACAACTTACTTATGGCACGCTCTAAAACAATCTAACTATAATAGTTAGAATAGGGGTATAAGGTACATAAGTCATGAATATCATGCTTACAGGTTGCCATTTTAGCAAATATATGTTTTGCTGTCAATACTATTTAAGCAATGCGTATTATTGTCAAATTTCTTATGCTTGTAGTAAAATATGTTATACCAGGCAACCTAGATAGAGCTTGCATAAAACCAAGCAGTCCAGTAATCTTACAGTTTGGATATATAAATTAATTAAGGATTAAATGAGCAAGCAACTAGTTATTGTAGAGAGTCCTGCAAAGGCAAAAACCATAGAAAAATACTTAGGCAGCTCCTACCAAGTGATGAGTAGTTTTGGCCATATTCGTGATTTACCAAAGAAACATTTAAACATAGACGTTAATGATAATTTTAAACCCACCTATGAAGTTAGTGATGATAAGAAAAAAGTCGTTTCGGCCCTAAAAAAAGCTGCGAAAGAATCAGAACAGGTATGGCTAGCTAGTGATGAGGATAGGGAAGGAGAAGCAATAGCTTGGCACTTATGCTATGCACTAGGTCTAGATCCTAAAACTACAAAACGAATTGTATTCCATGAGATAACTAAATCAGCTATAACCGAAGCTATTAAGCACCCTAGGGTTATAGATATTAATCTAGTAGACGCTCAACAGGCCAGAAGAATACTTGATAGGCTCGTTGGCTATGAGCTAAGTCCGGTGCTTTGGAAAAAAGTCAGACCACAGCTTAGTGCCGGAAGAGTCCAATCAGTAGCAGTAAGACTGATTGTTGAAAGAGAAAGAGAAATAAATTCTTTTACACCAACGAGTGAGTATAGAGTAAACGCACAATTTAAACTAGAAGACACTCAGCTACCCGCAGAGCTAAATACTAGATTTAAAAATCTAGAAGAGACTAAAGAATTTTTAGAGGGCTGTATAGGTTCTAAGTTTACGGTTTCAAAAATAGACGACAAGCCCGGTAAGCGAACACCAGGAGTGCCATTTACAACCAGCACGCTACAACAAGAGGCGTCTAGGGCACTTGGTTTCAGTGTTAGACAAACAATGACTCTAGCCCAAAAACTATATGAGAACGGTATTATCACATATATGAGGACTGACTCCCCAACACTATCCGAACAATCTCTCGGCAATATTAAAGATTATGTAATTAACACTTTTGGACAAGATTATTATCACAGAAGACAATTCAAATCTAAACACTCGAGTGCTCAAGAAGCCCATGAAGCAATCAGACCAACTGATCTAAGTATTGATAAAGTACAGGACGAAGGACAGAATAGATTATACAATTTGATCTGGAGAAGAACCGTTGCAAGCCAGATGGCAGAAGCCAAATTAGCAAAAACTGAAATTACCGTTACTGTAGACAAAAGAAAAGAACTATTTTTAGCCAAGGGCGAAGTTGTGATATTCGATGGTTTTCTAAAAGTATCGGGCAGAGCAACAAAAGACATCTTATTACCGAAGTTATCTGAAGGACAAAACCTAGACTATGATCAAATAATTGGGAGGCAAAATTTCTCCAAACCCAAGCCAAGATACTCTGAAGCAAGTTTAGTTAAAAAATTAGAAGAGCTCGGTATCGGCAGGCCAAGTACATATGCACCAACTATTTCAACCATCCAAAACAGAGGATATGTTGAAAAAACAGATTTAGAAGGCAAGGAACGGCCAGTAGAAACAATAACCCTGTCCAACGATTCACTCTCCGAAACTGTTGAATTAGAAAACTACGGACAAGATAAATCTAAATTATTACCCACCCCAACAGCCGACGTTACGACCGACTTTCTGATGAAAAACTTTGGATCAATTGTAGATTACGATTTTACGGCTAAGGCTGAGAAAGATTTCGATCTCGTAGCTGAAGGCAAAGAAAAATGGCAAGCGATGCTACAAAAATTCTATTCTGACTTTCATGAATTAGTAATTAAATCCGATAGCGTAACTAGGGAAGAGAGCACACAAACTAGACTAGTGGGCAAGGATCCAAAATCCGGAGAACAGATTTTTGCTAGGTATGGTAGGTTTGGCCCAATGTTACAAAAAGGTGACGCAGCGGATGAAGATAAAAAACCGGCATTTGCTTCATTGCCCAAAGATACTACTATCGAAAGCGTAACCCTCGAACAGGCACTGGAGATGTTTAGCCTGCCAAGAATTGTCGGCAAAACGGATGACGGGCAAGAAATCACTGCCAACATCGGACGTTTTGGCCCATATATTAAAATCGACAAAACTTTTATATCTATAAAACCCCTAGATCCCTTATCTATAACCGAAGCAGAGGCAAGAACATACTATCTAGAAAATAAAGAAAAATTATCCAAGAAATATATAAAAGAATTTGATAGTGGCATTAAAATTGTTAATGGGCCCTACGGACCCTACGTAACAGATGGAAAGAAAAACGGAAAAATACCTAAGGATACAGACGAAAATAAATTAACTGAGGCGGAAGCCAAGGAAATACTTGCAAAAGCACCAGCCAAAAAAAGATCTTTTAGAAGAAAGAAAAAATAAAAATAACTTCATAACAAAACCACCATTTAAAATAATAATGTTATAGAAGTATTGTATTCACATATTTTGTGTTTTTATGTCTATTTAATGTTACAATAGTATTAAGATACTTTAGTATTGACTTAGAGGGAAATTTATTATAAAATAAGAGCAATGAACTGCTCTGGAGATAATAATGAACGATAAAACAATCCTGGTGGATATAACTAAAACAGTTAACGATATCTTGGGATCAATAGAACATGAGCGAGAAAGAGAAATAATCTCTAGGCGCTTTGGTCTATTTGATAGAAAAGAAACCTTAGAGCAAATTGGTGAATTACTTGGAATTACTCGAGAAAGAGTCAGACAGTTAGAAAAAGTAATTCTAACTAGATTAAAGTTGTCCGCAAAAGAAGGGAAGCTTAGTGGTATTAATGAGCTTCAGAGTATATTAAAAGAAACAATCAATGATCATGGTGGAATTATGAGAGTAAGTGAGCTTGGTCTTTATCTGACTAAAGCAAACTCAAAGATTGACCAAGCTCAGGTATATTTCGTTTCAGAGATGTGCCCTGATCTCATAGTTATTCCTGACAGCGATATTTTTTATCAAAGCATTGGAATATTAGCAATGCATGATGCAGCTGAAATTAAAAAACTAGTAGATATGATTACTGCTACTATTAAAAAAATTGGGGTTCAGACAAGTATAGAGAAGGTGACTAGCGAGTTTGGTAGTGATTTAGGAACCCAAAGGATTAGAGCCCTAGCTAGTATATCTAAACAACTTGCAACCTTAAATGGCAAATGGGGACTAATTAAATGGCCTACAGTGAATCCTAAGAACATTAGAGATAAAATATACGTTATTCTAAAAGAAGAAGAATCTCCGCTACATTTCAATAAAATTTCTGAAGCTATTAAGAAATCAAGTTTTAAGCGAAAAGATGTTACAACCCAAGCCATACACAATGAATTGATAAAAGATAAGCGTTTTGTATTAATTGGTCGCGGTATATACGCATTAAAAGAATGGGGTTACGAAAAAGGAACCGTAGCAGATATAATTGCGAATGTATTAAGAAAAGCCAACAAACCCCTACATAGAGATGAAATTATTAAAGAAGTTCTAAAGAGTCGTTTTGTGAAAGAAACTACTATTTTACTTAATCTCCAGGGTAAATCTCAATTCAAGAGAGTTGCAAAAGCCACATACAATTTAGATGAGTCGGTTAATTAAAAACTACCACTGTTTCGCATCTGTTAATTAGATTATACACAACAAGAACATTTTACGAACAATATATAAAGTTCAGTATGAACAGTGGTGAATGATAATATAGCCTAAATATTTGAAATAAGTTAAATAAATATATAGCTAGCAGGGACATAAAAAAAATAAACACGCCTAAAAAATACTGGTTTAAAGTTGGAGCAGGGCGTGTTTCCATTCAATAGATCAATATAGATTTCATGTCGCACAATGTACCTTTTGCGACGCGCTATATTAATTTATAGTTGTCTTGTTACTCATCCCTTACAGGGGATTAGCAAGCATAATGATTGATATTGTATCAACTTTATATTACTTAGATAAATCAGATACACTGCATTACATCTCTAACATACATATTTATATTTCTTCTATACTACCTAGCGTTAAATTATAATATTTGACACTATACTAAAAATGTTATATTTGACTTTTCCACAGCTTGTTGACTTATATGTTTTTTTATACTGCCCTACCTTTTTTATATATTATCAAAAAAAGTACTCAATTTATATTTTTGCATGTACTTATTATTACATGTATAAATATAATAATTTTATTACACTGAACATTTTACGAACACGTGGGGGATGATAGTGGGGCGTTCACTTATAAAAAGCTTTTCCGGTAACTCGTAAATCGATATACTGTGTCGGCATCGGTAGATTATTTGTTTTTAGATACTTTAGCGTCGCTAGATACGTCCCTACCTGATAGTTTGAGCTATCCAATAGATTATATTTTGCTATAAAACCCTCCCCCCTACTCTGCACATCTATTTCGAACGGTAAGTTGGGCAATACTATATCTTGAATTGTTATTCCTTTTTTTGAATACTGGTAGATTACATTTTTAATAAACGTTACCGAATTAGTTGATATAAAACTCTTACCTAATGAAACTCTCGAATTACTCCGATCTATTAAAGTCACTAATTTCGTCGAATTCATCTGTTTTAAAGAATTAAACTTTATAACAGCGACTCCCTGGTCGTTTAACATGTAATATCCGGTAGAGTTTTCAAGATTTAGCGCAGGTTCAGACACTTTTAGCACCAGGTTTAACTTGTGTCCATAAATCGGTATTATAACTGTTACGGAACTAAATTCGGGATAATCTGACTTAAACTGTCTAGCTACGCTATTAGAGTTAATGGTAAATTTACTTTTATTTAAGATAGATTTATCGAGTATCGATTTGATTGTTTGCTGATATTGGGCTTTACTATGTATGAACTTTATACCATTTGTATTGCCCCTAATAATGATTTGAGGATTACTATTTAGCGTAGTTATGTAAAACAGAGTTGCTACTATAACAATGAACGAAACAATCGCTGGTAATTGTTTTAAAAAATTTAGATTTTTAGGATTTTTCTTCTTATTGTGAGCTTTTATTTGTGAATGATACGTGAACTTATGAGTTGATAAATTATCAATCGGGTCCATTTTTCTTACGTTAGTTTTATTGGATTTTAATTTGATCATTTTTATAACTTCAATAACACTTTTGCAATCTGCATAGCTGCATCTGAAACCGCCAGCTTACTAATATTATCAGATAATTCATTTGAAAGATTCTTATTGTCTAATACACTGATTATTGCATTGAATAGGGTGCTAGGATCTTTAATAAGTTGAGCCTCCTGAATAATAATTCCAGCATTATTATTTAATATTTCCTGGCTATTAATCAATTGATGACCGCCAGTTAGATTCGGATTAGGAATAACTATTATCGGTTTACCCTGTATAGCCAGTTCCGCCAGAGATGTTGCAGATGCGCGTGTAATAACAATGTCAGCAGCAGCTGAATACTGATACATACCGTCTATAAATTCACTAACCCTGGTATGGTCATCAATATCTGTATCACCATAAACATTTAGCTTGCCGCTCCCAACTTGATGAACGATATATATGCCCCTATATCGATCAAGTATCTTTTTATATATAGAAACGAATGCCTTATTAATTTCATTAGCGCCTAGGCTGCCTCCAGTTATAAAAATCATTTTAGACTCTACTGGGACTTTAAGAATATTTCTAAAATTATCTCTGCTCTTTTGATCGACAAAACTATACTTATCAGACACTGGTACTCCTACTCTAATTAGCTTGTGGCCTTTGTATTTATAGAATATAGGATTCGAACCAGTCATATTATAAATACCCCACCTACCTACCAAACTATTAGTGAGGCTTGCCTTAGCATCAGAATCATGTGTAATAAAAGGTATCCTTAGTAAACTGGCCGCGAAACCAATAGGAAGTCCTACATATCCTCCCTTGAGCAGTATTGCGTTTGGTCTATATCTACTTAATAGATAAACGCTCTCAAAAAATCCAATTCCAACAAATAATAAATCTCTAGTATTTAGTAGGTTTGTTTTGTAATCCAAAAATCGCTCTACCCACGATTGTTTATGGTATCTCCTTAGTTTGCCGGCATGTACTCTAAAAATATAATCAATATTTTTATTATTGTTCACTAGTCCAGTAAATTTACTACCACTTTCACCTACATAACTAACTTCCGTATTTGGTGATATTTTCTTTATCTCATGAGCGATGGCCAGGATAGGCGTTATGTGTCCGCCTGTACCCCCGCCGCAAAGCAGAATTTTCATTATTAGCTCCTATTGTTGTCTCTTCATTATATATTGAATTTGAAGTAGTGTAATAAGAAATATTAAACACAACGCCAATCGCTAACATAGCAAATACTATACTAGTTCCACCGTAACTCATTAAGGGTAATGTGATACCCTTAAGCGGGAGTAGCCCTACCATAGCCCCTATATTAATCATAGTTTGAACCGATAGCCATGCCAATACCCCAGTAGCGATAAATCTAGTGTAGTTATTCGGCGCCTTTTCCATAATATCTTTTATTCGTTTGAATAACGCAAAAAAGATACAAACTAATATAGTCGTCCCTATAAAACCAAATTGTTCGGCATATGCCGCAAAAATAGTATCATTATCGCTTTCTGGTAAATACCCATTTACTTGCACTCCCCGAGCAAGTCCCTTGCCCGCTACTCCACCAGACCCAACCGCAATAATTGCTTGACATGCCTGCCAGCCAGTACTAGTCGATTGACAATTTTGAGTTGGATGCAAAAACGTTAATAATCGATTTTTTCGATAACTACTGCTAGATATAGCAATAATACCTATCAATAAAATAGCTATCGTGATATACATTAATTTTTTAATTGGTACCCCGGCGACCACAGCCACGGCTGACATCATAATTATTATAACCACTGTCGAACCTAAATCGCTTTGTAGGCCAGCAACAATAACCCCAATTATAATAAATGCATATATCAAAGGCTTAATATTTTTATTTAAACTCGAAATTCCACCCTCTCTAATTATTTTGGCAAAAAATCCTGCAATCCAGATTAAAACAGTAAATTTTACTAACTCTACTGGCTGAAAAGAAATTCCCCCAAATTGGATCCATCTATAAGCACCATTAACTCGTATACCAACTACCCTAACAGCCAAGGAAACAATAATAGAAACGATTATTAAGGGTGTTAGATATTTCTTCCAGAGATCAATTGAAACTATTGCGCTAAAACTAAAACCTATTAAACCTATTATTATTGCTATAGATTGTTTTACAACGTAATAATTGTTAGACACATTAGTAGATCTAGTTAAGCCGGGACTTATAGCGAATATAGTAATCAAACCTATGGCTAAAAGTGCTGCGCATAATATCAACAACACATAGTCTGGCCGATGTCTCCTAAGACCTTTTAAGGAATCTGGCTGATCTATAGTCTTATGTCTAATCCCTTGATTGGGATTCATAAAGCTATCCTTAATAGAAAAAGTGCTATTCCGGCTGTTGCACCTATCTGCCCGATTAACCAAAACCTCATAGTTACTTTTGTCTCCGGCCAACCGATAGCTTCAAAATGATGATGTACTGGTGACGAAAGGAATACCTTCTTCCCCTTTCTAAGTTTTTTAGATAATCTATTGATAATTACAGATCCAGTCTCGGCTAAATAAACTATACCTATAACTGGTAATATATAAATTGTATTCGTCAACATAGCGACAACGCCTAGAGCCGTTCCCAGACCAAATGCACCCACATCCCCCATGAAGAATCTTGCAGGAAAAATATTAAACCAAGTATAGCTAATTAATGCCCCTGCAATTGATATACAAAATGCTGCTAAATTATATTTATTCTCGAATATGCATATGATTGAATAGGCCGTAAATGAGGTCGTTAATAGCCCACCTGCAAGACCATCAAGGCCATCCGTTATATTTACAGCATTTGCCGTCGCAATAACTACTAGCCAAAAAATTAATACGATAAAAATTCCTACGTGCACATTGCCCAAGCCTGGTATATATAAATAGTTAACACCTAATTTATAGAAAAACCACCATCCACCAACCAGGGCTACAGCACTGTGAAGAATAAATTTTAGCTTTGATCTCATTCCCGCAATTCCTTTATCACTGCCTCGAATATTGATAACATCATCTACTAAACCAATAAAACCAGAGCCCACCATTGCAGCTAATGGAAGCCAAGTTTGAGTACGATCAAGATTATAAAATATAGTTACGAGCACTACAGCAGTTATAAATATAAGACCCGCCATGGTTGGTACATGTCTTTTGTGTTTCTCTGCATGCAATTTGTTGTAGACTACTGCTTTTTCGCCAGTCCACGATTCCGTCCTTTGCCTTTTCCACCACTGTTTTTTATAAGCAATACGAGTATACATTGGAGTTATAATCATACTGATCATAAAACTTAAAATTCCTAAGCCAATAATCCTTGCCGCAGCATGTGATGTGATATCTAGAGCAATATAAGTCATGGTTAATTGTTACATTATACCTTAAAAAATTAAATCTAGTTTTTAGCAACTGCTGCTGGCGTTACTGTTGCTAATTGTTGTGTTACAGGACTGTTTGCTACTCTCTCTATAGACTGCAACCTAGTAGAATCAACCTCTAGTTGATCGTGTTGGGTTTGTAATTGAGCTTGTTGTGTTTCGAGAGAGTTAATTTGATAACTAAATGTATTCGTTTTGGTAACTTGGGTTAAATATAGTAACCCTAGTAAGCATGCCAAAACAATTAGAATTATCGTATTGCTTACTGGCCCTAAAGTCTTAGCCCTCTCATGGAAAGCTGTTGAGTTTTGGTTTCTGGTCGAGTATTTTTGTCGACTACTGGCAATTGAATTTGAGTATGTCATTTTTAATTCCTTTCTTTATTTTTATTCCCCCATCTACGCCCTAATTGGCGTAGATGAGAGTAGATATATAAAGCTTTATCCTATTCGGACTTTTACTTTATATGCTCTGGAGAGGTTTTTAACCTGTATAGGCATTAGCCCCTCCTTTCTTTATTTTTATTTTTGCAACGGCTCGTAGTTTAGCACTACGTGCACGCGGATTGATAGCTATTTCAGTCTTACCGGCTATAACTGGATTCTTAGTCAGCAAGTTCATAGTAGAGTCGTAATTGGCTGATGCATTTTTCTTGAAGTAATTTTTAACCATTCTATCTTCAAGACTATGAAAACTTATAACTGCTAACCTACCTTCTGGTTTTAATAACTTTCCCCAGATGGGCAGACTTGCCTCTAATTGCCCCAGCTCATCGTTAACTAAGATTCTTATTGCTTGGAATGTTTTAGTAGCAGGATGAGTTTTGGTATAGCCAGGCCACGCCTTTTTTACTATTTGAGCTAATTGCAGAGTACTTTTGATTGGCCTATTCTCTATAATAAGCCTAGCAATTCTCTGCGACTTAGGGTCTTCACCATACTCTTTAATTAATTGAGCTAATTTATGTTGGTTATATTTATTAACCACGTAATCAGCTGTTAACTCTTGAGTTTGATCCATTCTCATATCCAATTTATTGTCGGATAAGAAACTGAATCCCCTATTAGCCTCGTTAAGGTGCAGTGACGATACCCCTAGATCTACCAATATAAGATCATACCTACGGTTTGCATTTTGTAAATTTATAGAGGCTGCTAAGAAATCACTATGAATAATCTCACAGCTCTTACTCTTAAACTTATCTCTTAGGTACGTAATTGCTTCTAAATCACGATCTACGAGCGTTATCTCAGAGCTCTTAGTTCTTTCTATAATCCTCTCTGCGTGCCCGCCATATCCTGCAGTCAAATCTAAATACGAATTACCTAACTGTGGATCAAGATATTCAAGCACTTCATCGAGAAGAACCGGTGTATGTATATTGTTAATTTCTTGGTGTATTTTTTTCATGCGTTTTTGTTTTTGCAAGGCCACCTATTCAGCAGTCAACTTTTTGTTTTTGTTGGATTTTTGTTTTTGTTGTTCGATAAATAAATAATGAAGAACTTTACGAAGAATATCCTTCAATTATTATCGAAACTGAGACTTTTTGTGTGAGGTGGAGTTTTGGGAGGTTTTTCATACAAAGTACTAGGGTTTTTAAGATGGTTGCCCTAAAATTCCATCTGTTGACTGCCAAATAGCTATTCTCGAGACTATTTTTGTTTTTAATTATTAATGTACCTGCAAAGAAGCTACTGGATTTTAACCTGCGGTTAATCGCCAATATTTTCCCGCACGAACTGCAACAATATCCTTGTCTATAGATGCATAATCAAGTAGGTGTTGTTCGATAACAATACGCCCTTGTTTATCATCAAGATTTTGTTCAGTCTTACCGGTCCTAAGCTTAACATTTAGGTCTGCTATACCTTCATCTAATATATTGCCTGTTAATGCTGGTTCTACCAACTCGTTCCAAACCGACAACGTATACAGATGTAGGTAATTTTTAAAACCTCTTGTAACTATTGCGCCATGACTAAACTCTTCGCGTAGCTCGGATGGTATTGTTAACCTCCTTTTTTCATCTAGCTTTCTTTCGAAGTAATCTGTTATGGCCATATTATATTTTTTAGTGGTGTTTTTATTTTTTATATAAGTAATTCTTATTGAGTTACCCACTTTTACCCACTGAATTGATAATACAGTTAGCAATCACCCACTGCAAGTATAAAAAAAGGAAAACTACACTTTTAATGCGCAGTTTTCCACAGGTATGATTTATACACCATATACAGTGTCTAGGTTCGACTATTGTCCGCTAGTATATATCCCCTGTTTAGCTTCAGCGTTTGCTAGTTCAATTGCTCCAGCCGTTGCGGGCACAATAAATTCTTGTCCGGGAGTAACAATAGTCCTATCCACTATCGTCTCATTTGGACTTTGGTTATTGATTAGCGTATTTGCCACTACATTCATGTCACCATTTTTCGGTGTAATAATTTCAGCGATGTTAGAGTAGCTATTTGGTAATGGAAGGATTGAATTTTTAAACGGTATATCATCTACAAATACTTCTACTAAACTTCCATTTCTTATTGCTTCTCTGGCCTGGTGTGACTTTGCTAGAAACGTTTCTGCACTTTGCCCGTGAAAATTTGGCATTTCAGCGGTTACTGCAGCAGTAGCACTATTAACAGCTCCATCTATAGTGCCAACCTCATACGCACCAACAGCTAGGGTTGCTAATAATCCTATGGTCATAGCCTTTTTTAAGGAATACCTAGACTCATGCCTTGCAATTGGTACGGCAATTGATCTTTTTATATTTTCTTTACTTTTCATAGTAATACTATAGCAAACATTAGCGTTATTGTCAACTATAAGTTAGTACCCTGCTGCGGTGCAGGCTTACATTTTCTTATGAGATCCGCATATACATACGCACTCTTCCTTACGGTTCTACTCATGTCTTTTCTATTAACTTCTATTAATCCAAATTTTGGGCACCATCCATCAGCCCACTCAAAATTATCCAACAAGCTCCAGTGTAGGTAGCCAAACACATCAGTCCCTTCACTCTTAACCTTTCTTAAGGCATCAACCGTTTGTTCAAGCCACCACTCTCTGTATTGATCTTTAGAGTCTGCTAAACCATTTTCACTGACGATTATCGGCTTTTTGTATTTTTCCCAAATATTTTCGATCGCAACAGATATTGATGCAGGATCCATATGCCACCCAAGGTCATTTAGAGGCTCTGGATTATATCCTGTAACTGGATTGTCTATTTTACCTTTTTCAATGTAACTCATGAAATAATAGTTAATTCCTATGAAGTCTAGTTCTTTTCGTATTCTGTTTAAAAACCATTTGTTCCAAAAATAATCAGAAAATTTAGCAATAATTTTATTAATTAGATTATTGTTTAAGGTTTTGAAGTTTGTTATATTTGCTGCAATACCTACATCGACCGATGGTTTTTTAGATTTAATATTTTTATATCCAATTTTGTGAGATCTAATAAGGTTTAATAATACTTTCATAGCCTTGTATATGTTCTTATTGCCGGGTGGCCATTGACCATACACATAGCTCATTGATGTATACACAATAGGTTCATTTAATATAATAACAAAATTAATTTCGTCCAATAACTCATCCGCAATCTTTTTAGTAAATCTATCAAAATATTTTAAATTTTTTCTTTTAGTAAACCCACCGGCTTCAGAGAACCAAATCGGTTCTGATGTATGCCAAATATTTAAAAAAGGTTCCAGTCCTCTCTTGCGCATTTCCAAAATATACCTTTTGTAATGCCCAATTTCCTTTTGGTCCCATTCTCCATTTTTTGGTTCTATCCTAGACCACTCAATGCTGAACCTCAGACTATTCAAATTTAACTTTGAGGCTAAGTTAAAATCTTCTTCAAAACGATTATAATGGTCTACCCCACTTCCTGAAATATAATTATTTGGATCCGTAGCCTGTACTTTAATGTCCTTCCAATTTTTTAAATACCCATACTTTTTTTCTGCTTCATTTGCCAATCTAATAGAATTCATTTTTTCCCATTCAGTCCATTGGTTGTAGTTGCCACCCTCGACTTGATGCGAGGCTGTACTAGCACCCCAATAAAAGACTTTTTTTATAGGTTCTATCATAAAACAATACTATTTTTTACTAGTTCGAGAACTGCGTCTATACTGAGTCGCTTTTGTTTTGTAGTATCACGATCCCTAATAGTTACAGTGCCATCGGACAGGCTATCGTAATCAATCGTTATACAGAACGGAGTCCCAACCTCATCTTGCTTTCGATATCTCTTGCCGATATTTCCGCTATCGTCCCAGGCTACAAACTTTAATTCTTTCTTAAAATGTTTATATATCTTCCTAGCAAGTTCGACAATTTCAGGTTTATTTTTCAAAAGCGGGAAGACGGCAACTTTTACTGGAGCAAGATAATTTGGTAATGATAAATACACTCTTTTCTCACCATTAATCTCATCTTCACGATAACTCTCAGCCAAAACCGCTAAAAGATTTCTGTCTAACCCAAAGGTTGGCTCTATAACATGAGGAACTAGCCTTTCAGTAGTACCTTTCACTATATATTCCATATTCTTTCCTGAAAGGGTCTGGTGATTCTTCAAGTCGAAATCTGATCTATACGCTATGCCACCAACCTCCTTAAATCCTATAGAAAAATTATATTCAAAATCAATAGTCCGCTTACTATAATGCGCTCTTTCCTCTGCGCCTATTTCTTTTATTCTTATATTGTCCTTTGATAGTTTTAGCTTATTGAAGTACCAATCTTTTGTGCCATTTAATAAAATTTCAAAATGTTTTTCCCAATTATCTGGCTTAATAAAATACTCGAATTCCATTATTTCAAATTCGCGAGATCGAAAAATATAGTCTCTAGGGCTAATTTCATTTCGAAAGTTTCTTCCAATTTGTGCTATGCCAAAAGGTAGGTCTGGATAAAAACTATCTACAATATTCTTATAATTGAGAAAAGTACCCTGTGCAGTTTCTGGTCTTAAATAAGTTGTTGAAGCGCTTCCCGTCTCGGGCCCAACATTAGTTCTAAACATCAAATTAAAATTCGATGCCTTGCCTAATTTATTCCCTTCTGGGCTTTTGATAGATTTGTCTTCAACAGCTTTTAGCATCTGCACCAAGGTAAGTCCATCTGAACTAATACCGTTGTCTTCAAGCAAATGATCTAGCCTATATTGTTTCTTAGTAACAACGTCTTCAATAACTTGATCACTGAATGTTGCGACATGCCCACTTGCTTCCCAAACCTTCTGATTCATAATTATAGTAGAATCTAAGCCATAAATATTATCAGTATCTTCAACAAAAGTTTGCCACCATAAATTGACAATATTTCTCTTTAGCGAAATTCCTAGTGGTCCATAATCCCAGGTTCCGGCCATTCCACCGTAAAGTTCTGAGCCTTGATATATAAAGCCACGTCTTTTACATAAGCTGGCAAGTGTTTCTAGCGATACCTTTTGCATATTTATATTCTATCCTTAATTTGAATTATATATAAACTCTTCTCAAGAGTACAGCAATAATTATTTATTAATATTCAAAACCGTTGCTTCTCATTATTAATGGCAATAAATCAGATAATCTTTCGAGCGTAGGGTTGTTGGAATGGATTTTTGATAAGAGCACTGGGCTATGGGATATAGCTAATCTTAAAAATTTTATATCATTTTTGGTATATTTACCACTGTCATTAGATATAAACTCCATACTATCCATATTAAAATCAAATCCCAACACATTATCAGATACAGTTTTAACTTCTAGATTTGGTTGGTGCCCTGTAAGTGCTAAGAAATTTAGTACAAACCATACTTCGACTATCCTTACATCGATTGCTTTATTAAGGTCTATGTAGGATTCTCTCACAAGATTATAAAACTCGCCACCTGAGCCAGATTCTAGGTGTCTATTTATTAATTTTATGATTCTATACGCAGCATTAGTTATTGATAAATCTTTTACAATATTCCCATAGTTACTAATTAGCCTAGCAGACATGAGATTGCCTATATCTCCCCTGCCATTTATAAAAGTTAACTGAGACTCACCAAATAATTCTATACTGCCGGCAAGTTTTGATTTTTGTTTTCTAGTCCCCTTAGCTATTAATGAAATCTTTCCCATGTCAGGGGTAATGTAGGTTATAATCCTGTCTGCCTCACCATAATTTATCCGTCTTAGTACTATTCCTGTAGTTACTATTCTATTCATATGTGCGTTGTTAAGACATAATTTTCTACAAGATTTTTTAATTTTTCTAAACTTGAGGTTGGTTTATACAAATATCCGACGACCCCCAAGTCGTGGATATTATTACTATTTAGTCTGGTCTTTGATTCAGGAATCAATGTATTTATAATCACAGGTATTGTTTGCCATTCCTTGTAAGACCTTAGTTCATACAAAAATTCATAACCATTATGACTAGTTAACTGTAATTCTAAAATTATAAGATCAGGCTTAGCATTGTCGACCGCATCTATAGCTTTCTGACCATCATTGCAAAGCACTACTTCAAAGCCTGCTTTAGTAAAAAAATCTTTATAGATATTACTCAGCACAGTATCCGGCTCAACTATTAATATATTAGCTAAATTCATATAAGGCTTAGTTGTTGGCTGGGAGTAAAATTAGCCGCCAGTCCTGATAAATTATTATGACGTAAGACCTGTAATTTTGAGGCTAGCCTGGATAGTAAAAGGTCGGCTGCGTAAATTCCAGCTACAGAATTATAGCTAAAATTTGGCAATCCTTGCCTAACTCTACCGGCTGAAATAATGGCTTTTCTAAGGCTGTTTTTGGTAATCCCTAAGTTGGGTGTAAATATGCCGGCAACAATTCTATCTTGAGATTTATATGCATTTATAAAAACTTCAGCATTTTCTGCTATATTAGACTCGATAATTGTTTGCCCTATTAATGTTAATGCAGACTCCATTTCAGCCCTACTACTCATAACAGGTACGAATTTGCCCTCTATCTTTAGATTTAGATTACAATTATACATTTTAGCAATCTTCGATAAATTGTGCGCCGTATCATTTAACACTTCAGATACTGAAACTGGTTCAAAATCTAACTGATGTTGATCCGTGTTAAGACCGAGAACATATCCATCAATTAATCTAATTGAACTATCGGCCAAACTTTTTATATCAGTTATATTAGCATTCTCAGACTTTAGAGATATATTGATTAGGGGAAGTTTTAGGTGCTCAACTATATTCACTAATAATTGATTATCTTCTGAGGGGTATGGCATATAAAAATTTTACTTTTTTCTTAAGTGTAATTATATCACCTCTACTGATTAGTTATACCTATATAAGAAAATGCCTTTTTTTTGACGATCTATCTTTCGCCCCGGAATCTTAAACGCAAAGCTTACTAGTTTAATTGGGGTTTTATACTCTTGAATAATTTTATTGTTCAATCTTGACATATACTTATCAAGTAGAAAAACAGATATTCCATCTGCTGAAGGCCATTTCTTTTGCCAATAATTACCCCAAATAACCCTGACGCTTTTCCTGTATTTCCAAGTCTTAGCTATTGAATATATAACCAACACCGGATTTAACTCATAGCCAATGGCGTTGATACCTCTTTTACCGGCTTCATATAGAATTCTTCCGTCGCCACTACCCAGCTCAATAAGAGTCTGCCCTTCACTCAAATCTAATAATTCAAAAATTGGATCAATTTGTTTAGTTAGAGTAGGTAAAAACGGGGCTCCAAATAAAATAACAAAACCAAAAAGTAGAATAACAGCTGAGACTATGTAGATTAGATACGACAAAATTCTATATTTCCAGATTATTCTTTAATTCTTTGATTGTATTTTTTGTTTTACTTAGGTATTCCTCAATCTCTTCTACTAAATTTAGTCCTTCTTTATATTTAGATATTGCTTCTTCTAAATCTAAGTCGGGTGATTGGAGTTGGTTTAATATTTTCTCTAAATCATTTTTTTTATCTGTATAAACAAATTTTTTTACCATAAAACTACTCCTTAATTGATTTTAATTTTACATTTTTTACTTTTACTTCTAAATTAGCCGAATATGTTTCAATAGTTAACTCATCTTCTATTTTTACTAGGCTAGAATCTATCAACTTTCCATTGCTTTTAATAACTGCATAGCCCCTTTTTAAGATATCTAATGGATTTAAGGCATTTAATAGGTTCTTATAATCCATAGTCTGTTTTTTGTACTGATCGAACAATATATCAATTTTTTTACTAAGATTATCCCTGTTATCCACCAAATCTTTATACGAAAAATTTATATTTCTCTCAATCATATTTTCCATCTGAAAACCAATCGACTTTAGCTCTTTTTTTATATCTTTTTTATCAGGCGTAAGAGTTTCGGCCGCATGAGTAGGAGTGCTACACCTTATGTCTGCTACTAGTTCGGAAAGACAAATATCGACTTCGTGGCCTATAGCGACTATAGTTGGAATCCTGCTAGATGCGATGACCCTAACTAACTGTTCTTCATTAAATGAAGACAAATCTTCAACGCTACCCCCTCCTCTGATAATTACTAACACGTCTACGGGATCAACGTCTTTATTGAAACTATTGATAGCACTTATTATCTGAGATGAGGCGATGTCTCCCTGCACCTGTACGTCCCTAACTCTAATATCTAACCCGGCCCATCGTTCGCTAATTATCTTAATAAAATCATGAAAGGCCGCAGAGCCAATAGATGTAATTAATCCAATTTTAGTCGAAGGATATGAAATTGTTCTTTTACGCGAAGAATCGAAC
The DNA here is from genome assembly GCA_021781215.1 of bacterium. Classification (GTDB taxonomy): domain Bacteria; phylum Patescibacteriota; class Saccharimonadia; order Saccharimonadales; family DATKHC01; genus JAJXXC01. The sequence goes on from JAJXXC010000008.1 coordinate 38,511, forward strand.
AAACCTTCATTCTTTAATTTAACTTCCAATAATTTTGTTGCTTTCTTAATAGACCCCTCACCAATAGGCCTGATTTGACTGACATTAATACTAAATCCATATAACGGGTGTAAAAATGGGACTCCTTTGACCCTAATTTTCAAACCATCTTCCAGCGGTCCGGGTAATTGAAAAATAGTTCCAAAAAACCTAACAGAAGCAAAGTCGTCTCTAAGACTAAAATATACCCATTTATTTTTACTTATTTTATAGTTTTCGATCTCACCTTCTATATAGACGTGGGGATAGGCATAAGATATTGACTGATTAAAAACTGCTACAAAATCACTAACGCTAAAAATTTGATCTTCCATTTTAATTTTTTTCTCGAGGAATAAGAGCCCTTTGATACAGCACGTAACCAGGTACAATTTGGATAATAGTGTTTAAAATTCTATAAGTTATTGTTACTGGCAAACTAAGCGAAGCAGAAATACCAGCGGTAGCTAAAACTATAGTCATTAAAGATTCGTAAACACCGACCCCTCCCGGTAATACAGATAAGAAACCACCTAAATTGGCAACTGCATATGCTAAGATTATAACCCCAGGATTAACCCAATGGCCAAAAGCTATATAAACAACATATAAAACTGCTACTTCCGTAAAGTTAGCTAACAAACCCCAAATAAATGGGCCCTTAAACTGGTTGGGGTCATTTCTAAACAGCATGTAACTATTATGGAGATCGTTAAAAACCTTTTTAGCCCTCACTATATTTATAGCTTCGTGAATCCTGGGCCTAAAGGTTTTAACTACCTTATTTAAGAATAGTGTCACCCATGTAAAGAAACTATCTATTCTTTTATCGCTACCTACTATAAAAAATGCTCCACCAGTTAAAATAACAAGAATAGTTATTACTACTGATGCGAATAAAATTATAATTGAACTTGCCTTACCACCTATAGCCATAATCAACAGTCCGAAAATTAATAGAGCTAAAAATGATATAAAAACACTAATTGTTTTAATGAGATGTAATAAAGTCGCATCAGCACCAGATATTGATTTTGATTTTAATCTAAGGTTAGTGTACGAAACCGCCGATAAACCGGCGCTAGGTAGTAAGGTAGCTATAAAATTAAGTTCTAAACTAAATCCATATAGAAATTTACTAGTAATTTCATACCCCATAGTTTTAAGGGCGTCTCGATATAATAATGTCTGTGCTTGATAATTAAGCACTTCCAACGGTATCATTAACCAAAGTACCCAAAGATCAGCTTTTCTCAAACCCCTAAAAGTATCAACTATATGACCACCAGAAGTAATTATAAAAATCAACAACGCAAGAATTGTTATAACAGTAAGTATCTTACGCCAATTCTTCTTATTAACGATAGACTTCATTAGTTACTTATTATATATGAAGCCGTATACTATTGTTATATGACCAAAACATTATTTATTCTAGGCAGACAACCAATATTTGGTATGGCTGAGCTCAAAAGCCTATTTCCGGATAATACTATCGAAAAGATGAGTGAAAATATAATTTCCATAAACCGTTATGTCGAACCAAATTTGATAAACAGGCTTGGGGGAACAATTAAAATAGCCGAAGAGATTGCTAGTATACAAAATATCAATAATAAATCACTAGAAGCATTAATAATCGAAAACGTACTTAGTCATATACAAGATCTCCCAGCCGGAAAAATTACCCTTGGAATTAGCTACTATGGCAACAATCAAACGGTAAGAAATATTGAAATTATTGCCTTGAAATTAAAAAAATCTCTAAAACAAAGTGGGAGATCAATAAGAATAGTCCCGAATAAAGAACTTGAACTATCTTCGGCGCAAGTCTTCCATAATAGACTCACTAAAGATGCTAGTTTCGAATTGATCATAATTGATGCTGGCGACCCCATAACCTTTGCTAGATCAATTGCAGTACAAAATATAGAATCATATAGCTCTAGGGACCAAAAAAGGCCCTATAGAGACGCTAGGGTCGGTATGCTACCACCAAAACTCGCTCAAATAATGATTAACCTATTAAACCCATTGCCAAATCAAATAATTTTGGACCCATTTTGTGGCACTGGCGTTGTACTCCAAGAAGCCCTACTAATGGGCCTAAGAACCATTGGTAGCGATCTAGATAATAGAATGGTAGATTATTCTACGCGTAATATAGAATGGCTACGCCAAAAATATAATAACCTACCGGATTGTCAGATATCCGACGGTGATGCAACTAGCCATCATTGGCCCAAAGACATAGACTACGTTGTAACTGAAGCTTATCTGGGAAAACCATTTTTTCAAAGCCCAAGCATTAATTCTATTGATAAGGAAAAAGAAATTGTGGGTAACATATTACTAAGATTCTTGAAAAATATCCAACCCCAAATCAAATCTGGTACAAAATTATGTATAGCGGTGCCAACCTGGAGATATAATAATAAATTCATACACCTTTCAATACTTGACCAACTAGTGCAAATCGGTTACAATCCTATGAGTTTTAAAAATCTTGAAACTAAGGATTTGATCTATTACAGACCAGACCAAATAGTAGCAAGACAAATATTATTATTGATCAGGAAGTAAAATGTCACACGTAAAAGCAGGCGGAACAAGTAAAAATATACACGACAGCCCAGGACAACGTCTTGGTGTTAAATTATTTGGCGGAGAAAGTGTTAAAACTGGTCAAATTATCGTCAGACAGACCGGTTCTAATAAAAGATCTGGCAAAGGAACTTTTATTAGTCGTAACTACACTATTCATGCGACTAAAGATGGTATTGTTAGATTCCAACCACGAAGAGTTAGGTTATTTAGCGGAAAATCACAAAAAATAACCGAAGTTACAGTCGAATAGAAAATTCACAATAACATAGGGTTCTCTAGCCTTTATTGGCAATCGCTGCACTAATTAGCCCCATAAACATAGGGTGAGGTTTATTGGGTCTTGATTTAAACTCTGGGTGAAATTGAGATGCCACAAAGTACGGATGATCTAGCCCCTCTATCATCTCTACTAAATTCTCATCTGGGCTATAGCCAACTACCTTGATGCCCCAGTCTCTATATTGGTCCCTATAAACATTATTGCATTCATATCTATGACGATGACGCTCATATATAAGATCTTTCTTATATAAATCAGCAGCCAAAGAATCTTTAGCTAATACACACGGGTATTCACCTAGTCTCATAGTGCCACCAGTATTTTCTTTACCTACTTGCCCAAGCATCGTATTTATAACCGGATGCTTAGTTTTTAGATTAATTTCAACTGAGTTAGCATCAATTAATCCAGCATTTCTTGCAGCAGCTATTACGCCAACCTGAAGACCCAAACAAAGTCCTAAGTAAGGCATCTTGGATTTTAAAGAAAACTGAGCAGCTTTAATTTTACCTTCAATACCTCGTTTGCCAAAACCGCCCGGAACAACTATGCCATCACATTTTATTGCACTCTTAACTTGAGACATGCTCATATCTTCAAGACTAGTAGAATCAATCCACTCTATATTAAGACCTATATCTTTTGCCCATGCCGCAGCCTTTAGGGCCTCAGTTACCGACATATAAGTATCTTGGTTGTCCAGGTATTTTGCCACGATACCTATGGTGATACTTTTTTTATACGTTCTTTGTGCTCGTTCAATTAAACCGATCCATTCTTCCAATTTCGGTTTAGAATATTTCAACTTTAATTTATCTAATATAACTTTAGCTATACCGTTTTCTTCAAGAGTAATTGGTACTTCATATATAGTTGAAGCATTCGGAAGTAGCACAATAGCATCTTCCGATACCCCGGAGAAAAGACTTAGTTTCTTTATTACGGATGCCGGAGCCGTGTTTTCACTTCTGGAAACTAATATATCTGGGAAAATACCCAATCCGCGCAGCTCTCTAACGGCATTTTGGGCTGGCTTTGTTTTGAATTCTTGACTTGCACCAAGATAAGGCATATATACAACATGAACAAAAATGCAATTTTCCTTACCAACACCTAGCCCAAATTCTCTGATCGCTTCTAGAAAACTTAGCCCCTCGTAATCACCGACAGTACCGCCTATCTCAACTATATGTACATCAAACCCCTTCGAAGCTTTTTTAATTTCTTTTTGTATTGCTTTCGTGACGTGAGGAATGAATTGTACAGTACTGCCTAAATACCTGCCGCTACGTTCGTCATTTATAACTTTGTATAGCACCTTGCCACTCATCAATGAACTCGATTGATCTAACTCCTGATCTAAAAATCTTTCATAATGTCCAAGGTCTAAATCTGTTTCAGCACCATCACGAGTTACAAAACATTCACCGTGTTCAGCGGGGTTTAGCGTACCAGCATCAACATTTAGATATGGGTCACATTTTTGAATGTTTACTTTAAGGCCTCGGGCCTTGAGAATGTTCCCTATCGAAGCGGCCGTGATTCCCTTTCCTAACCCAGAAAGCACACCTCCAGTAACAAAAACATACTTAATAGGTTGCTTAGACACTCATAAACCCCTACTTTAAATTTATACTACGATACTACCTTAGCTTATCTATTCAAGCAAGCAAAATATTTTTAATGGCTCAATATATAATTTATAGCCGCATTTTCTTGCGTATCTATACCTTTTTGCTGATCAGATTGTGTTAAAGGTACAATAATGTCAGGAGTAATACCGATTTTATCTATATTTATATTATCCGGCGTAAACCAATGCGCAATAGTAACTTTAATCTCCTTGCCACCACTTAGATTAAATATCTGTTGTACACTTCCCTTGCCATAACTTTTCACGCCAATTAATGTTGCTGCGTGATTATCTCTTAATGCTCCGGCAGTGATCTCACTCGCACTAGCACTGCCACCATTAATTAATACAACCGTAGGTATACCATTTAATATGTTGCCACCTAACGATTGATATGATTGAACAACTTGATTGTTGTGCCTTTCGGTCATTATAGTCATCCCCTCAGGCAACCATAGGCTACAAACGCTAACGGCGGAAGAGACTAGTCCGCCCGGGTTGCCTCTTAAATCTAGGATTATGCCTTTCACATTATGCTGTTTAAAGTCAGCGGCAGCCTGCTGAGCTAAACTTGGGGTATCGTTAGCGAAACTAATGATGTTCATATAGCCTATATTATTAGGTAAAATCTTATAATTAACACTGGGCACGACAATGTCGGCTCTAACTATTTTTACAATCACATTATTTGAACCCCTAATAATACCTAGCGTTACCGTGCTTCCACTAGGTCCATGTATTGCGTTGACCGCACTCTCAAGAGATTCGCCCTGCGTGCTCTTACCATTAATGCTATTAACAATATCTCCTGTGAGTAATCCAGCCTTAGATGCAGGTGTACCTGCTAAAGTTGATACGATCACTATTTGGTCAGCGGAGTTATTGTCTAACTCTGCTCCGATGCCAGAAAAAGTATTATTAAGTTCATTAGTAAATTGTTGAGCCTGAGCCGCATTATAATAATTTGTATGAACATCGCCCGTAGCATTTGCTAAGCCGCTTAAGATACCATCCTCTAAACTATTAGCATTTAGTTTACCGTCATAATTATTCTTTAGTATTGAATATTCCTGCTGAATTAATGAATAATTCAAGGTGCTCGGAAGGCTACTATTCATACTATTCCATCGCAGATCAAAACTTCCGTTCCCGATCTTATAGCCAAACACAAATATCACTATAAATGCCAGTAATATAGCTACAATTTTAAAATTTTTATTTTTCAAAAGTCTAAAACTCATTTATCTATTATTCTATCACTAATATACCGCTATTTGAAGATATTTAACTAGCTGGCGGAAACGTAATGTAATAATAATAAGAAGGATTTATATTAAATGCTTCGTCGAAGCCACCGACAACCCTAGCGTTGTATTCACTTACATTTATAGTACCGTTGGCATTAACACTCATGACATACATTGCATGTCCAACTGGACTTATCCCACCCGGACCTGTAGCAGGTAATATTGCGATATCTCCTGCGTGAGGAGTTCTACCTACTGGTATCCCCATACTATGAGCGTCAGCAATCCATTCGCCAGCATTTCCAACTCCCTGAAGACCCCAAGATGGCATGTATTTCCCTGTAGATGCAACCATCCAGGCTGCATAACTTACGCATTCTCGGTTATACATACCCCATGTATCAAACATTGTATCCTGAGGAGCACTACACCAAGGATTAGGATATGAGTCATTCGATGATCCACAGTTACCATATACGATCGTACCACCTGCTTCATTTCTAGCTATAGTAGCCGCTTCTTCTATCTGCAGCTGAGCAACCTTTGCATTATTTGCTTGAAGCTGCTGACTGTAAGCTGCTTGTTGTTGTTGGTCTAAGTTTAATAATGAATTCTCTTTATTTTGCGCAGTTGATAATGCGGCATTTTGTTGTTGTTGGTCTAAGAGCGTTATAGAGAGCGTCTTGTTTTGCAATGTTAATAGAGCCTGAGTATCATTAATTTGTTTAAGATCTCCTTGTATCGTTTGCTGTACTAAATTCTGGTATTCAATTTTAGTAACAAAATCACTCATATTCTGACTTGTAGCCAATGACTCAAGCGTGCTCATATGTCCGTCTACGTACATACTCTGTAAAATACTTGCCAATGTAGCCTTTTCTTTAGCTAGTTGTAACTGATTTTTTGCTATTTTTGCCTGTATATTAGTGATCTGTGTCTGAGTCTGAACAATCTGGTTCTGGATTGCAATAATCTGATTTTGTAAATCGCTTAATGATTGTTGATAAGTACTAGCTTGTGCTTGTAAATTTGAAATATTTTGCTGTACAATAGCGTTTTGAGTCTGTAAATTTTGTATCTGTTGAGTATATTGATCGGCAAAAACTAAAGTCGGGGTTAAAATTGTTCCTAAAAAAGACAAGCTAATAACAGCAGAGTAAAATCTAGGTACACTAATCCGAATTTTTTCTAGCATATTTTTGTTTTTTATTGACAAATTAATCATACCACCCCCTGCAATAGTTGTAAACATAAGCTCTACTCTATTGCCCGTTTAAAGACTAGTTCTATCTTTTTGTCTTATATTTTAAATACCGTCTCGTTGCGACTAATGCTGATCCGGCACCTATAATTATACCGATGCTAAAAATCACTAACAACATATAAAAAAAGTTATGCTTAAAATAATACTGAGAATAGCTAATGTCCAGTAGTCCAAAACTACTTGCCTGTAAACTATTAGAGATAGTTGTGAACATTATTTCCACAAAAGCAAGCGAGATAGTCGCAGACAATATGCCATATATTATATTCTCTACCACATACGGTCCCTTAATGTACCATGTACTTGCCCCAAGCAATCTCATAGTCTGAATCTCGTCTCTACGGTTGAATATAGTCATTCTGATAGTGTTGAAAATAATCAGTACTGAGGTAGTTCCAAATACAATAATACTTATGAGTCCGATTTCTCTCAACAGTCTAGTAGTCTTTGCAATCTTATTGATAGCAGTCTGTAATGCCCCAGAATAGGATGAGTTTGTTGCTTGCAATGCGACAACACTCGGCTCATCTAAAAATTGTTTTATACCTTCTAGCTGGTTAGGTGTAATTGGCGTAATATTAATGGTTGCAGGAATAGGATTTATGCCTAGTGCTGTTGTAGCTGACTGGATTGTTTTATTGCCAGCATTTTGCGCTTCATATATTGCTAGTGCCTGATCCTTTGATATATATTTTACTGACTTAACTTCACTTAGATTCTTTAGCTGAGTTAGTAGTGTATCTTTTTGCTGTACAGTAATCGAATCCTTAAGATATACTGAGATATCTATCTTATTATTAATCTGACTAATAGTATTATTTAGGGTCGCATTCGTTATAATCAAAATTAAAATAGTTGTTAGAGTGATGGTCATTACAGCTATCGCCGCAACAGCTAAAGTAATATTCCTTAAAAAATTCTGTATTCCATTTTTTAGGATTCTTCCGAAGGTCATTGATATTTTCATATTACGTGTGTTTATACTCCGCTTTAGCGTGATCTCCAACAACTTGACCATCTTTCAGTGTTATTACTCTTCGTTTTATCTTATTAACTATCTCTTGGTTATGTGTGGTTAGCAGTACTGTTGTTCCGTACTTGTTAATCTTCTCTAAAACCTTGATTATGTCCCATGCATTCTTCGGATCCAAATTTCCGGTCGGCTCGTCCGCAATTAATATTTTAGGCTGTCTAGCAATAGATCTCGCAATTGCAACTCTTTGCCTCTCACCGCCCGATAGTTGCGCTGGCATAGATTTTTCTTTACCAGTAAGTCCAACTATTTCAAGAACCCTAGGTACGGTCTTTTTAATCTGAGCATTGGTCTTGCCAACTATTTCAAGTGCAAATGCTACATTTTCATAAACATTTTTATTCGGGAGCAATTTAAAGTCCTGAAAGACGACACCTATGCGCCTTCTAAGCATAGGTATATTACGGTCCTTGAGCTTATCATAGTCTATGCCACCTACAACAATTTTTCCTGAAGTTTGTCTTTCTTCCCTCGTTAGTAATCTAAGTAGTGTGGTCTTGCCTGCACCACTCTTACCTATTATAACCACAAACTCTTTAGCATTAATTTTGAGGCTAATCTTTTTTAACGCAGGAGATTTGTTGTTATAGTTTTTTGTTACTCTATCTAGAACAATCATCTAGCCATATTATAGACTATATTTTCAGAAAATACTTATGCTTCTCAAAAATATTCATTCAAAAATACATATTGATCAATGGCTAATTTATACTCCTCCAATCTATCACGATCAATCGTATCTGCATTATCGCGTGATTTGCCCCTTAAACGTTCGAACAAAACTATTAGATCGGCGTCATAAAGCTCATTAAGATTATCCTCAGTAATAATACCTAATTCAACCATTCTCCAAAAACCTAAATCATCATAGATTTGTCTTCTATGCATCATTAAGTTATCGTTAATCGCTTTCCTTGATTGAATAAATTCATCTGCGTACTTTATAGTTGAATCCTTAGCGTCTACAGCTTTTTTCTGATCACTCACATTTTCAATTTCTAGCCCAAGATTCACGATATTTTTTAGAGCATTAGCATTTTGTACAAATGTTAACCTGTTCTTAGGACCAAATACTATATTCTGTATCACCCCTACTCTTTCTAAAAAATCCTCAGGATTAGCAATGAGGGAAACTTCTGTAGGTATAAAATATATTGAAGAAAAATCATACATTTCCCTTAATAGCCCAAGCCGATCGCTTTCTCTTGCAACATGCCCTAGATTTATTATGAGAGATTGTTCAGCGGCAGGTTTTGCAATTTCTTGAGGCGCATATAATTCTTTCACCTCTGGTACAGAGTCAAACAATGAAGGGTGGTCGCCTGGACCCATACGTTTTACTGTCATATTAATTTTATTTATAACATATAAACGTAATAAATACAAGTTAATATAGTGCTTAGTCCTTGGGTATATTCTCTATATTGTACTCAAGAATTTCGTCTAAATTACCGTCCAGAATCCCATCAATATTGCTAGTTTCATATTTTGATCTTAAATCCTTAACCTGCTTATACGGATGCATAACATATGATCTTATTTGATTACCCCATTCAGCAGATAAGTTTGGCCCCTTTATATCTTGCATATTAGATAAATGCTGTTCTATTTTTAGCTGAGCTAATTTTGATCTTAGGATCGTCATTGCTAGCTCCCGATTCTGTGTTTGAGATCTTTCATTCTGGATACTAACTACTATACTGGTTGGTAAATGAGTAATCCTGACGGCTGAATCTGTAGTATTAACACTTTGACCACCCTTACCACCGCTTCTAAAAACATCTACTCTGAGATCTTTCTCATCAATAACTACTGCATCTGATTGGTCTATCTTTGGTAACACCTCAACTTTTGCAAAACTCGTTTGTCTCAAATTATCTGCGTTAAATGGGCTTAATCTAACTAAGCGATGCACGCCATTTTCATTTTTCAACATACCATACGCAAACGGTCCATCTAGCTCAAAAGTTACACTTTTTAATCCCGCAGTATCGCCCAAAGACTGGTCTAAAATATTAACGTTAAAATTACGCTTTTCAGCATATCTCACATACATTCTAAGAAGTATTTGTGCCCAGTCTTGAGCATCGGTTCCGCCAGCCCCTGCATAAATACTTACTATCGTATTCAATTTATCATATTGACCGCTGAATTTAAGTTGTTTTTTAGTTTCTCTATATTCCTCTTCAGATTTATTCAAAAGATCTTCGATAATTTCACTGGAATCCTCATCCCCAGTATTCATCCAATCCACTAGTTCATTAATACTGTCCCTTAGCTTTAGCCATGGGCTAAGTTCAAGCTCGTAACTAGAAATCTGTTTCATGGTATCCTGGGCTTTTAAATTATCTTTCCAGAAATCTAGAGTTTTAGTTTTTGCATTCAAGATTTCCAATTTATCTTCGATCTCACCTAATTTTAATTTCTCAAAAGCGGCAAGAACATCAAGCTTTAATTTATCAACCCTACTACTATAGTTTTCCATAATCTTGTTCCCATAAAACCGCTAATTTATTGTAAATCTTAGCCATTAATTCGTCATTCGAATTACCTAAACCACCTACGCCCCACACGTCTTGAGAAAATAAATCTCTAGTAATATCAATAATCTGTTGTTTGCTAACTAATTCAATTCTTTGTGGGTATTTGTAATAGTCGTATACCCTCCCCTCAGAAAAAAAATTACTACTATAGCTTCCGACCATATAACCAACAGTCTGTCCAGCTCTTTGGAATCTACCTAACGCATACTGTTTGGCTGACTTAATGTCTTTGTCAGCAATTTTACCCATAAAGATTTTTTTAATTTCCCGGACTACTATATCGAGCAATTCTAGAATATTATCTGGAGAAATCTGCACACTTAACCACCAATTTGCATTACCATTAAACTTAGAGAAGCTTGAATCTACGTGATACGCTATCCCTTTCTCTCTAGCAGTCCCTAAAATTTTAGAATAATACGTTTCGGTCAGAATAATATCCAACAACTCTGCGGCATGAGCTTCAGAAATTTTAATTTTGCGTTTCAAAAATGTATCTATGTAAAAATATAAATTTTTTACAGTTTCGTTTTCTATTCTAACCGGACTATCAATTTTAACAGGTTTTTCTTTAGGAAGCGCGAGCCTACCAGGACCTTCTGGCATACTCATTTGAGATAGAATATCTACGATTTTTTGCCGACGTTCAATTGGTAACTTACCCCCGATAACAAACCTCATATTTGAAGCAAAATGAGTTTTTTTATAGTGATTTCTAATATCCTTCAGCTTCACATTTTCCATTAATTCTAGCCTCTCCTGATCAACAACAGCCATAAACCCAAATGCTTCCCTCATTGCTAAACTAAGATGTCTAAAATGATTATTTGAACGGTAAACTAACTCTTCTTTAACATTTCCAAACTCTGAGTTGAACTCGTGTCTTAAAAATAACGGCTTATCGATTGCTAAAAATAATAAATCAGCTATTCTCTCCCATTCAAAATCAGCACACTCAGCTTCATAATTGACATCGTATATGCTGGTGCTGGCATTACAATATGCACCATTCTTTTCAAACTCAGCCTGAAACGCTTTAGTCTTCTTAATCTTCTGGTTCGCACCAAGCAACATATGTTCCATTAAGTGTGGCGTTTCTAATTTTTTCCTTTCTACCAGATATTCGCCAGCCCTAAAATTAACTTCAAAATTCATAACACTGGCGTCTGGGATATCAACAAAAAGACCCTTAGCCCCATTTGCTAATGTAACTTTATGGACTTTATGAATCATGATTTATTTTTTCTTTTTACCCTTAGCTCTTCTTTGTCGTTCAGCCTTGCGTTGTTTCTTGATATTATCTTTGGTATTTTTCTTAGTTTTTTGTTCATGTTGCTTAGTTACGAAATCAGTTTCCTTAAATTCTTCAACGTCAATTATCCGATTAGCGTTATCTACTGACTGCCTAGCTGCTCTAGTTAAATCCGACTCAAAGGGTTCATTTAAAATATTTGAATCGTCAACGGGATGTGCTGAAAAAATTCCGCTAATTATATCTCTCCTCAAAGTTAATTGAAAGGCATCAAACAATATTTGTCCTTGTTTTCGATACTCTACCAGAGGGTCTCTTTGGCCGACACTCATCCAATGAATTCCTTCCCGTAAATGGTCCATATTTTCAAGGTGTTGCATCCAAAGATTATCTAAAATTTGAAGATATACTTCTCTTTCAACTTTACGCATTATTTCGGGGGTGAAGGCTTTCTCTTTATCTCTATATACTGAATCAACTATTTTGTGTAAATTTTTTTCAAAATCCACGGCCGGAGAATCAAATAGATCGTCTAGAACTCTCGGCTCAATTGGGAATACCTCACTAACCACCGACTCGTAATCACTCGTTAATAAATCTGGCGATTGTGCGATTCTTTCTATTTCTTGATTAAAATAGGTTTTAATACGCTGGCTTATATCTGGCTGCATCAATATTTCCCTACGCATTGAATAAATTGCCTTACGGTGTCGATTCATTACATCATCATATTGGACAACGTCTTTACGCATATCAAAGTTATAGCCTTCAACTTTTTTCTGTGCAGCTTCAAGTGATTTTGAAATCATTCTATTTTCAATCGGGGTACTGTCATCTACTCCCAACCTATTCATAAGACTTGATATTCGCTCACCACCAAAAATTCGCATTAAGTCGTCTTCAGTACTCACAAAAAATTGAGTAACACCAGGATCACCCTGACGACCAGATCTACCCCGCAGTTGATTGTCGATTCTTCTTGATTCGTGTCTTTCGCTGCCTAGAACAAAGAGTCCCTCCAATTCTTTGACTCCTTCTCCCAGTACAATATCTGTTCCCCTACCGGCTATATTAGTCGCCAAAGTTACTGCACCTTTCTCTCCAGCCTTAGATACGATATTCGCTTCCTTCTCATTATTCTTTGCATTTAGTGTTTGGTGAGGTATTCCGGCTTTAGTCAATAGTGAGCTTAACACTTCATTTTTTTCAATCGAAGCAGTACCAATTAAAACTGGTTGACCTTTTTGATGTAAAACTGCGACTTCTCGAATAAGAGCCTTAAACTTACCCATCTCAGTCTTATAGATTCTATCTGGTCTATCCTTTCTATTAGCGGGACGATTTGAAGGAATTTCAACTACATCCAATTTATATATTTGATGAAACTCCTCGCTCTCAGTTGAGGCAGTACCAGTCATTCCAGATAATTTATTGTATAACCTAAAATAATTTTGGAATGAAATTGTCGCTAAAGTCATCGACTCTTCCTTAACTTCTACTCCTTCTTTAGCTTCGATGGCCTGGTGGAGCCCTTCGTTATATCTTCGCCCTTTCAATAGCCGACCAGTAAATTCATCGACAATGACAATCTCATTATCGACAGTAACAACATAGTCCTTATCTCTCTTAAAAATAGCATGCGCTTTTACGGCTTGATCCAGGTGATATATAGTTCGAATATTCTCAGTACCATAAAGATTAGTGATTCCTAGTATTTTTTCAACTTTCTCTACGCCCTGATCTGTTAAAATAACAGTTTTTCTTTTTTCATCAACTTCAAAATCAATGTCTCTATTTAACTGACTAGCAACTTTTGCAAATTGATTATAGGCACTACCTGTAGTTACCGAAGGGGCTGATATAATAAGAGGTGTTCTAGCTTCATCTATTAAAATTGAGTCTACCTCATCAACTATTGCGAAATTTAATTCACGTTGTCGTAATTGATCAATTTCACGGACCATATTGTCCCTTAGGTAGTCAAAACCAAATTCATTATTAGTCCCGTATGTTATGTCTGCTCCATAGGCCTCTTGTCTAGTTGCTGGTCTAAGATGTCTGAACCTAACGTCCGTATGCTGTTCATTCACAAACTCAGAGTCAAAAATAAAAGACGAATCCGCAATTATTATCCCTACAGTCATTCCTAGAAAACTATATACTTGAGCCATCCAGCCCGCATCACGTTGTGCCAGGTAGTCATTTACAGTAACAACATGCACTCCTTTTCCAGATAGCGCGTTCAAATATACAGGCAATGTGGCCACTAAGGTCTTACCCTCACCCGTCTTCATTTCTGCGACTTTGCCTTCGTGCAAAACTATCCCACCCATTAGCTGAACGTCAAAATGACGTTGACCAAGGGACCGTGTTGAAGCCTCTCTAACCAAAGCAAATGCATCAGGTAGTATTTTATCTAAGGATTCTTTTTTTAATCTATTTTTTAGCTCTTCAGTTTGGCTCTTTAGCTTAGCGTCAGACATCTTTTGGTACTTATCCGCCAATGCGTTAATATGAACGACTTTTGCCCTTAGCCTTTTGATTGTTTTGGCTTGAGGATCACCCAAGACTCTATTTAAAAATCTATTCTTCACCAATTCCTCCTAGGATACAAAAAACATCATAAAAACAATGATAACTTAGACAATTATACCTTGAAAACTAAATTTTTTTAAGGTTTTCTTTTAAAAGCCCTTATAAGTCTCATTGTTTTAGATTTATTTGAATTTTTTTGTTTATACCTACGCAATTGATTTTTTAATTTTGCCTCTACAATATCGACGGCTGCGTAAATATTAATTGTTGTCTCTTCTATGGCAAACATATCATTAGGCAGATGCATCACCGCCTCACAAGTACATTGTTTTTTGCCTCTTGTATCAAATTCTTTTAAGAAAACTTCTACATGCGCACTAGATCTAGCATGTTTAGGGATATATTTCTCTAGTTTTGTAATCTTCTTGGTTACATATTTCAATATATCATCGCCGACCACATAGTGCACTCCGTTAACTTGGATTTTTAACATTTCAAATCTGCTCCTTATTATTCATCAATGGTCTTAAAATATTAGGTACAATAATATGCCCATCTTCTGTTTGATAATTTTCAATTATCGCAGCTAGTGTTCTAGACATAGCTAAAGCCGTAGCATCATTAGTATGGGCAAGATCAATGCTGCCATCACTGCTCCTTTTAACTCTAGTTTTTAATGACCTAGTTTGATAGTCGGTCATGTAATCTGCGGAATGGGTTTCTTTATAGCAATCCTGTCCAGGCATCCATGTTTCTATATCAACACCTCTAGCATTAGGATCTCCAATGTCGGCCGTACATTTTAATATAACTCTATACGGTAGTTCTAGAAGTTTAGTTAATTCTTCTTGAATGGCTATTGCTAGAAAATGTTCGTCACGAGAAGTTTCTGGCGTACTAAATATTTCCATTTCTAGTTTATCGAAGTGATGCATTCTTATTAACCCATTCGTGTCTTTTCCATAGGTTCCTGCTTCTCTTCTGAAAGCAGTACTATAACCTATATATCTTATGGGTAAATCTTTATCAGCTATAATCTCGTCAGCATACATTGAACACAGACTATGCTCTGCGCTAGCAATTAGCCATAAATCATCGTCGGCTAACTTATAGGTAGTATCTTCCGCCTTCAGCCTACCGGTTGCCTCATACGGCTCCGTCTTCATCATCATTGGTGGCAAAATTGGAATAAACGGCTTAGAGACTAGATCTAAATTATTATCTTTGATTATTTTTTCAATAAAAGATTCATCTCCCAATAATTTAAATACTAGGTTGATCAATGCAAATTGCATCTCTACAAGACCGCCCTTCAAATAAGTAAATCGGCTACCAGAAATTTTTGCAGCTCGTTGCCTATCCATTAAGCCCAATGTTTCTGCTACCTCCCAATGAGTTTTTGGCTTAAAATTAAAGTCTTTTTTGTCACCAAAATATTTGATTACTTTATTATCATCTTCGCTACTACCGACCGGAACGTCATCCGACGGCATATTGGGGATAGATTTTAGAGTGTCTTTGAACGACTTGTCTACTGGACCAAATTCTAATTCTAAATCAGCAATCTGTTTCTTTAACTTTACGCCCAAATCTATTTCTTCAAGGGTTGGCTTGCTTTTAATCTTAGATGTTAATTTATTTCTCTGTCCACGTAAGTCTTCTAGCTCTTGAATTAAAGATTTATGCTTTTTATCAATTTTTAAGAAATCGTTAATATTAATATTCTTATTTTTCTGGTTTGATTTTTGCTGAACCAAATCAGGATTAGCCCTAATAAACTGTATATCTAACATAATCTATATTATAGCCTCATTTACTATTATTTTTTAGGTGTTTTAATGTGATAGCGGTTCGTTCTTTAGAATAACTACAATAATCGCAATCGCCCCCCATCGCCGCCATGCCAACTTCTGGCATATCTGCCTCTAAACATTTCTTTATATTCAATATCGTACCTTCTACCCAATTGGTATTGCCATCGTACGCAATAACTTTAGTCTTAAATTCCAATTTATCAAAAAACCCATCAGCGTCAATTCGAGCATTTGTATAAACAAAATACCCACGGCTGCTTACTTTGAAACCATTTTGTTTGAGCAGCCATTGATACACTTCCATCTGCCGTTTATAACTAATCTGCCAATCAGCATCTAGAGATACTTCGCTATTCTTGGACGTAGCTTTATAGTCAACGACGATTAGCTGATCGTCCTTATCTATCCATACATCATCTACTGCGCCATAAATATGCAAGTTTGTTGTTTTATGTAAGGTGCTAACGCCGGTAAAGTTATGCCTCCACTTATTAAGGTCCTCGTGAGAAAATGGTATTGCATCGATGCCATTTTCTACCATAATTGGATGCGCTTCTTTTTTTATTCTATAACCATCGAATTCCTTTTTAAAAAGTTCATCTATAGCTTTATTAATCTGAAAAGGTGGACCATTAGGCCTTTTGATTTTCAGCCTAGCATCCAACCAAAAACATCTAGGGCATTGAGTGTATAACTCTATTTTAGATCTAGATATCTTAAAAGATGTTTTTTGTCCAGGTTTATATGGCAGACTCTTTTCATATTTATAACTATAACTGGCCATAGGTTACTCCATATATTATTAATTAAAAAACTTAATGAATTCCGACTAAGAGCACTATAAAAAAGCCAACTTTCAATAACAAGTCTGTGTAATAATTTATAAATTCCTTGTTTTTACGTTTTTTGGCATGCCTTGAGCTACTCATAACTAATAATCCAAGATAAATTAAGCCTATTAGATCAAGCACATATACATACCAAGTTGATCTTACGCCACCATATACAAGGGTACCTATTGAATAGATTATTACCGACAACCAACTAGTTAGGATTAATAAAATACCAAAAAATCTAATGCTTCCCAGTTTATCTATTTTCTCTTTGTAGTCAGACATTATAAGCCTAGCTCCTATGAAAGAGCTAAATAAGACGAATATTGTAGTTGAAATATCTTGCAATCCAGCAGCTAGACAAATAAATACTATCAGAATTGAATAACTTAAACTACTCAAGTTAAGGTCTAGTTTATCGCTACTTTTTTGGTATATATTTTTAGTCTTTATATATTCCTTATATACTTTATATCCAAATTTAATTACCAATATCAACAATACAATTATCGCTAAATATCTATATTCAACACTGAATAGATTTCTACTTGCTGAGGTAAAAAGAGTAGAGTTTGGATTGGTAAAATTATTGTTAGTCCAAAAACTAGTATTTAATTGAAAATATTTATTACCACTAAAAATAAAAAATAAAATTAGTATTACCGAGAAAGATACTAGACTAACCGTATCTTTAAGTTGTTTCGTTTGAGCTATTTTTTTTAACATATATATCTTAATAATAGCACGGTTAACAATTTGGTTTTCTAGGTTGTTGCCAGCCCTATCAATGAAATCAGTTATTGATTGCTAGTTTTAAAATATATCAAAATTATTTTGATTGTTTTTTTCTAAATACTTCGGGATATATTGAGGTTGTTAGCTCATCAATTTCTTGCCTTAACTGGGGAAATGGAACACCTTCCCTGGCGGTGATGTTTTCTAACGTCCAAAAAACACGCTCACTAAACCCAAAACCACAAGCTGGCGGCATACCGAACTCTAGCATTTCGATAAAATCAATGTCTAACATTTGAGCTTCTTCGTCGCCGGCGTTTCGTAAATCTCTTTGTTCTAAAAATCGAGCAAGTTGGTCGATTGGATCATTCAATTCAGAATAAGCCTTACATATTTCTGTACCACCTAGAATCAAATTGAATTGTTCACTTAGTCGCGAATCTTTTTTCTGAGCTTTAGCTAGAGGTTGCATAAATACAGGGATATCTATGAGATATGCTGGGCCGCTAATCTCTGTTCTAACTTTTTTCCATAATTTATCTAGTGATCTTACTCTGTTATCTTCTTTGGCAACTTCCAACTTATTTTCCTTAAGCTTACGTTTTATATCATTCATATCACTATTAAAAACGTCGATATCGTATTTATCTTTTATGATTTTAATAAAGCTAATTTTGGGCCAATCTATTCCGTCCTTACCTAAATCGACTGCTTGATCGCCGTTGATTACAAAACTCCTCTTATTCCAAGTTTTATCACACACATATCTGAATAAATCTTGTGTGAATTTCATACCATCATTCCAGTCCGCGTAGGCCCAGTACCACTCCATAGCAACATGCTCGGGCAAGTGTTCGTCAGAATAATTCTCGTTTCGAAATCTTGGTCCTATATCAAAAACTTTCTCATAACCTCCCCCTAAAAGTCGTTTTAGTGGCAACTCATGACTTATTCTTAGATAGAAATCTTGGTTCAAAGAATCCATGTGTGTAATAAAAGGTTTTGCGTCAGCGCCACCGGTAGTATGTTCTAAAACTGGAGTATTAATCTCAATAAACCCATTTTTAACTAAAAAATCTCTTGTAGATTGCCAGAAATTACTTCTTCTAATAAATCTTTGGTATACGTCTTGATTAACGTTCAAATCTACATATCTTCTTCTGAGTCTTTCTTCTTTATTAGTAAAACCATCGTGAGACGTTGGCATCGGCCTAAGAGTCTTTGACAATAACTTAATTTCTTCAACCGCTACAGATATCTCACCAGTCTGAGTCTTTATTACTATGCCTGAAGCCTGAATAAAATCACCGCTATCAAGTAAATTTATCTCCGAAAAAGCCAGATAAGTTCTAGGCTTAGTGTCGATCTTAATTTTATCTTGTTTTAAAAAAAGCTGTAAATCGCCTGATGCATCGTGAATCACGATAAAGGCAATTTTACCTATCTTTCTAATTCCTTTAATTCTTCCAACGACACTAACGTGTTTATCTTTAAACCGGTCAAAATCAGCCTGAATATTGCCAAGATTATCTGATCTTTGCGAATCAGCTGGATAGGGGTTGATCCCCAAGCTCTTTATTTCTTGAAGTTTTCTAAGTCTTTCGTCTCTCAGGGATTTAAGTGTTGCCATAACTAATATATATTCTATATCAATCTAGGCCGGTGTGACTAGGAGATACTAATAATTTTATATATTACGGTCTCTGCTGGAGTTGCAATTTCTACACTATCTCCAACAATTTTCTTTAATAAAGCCTGTCCAATAGGCGACTCATCGGATATTTTGCCCTCTGAAGGGTTTGCCTCAACAGTACCGACTACTTTATAGGCCTTGCTCTTTCCGTTTTTACTCCTAAGCTCTACGGTTGAACCGAGTTGAACAGTGCCACCCTTAGTAGGTTTTGCTATTTCTTCGACATTCTGAAGGATATATTCAATTTCTACAATTCTGTTTTCAGTCCTGTCTTGTTCCTGAATTGCTGCTGAGTATTCAGCATTTTCACTTAAATCACCAAATTCTCTAGCAGTTTTTATTTTGTCAGCAATAGCAGTCCTAGAAGCTATTAAAGTTTTTAGCTCCTCCTTGAACTCGCTAATACCTTCTGCTGTTAGATGAAATTGTTTATTCATATACTTATTTTACCTTACGATTAAATCTTAAAACTTATTAGGTCGACGTATTATAGCATCACTATTTTAGGCTGACAAACAAAAAAATTATTACAAACATAGCAAAAAATTATTTATCAAACAATTTTGCCATAAGGGCTGATTCCGATATCTGTTGAGACTCCGTAGACGTCCTATCTTTAAATTCAAAAAGCCCAGACTCGACTGTCTTATCACTAACAATTACTCTTGATGGTATACCTAATAAATCAGCGTCAGAAAATTTTTCACCTGGTCTTACGTCTCTATCGTCATAAATAATTTCTATACCTTTAGACATAATGCTTTCGTATAGCTTGTCTGCGACTTTAATAACCTTAGAGTTGTCGCCAACCCTAACTAAAATTATTCTTGCTGGGGCTATAGACTTAGGCCATACTATTCCTTTGTCATCAGAATAAAATTCGACAATAGTTCCCAATACCCGGCTAATTCCAATTCCATAGCATCCCATTATTAAGGTTTGGGTTTCACCAGCCCGATTATTAACTTTTAGCCCAAAAGGCTCCGTAAATTTTGTTCCAAGACTAAATATATTACCTACTTCAATGGCTCGAACCTGTTCGAGCCTCTCGCGCTTCAGGCCCAGGCCTGCAATCACATCATCTGTAAAAACTTCTTTATTAATTGCAACCTTCTTATCTCTATCAATATAAATCGTGTCTTCACCGGCTTGGCTTAAAGTTTGAAATTCATGACTATATTTACTAAAGCTTCCACCACTGGCCGTTGTTATATATGTCTCACTAGCCAATCCTAGTCGACTAAACACTTTTAAATAGGCTTCTTTGACTCTTGTATAAATTACTTCGTGTTCTTCTTGAGAGATTGCAAACGAGTACATATCTTTCATCAAAAATTCACGGCCACGCATTAACCCACTTTTTGAGCGAAGCTCATTACGAAACTTAGTTTGTATCTGGTAGGCTAGGATTGGGAGATCACGGTAAGAACTTATGTACTTCCTCATTAGTGGCACGAGGTTTTCCTCATGAGAAAAACCAAGACCTAATTCGGTACCATTAACTAATTTAGTTTTAAACCAATCATCGACAATCCTATCGTCCCAGCGTCCGGTCGTTGTATATCGCTCTTTTATTTGAAGTGCGGGCATCAATATTTCTTGACCATCAATAGAATTCATTTCTTCTCGAACTATATTAGCTATATTATTCAGAACACGAAGCCCAAGGGGAAGATAACTATATACTCCAGCCATCTCTTTATGTACATAACCAGCTTTTATTAATAGCTGTGCGTTCTTAGCTTTCTCATCAGAAGGTACATTCTTAGTGGATTTAGCAAATGTTTTAGAAAGTCTCATATCTAACCCTAATAATAACTTATTTTATTAACTATTACACCCTAACTACTATGCAAAAGATACAGGCTGGCGAAAGCAACAAAGTTTTTCAAAAAGTGAATTATTATCGATGCCCATAATTTATCAGTTTTTTCTCGCACATAAACCAATACCATCGAAAGCGTAAAAGTATCGATTCCTGCTACCCACAGAAGACCATTATTACTTTCAAATAAATGAGGAGTCGCAAACAGTAAACTTACTATTATGGCGGCAATTATTTTATTCATCTTAGGTCTCAGGCTAGTATATATAAAGCCTCTGAACAGTAATTCTTCCGCTATTGGCGGTAGAATTACTAACATAATAAACAACAACCATAAATTTCCACCGTGAGCAGAATTTGGAATTCCCAGATTTTGTTTTTGTGAAGTATTAAAGCCATGAATTAAATATTGCAATACAGAAACTACTGATAGATAAATTAATAAATAGGCAGAAAAACCCACGATTGCATATTTTAAATCTCTTAATAAAAATTTACCCCTTATACCTATAGACTTAAAAGATATATTCCTGCGGCGCATGAACGCATATAAAAATAAAACAACAAATGATTCTACTAGAAAGGTCTCTATGAATAGAGCTGGCACTGAATTTGTTAACCAAGAACTCGCAGTTGAAGTTGACCAATGTCTAATCGCTACATACTCACGGAAAAGTATTGCTACAACAATTTGAGAGCCAAAAAAAATAAAAATTGCAATTAATACACTCGATATGGGGCTCCAATTACCCTTTTCTTGATGATAATTAATTTCAGGTTTAAGCATATTGTGAGTTTAAAAATATCTTTTTATATCAACTATAGTAATTAAAACAAAGATCAAAAGTAATGCCGCCATTCCACTCCCGTGTATTAATTCTTCAGTTTTCTGTTTTAGTGGCCTTTTTAATAAAACACGTGGTATCACAGTGAAAAATAATCGCCCGCCATCTAGGGCTGGGATCGGTAAAATATTGATTATGGCCAAAGATAGAGAGATTATTGCAACTATTAGAAATATAAACCTATAGCCTAGAAGACTGCCATTCTTTAAGAGGACTACGATACCAACTGGTCCCGAAACCTGTGAAGACGCTTTAGTAGTATTGCCCTGTATAAGTCCCATAATAGCATTGCCTATACCCTTGAAAGTAAGGACGGTTACCTGTTTCATGAAACCAACTGCAACTATTGGTGCAGACCAAGTATACTTTTTAATTATATAATTTGATGGCTCTACCCCCAAATACCCCTTAGGACTACTCGTTTTAAGGCTAGCTCTAACATCAGAGGCCGTACGAAGCGTAACTTTACTAGAATAATTAACACCATTACGTTGATAATTGATAATTATATTATTTCCTGCATTATCTTCCGTGATCTTTGATAGCGTAGTTATGTTATTAACATCTATAGTTTCTCCATGAGAATTAACTATACTTAGTATATTATCTTGCGGTTTAATATTGATTTTTGATGCCGGAGAATTGGGCTGTATATACCCTGCCAATACTTCTTGTTTAGTTATTGTTGAGTCACCAGCTATGCTAAACTGATGATTCACAATCTGCGGCAGCCCTATGATTGCCAAAAAAGTTAATATAATAAAACTAGCCGCTAGATTCATCCCCACGCCAGCACTAATAATTTTAGTTTTAGCCCATAGACTTGCTTCGCCAAAGCTGCCCTTCCCCCTATCACTATCATGTTCTCCCTTTAACCGTACGAAGCCGCCTAATGGTAGCCAATTGAGGCTAAGTATATAGCCTGATGACATCTTCTTAGATAATGCAGTTGGCGGGAAGCCAATACCAAATTCTTCAACTATTACCTTGTTTCTTCTAGCAACTATAAAATGACCAAATTCATGAATTATTATTAAAGAGATGAATAATACTATCCCAAGAATTAGTAAAAAAACTGACATTATTTACCAAATCTTCTTTCGCGCCTAGAGTACTCTTCTAAGGCTTTGTTCAGATCATCTTTAGTAAATGCCGGCCAATGTTTTTCCACGAATAATAGTTCTGCATAACTAATTCTCCAAAGCATAAAATTGCTAATCCTTTGCTCTCCAGAAGTTCTAACCATAAGATCTATTTTTGGAATATTCGTGCCATATAGATTATTTTCTATCATATCTGAGTTGATCTTTTCCTTTGGAATTTTTTTATCTATTATTTTATGGAAGGCTTCGACTATTTCTTGATATCCACCATAGTTAAAGCAAATACATAGCGTCCCTTTTTTGTTATTTTTAGTTTTTTCTTCTGCAACATGAATAGAATCAAGTAATTTTTTGCTAAGCTTTTGCGTACTACCCAACCAAACAATTCGTATCTTATTTTTATTCAACTCGTCGATATCTTTTGTAAGCATTCTATATGCAAGATTCATCAAATAAGTCACCTCTCTCTTAGAGCGGTCCCAGTTTTCTAATGAAAAAATATAAGCCGAAACGTAATTTACTCCAGAATCAAATGCATACTTAGCTATTGTTTTGAGATTATCGTAACCTTTTTTATGGCCCTGGAATGAGGTCATGTCATGTTCTCTTGCCCAGCGTCGATTTCCGTCTAAAATTAATCCTAAATGATTTGGTATTGATATATTATCGGGCATAATTATTAAGACTAAATAGTCATAACCTCTTTCTCTTTAGCAGAGATTAGCAATTCAACCTTGTTTTTGTACTCAATCATTAATGAGTCAATTTGCTTAGATAACCTGTTGAAATCATCTTCGCTAATTAACTTAGATTTTTTATCATTTTCCAACAGCTTTAAGGAGTCGTGTCTTACCCCCCTCATTGATATTAGACATTTTTCTGATATATCACCCAATTGCTTAACAATAGCCTGCCTTCTCTCGGTAGTTAAGGATGGTATTGAGATTCTAATCACTGTTCCATCATCAACTGGATTAAGGCCCAGGTTTTGGTCTTCTCTAATGGACTTAGCTATTGACTGGATATTAGAGCTGTCAAACGGCGTGATCTGCAGTAGTTGAGCCTCCGGAGCAATGACAGTTGCTAACTGCTTTAGTGGCATTTCAGTCTGATAAGCATTAACCATAATTTTATCAAGAATGGCTGCATTAGCCCTGCCGGTTCTAATCTTAGCCAAATCATCTTCAAAATAAGCCAATGACTGCTTTAACTTAGTAATAGTATTTTCTATTATTTTACTGCTGTCCATTTATAAAATCCGGTCTATTGAAAAATATATTTAAGCTTTTAGTTTGTAGTATTCTAATTTTACTAGGACTAGTTGACTTCGCCTAGTGCCATTCTATTGAAACGTCTAACTACTATGTTTTCGCCTAATTTGGCAATATGCTCTTTTATGTAATTTCCCACTGTTTGATCAGGATTCTTTACATATGGTTGGTCTAGTAGGCATATTTCGGAAAAATGTTTCTTTATCATACCCTGCACGATTTGCGGCAATATATTATCTGGCTTGCCCTCAGACTTAGCTTTTTTCATAAACTCTTCTTCAGTTTTAGCCATCACGTTCTTGTCCACGTCATCAATGCTTACATATATTGGATTACTGGCAGCGATATGCATGGCTAAGTCTTTAACAAGATTTGTGAAAAGTTCATTTCTAGCAACAAAATCTGTTTCACAATTTACCTCAAGCAATACTCCGATTCGATTATCGTGGTTATAAGTAGATATAACACCCGATCTAGCCTCGCGCTCTGATCTTTTATCAGCCTTAGTGATACCTTTTTTGCGCATGGCGTCAAGGGCTTTATCAAAGTCCCCCTTAGCCTCAACAAGGGCCTTTTTTGCATCAGTAATACCAACGCCAGTTAATGATCTTAGCCGTTTAATTTCTTCTATCGTAATATCCATATTTACCTCCTTATTTATCTTTAGCTTCAGGCTCAGCTAGAGTATTTTTATCTTTTTTAACCATACCAGTCGATATGGCTTTATCTAAATATTCCGCAACCAATTTAATGGTTTGAATAGAGTCGTCATTACAAGGTATCGGAAAATCTACTAAACTTGGGTCTGCATTAGTATCGACCAAGGCAATAACAGGAATACTAAGCTTCTTTGCCTCTTTAATAGCATTTAGCTCATGCATAACGTCTTCAACAAACACTACTCCTGGCTTACCATTTAAATTCTTAATCCCGCCATATAGATGATTCATGCTATCAATTTCTTCTTGATATCTCTGAACTTCAAGTTTGCTATATTTAGCGCTAAGCTGTCCAGACTCCATTCTTGTCTCAAGATCCTTCAAATGTTTAATTCGATTACCTATGGTATCAGAATTAGTAAGCATGCCTCCAAGCCACCTCTCTACAACGTATGGCATTTTAGTTTTTACGGCTAAGTCTTTCAAGGTATCGTGTGCCTGAGTTTTAGTCCCCACTAATAAGATTTGCTTACCCTGGCTAACAATTTCCTCAATATAGGAAAGCGCAGGACCAAAGGCCTCTACGGTTTTATTTAAGTCTATAATGTGTCCTCCATTTCGAGAACTATGTATGAATTGCTTCATCTTAGGGTGCCACTTACTAGTCTTGTGACCAAAATGAGCACCAGATTCAAATAATTTTTTTATATCTATATCTACACTTGCCACATCATCCTTCTTCCTCGTTTAGGCAACCTATTTTTATAGGAGGATAAACATCCTAAACTGTTCTTTAGTTTATTATTATGAGTAATATATTAACAGATATTTACATCTGTTTCAATATATAAAATGTCTCGATTTATCAAAGGCTATATTTTACAGAATAAATAATATACATACGCATACTGTTGACCGGTGATAAATTTTAATCTATAATTACTCCTAAATAATTATGAAAAAATCGATTCACCCACAAAACTACAGACCCGTAGTCTTTCAAGATCTTAATAATAGCCAAACATTTTTAACTAAATCAACGGCCGAGACTGATGCCACTATCATTTTAGACGGAGTCGAATATCCATTGGTAAAAATCCATATTTCAAGTGCGTCTCACCCATTCTTTACCGGACAAGAAAAACTTGTAGACATAGAAGGTCGAGTAGATAAATTCAATGCACGACTAGCCGCATCAAAAAATAAAAAGAAAGTTCAAAAAAAGAGCTTAAAAGCTGCTCCTAAAAGCGAACCTTCAAAAAAATTGTCTGACCTAAAACCAAAGAACTAAAGATTACTTAGTCTACACTACTAGCGTCAAAATATAGCATATAGCGCGAGGAATTCTAAATGGAACAACAAGAATCTAATCTTAGAAATGAGCTAGACTCAATAAATATCGAACTGGCTAACCCGGAGATTTTCTCATCAAAAAAATATCCACAAATTGCTAGAAGAAAAAATCAGATCGAATCCATATTAGTACTATTCGACCAGAATAAAAAAATATTGAGTGGATTAGAGTCGAACAAGTTACTCCTAGAATCCAGTGATCATGATTTAGCCGAATTAGCCAATCAAGAACGACAAGAACTAGAGCTGTCTCTTGAACAAAATATCAATGCATTACGTGAAGCGTTAATACCAAAAGATCCAAATGATGAACGAAATGTAATTATTGAGATCAGGGCGGCTGCTGGTGGTGACGAGGCTAGTTTATTCGCGAGTGAACTATTAAAAATGTATATGAAATGGTCCGAAAATCATAATTATAAGTTTGAATTAATTAGTCAAAGTATTAATGAAGCTGGTGGATTAAAAGAAGTTGTAGCCAGTATTAACGGTTTAGATGCGTACAAAAATCTTAAATTCGAGGGTGGGGTTCACAGAGTGCAACGTATACCGTCTACCGAATCCCAGGGCAGAATCCACACTAGCACAGTAACTGTCGCAATTATGCCCGAAGCAGAAGAAACAGACATTGAAATAGACCCAAAAGATTTAAGAATTGATGTCTATCGATCTGGAGGAAATGGCGGACAAAGTGTTAATACAACGGATTCAGCGGTAAGAATAACCCACATACCTTCAGGGATAGTGGTAACTCAACAAGACGAAAAAAGCCAAATAAAGAATAGGAATAAGGCAATGAACGTCTTAAAAGCTAGACTATTAGCCCAAAAAATTAGTGAAGAACAAAAATTATTATCAGACGCAAGAATTAAACTAATAGGCTCTGGCGATAGGAGCGAAAAAATTAGAACTTATAATTTTCCCCAAGATCGTATAACTGATCATCGTATTGGCTATAGCAGAAGTAATATTCCCGCGGCCCTAAATGGTGAAATTGATGATTTAATATCTAGACTTAAAGACTATGAGAACCAACTTATTAACAACGAATAGCGAATGGCTTAAAAACGCAACTCAGAAATTAACAGTCGCTGGTGTTGAATCGGCCTCTATTGATTCGTTGATAATACTTTGCTTTAGTTTAAGTCTTCCGAAGCTTGAAATATTAACAAACCCCAACAAAATACTCACTAGAAAAGAATTGAAGTTGGCAAATAAACTTCTTACTAAAAGATTAGAGCATTATCCAATCTCGTATCTTACTAAACAGGTTGAATTTTATAATCGAACATTTTATATCGACAGGCGAGTTCTTTCACCCAGACCAGAATCAGAATCATTTATTAATTTATTGAAATTATCTGATATATCTAACCTAAAATATCTAACTGATGTAGGCTGCGGCAGTGGTGTATTGGGAATAACTTCAAAATTGGAATTTCCACATTTAAATATAGAGCTACTGGATAATTCAAAAAACGCACTTAAAGTAACTGGCATAAATGTAGATAAATTTCAAATATCCTCGAAGATTAAATTAAGCAATCTTATCGGTAATTCCGATTACAAATTCGATATTATTTTAGCCAATTTACCATACATACCATACACAACAACTATTAATAGGGCTGCTAGTTTTGAACCTAAGATGTCAATTTTTGCGCCTGATAATGGACTACATTTCTATAAGGCACTGGCTAGACAACTAGTTGTAAAAAAAAAGAATCCAAAATATATTTTCATTGAATGTCTCGACAACCAAATAACAGAGTTAACCAAATTATTTAGCAATAATTCTTACAAGCTAACAATGTCAGAAGGACTAGTTCATCGTTTTAGTAGATGAATTTTACTCACTACCTACTGTTATCGGAATATTTTCAAGTACTCCGTTTCTAAGTACGCTAAGATTTAGCTGTGTGCCGGCTTGGTTTTGGTCGATTATTGACACTAGGCTATTATTTTGATTAATAGGAACGCCATTAACTGATTCAATAACATCCCCTTCCCGAAGACCTGCACGCGATGCAGGACTATTCGCTACTATCGGAGACCGATTCTGATTCTGGGTCGAAGTCGGTATATATGCTCCAGATGTTACGCTCAAATTATACTGTTTAGCTACCGCGGGGGAGATTGACACGTAATAAACTCCAAGATACGGTCTCATAAATTTGCCGGTATCTAGAACGCCCTTAATGATGCCCTTAACGTCATTGATGGGTATGGAAAAGCCGATGTTTTGGGCGCCATTGCTCGCAACTGCAGTATTAATTCCTATTACCCTGCCGCTATCATCAATTAGTGGACCCCCAGAGTTGCCTGAGTTTATAGCTGCGTCTGTCTGTATCATGTCCTGTAAAGTCTCCGTGTTTGTTGACATAATATTACCACTGCTATCGCCTGCCTGAATTGATCTACCGCGACCAGATATTATTCCACTAGTTACTGTATTTTGAAACTCACCCAAAGCATTGCCAATAGCCACTACGCTGTCGCCTATGGCTATCTTATTTGAATCCCCAAGAAGAGCTGGCTGTAAATTTGCTGGTGGATTATTAATTTTTAATACCGCTATATCAAGCGAATCACTCTGGCTAGTCTCACCCACTACGCTAATATTATTCAAAACTGTTCCGTTGCTCATAGTAATACTAACTGACATAGTACCGGCTGGAACTACGTGCCTATTGGTCACGACATAACCACTATTGCTAACAATGATTCCAGTGCCTGAACTTTCCTGCTGACTTGGTTGACTAAATCCAAATACATTGGTGACTTGAGTGGCGCTGATCGCATTCACAGACACTACACTCGGACTGACAGTACTAGCTATAACAGATACAAGTTGGCTATTCGCTGGGCTAACAATTTCTTTAACTTGAGTTGAGGCTATGCTTTGATGCCTGTATTGCAAAATTGCCCCTGCATAACCAGCACCAAAACTGATTACTAAGATAATAAAAAGGTATGTAAACCTATTATTCAGCTTTTTTAAATCTTGGACCTTGCCTGAGTTTATAAAATTAGATTTTATCTCGTTAATCTTCCTATTAGGTACAGGAAGTGCTTCGTATGATCCTTCCTTTGATTTTTTAGTTTCTGGTTTCATTTAATCTCCAAAATTTTTACTTATCTTGATATAAACATTTTTGTCTGAATAACGACTGAATAACGATAGATTTTTTTTCTAAAATGTCTTAGAGCTCCAGTCAGAAAGAAATACAATTACAAACACCAACGCTATCATTACCATAATGATCTGTTTTTTATTTTGATTATTCAGTTTATCGTTTTCTTTAAGATAGTATAGACTACCCAACCCAAGACCAATAGTGCTGAGTAGTACAGTTGGCTGGGCATAGGTGCCGTAATAATATAGTAGCCAATGACCCAAAACCCAGACTAATGCAGCTGAAAAATATCCCCACGCGTGTGAATACATTGAGGCAAACGATTCATCAAATATAGTAAAGAAGTGTCTGGCCGCAAGGTAGCAAACAAGCCACGTAGCTATTATTAAAAGCACTAGCGGGGGGGCTAAACTGCTTTGGAAGCTAAAAATAGCCATAAGGCCAATAAATTGACCAAAAAAAGCCTGCATTGCAATAAAAATACCGCTAGATCTTGGCTTAATTACCGTCAGCCATATAACGTATAGCACAGCAAATATTAACTGCACTACTTCTGAGCTAGTATGATTTAGAAACTCTAGATACGATAGGCCAATAATTATATCTATGCCGTTAGCACGTAGATTAGGCAACCAATATCTGGGTTTTACTGCTAAAACACGCCATTTACTTATCAGAAATAGTATAATCGCAAACCACGGATCAAAATGCATGAGTATGAATAGCAGAAATGGTAATAGCGCATTCAGCCCCACATGGATTACATACGGAACGCCATTCTTTGGTTTTAGTCTTTCCCTAATTGATCTCATAGTAGTTTGTAGATAATTATATCAAATAGTGGCCAATAGTAGCATCTCTAGTCTTATAAATACTATATAGCTAGTATGATACAGCTATAAATTCAAATTTGCATACTTTAGAATTAACTAAAATATAATGTTATAATTTAAGTAACTTACCTATGGAATCAGATCAAATAAAACCAAAAAGACACGAGATATTTTCCACTCTTTTAATGTTTTTTTTAGCAATACTAATTGCCTTTTTACTTACAGCTTACGTTTTTCAACAATATCAAGTTGATGGACCAAGTATGCAAACATCTCTATATAATCAAAACAGACTTATAGTCGTAAAATACAAAAGAACTTGGGCAAGAATTACTGGGCATCCATATATTCCTAAGCGAGGTGACATAATTATTTTTAATCAAAATGGTCTTTATAATATTAATGGACTACCAGAAAAAACATTAGTAAAAAGAGTTATCGGCCTACCCGGTGATCGAGTAGTCATATCTAACGGCGTGGTAAAAATATACAATAAAAAACACCCTGCTGGCTTTTATCCCGACAAAACACTATCTTATGGCAAAGTAATTGGTTACACTAGTGGCAATATTGATATAACACTACCTAAAAATTATATTTATGTTATGGGTGACAATCGATCAGACTCACTAGATTCTAGGGTTTTTGGGCCAGTTAATGCTAATCAGATTATCGGCAAACTAGTGCTTAGAGTATACCCTTTTAATACCGTAAAACTTTTTTAGTGTCGGACTTATATTAATATTTGATTGATTATATCCTTGAGATTCTGGTCGGAAGTAAAGCTAATTTCGAGCTTACCTCCATTGGCAGTTCTCCTTATACTCACAGGTGCAGATATCGCTCTTGCTAACATCTGCGTTTCTACGGTCTCTTTTGCCATATGTAGTCTCATGTCGTCTATTGGCTTATTCTGTTTTTTAACACCAACGACAAACTGTTCAGCTTGTCTCACAGACCAATGATACTTTATTATAGATTCCAACAGTTGGTTAAGTTTATCTGGATCATCCTTGAGCGATACGAGAGCTTTTGCATGGCCTTCAGTTATCTGTCTATTTTCTAATGCCTTCTTAGCCGACTCTGGTAGCGACAAGAGCCTTACACTATTAGTGATAGTTGGTTCAGCCTTACCTAGCCTAAGAGCAATAGCTGAATAAGGCATTTTGAATATATCATGTAGCTTCTCGATTGATAATGCTTGCTCTAGTGGTGATAGATCAACTCTTTGAACATTTTCTACTATGGCAATTTCTAGCTTTTCAAGCTCTTTAAGGGTTCTAACTATTACCGGTAAGCTCTTTAGGCCAATTTTTTTTGCAGCCTGCCATCGTCTTTCACCTGCGATAATAATGTATTTAGCTCCGTCTTTAGATTTTGGAGATACAATTAACGGTTGTAGGATCCCGTGTTGTTTTATAGATTCACCCAATTCGTCAATCGCATCTTGATTAAAATTTTTACGAGGCTGATCCTTATTGGGTTCAATCTTGTCTATATCTATCTTTTGAATCCTTTCACTCTCATTCAGCAAAAAACTAGAGTCGAAGTTTTTAGGCAATAACGATTCTATTCCCCGTCCTAAACTTATATTTTTTTTAGCCATTTTGTTTCTCCATTATTAGTACTTCATTTGCAAATTGTTTATATGCTCTAGCCCCTTTACTCCATCTGTCGTGTTGAAATATAGTTTTACCAAAACTTGGCGCCTCTGCTAATCTAACATTCCTAGGAATAATAGCTTTAAAAACTTTATTTCCAAAATGTTGTCTAATCTGCATGCTGACTTGCTCAGATAAGCTAGTCCTTTTATCATACATAGTTAGCAAAACTCCTAATAGTTCTAACCTTGGATTTAAGCCTTCTCTAACTCTCTGGGTAACATCCAAGAGCTGTCCAAGTCCTTCCATGGCGTAATACTCAGTTTGTACAGGAATAATTAAAGAATCGGCAGCAGTTAGTGCATTAATGGTCAGTAAGCTAAGTGCTGGTGGGCAATCGATAATAATAAAATCGTGTTTATCTTCTTTAATAGCATTCGCTAGACAATATTCACGATTTGGCTGTACAGATAAATCCACCTCTGCAGCTGCCAAATCAGCATTGCATGGTAATATGTCTAAATTTTTAATACCCGTGGGCTTGATTGCCCTAATGGACGATGATTTCCCTAGCAAGACCTCGTAGGTAGTTATGGGTGCTGTTTTATCTAAGCCTAAGCCACTAGTAGCATTTGCCTGGGGATCTAGATCGATCAATAAA
>JAJXXC010000007.1 GCA_021781215.1 bacterium
CTACCTTCCCAGACGTTAACTCCAACCATACAACCATCAATAACTTTACAGTTTACTACCATCCAGCTTCTACCAATAGACTACGTGGAGGAGCTACCTTCAGTAATGGTAGCCTACAAACATTGGATACACCGCCGTAGGGAATATTCTGGTATAATAATATAAATCAATATTCAAAGAATTAATTGAAACAAAATGGTATCAAAATATAAAAGTAATAAAATTAAAATTGCCGTCGTTGGGGTTGGCAATTGTTTCTCAGCTCTTTATCAGGGGTTTTCTTATTATAAAGACCATAAAGATGAAGATGTTCCAGGACTAATGTTTAAAGACATCGGTGGTTATGCCCCGACTGATATAGAAGTGGTTGCCGCCTTTGATGTTGACGAACGTAAAGTCGGTAAGCCAGTTGGTCAAGCTATATTTGAAAAACCAAACTGCGCTAGAGTTTTTATGCCAGAAGTCCCAGCTGGGCCAAAAGTTCAAATGGGAAATGTTCTGGACGGGGTTTCGGATTATATGTTGGCACAGCCTGAAGATGAATCTTTCAGGCTATCTGAAATTGATACGGTTGACGTGGTACAGGCCATTAAAGATAGCGGTGCGAGTATACTTGTTAATTATTTACCGGTTGGTTCTCAGAAAGCTACTGAGTTTTATGCCCAGGCAGCAATTGATGCCGGTGTGGCATTTTTAAATTGTATTCCAGTATTTATTGCCAGTAATCCAGTCTGGGAGAAAAAATTTATTGACGCAGGGCTACCTATTGTTGGTGATGATATGCGCAGTGCTTTTGGAGCCAGTATTCTTTCTCAAGTATTACAGGAACTGGCTTTTGATAGAGGTTTTGCGGTAGATTTTCATCAACAAATTAATATTGGCGGTAATACCGACTTTAATAATATGATGGTTCAGTCAAGGCTGTCTTCTAAAAAAGAATCTAAAGAGAATGTGATTAAAGCCCAGAATGAACTACGAGGCATACCAATTGAGGCCAATAGTTTATTCGCTGGTCCAAGTACTTACATTCCCTACCTTAAAGATAATAAGGTCGCTTACTTTAATTTAAGACTTCGAGGTTTTGGTGGCCAACCGGTCACTCTAGATATAAAGCTGTCTGTCCAGGATTCTGAAAATAGTGCCGGAGTAGTAATTGATGCGATCAGGTATCTGCAAGTTGCCCGAGAGCTGGGTGTAGTCGGAGCTCTTAGAGGTCCTAGTGCTTGGACTCAGAAGACGCCACCTCAACAAATGATGTATGCAGATGCAAAAGCTGCCTGTGAAGCATTAGCCAAGCGACAACTGCCTGAACAGAATTAATTAAGCTTGGGATTAATATTTAAGCTCTAATGCTTGCATGTTTAATAAATTTGGTAGATAATTTTATCCTAATTTAAAAAGGAAAATATTAATGTCAGAATCAGTAGTTAGTATGCACGCCGAAGTTCCGTTTAGCTTCCCCTATTCAATAGTCAGTACACTTGAGCAAGCCCAGATTATAACTACTAAATTATCTGCTATTAGCGGTCGGTTCCCGATTGTTGGTGTCGATAGATCAGTCAGCTTCAGAGAAGAATTAGATAATTTATCGTTCGAAGTTGGTAGAATACACGCCTCGTTGATATTTAATTTAATGCACTATAGCGAACAAACTAACGAAGAGCTTAGCTCGGAAGAATTAATATATTTCGATAGTTTGATTAAAAATATTGATAATATTAGAGGTTTTGATTTCGAAACTCCTAATAAAGAGGTTAATCGATTTAGATCATTAACTCCCGGGTCGTACGTGGCTTTTATTGAATCGGGCGAGGCTTCTGGCTCAGTACTAGAAGGTGTACTAGATAATTTCCCGGTCGCACACTTAGAACCTGACTTTGATGAGAATACTATAGACGTAAACGTCAATTATCGGTTTAGTGACCAGAGAGAAGTCTCTAGATTATGGAGCGAAGCTACTGTAATTAAATTAATTAGATAATGATCAGAAGCCTATGAACCAAGCAGAACGAGAAGTGCCCCTATATTCAATTGGTAATTATCAGAGTGATGGATTAACTTGCAAAGTAAATTTGCCAGAATTTATTTCATTTGATCATACACATTTTAACGCTCAACGAATAAAAACTTTTGCCCGTATTGCTGGACTAGATAATCTTTATATTTATTCTGAACCAGGTGAGGTGTCTGAATATGAGTTTAATTTAGATAGGATAAATGCTGATGGTACGGCAGTTATGGATGCGAGCCATGAGATGTTGGTTCACAAAGCCGTACTTTCTTCTGGCATGATAGCCAAGCATGAGCATCAGGAGTATGAAAAATTTTCAGATTTTTCCTGGGGTGACGGCATAATTAAGGTTAATTCTTCCGAACTTAATGATCGAGTTCTTCGGCTAGCCGATAAATATAAAATGGCTAATGCGCAACATCTATGGAGTTTGTTATTAAATGAGGTGATCGCTGACGGAATTTATCAAGTGGCCAAAGAGAATTTAGCCGGTGATAATGTTTCGCCACTTAATAGAGCTGCTTTTTGGGCAACTATGTCGGAATTAGGGCTATTTTCGGTACTGAATGAATCTTTCAGGCGCAGTATTGAGTCAAAAACTATCTATAGTTTGGGAGTTTTGGCGCTAGATCAGGCTATGATGGTAGGCTCAAGTATGATTTTTGGCAAGAATTCGATTCGTGACTGGAGGTGGTCTCTAATACCGGGTTATCAGCTTGATAGAATACTCTTGGCTAGGATAATACCGAAACTATTGCCTGTTGTAACAGTGAATTTGTAGGCCAACCATTTTTCTGTAGCGTATTACTAGTGCTTGCATAATTTAAACAATGTATTAATCTTAGCTTAATATGGAAAAACATTCAGATTCCGAACATCAAATGGAGGATAGGATTTTAGACCTATTATCTGAGCCTCTAGTTGCTGGTCAGTATGAGAACATCAAAGACGGCATAGTTGTAGCTAAAGTAGATATCAAAGATATCGCCGGTGGCCAGTTCATTAGTGTTGAGTCAAAAAATGTTGATGAGGAAACAATGACATACATTACAGTTTCCCGGCAGACGGATACTAAACAGGTTTTATCGGTTTCGGCTATGCAGCTTATTAAGTCAGGTCGTCGAGACGTTGTTTATTTGTATTACCCTGGCTCTGAAACTGTTAGCGATTTAATTAACATATCTAATTTAAATATGTTAGTTGAGTTAGTAATTGAGTCTCAAACGCAGGCTAAAGATATTTAATTTAGGAGTATGATGATATGTATATGACTAGTAATAAAACAGTAGAAGTTAGTAAATCGTTTAAAGCAGACAGGAAGATTTTGGCTAAATTAATTGACCCAGAAAACCTTATGATCCCTCAAGCATGTGAAGACTGTACATATAGATCAAACGAATGCGCGGCTGGTGTGGCTGCTAATATAGTTACTGACGCCGAAGCCTACACCCAGGATCAGAGATTGTTTATTGGCCAGGAAGTTACTCAGTTATTTAGAGAAGCTATGGTTTTACCAGAATTAGTCAGAGTCGCTTATATGTGCGTTGATAGGATTGATTCTGGCGGCGGATTGCAGGATTTCGATTTCGAACAGATTATAGAACAGAGCCGTTTAAGAAATTCTGATATCTAAAACTAAGATCTTTAGTTAAATTTTTTTCTGTAGTAATCCACTAATTGATTAAGCGGAATTTCTTCTTGAGTGTTTTTTGCTAAGTTTTTAGCGATGAAGGTTTTTTTCTGTTTTTCGGTTTCGCCATATAATAATACTTCTGCTACTCCTAATCTATCTATGTCTCTAAGTTGATTTTTTAATCGACTATCTTGGTAGA
Organism: bacterium; assembly: GCA_021781215.1. Taxonomy (GTDB): domain Bacteria; phylum Patescibacteriota; class Saccharimonadia; order Saccharimonadales; family DATKHC01; genus JAJXXC01. The sequence continues at coordinate 3,844 of JAJXXC010000007.1, forward strand.
TAATCTCGGTAGATATATTATTATCTCTTAAATTTTTGGCTATTTTAAATCTATCGCCATCTAGATTTGGACTTAAATTAACGATATATACTTTAGTTTTCGTTTTTAGATTGCTCATTAGATCAAGTTGTTTCATGCCTTCAAGCAACCTATCCACGCCGATTGAGGTGCCGATGGCCGGAAGATTCGGTCCACCCAATTGTTCGATTAATTTGTCGTATCTACCACCGCTACAAACACTACCGATATCTGTTAGTTTTCTAATCTTGGTTTCAAAAATTGTCCCAGTGTAATAGCTAAGACCTCTGGCTATGGTCTGATCAAAGGTAATTTGGTTTTCGTTGTACCCTGCTAGGTAGAGGGTGTCTAGAATACTAATCAATTCACTACAGGCCTCGGCAGTTGGTTTATCTCCTATAATTTTAGAGACCTCAGTAATTTTCTGTTGGCTAGTGCCTTCTATGGATAAAAATTGATCAACTAATTTTCGTCCACTTTCGCCAATCATTTTTTCTATTTCACGCAGCACCGTAGGTTTGCCGATTTTATCAATTTTATCGATAATGCCAACTAATTTAATAAATTCCTTTTGAGTATCAATTCCACATTTTCGAGATAAGCCATCTAGTATCCTTCGGTCATTGACGTAGATAGTAGTCTCGACTCCTATTGTATCCATAGCATCACTCATCATCGCTAGGATCTCGATGTCGGCAGTGTAGCTGGAAGTGCCGACAATATCGGCATCAAATTGGGTAAACTCCCTAAATCTACCAGCTTGTGGGCTTTCCCCCCTCCAAACGTCACCTACGGCGTATCTTTTATATGGCTTGGGTAATGTTTCGCTATATTGAGCCATAACTCTAGCTAGGGGCACGGTTTGGTCGTATCTAAGAGCAACTTTTCGCCCACCATTGTCTTCAAAGGAATACATCAGCTTATCACCCTCTTCGCCATACTTGCCACTGAGAGTTTCTAGCAGTTCAAGAGCCGGGGTTTTTAGTGGAACATAACCGTAGAGCTCATAGACTGATTTAATTTTAGTTAGTACCTCATCCCGATTAAGCATTTGCTCGGATAGCAGATCTCTAAATCCAGATAGAGGTCCTGATGTTTTTACCATAGTATCTCTTGTTAATTTACAGAGCTAATTATATAGATTAGCAACTATTACTACAAACTGTTGTCAATACTCTAGTGGGATTATTTATAGCTAATAGCGCTTGAGCTGCCAACAACAGTAATCCAAGTTTGTCCAACATTTAGTTGAACCGGAACATTGTTTAGCGTCGTGAAGACAATTTGACTGGTTGGACTAGCTTTTGTCCAGTTAGCTTGAGTCATAGTTCCATCCTGGAAAATGTCAGCGGTACCACTACCAATATCTGAATAAGCTACATAATTTGCACCCGTGGAATCAAGCGGTCCGTATGTCCAAGGAACAATCATGGCTATAACTACTTTTGGATCCAGCTGTGCATTGGTGTTTGCATCTATCATTGGGGCACCAGCCTCCGATCTTAAATAGCTATTATTGGCGGGGTTGTAGACATAGTTAACTGCGAAATCTGCGTACGATAAATTTAGATCTATATTAGTAGCGTTAGGCACTTTTGCTGGTTGGTCAGCTTTTCTAGGGAAGCCTGTAAAACTAGAATATCCATAACCCAGGCTAGATTCTAGGTTAAGTAATGTACTCATTGAAGTGTAGACGTTATGAGGTGCTATTCTGCTGGTTATTCTCGTAAAACTGTTCCCATGGTAGAACTGATTTATATCTTTAACATTGTCGGCTTGAATTTGGGATAGTGCTGCTGGGCTGCCACCAACATGAACATAGCTAGAATTAAAACCGAGTTCCCAGTCTACGAAGTATGGCCTAGCGCTTCGGATGGGGCCAATTGAGCTAGGTTGTCCTTCTTGATATAAAGCCATAAATCTAGTAACCCCGCCCTCGGCTAGAGCCTCAAAAACTACACCGGCTTGTGATAATCCAGACTGAGGTCTAGCAGCATCACTATTCTCAATCATGACTGCTGTTACGGGTAGGACACTTTCGGCTTTGGTAACCACAGCCCCAGTTAATGGGGAGTGATAAATTATAGGCTTAACAGTCGCGACTTTTTTAGTAGTTATTAGGACTGGTTTATTGGCCGGTTTAGTGGTTAGAACCAGTGCAACTACAACGGTAACAATAATTAAAACCAGGCCACTAATTAGATAATGCTTCTTAGTAAATTTAGATAGTAGATGCTTGGGTAATTTTTGATTTTCTTTAGTTGGTTTTATCGGATCGTCTTTTTTAATCTCTTCAGTTAGATGATCGTTGCTATCAATTGTGAAATTAAGATCAGCTTCAGGCTCTTTGTGCTTAACTTTTGGTAATTTAGTTAAATCGTCCATTTATTTGATCAGTTGATTATTCTTTCTAAAACTATAAACCGCTAATGATGTTATTATTCTAGCAGGATGTGGCAGCAAAATCACTAGTCATAAATTTATAATGACTGTTTTTGGGGTATAATCAACTAAAATAAGTATATGCGAAAGCAACGAACTAATATTGACAAGAAGGTTCGGGGAAAACTACTTCTACTTCAGGTGCCTCGTACTAATGATAAATTGATGGAGTCGACCGAGTATTTGTTGTCATCACTGTTTACTTTACTGGATAATAATATAGTTGGTGGCAAACATAAACAGCGGATTAGTTTAGAAATTGCGGTTTTAAATAAAATCATTGGTTTCTATATTTGGACGCCAGCGCCTATAAGGCAATTGGTTGAAGAACAGATATACTCTCAATATCCAATGGCTCAAATCTCTGAAGCCAAAGACTATGTTAATTTGGACTCAGTTGAATCTCAGTTAATTAGCGAGATTAGATTAGCTCATGACGATACACTACCAATCAAGTTTGGGGCGGAATTTAAAGTTGATCCACTGCTATCAATGGCGGCAACTCTATCTGAGCTAAAAGATGACGAACAAGCATGGATTCAAATAATTATTACACCTGCTGCTTCGAGTTGGCATAATGAGGCGTTGAAATATTCAGAAATGCTTAAGCATCCAACTCCATCTATTATGAAAACTATTCTTGGTATAACCAATCTCAAGGTCAGCGACACCAACATGGATCGTTCGAAGGCAGTTATTACGAAGAGTCAGAAGCCGGCATTCAAAACGACGATCAGGATAGTCTACCGCGGCAACTCTAAATTGCTTCAAGCTAAAATCAGGTTGCAGGCTATAGCCGCTTCGTTCATGCAGTTCAACACCCCAAACTACAATTCTTTTAGCCAGATCTATTTAGGCAGTAAGAATGAATTTATTGGGGATTACCATCTTCGACAACCATCTCCTTATGTCTCGATATTAAACACCGAGGAATTAGCCGGCATTTATCACCTGCCTCACTCGAAGATTGGGACACCAAATATTAGCTGGAGTGATTCAAAAATGGTTGAGCCCCCCACAAATCTACCGACTATAGACGAAGACACGCCGGATGCTCTGAAGCCCGAAGTATCAGAAATTGCTTTCACCAATTATAGGGGCAAACAAACGATTTTTGGCTTGCCTCGTGCTGATCGGTCTAGACACTTGTATATTTTAGGCCAAACCGGAGTTGGTAAGTCCGCTCTACTAGAGTTACTGACTATAGCTGATATTAATAGCCCCTATGGTTTTGCCATCATTGACCCGCATGGTGACTATGCGATTAATGTCCTGAGGCGAATTCCAAAAAATCGAATTAAAGACGTAGTTTATGTTAATCCGGCTGATATTGAATATCCGATAGCATTCAATCCGTTAGAAATATATGATCCAAGGTTAAAAAATCATATATGTGGCGAATTGCTGAATGTCTTAAAACCGATTTTCGAAGGCTGGAATCCTAGGCTGGAGTATATGTTAAGAAATTCAATTTTAGCACTACTAGACTATCCCGATGCTACCATGTTGGATATCCCAAGGTTGCTTATGGACGCTGAATTTAGAGAACAAGTAATGGCATTCATTAAAGATAGAATTGTCGCTCATTTTTGGACAGACGAATACGAACAATGGAGCCAAGATTATTTACAGATTGCCATTGAGCCAATCTTAAATAAGATCGGCGAGTTTACTACTAACCCAATCATTAAAAATATAATTTCACACCCTAAGAGCAGTTTTAATATTCGCCAAATTATGGACGAGGGTAAGATTTTGATTGTTAATTTGTCGCAGGGTTTAATTGGAGAGGAAAATGCCACCCTGCTAGGGTCGTTGATTGTTTCCAGTATTCAAAGGGCAGCTATGAGTCGAGCTGACATTGAAGACATTGATCTGCGAGTTCCTTTCTATTTATATGTTGATGAGTTTCAAAATTTTGCTACAGACTCATTCAAGACTATTTTGAGTGAAGCTCGCAAATACGGGCTGATGTTAACTATGGCTAACCAGTATATTGATCAAATGTCGGTTGGCGTCCAGGAGGCTATTTTTGGCAACATTGGTTCAATTATTGCCTTTAGGCTAAGTGCTAACGATGCCAGTTCAATGATTAAATATTTTGAGCCTAACTTTACGGACCATGACTTAGTTCACTTACATAATCGACATATTGCGGTCAATATGACAATTGCTGGGCAACGGGTACCAGCCTTTTCTGCTGAAACAATAAATCTGCCGGCAATAGTTGATAATAATGCTAAGGAGATTATTGCCGCTAGCCGAACAAAATTTGCTGTTACGTCCAGTGGTGTTGATTCAAGAATCCTCTATATGTCTAAATCTAATCTTAGAAAAACCCAGGTTAATAAAACTGAATTAGCTAAAGATATTGGCCACTATGTGCGTACTAAAACTATCTCTACGCCAGACATTAAAAAACCCAAAAAACCAAGTGCTGTTAAAAAACTTCTATCAAGACACCTGCCTTCAAAGGTAATCGATCTGGATGAAGACCAATCAGTTAGATTTCACTAGATACTCAATCAATTGGTTAATTCGACCCAAGGTTTTTTCTTTGCCCAGAAGACTAATGGTTTCAGCCAGTGGTGGTGATGCAGGCGCTTGAGTAGTTGCGATTCTGATTAAACTAAATAAAACTTTTGGTTGTTGGTTAGTTTTTTCTAGTAGTCGGTTCAGGCAATCTACTAAATTTTTTAGCTGAAAATCATTACTTTCTAACTCTGCTACTGACGCGATTAATAATTCCTTCAGGTCGGACTTAGAAATTTTAGACAAAACTTTGTTTTCATCAATAAGTTTAATGTTAATCGGTAGATCTTCGAAAAAGAAGTTGGTTAGCACAGGTATCTCAGCAAGATATTTGAGCCGTTCTTTTATAAGGCCTAAGACTGACTGGACGTATGTATCGTCAAAATTCTTAGACGAGTCGGGTAGATAATTAGTAGACAGCTTAAACAGCTCTAAATCATTTAATTTTCTTATATAGTGACCGTTTAGCCACAATAATTTATCTTCGTTAAAATGAGCACCACTTTTTTGAACTCGGCTTAAGTCAAATTTTTCAATCAGTTGTTCGGTGCTATAAATCTCGTCTGTAGTGCCGTCATTCCATCCCAGGCTGACAATCATATTAATCATCGCTTCAGGCAAAATACCCATTCTTTGATAATCCAAAACCTGTTTTGCGCCTTCTCTTTTACTCAGTTTACGGTCATTATCTTGATTTAATACCGGTGGTGGGGTTGCAAAAATTGGTAACGGAATTTTAAGAGCTTCATATAAATTTAAGAATTTAGGAACGCTTGGAATAAATTCCTGAGATCTAATAAGATGGGTTATTTCCATCAAGTGATCATCAATAATATGACAAAAATTATAGGTTGGATACCCATCAGATTTAATAATTATAAAATCATCAACTGACTCAGGCCCAGCACTTAATTTACCCAGAACAAGATCATTCCATTGATAGGTCTTGGGGTCGGATTTAAATCTTAGCGGTTGGCTACCATCCCATTTTGGTGGATTATCTGGCCGATGGTTTCTAAATAAGAATGGTTTTTTCTGTTGTTTGGCTTGGTCGCGAAGCTGGTCTAGTTGATCCTTGGTATAGGGATCGGCATAGGCTCTACCATTTTCAATCAGTTTATTCGCCCACTGGTGATATATCGGTAGTCTTTGGCTTTGAATATATGGTCCGTATGGTCCAGCAATATCTGGTCCTTCAGACCAGTCTAGACCCAAGTACTTTAAGCTAGCGATAATATTATCTACTGCGCCCTCTACATTACGAACTTGATCCGTATCTTCAATTCTAAGAATAAACTGGCCTTTGTCATGTTTTGCGACCAACCAAGCGAAAAGCGCGGTTCGAATAGCTCCTGCATGTAAGGCTCCGGTTGGGCTTGGAGCGAATCTAGTTCTAGTGGGTCTCATCAGATATATTATAAAGTTTAACTCGGTAATTACATAGAGCTAATTATTTTGGCGATTATTGGTTGGCTTAATCCCGTTTGGTCAGTGAGCACGTAAATCATTCCGGCGTTAATCCAAACGTACTGACCTGAAAAATAATAAACACTAGTGCCGTTAGCCAGAAAAGTTTGGTAATTACTCTGAACAGTTGGAGTAATGTTGGTTGCAATTAAACCAGCATCATCAAGAGTAGTGTTGGCCTCTTGTATATATAGATAAGTGTTTAAATCACTATGAGCTGGATGATATTCAAAACTGATGGATTTGGTTTGTCCATTATCTACGTAGTTAAATTTATTCATTTTGTATCCAAGGGGTACATATTTTGGGAAGCTACCATTGATACCGGTTTTGAAATTAGCATAGCTAAGTTCTAGGTCGTACTTAAAGTAATTGCCCGTAAGACCAACAATGACAATAATTAATAAGGCAATGATTGAGAAATATATGATTTTTGGATTTAAACGGAATCTTTTAGTTTCCCCTTTTTTAGTAGGAATAGGAACAGACTTTGGATTCGATATTTGTTCAGCAGCGGATTGATATAACTTGTAATCCTCGCCCGACTCTAGCTTATTAATATTTCGTTCATGAATTGACGTGGAAATTGGCGGCTCAATAGATAGATTACTAACGGCTCTAGACGCTTTGTTTTTTAGGATCTGTGCCCCAGAAGTCAGTGAACCTCTAAATGAGCTGGAATCTGTCGTTGGATTAACCAAAGGGTTGCTGCGGCTAACATAGTTAGATTTTTTAATATTTTGGATTGAAGACCTAGCTGATAAATCAGGTTTTTTTAAGGGTCTTCGCATCAAGGTTTTGGATCTAAGGAGTTCTCGCTTAATATCTGCAGCTTTGGTGTGATTTGGTTTTTTAATTTGCTGTCCACCCGGCTTTTTAGGAATTAATTGGGATTGTCGATTGGCGGCTACCGCAAAATCATTTATAAAATGGGGCTTTTTAGCTTGAACTTTTTGGATTAATTGTTCAGTTTTAGCTGGGACTTGAGCAAGAATCTCTTGTACGCCTTTAGATAGAGGCTTACCTGTTAGGGCATCATATTGCTTGCCGTTGAGAGTAATAATCTTTGATTTTCGCACCATTAACCTGATTCTAATAAGTTTCTATTTATTTCTCTAGTTTAGTAGTTATGGTTACTTATATCAATACGAGACTGAACAAAGCGAAAATTATAAAATGGAATTAAGCCACGGCTAGTTTATAATAATAGCTAGTAATATTAATATGGATTTTTTAGACCCTAGCAATAAACGATCTTACAACACCAGGCTTTTCATTGGCTTTTTTTTGAGCGCTTTAGTGATTATCTTAGGAACCTTAATCCTATCTCTTATCACCGCCGGCTACACTATTAACACCAAGACCGGTCAAGTTATTCAGAATGGTTTAATTTTTCTTAATTCATCACCAGCCTCAGCGACCGTCTATATTAACCATCAAGTCAGTGGAACTACTAACACTAGGCTTGAGCTTGGAGCCGCCAATTACAATATTAGTTTATACGCTCCGGGATATAACACCTGGACAACAAACGTGTCACTCTTAGGCGGTAATGTAGAAGATTTAACCTATCCGCTGTTGGTACCGATTAAGCCAGTGATATCATCAATCGCTGAGTATCCAACTAAACCTGCGGTATTTTCTCAAACCCCAAGCAAGCATTGGTTACTGGTATCAGACCCAACTCTTGCAAATAGTTTTAAAGTCTATGACCAAACTAATACTAAGACTGCAGTTACAACTACTACTATTCCATCTGGTCTGCTCGTTAGTACGGCCGGACCAAATGTTTTTTCAGTTGTTCAATGGGCATCGGATAATCAGCACGTATTACTTCAAGATGAATATAATGGGGCTATCAATTTCATAGTTTTCAATTATCTAACGCCAACAGACAGCTATAATTTAAATCAAACTTTCTCGGTTAGTTTTACCAGCGCTAAGTTGCTTAATTCGCAATACAATACACCCCTGTTGTTTAATGAGCCATCGGGCGATCTATACCGAGGGGATCAGAGCACTAAACAAACAACGTTGATTTTAACCAAAGTTATTAACTATGCCTATTACGGTACTAATAAATTTATTTATGCAACTAACGATAGCGCGAGTGGTACTTTAAGCTCGATTATGTTTAGCAATCTTAGCGATAAACCCTATCTAGTTAAGAATGTTGCAAAGACCAGTAAGTACATGTTAAATATCTCGTCTTATGGTGGAAACTATTATTATCTAATTGGCGGCGGCGGAATATATGATTATATTTATCAAAATCTAGCTAATAACGCTCAGGGTAATCGCCGACTTCCAATACCCTATACCCTGATGGTTAATAATGTCCAGCCACAAAATGTACTAAATTCGGCGGGACAAAGATATATTTCTCTGCAGTCAGGTAATAATTTTTCAGTTTATGATATTCAGACCCAAGAGCATTATCGATACGTGCTGGGAGTCAATCTTAATACTCCAAATTTTGCATCATGGATGGACGATAATCGATTTATCTCATTTAGTGGTGGCAAAATGATAATATTCGACTTCGATGGAACTAATATATCCAATATTGCTACTGCCAATAATTCATTCGATGGTTTATTTACTCCAGGTTATACTGCGGTCTATTATTTGAACTATGATTTGACTAATAATAGCTGGGTTGTTGATAGAGCTGGCATGATAGCTGGCCAGCCTTAAAAGAAACTAGTTATTCTACTCCATAGGGACGGAGATTCGCTTGGCAGAGTTTGGGGTAGATTACTAATACTAATTGGTGAGCTGGGGGTATTGTTGCTTGCGCTTGGGTTAATTTGGTCGGCTTGAATAATTAGCCTATTGGTACTAAGTCCAGGTGGGTCACAAGTTATAAGAGTAAAAGTTGCTAGATGTCCAGCAATTGGCTCAATCACCGACACGTCAGTCGGTGGTACCACAAATTTATTGAAGATCTGGTAAGTATAGGATTTACTTTGATAATTAATACTAAAAGTATCACCAACCTGTAGATAATGCAGTAGTGAAAAGGCAAATTTATATAATCCTGGGTTAAAAATATTTCCAGCCGAATGACCAAAAATTACTCCGTTACCATCCTGGCCCGGATAGGCGGTAGTTGCGTAGTGGACGACACCGTGCTCGAGCCCAACTTCAATTGCTGCATCATTGATAGTTGGCACGGTATAAACTACCGGAATCTCGACATTAATTTTAGGAATGATAATGACTGGGTCGGGGCTAACATTGACATTGCCATTGTTGACGATGATTGACTGAACGCTTAGGTTTTTAGATGGTGTAATAAATGGCGCAATAAATTGTTCATTAAAGAACCCAAACAAAACAATGACTATAGACAGAATGCCAATACTTGAACCAAAGACTAAAGATCTAATCAGGTGACTTTTCTTAGTTAATGGTTTTTTGGGACGCTTATACTTCTTAAATCTTTGCGGGCCATCCTCAGATCTAATTAATGTTTTAAATTGAGCCGGATAGTCGATTTTATGGCCATCAATAGTATTGGTTTCATAAAATTCCTTCCAGACTTCCCTTTTTTGAGTATCATTTAAACCAAGATAATAATTGTGCCATTCGGTTTGAATTTCGGAGACTAATTTTCCTGAATTAAGCAGTCTATCCCTATAGACCTGGTGAGTTGAAAGAGCTTTTTTGGGTGCTATAGTTACAGGCCCAGGATGGTCTAATATCGACTTGGGCTTATATGGCTGTTCTACTGGAGCGGTTTTTATTGGTTCAGTTTTGGCATACAGCCGGTCTAATTTTTGTCGGATTAGATCAATCGCTGCTGCATCTTGGTCACCGGTTGAATTATTGCCTGAGTTATCATTATTCATATCTTTTTCAGAGTAGATTTAACAGATATAATTATAGTACAATATAAGTTGTCTACCTACCTTTTGAGTATTTATATAGGTTAACATCTGCCGCGGTGGCGGAATTGGTAGACGCGCGGGACTCAAAATCCCGTAAAGGCAACTTTGTGAGAGTTCGATTCTCTCCCGCGGCACCATTTTTGATTTAGATTTAAGCAGTAAGTTTGGTTTATATATCTAATACTTTTCGAATCTCTAACTGGATATCGTTTATTGTTCTCATCTGACCATTCCGGTCAACACATTGTATTGGAATAAACTCCTCAGGATATAATCTACACAGTTCCTCATAGTTAGACTTAGCCCTATCAAGATGTGATGAATTAGCTTCGTGTATATCTCGAGTTAATGTAGTATAGCCTCTCGTACCTTTTTTATCTACATTTGATTGGGCTATATTTATAGGAAGTAACAGGACTATATTTTTACCTGGTCTCGGTATGCCTAATATTTCATATTCGGCACGCATTGTTCTTTCATAAAATTCATGTCTTGCTTTTTGATCTGCAATTTTTGTACCCTGATGGGCAAGATTCGATGCTACGTATCTATCGGTAATAACTACACTGCTTGGAAGTAGTAGCTGTGCCTCTATAATCGGTTTTGCAGCAAATCTATCAATTGCAAATGGCAGTGCACCAAGATCTGCGGGTACATCATCGGCTGAGCCGTATTCTCCGTTAAGATATTTTTCAATATAAATAGCTGAAGGCTTACCATATTGAGGAAAACTTAATTTTAATACTGATCTTCCTCGTTCATTTACTAAAAATTTATACAATAGTTCAGTATGAGTAGCTTTTCCAGAACCATCTACTCCTTCAATCGCAATAAAATTTTCAGTCTCTGACATACGTCTCCTAAATATACTGACCATCCCTACAGACTAAATTTTATCACTTTTTGAATAAAATTTAGTTCTAGATATAATTCTATTGAAAACTTATAGCCGCACAGCTCATAGCATCAAATTGGTTATTTGGATTTTGTATTACCCAAACTGCAATGTGATAGGTCAGTGGATTAATTTTCTGGTGCTCTGCCGACTCGATTTTAGTAGTTGCTACCTTACCGCCCTTGGCTATTAGTACGTAACCTTGATGAATCGTGGCAATGGCCAATTTATTTATGGCAGTAAAGCCTTGGAGCACTTCAACCAAATTCTTTAAAGCAATTCCTGAAGTAATTGCCTGATCAGATTTTAGTTTTGTTAATAATTTTTGAATCTTATCTAGAGATCCAACAAATACTATGTTGTCTCGATTGATAAAATCAGCATCAAAATGTAGTACCGTATCAATGTTCTCATCAGCAACTATAATTGGCTTATTGATGCTCGAGACTAATTTTTCTATAACTATCAAAGTCTCTGAGTTATTACTAAGCTCGCCAGGAAAAAATACCCCATCGTTTAAGTTTGCGAATTCAAGCATATCCGCGAATGAATCAGAGCTAAAACTACCACTATCGGTATTGGGGCAATAGATCACATCCTCGGATATATGACCTAGTAATTTTTGGACAGATTTTGGTAGCAGAATAGTTACCTGACCGATGCCGGCAGATTGAAGCCGTTCATAACTACTAACGGTTTTAGAAAAGCCATGAAAGCTACCACCAATAACTAAGACTCGCCCAGAATGTTGTTTATTTTCTGGTCTACTCCAAAGTAGTCGATCATATAGTGGAGTATCAATAGTCTGTTTTAGCCAGTTATCATTCATAGGTCCACCGTTATACTGACTGGGCAGTGATCGGAGCCAATAATGTCCGGGTGAATATCAGCGGCTAAAACTTTAGATTTTAAGACTTTTGAAATTAGGAAATAATCGATTCTCCAACCAACATTGCGAGCCCTCGAGTTTGCCCAATAACTCCACCAACTGTAATAGCCATTTCCTTGTTTGAATAATCTAAAGCTGTCGATATACCCTGCACTTAGGAAGTTATCAAAACCTTGTCGCTCCTCTTTAGTAAAGCCTTTTTTACCTTCATTAGGTTTAGGGTTTGCCAGATCATCCTCAGTATGGGCAACATTGAGATCACCACAAAAGATAACTGGTTTTATTTTCTCAAGACTCAGGCAATGCGCGAGAAAGGCTTTATCCCAATGGTTGTATCTCAAATCTAGTCTACTTAAATCATCCTTAGCATTTGGAGTGTAGACAGTAACTAAGAAAAATTTATCGAACTCAGCAGATATCACCCTGCCCTCGTCATTTGAATCTCGATCAGCTAAATCAGTTAATTGAAATTGTTTATTAATTTGATCACTAAAATCATAGCTAACAGATATTGGCTTAATTTTGGTAAATATTGCGGTTCCAGAGTAGCCTTTTTTAGTAGCTGAATTCCAAAATTCCTCATAACCCGGCAGAGCCAAATCGGTTTGATCCCTGTTGGCTTTAGTCTCTTGAAAGCAAATAATATCTGGCTGTTCCCTATCAATAAATGGTAGTAGCAGATTTTTGCTCCATACCGCCCTAATGCCATTCACATTCCAGGAATAAATCTTTAAACTCATAATCTACTAGAATTATCTCACACTAGTCTAAAAAGAGGATATAACACTTATTTTGTGTAAAATAGTGATTAATACGATTTAATAAAATAGCCGTGTATAATGGGAGGAAAAATGAAAGAAAAAATATTATCTAAACGTCCGGTAACCTTTACACGTGCAATATTACTGGTTGCCGTATTAGTAGGAATATATTATTTTCTACCTCAATTAAAAGCCTTTAGCCATACCTTTGCAGTTCTAGAGCACTCTTCTTGGCTCTGGTTATTTGTTGGATTAGTCGTCGCTGCATTATCTTTTTTAGCAGCAGCCTTTACTCAATATGCCGCCGGCAATTACACTGGTAAGTTATCGGATATTGTTTTGCTCCAATTTGCCGGATCATTTGTAAACCACTTCCTGCCTTTTAATATTGGGGGGGTTAATTTAACTACTCGCTATTATAATAAACATGGTAAGTCGCATGCACAGGCGATGGTGATGTCGACTATCCCGGTAGTTTTTGGGATCATTACTACGGTTCTGATGGTAGCAATTATTTCACCAATTACCCTAGTAGATTATTTTAACCAAGTACATTCAATTCATCTTAGCGGCTGGTTATTAGTGTTAACTATAATTGCTCTAATTATCTTAGTTATTGTGGGCTTTATTTATCGTGGCAAAGTAAGGATCTTTATATTAGAGGCGCTAGAGGGCCTTAAGAGTATTCATGGTCTTAAACAACTAACGTCATTATTAATCGGTTCGTTGGCTATTACTTTAACTTCAACAGTTATATTGTTTGCATCAATGAAAGCAATTCATACTACAGCGCCCTTAGTGGCTATTTTTGCATTATATGTGACTTCCTCACTAATAAGTAACATCGCTCCTACGCCAGGTGGCATTGGTGCCATTGAAGCAGTACTGGTTATTGGTTTAGTGGCTATGAACCTTAGCCTATCTCAAGCAGCTGCAATTACAATAACTTATCGGTTTCTGACCTTCTGGTTACCTATTCTTCCAGGTGGCCTAGCGCTGCATAGAGTTAATAAATATAAAATAGCCGGCGCTTAGCAATTATACTGGCGGAAGAGGCGGGATTCGAACCCGCGATACAGTTGCCCGTATACACGCTTTCCAAGCGTGCTCCTTAAACCACTCGGACACCCTTCCCTGATTTTTAATGCTGTGCAATAATTAGTATACTTAATTTTCGGTCTATACAGAACATAGATTAAAAGTTAGAATAAGTTAGTTGAAAATATTCCGGAGTAGCTCAATGGTGGAGCAAGAAGCTGTTAACTTCGAGGTTGTCGGTTCGAATCCGACCTCCGGAGCCAAGTACTACATCAAAGGCGACCTGAACGCCTAAATAACAGAGTTAATTTGAAGCTAAAAAAAATTTCATGAAACTGTCAAATAAGTAGACAGTTTTTTGATTTCATAAGTACCCAAGGAGTTACTGGGTTCGAGTCCGACCAGATTCCTAGACCGAAAAACCGATTTAACAGTGGTGAATTCCCAAGAAATTCTGCTGTTTTGTGCTATAATATAGATATGAAAAACATTGATGAAATAAGCAAACAGCGAGCTATAAAACTTTTTGGTAGCCCAGACTTATCGTCATTCGAGGTTGGTACAACAAAGGGCTTGCAGCAAATTCATGAATATCTTTTTGGTGGTCTCTATGACTTTTCTGGAAAAATCCGCTCCAAAAACATTAGCAAAGGTGGGTTCACTTTTGCATCTGCCATTTATTTGAAAAGTGGTCTATCTGAAATAGAAAAAATGCCCGAGAGAACTTTTGAAGATATCGTTAAAAAGTATGTCGAGATGAACATTGCACACCCATTCATGGAAGGCAATGGTCGCAGTACCCGCATTTGGCTGGATTTAATGCTAAAGAGAAATATAAAACAATGCGTGGATTGGCGAAAGATTGACAAGAATGACTATTTTAATGCTATGGAGCGCAGCCCAGTAAACGATCTTGAATTACGCGAACTCATTCGCACCGCATTAACTAATAAGATAGATGATCGGGAAGTATTCATGAAAGGTATAGAACAATCGTATTATTATGAAGAACCAGACGATTATAAGGGATAGTGATGAGTACATTTGTCGACAAAGCCATTAATCCTAAGGCTGGGCAAGCTCAAGAGGCTTGGTTTATCGATGATTTTTATGGACAGCACCGATACGCTGTAGCGTTTAGACGAGACGGTGAAGACGCAGTATTTAGCATTGATAAAATCAATCTTGATGAATATGATGTTTATCCGTTGCATGAAGTTGAGGCATTAAAAACGGCATCGAACTTGTCAAATAACAGAATTAAGCTATAGCAAAACGAACCTAGAATTTAGGTGGTAGAAATGTTTAGTTCGAATCCAGTTTGGGGAGCCAGGAGCGTATATTTTACAGGTGTCTAGTCAGTATCAGTGTATTAAAGATCAATTTATTTAGTTAACCTGGGATTTTAAAATGTGATGTATAATTAAAATATGAAAAATGACGAATTTACAAAACTTTTTAAATATATGCAGGTTGAATTTAAAAAAGTTAATGATAGGTTAGAGCAAACCTCGACTAAAGAAGAACTTAACAGGCTGACCAATGCCGTGGATGCTTATGCTAAACAGTCAGAAATATATATGCAGGAAATGCTGGCTCTTGCCCATAAAGTAGATCGTCTCGAAAGATGGATAATGGAGATTGCTGAAGCTACCGGCGTCAAGCTGGTTGCGTAGTTATCAGTTCATCCAGGGGTTCTCAACCAGTGCGCTGAGCCGAGATTATATATTTTAACAGTCCATCAACTTAGACATTCACGTTATTGGATTCTATATTTAGTAAGATATAGTAGTCTAGACTATGGCAAAAGACTATTTGGTCTCAGCATCTTTGTGGTTTCTAATATATGATATGGGAAAAAACATACTACCCATTGCGAAGCCAAGAGTTATGGTGCCTTCTAATGCTATAGGTCCAGCTGCTGCAGCAATTTTTCTTGTTTTATGCTCAAGTACGGATCTAGCGTGTTTATCAGATAGAATTTGTTCGGCCTCAAAAACGATTAGTTCTGCAGCAGTTTCATTGGTTAAAGGTTCTCGGCCTTCAAAAGTTTCTCCATGGTATTTTGCCATAATAAATAGCGTACCCAATTTAATAATAAATTTGCAAGCATTAGAACATTGCTTATCTTTGTTTGATTTAAAGTTGGTGGCCTAGACGCTAAGCCAAGACGATTTTTAACTAATTAACTAAACTTTTACTTTTTAGCCTAATTTTTAGTTAAAAAGCACTCATCTGTTGTAAGGTTTGAGTTTACTTTCTCCTATGTCTGTTAACTATATATAGTTAGAGAAAGTTGCACTTCGAGATTAAAAGTAGGCGTTTTAAAGAGCTCGATCAGCGATTTTTAAAGCAAGCTTTTGTCTTTTTTTATTCATTTTCTTTGGAGATGCTATTACACTGATTCCAAGAGCTGCTACTCCACCCAATAATGCTTTCTTTTTGGCCTGGAGTCGTTGTTTTGTAGTTAAGTTAGGGTTACTAGTATCTAACATTGGCGATTCTGATGCAAAGGCCAATGCCACGGCTTTAGCACCAATAATTAGCCCAATTTTACGATCTCCAAATAATGTTTCCGCCATGCTAGCTCGGCGTGATGCATTGATGGCATATTGGTCTATTTTTCGGTTTAATCCATTCGCTTTTGCACGTGCTTTTTGTAAATCTGACCAGGTTAATCTCATACTATCCAAAAAGCTCAGGTCATCAACAGTTTGACCAGCTTGTTTTGCATGTATTGCTTTACGTAATCCATTTACAGCTACATACATAGCACTAACCGAGCGTTCTCTATAAGCTTCACGATTTGGATCATCCATACTCTTAACTAATCCATCATGAATATTAAATGCTTCGTCAGCCCATTGCTCAGCTTCTTCAGTTTTACCAAGACGATCATAGCGAGCACTATTGTCTCGAGCGGCTCTGCCTTTTTCAGATGAGTTATCTGGAGCCATTTCATAGGCTTCATTGCTAAGTGCCAATGCAGCTTCATAATCTCCTAGATTATGTTGTATTACAGCTTCTCTCATTAGTTCTTCAAAATTCGTTTTATTGAATTCATTCATAAACAATATAATAACATATAATAGGCTATAGTACAAGATTTACGTATGGCAATTATATACTGCATAGGTTTACATACATATGGAAACTATCTAATCGTTGATACTCATTGAGCTTTAACCATTTCACTTTCCATCTATAAATAGTCGATCTATGGACTCCACGCTTGTTAGCAACTACCTGAAGGGGTAAACCTTCATTAATTAGTAGTTTTAACCCAAGAGCTCTCGCTCTAGGTAGGTTAGGGTTGATAGAATAAGCCATGGTAGGCTCCTTTCTTGTAATTATTAGTAGTAACTACAGTTTAGGACCTACCTTTTTAGGTTGCAAAGGTGGTGAGTTAATACGTGGATATTTACAAACCTTACAAAATATGGTATATATATATTATATGGTTAGATCAAATACTTACCCCTATCCACCAAGACCTGGCACCAATTTACAAAATCTTGAATTTAATGATAGTTCATATAGTTTAGATGAGCGACTTAATGATGTTATTGAATTCGAACATCAGCTGTATAATGCCAGCCTAAATCCTGATGACTTCCCTGTTGCTGAGCTATACAAAGAAAAATCAAAGTCAGCTGGAGTAGAAGTCAGTCCTGTTGAAGAAATTTGGAAATTAAAGACAAACAGTACGGATTTTGGGGTTAATTATTTTCTTACTTCCCAAGGGAAACAAGCTCTCGAACATGCTACGGGCATAACTATCGACTATTATGATGAAGAAAGCTGTGCTAGCTTTATTGCAGCTTTGGATACTTCTAATATCGAATCTGAGCAACTAGATAAACTTGAAGCAAATAGCATCGGGTTTGAAGAAAAAATGCTATCCAGAGAATTTATAGACAATGGTTTTAAGGGCGATAGCTTAGCTTCTCCTGGTATAGTGACCGTTTATAAGAATCCATCGGTGTTACTAGATAAAGTTCGAGGCTATAAAAAAATTAAGGGTTATATCGTTTCTGTTATCGAAGACCTAAATGCACTTAATGGGGGTGACGACGACGTAGTTAAGGCAAAACTATTTTTGGCAGATTTATACAGACAAAAGATAAATGTTTTAATTGCAGATAACTATATCTCATCCTATAAATTGGCATACCAATCACATCTAAGTAAAAAACATATTCATGAAGATATCTTAAAGGCTTTAGAAAAAGAATTACCTGCTATGTTTACTAATAGAGATGACATTGGTTCTGCTAATTTTATGCAACGGATCGATAGATTTAGGCATGGAGTAGCTCGAAATGAGGATAATAGTTTAACTTGGCTTAGCAGTGAGGCTAAACATCTCGCAACAGAAGCTAGCCAAGAAGATGGCGGCGAGATATCCGTAGACAGAGGTCTTTATGCTGACATCGATCCGGATACCTTAGAGAATAAGATTATAGATAGTGAAACTTTTGGTAATTGGATAAAGACTGTTCTTGCAGACTATGGATTATTGTCTGAATACGATGAATGGAGCAGCGAAAGAACGACGCCAGCTTTTGATGGTAAGTGGCAAGTAATTGTCAGCGATAAGTTCAAGAGCCTAGCTGTTAACGATAAACAAAGAATTATAAAAGTTCCCAGTAAGTCCGTTGCTGTACTTAAGGCCCTAACTCTAGCGAACCATGAAATTGCCCATGTTGTTCAACATGAGAATAAACGTGCTATAAGTAGTTTGGCAATACTCGAGAGAATTGGCGTAGACAATGCATCATATCAATCTGAGTCGGGTGGAATATGGCAGGAACAGGTGGCTAATGAGATACTACGAGGTACTATAGATACTGATGTAGCCGGAACTGGCTATTATCAGGCATTACTGGTAAAAGATAGTGGTGGTTCTTTCGGGGAATGCGTTCAAGCGTATTTTGAAGACTTGACTAAAAGAAATCCTGATTTAAAGATTAATGAAGCCGTTGATCAGGCGGTAAATCGAGCGAGAAGGATTTTTAGATTTGGTGGCTTGCAGTTCGCACAAGACATGCCACTAGTAACTAATACACAGCCGTTAAATTATCTTGAACAAAGATTGGTTTATCAGGCTCTTCGAGAAGATCAGAGAAAATTATTATTTATTGGTGGTATTGCAATTCATAATTTGGTGCAGATGAGTGAGCTAGGTTTAGTCGATCTATCAAAAATATTTATACCCGAGAAAATGCCCATCGAAGTATTATTCCCTCAAGTAATGGCAGAACTTTTAAAATAAATCTTAAAATTGGAAATATGGTATATATATGATAATGAATGAAACCGAACCCAATGGCGAGATGTATGTCGTTCAGTTGAAAACCTTAATGCCTGAACGAGTTGTGAATTTATTAGGTGAAGCATGCCTTCAAGGTTTTAGTGATTTAGAAATTTACAAATTAAAGCCAGAATCCCTCGCCGATTATGTACATAAATCACCAGAGGCAATAAAGTATAACCCAGAGCTAGTAAGCTATACGTGGGATTACGAATCAGAAAGTATCGTATCGATTATTACAGACGATAAATTAATTTCATTTGCCCTAACTCATAATCTTGCTAGTAAAAAATTATGTAATCACCTAATAAATGCTCTCTATCATGATGCCCAAAAGTCGCATCTGGAACGGACATTTTCACCAATGTACCATTACCCTTCTAGTGCTAAAGTAGCTTTAAGAGCCGACCTGCTCCCGGAATTAAATCGCAGAATTGAGGATGGGGATATTTTTATATACAGAGCAGGTGCAAAATCTAAACAGTTATTAAACGAAATTGAACGTGCATTAATTCTCGTAAATCCTTAGTTTGATGATGGCCCTTATTTAATTTTTATAAATAAAGTAAGAGTAGATTTTTTAGTCTTTAAAATAGATTGTGGCTTACTCATATTCGAAGTAGTTTTAGACTAGCGTCTTAAAGTTTGGTTAAGACACTCTTTACGGTAGGTGCCTGCATTCTGACCTGTCGAGCTGTTCGAGTATTCGGTCCAAATATTGGGACTTCTCTTTCTCCAGTAGACACAAAGCCTAATTTTTCGGCTACTTGACCCATAAATGCTGGATCTTCATCGGGCCACATATATCCAGTAACTGGCTGACGATCAACTGCATCTTCGAGCAATACTCGTCCTATTTCCTTGGCGACTCCGTGTTTCATAAATTCAGGTTTGACGACTATTTCTCTGAGCCATAAGTAATTCTTAACTACAGAAAGTCTTTTGGCTTCCCTTATTATTTCATTGCGTCCGGATGTATTATCCGCAGCATACCCCCAACCAGCTAATTCACGGCCTATAAATACTCGTGCAACCCGAAGTTTCGAGTAAGATTGATCAGAGTCGAACCTTTTACCGCCCTCATTTTTTGGATCTATATGTGATTCGTAGTAAGCTTTAGGATTATCTCCATTAATTAAATACTCAATCTCAGCCGGAGTCCTATTGGGTAAAGACGCTGTATATGCTTCTCTGGCAATATCTTGATTTAACACCCAGTCGCTTGGACTCAAATCTGAAGGTTTAGAAAGCTCAACCATAGTGTTTCCTATTTATGAGAGTTATTATATCATATTACGCAAGTAAATCAAAATATATGATAAAAAATATGGATAGGTAGTTAACTTTTATTTTACTGCAGGCTTAAGAATATCTGAAAGATTTTTATCCTGCCATCCGATGATTCTTGGTTGCCCAATTTTATCTCTGTTATATGGTTGATCGAATATAATATGTTTCCATGATGCAGCGTCAGAATTCATTATTTCAGGTCTGTCGTCAATTAACACAATGCCATCAGACAGATGCTTATCAGAGGTGATAATTGCCTGGTCGACTACCCGTTCTCCAAATACTGGCACAAAATGTTTTTTCAGCCAATTTAATTTCTCAATTTTGCTATAAGGATTTGATCTAATCGGTGCGCTACATATTATTGGATGGAATTTTAAATCCAGTAATCTCTGCCAACCTTCAAGCGCGTCCTCTATTAACGGTAATGACTCAAAAAAACCTTGTTCATCAGATATAGCTCTAATTTTTAAACTATGTTTTGGATAGTCATCGGATATATAAAAATTTTCTCGAGTATCCAATATTGGTATGTCTGGGTGCTTTATCGCGAGACGGTTTTTAACTTCCTGATCAAAATCAGCGAGCACTCCGTCCATATCCACCAATATTATTGGCGCCGTATCGATAAAAAAATCTTGACTCATATTTTGATGTTACCTAAACATTTGGCTTACGTAAAGTGATAGTTTAGGCAGAGTGTTTTAGCGATGGATGCAGCCGGCCCAACAGCATGGGCGTCGTTTGCCTTCCATGAGTTCGGTGATTACTCGTTCAATATGATTCTTTCTTGTTTCCATTTTTTTAGTAGTTATAACCCAGCAAATCCATTCATTGCGTGCAAGCGGCGTGAGGTCTTCCCACCTTTCTAGTGCAGATTCATCAGAAATTAAGGCTTCATATAAATCTTCCGGTACCTTATGCACAACTCCTGTAGAGATTTTTCTTGGCATGGTTTTATACTACATCAATACCTATTTTTTACCCAATGAAGACGAATTAAAATATATCTTCATTATTATAAAAACCTATGTTGCCGGATTCTTGGCCTTTAGGATAAGATATATTGATGAGAAATGGCGCATTCGCAGTAGTAATAAATAGCAAAAATCAAGTTTTATTAGTTCGTTCATCAACCACTAAGGAGTATGTAGATTACTGGTCCTTTCCTGGGGGTGTAGTCGAGCCAGATGAACATGCAAAAGTCGGTGCTGCAAGAGAGGTATTTGAAGAAGTTGGAATTGAGTGCCTGATCGAAGAGCTGATTGATGAATCAGTCAATAATGACAAAAACATTCTAATAAGTATCTTTAGGGCTAAATATATAAGTGGTGACATCCTGTTGCAGGAAGATGAAATAGTTGATGCTAGGTGGTTTAGCATAGAGGATGGTGTCAATTTACCCCTAGCCTTTAACTGCCGTAATATTTTGTTGTCTATACAGTCTGATTTGGTTATATAGATAAATATTAAAAAGAATTAATTAAAATATCGTCAAACTATAAATATTTTTTATTTTGGTATTATACATAATGCAATGTCAAAAATAATCCAAAAATATTCAGCAGGCGGTGTAGTTTATTCTGATGGTATGGTTTTGGTCATAAAAGTAATACCCGAGAATGAAGTTATCTTTCCAAAAGGTACGATTGAGGACGGAGAAACTGCTGAAGATGCTGCAACCAGAGAAGTATATGAAGAAACTGGCTATCAAACCAGGATAATAGCTTCGCTAGGAACAGAATACTATGAATATCATGAGGATGATAATCATTATGGTAAAACGGTCCATCATTACTTGATGGAGCTTATAGATAAAACTACCAAACCTACTCCACATCGCGAAGAGGGTGAGAATTTTGAAAACTTGTGGTTGCCCGTCAAAGAAGCGTCGGACGCTCTTACATTTGAACCTAGCAAAAAAACTTTAATAAAAGCGATGGGAGTTATAAACGTCATAGGAGCATAGGCTTATATGCAAGCTAAAAAGTTTATGCCAATCTATCCAGTGTCGTTATACTTAATTCATGTCAACGGATAAACGTTCTATTGAATGGTATAACCAAAATTCTGAACGATATACTAAACACGTTCGCGATCCTAATGATTCAATCTTTCATTCACAATATGAAAAACCGGCTATGTATAATGCGTTACCAAAACTGAATGGAATGGCTGTTTTAAGTTTAGGCTGTGGCAGTGGCGAAGACTGTCTCTATTTATTTAAATGTGGAGCCAAAAAGGTTATCGGAATAGACATATCAAGTGAAATGATTAAAATTGCCAAGAGTAGTTATCCTGAGTGTGATTTTAAAGAAATGGATATGGAAAAATTGGATTTTGAAGATTCAAGTTTTGATTTTGTATATTCAAGCTTAGCTATTCATTACCTTGAAGATTGGACAAAAGTATTTAGTGAAGTATATAGAGTGCTAAAACCAAATTCGTATTTTCTGTTTTCCTGCAATCATCCAGTCTCATCAGCTATGGAACTGGTTAAGGACAATAAAGATTTTTCAATTAGAGAATTATCCAGGACAAAGTATCGCAAGATTAACAAAGTTGATATTGTTGGAAATTATATGGACAGGAAATCATCCTTTGGCCAGGGCAATATGGATGTTACAACGTGGCATAAATCTTTTGGAGAAATTAGTATGGAGGCTGCTAGCGCAGGATTTTTTATAGCAAATATTATAGAACCACTGCCCTTGCCTAGCATGAAAGAGCTATCTCCAACATCATATCAGTCTATGATGAAAATTCCAGATTTTTTGATCTTAAAACTTTTAAAACCATAAAGGTATAGTTTTAAATCAGCATTTAGCCGTACTAAATACATTCGGATCACCTTCAGGGCGTGATCTTTTTAGTTCATAGAAACTTTTGTTAGTTGCGAGTAGCGAAAGGCCATCCCACAATTTTAGTGACTCCTCTAGGTTGGGTAGCTCTTGAAGGACAGGCCCAAAGTAGCCATTTTTACTGCCATCATCTAAGACGAAAATAATTGTTGGCACGCCAATATCTTGACCGCAAATATCGGTTGCAGTTTTGATTGAGGCGCGTAATTGTTTGTCATAATTTTTGTCATCGGCTGCGTCTAATAATTTTGCGGGTAACTTATGTTTTACTAGAACTTTAGCAATCATCTCGTCGTTGAATTCCATTCCAGCTACGTGATGTTGTATGCCGAAGTCAGTATATAAATCAATTATAGATGCGTCATTGTCCTGTGCGGCTAAGATGACACGTAATACCCTGATCGAACTTCGAGCTAGGATGGCGTATTTTGACTTGTCACTAGTATCAAGCTGATTATTTTTAATAGCAAGAGAAAACGGGCGCCAGCTAATATTTATATCACGGTGTTCGCTGACCATTAGTAGCCAACGGCTGGTGATCCAACAAAACGGACAACCTGGATCAAAATAAAATTCTATATTCATTCTTCTAGTGTAGTCCCCAAGAAGTCAATGTTGCAAGTTCTAAAGATGTCTTACGGACTATAAGATTTAATGTTTTGACCGGCCGACGTGTCTTCTACTCTTTTGATTTATGTTTTCTTGAGTTATATATTCTAATAATTCTTTGAATATTAAATAAGGCTATCAATCCGATAATTGATATTATTTCAAAAGCGATCATCCAAATTGAGGTTAATCCAGTTTCCCAAAGTGCGCTAACCGTAGATATGGTTAGATGCATTAAGGCTAAATATAGGCTCAGTGAAAAAATTCTACCAACAAAAAATGCCGCCCCTAGTAATGGCATCGGAATCTCTAATAATCCGGCAGCTTCAAATAGTTGAGCTGATGGTAGCGGAGATAAAACGAATAGCCCGATTATTGCCCACATACTCTTTTGCTTTCTATCGAGAATTTTTTGTGCCCGTTCAATATTTAATCTATACCGTTTGGGGATATGTATTTTCAGGCGTCTGGTAATCTTAGCTAGCAGTAATCTGCCTAGTGTTGTAGTCAGGGCTGTAATTAGTACTACTAATACTGGAGAGAGGCCAAATTGTTGCCTAAAGTAAACAGCAAATACCCAGGAAGGTGGTCCAAAAGCAGGTATAACTCCCGCTATAAATACAACCAATGCCAAAACTAGGTAGTGCATAATAGGTATTATATAGCTACAGCGGTAATCACGGCCTAATTAGATCATTAATCTATCGGGCAATGGGGTAATAGTATTGGTAATAACAGCGTGTTATTCGAAGTCTGGACTCTGGGTAGCCATATTTTTATATATATACCAGCCCAATCCACCGGCAATAATCGCCGATACGCCACCGACTGCTAAACCAACTCTTGGGTTAGAATGATCACTTATAAATCCAATAATTGGTCCACCGATTGGTGTGGTACCCAAAAATCCAATTGACCATAGTGACATTACTCGTCCTCTCATCGTAGGCTTGCTGGTAAGTTGTAATATGGTGTTTCCAAGAGCAATAAACAGTACCGATAGAGCACCAACTAAAACTAGGGCTATTAAGGCAGTTGTTAGACTTGGCATAAATGCAGCAAGCAATATGCTAAGGCCAAAAAAGATAGCCGTCCATATAAGTTGTATCTCGCGGGAGGCTGATTGTCCGGCGGTGTATAAACCTCCTAAAATAGCTCCAACTCCAGTGGCTGCCATCATAATTGAATAGGTCTTAGCATTACCGTGCATAGTTATGGTGGCAAATAAAGGGAGAACCACCGGTAGCTCATAGGCAAATGTACCGATTATGAACATCATAACTAGTGTCGATTTTAATTTTGGTTCGTGCCATACATAATTGAGTCCGGCTAGAATTTGACCAGGTTCTTTAGTAGATATTGGTGCTCTGTGTAATTCATTCTCGCGCATCATAAATAAGGCTATTAAGACGGCTATATAGGAAATAGCATTAATTATGAAACACTCACCGACTCCAACGCTAACAATTAACACTCCGGCTATTGATGGTCCAATAATCCTTGCTGCATTAACCATGGTTGAGTTAAGGGTGATGGCATTTTTAAGTCGTTCCCCACCAACCATTTCTATGACGAAGGATTGTCTGGTTGGATTATCTGCGACATTGATTAATCCCAAACAGATTGCCAGAAGATATATCATCCATAGTTGAGCAATATGAGTAATTACTAAAATGCCAAGAATTAATGCCAATATGCCGAAGGATATTTGGGTAACATACAAAACGTGTCTCTTATTGAACCGATCGGCAATCAGACCTCCCCAGACGCCTAATACTAAGACTGGTAGGAACTGGGCGGCTACAACCAATCCTAGTTGGGTCCCTGAATGGGTCATTTGTAGGACTAGCCACGATAGACCGATGGTTTGGATCCAGGTTCCCGACAAAGATATACCCTGCCCAATGATAAACAGCTTGAAATTCCTAACCTCAAGTGCTGCAAACGTGCGTTTGACTGCCAATTCCATCAGAATTACCTTTTTATATTAATTTACTTTCTATAATTATACGCTATAAAGAGATCATAATAATCATTTTTACAGAAATTTTATGGTAGGTGATATACTATCTGCTATGGAAAAATTATCATTAGAAGGTGCCATACAGACAGATCCAGCGTCAATGGTTGCACCGATAGCAGGGACTAATCTCGAGCGTGACGCTTTGCGATTATTAAAAGAAGTCGCACGCAATACTGGACATAGTGTCGAAGAAGTTATTGAAAATAATAGGTTAAATGGCCCAGCAGAGGCAAAAAATTAATTATTATTTGTCTATATTCTCAAAACTTAAACTTGATTATATTACAATCTAGTGTTATAATAGTGTTCCATGAGTAAATACGAAATATCTACGCCTAAAGAATTTTCCCTAAAAGATGAAATTACGTTAGCATTTATTTTCCATCCTAATGATATATATAGAGAACCAGGGTTGGTTATTTTAGATATTCCAGACACAGAATTTCTGTTTGGTAGTATTAAGAATAAGCAAGGACGAAGTACACAGGTAGCGTTAGCTAAGTTTCAAGATAGTGAAGTTGCTACTTTAATTGTTGATGGCAAGAAATATATTATTGGTGATCATGGCGCTATACCTGAGTCTTACGAGAGTAAGAACTACGACCCAAATGCTCTAGAGACTGATTTAATGCAGATAATTAAAAATGTAACTTGGGGCTCAATTGATTCCGGATCGCCAATTTAATACTTTTAGAGCAGAGCAGCCGTTAATAAAATATTTTAGAAAGATTTGAGTGGTTGTGATGTTCAGACAATCACTCCTCTAATGCTATAATAAGTACAAAATTATGCGGGTATATTTAGTACAAGATAATCAAAAAATAACAGCTTCGACCTTGCTTTTGACACTTAAGCGAGACGATCAGGAACGTCCACTTGCCTTTCAGCCCGGTCAGTATGCAACTATTAGTTACGAGAAACGCGGTAAGCTATCAGTTGCTCGTTGTTTTTCAATTGTTAGCTCCCCTACTGATCAAAACATTCTGCAATTTAGTATGCGTGTTCGCGGACGCTTTACCACGGCACTTAGTAAGCTGCAAAAAGGTGACATTGTCGATGTATCGGGACCCTTTGGTGGTTTTGTTCTCGATGTAACCAATGATAAAAAAGCAATTTTTATGGCCGGCGGAATCGGTATCACGCCATTCATGAGCATGCTGCGTTATCTGAGTGCTTTAAAAGATGATAACGATGTAACTTTGCTATACAGTTGCGCAACTCAGGATGATGTGCCGTTTGGGGATGAGCTGCTATCAATTCAAGCCGCTCACCCAAACCTTAAAGTTATATTCGTGGTTGGCAAAGGTCCGACCGATAAGTTGCCATCAAATCAGGTTGCTAACGGATACATTACAGCTGAACTGCTCGATAGAGTTACCGGCAATAATTATAAAGATCTTAGGTTTTTCATTTGTGGCCCACCAGTGTACATGAAACCTATGATTAACTTGCTCGCTAAACAAGGTGCTCCTAAGGCCAATATTTTAACCGAAGCTTTTACTCAGTCATCACCAAAACAGACGAGCACTCTACGTAGTTGGCCGGCTAACGTTTACGCTCTTGGTGCTATCAGCTTCGCACTTGGTAGCTTAGTGGTAATGGTTAGTGATCTTTTAAGAGCATTACCACCAACTACATCACTTAGGCCTACCGCTGCTGCACCGTATATTATTACAAACGCTCGAGGGCAACAGCTCGACCAACTGGTTAACAGCATTCCTCCATCACCGGATGTTATAACAGCGCCAACAACACCGGCGGTCAGTCAATCTTCGGGTGTTAGTCCCAGCACGATTAACCCACCGCCCCAGAATCTAGCTCCAATATACGCTGCGCCCATATCTGCACCAGCCCCTACCTGCCAAACAACACCGTCAGGAAGATGTATCTAGGTTTTTTAAATGCAGTATTATCAGGAATGTATTGCCCTAGGTAGCAAAACTGGACTGTCACTAGTTAGCAATTTATCACCAGCAAAAATTGAAAGTTTATACCGTGAACTCTGGAAGACAATCTTCTTGTTCGAACGACATTTTAGTCGGTTTTTACCTGACAGCGAACTGTCGATGTTTAATAAAAATGCCGGAGTAAAGCAAGTTGTAACCACTGAATTTCAGGCAATCTTAACGGCCGCCAGTAAAATCGCTCATGAGACAGATGGTTTATACAATCCGTTTATTCTGCCAGCTCTACAGGCGTCTGGTTACAGCCACTCCCGCGTACCGGGTCATGAGCAAGACGTGGTTGATGATCATTCAGATAAGTCGGTTGCAAACATAAATCAACTGGAGCTTGGTGACAATTGGGCAAAAATTCCCTATGGAACTGCACTCGATCTTGGTGGCTGCGGCAAGGGTTATTTAGCCGATCAGCTTCGCAGTAAATTACCCAGTACGGTTACCGGCTACTGGTTTTCATTCGGTGGAGATATTGCGGTCGGCGGACACAATGAGCATAACCAACCGTGGTCTGTTACGGTTCAGGGCGCCGATGATTCATCCAAAAACATAGCTACTGTTAATGCAGCTGAAATAGCTGGAATTGCAACCTCAGGCACTACGGTTCATAGTGGTAAAAAATTAGGTAGGTCGTGGCATCATATTATAGACTCTAGAACCAACCATCCGGCCGAGACAGATGTTTTGCTGGCCACGGTCTGTGATGATTCAACATTCCGAGCCGATGTTTTAGCTAGCTGTGCCGTCATTTTGGGAAGCAAACAGGGTCTACAATTCCTTAGGGATCATGGAGTAAAAGCTGCGGTGTTACAATTTAAAACTGCTAAAGATAAGATTAATACAGTGCATTTCGGTAATGATATACTATTAGAAACCATTTATGCGTAGATTGTTTGTCATCACCAGCCTAATCATATTATTCTTTGTAGCCGGCTCTATTAACGGTATAACAGTTGTGGCTTCTGCGGCGACAGCAGCTACTGCTAAAAACCTGAGCACAGCTGATTCTCCTAACATTTTAGTTAACCCAGTACAGGGCCCTGCTGTATCGAAACAACTTGTAACACGCGCACGATCTTCATGGCCTTGGTATATTACCCGTGCTGCGGGATTTGTAGCGGCTATTGCACTAGTATTGTTAATACTTTCGGGAATTGGTTTTATTACTGGTGCAACATTTCGTTTTCTTGAACCATTAACAGCTTGGGCTACGCACAAGGCCATCGCTTACGTATTCGGTATAGCAGTTGTTGTACACGTTGTCGCACTACTATTTGATAAATATGTACCGTTCACGATTGCTCAGGCTCTTGTACCATTTCTATCACATTATCGGACGGTGACAATTGCTGGTCATAATTTAGGGTCGCTATATGTAGCGCTAGGAGTTTTTGCACTTTATTTTGTGATTGCCATTATATTGACCTCCATCTTTTGGATAGATAAAAAACCACACACCTGGAAACTGTTCCATTTTATGTCCTATCTTATTATGATATTTGTATTTTTCCACGCATTGTATCTTGGCACTGATTTGATGCATGGCATATTTCGGGTGCTATGGATTATTTTTGGTATCGTCGTAGCTATCGCTATTCTTTATCGTCTTCGAAGAAGGAATAAGGCATAATGGCCCGAACTTCCGAATTGACTACAATCCGAGAAAGAAACAAACGCAAGCGTCTTGCTGGCTGGGTATTACTGTATCTACTGATCATTCTCGGCTTTATTTTTGTAATGTACTGGCAGACTAAGCGCATTAATACGCTTAACTTTGCTAGCGGCGTAATGCAACTAACTACCTCGAAAACCAAGTATACGGTTGGCGATACTGTAGCCTACACTCTTAAAAACGGCCTTAGCCAACCGATTACACTAGTTAATTCTTGCCCAAAAGAACCTTTATACGTGTACTCGTGGACCAATAATTCATGGACCCGTATTCACGACACAGCAAAAGCATCTGCATGTAGCGGTGAGCCTAAGCAACAAATCATAGCTCCCGGTGGATCATATACTCAAAGTCTAGCCAATTGGCCAAATCTTTTTAATAAGCCAGGGATTTACCGTATTGTAGGATTAGCAAGTAACTACACAGCACTTCCATATGCCGATTTTCAAGTCGTAGCTAAACCGGTTCCGCCTGCCGTGCAAGTACAAACCCGAACCCAGATAATTATTCAGAAAGTCATTACCCCAGTTTACATAACAGTACCAAGCTCCGGCGGCGGTAACGGTGGCGGTGATAATTAGAATTTAATAAAAGTTTTTAATACAAAGAGATTAATCAAATTTGTATAGATGGACTAGGCCTAATAAAACTAATAACACCATTACGCCGCTGCTAATGAATAGTACAATGGCTACTATTTCTGCGATATAGCCAACTGTAGCAAATGCATAGGCATCCCCTAGTAATAGCCCCCTAAGAGTCTCACCCTGGAATAGGGTTGCGGCTTCGGCTTTAAGTTGAGCATTATTGGGGTTAGCTAGTGACTCTGCGCTAACTTGAGCATAGGTCTGGCCGTTAGCTATTTCGGATAAGTGAACGGCTATAAAGTGATTAGCATAGGCTTTAGCTTCTGGCCCGGTTAATAGCTGTTTGCCAGCATACTGATTAAGGTATGGTCCAATTTTTGGGCTAGCCAGTGCTGGACTACCGAGTTCCGGGAAGTAGATTTTTTGAGCAGATAGCTCGTTTCTAACATTCGAGGAGGTAAATGAATAGGTCCACCAAGCTAGGCCGCCCATCGATAATAGAATTATTGCTGTAAGGGTTCCAAATGAAATTAAAACTTTATCTAAGTATTTTCTACGATTTTTGCTAGTCATATTATGTATCCTTAAATTAATCTATCAATAATGGTAGTGCTTTTAGATATTTTATGCAAATTGCTAGTTCCCTTTTGAATATTAAATAGCCCAGCTAATAGAATCAAGAACGCAATTTGAAATATAATTTGCATTTGTAATAGTAGGCCATTTTTTAAAGGTAGATAGTGAAACATCAATATACCCGATGACAACTCGGTTATAGTCATAGCTATAAACCACCACTTTTTGTATAGAAAAGTAATTACTAAAGACAAAATTAATTGTAAAGAAAATAAAACTGATCCGAAAAATTCATGTAGTCCGGATAAGTAAGTATATGGAGTTAATATTAAGCCGATAAACATAGCCGACATAATAAATAAAGCAACGGACATTAATTTATTAATTTTAGATTGTTTGTTGATTGCAATAGCTATATGCCAATAAAGATAACTGTTAATTAAAAAAGTTATTGCATATGGAACGACGGTTGAAAAATGAATTCCAAAATAACTAATCCCTGAATTGTTAGTAAGCGACATCGGTCTAATTGCTACACAAATTATCAGCAGAGCTAGACTTAAAAATATGTTAAGTATGATTTTTCTAGATTGGCTTACCACCTTATTAGTTATACTCTTAAAATCGAGCGGAATATAACCAAAATAAGACTGACTTAAAAATCATTAAAGCTAAAATGCATACTCTTCTTAGCTTTTTCCAAGGTATTTTGGACTTCTTGTCTGGCTCTTTCAGTCCCAGTTTTTAAGATTTTATTGATTAGCTCAGGGTTTGATTGGTAATATTCGCGTTTTGCTCTAATTGGTTCAAGAAAATCTTCAATAACTTCGAATAAGAAATCCTTTACCTCGACGTCACCGATTCCGCCAGCAAGATAGCGTTTTTTGAATTCATTAATTGTTTGTAAATGATTGGGCTTACCCAGAGCATCAAGATAGATGAATACTGGGTTATTCGAAACATTACCTGGAACATCTTTAGTCACACGATTTGGATCAGTATACATTGATTTTACTTGTTTTCTGACTTGTTCTGAATCATCTGACAGACTGATTATATTGCCTAGGCTTTTACTCATCTTATTGTTGCCATCAGTGCCGATTAATTTAGCCACTCTTCCGAGTAGTATTTCCGGAACCACAAAGGTCTCACCATACAGTTCATTAAATTTTTTGGCGATTTCTCTGGTTTGCTCTAGCATCGGCGCCTGATCTTTGCCAACCGGAACGATATCGGCCTGAAAGCCTAGAATGTCAGCTGCTTGAGAAATTGGGTAGTTTAAAAAGCCAACCGGAATATTTGTGCCAAAACCTTTTTGCTGCATTTCATCTTTGACCGTAGGGTTCCTCTGCAGCCTAGATAGAGTTACCAGGTTCATGAAATAAACTGTTAGCTCAGCAAGTTCGGGTATTAGTGATTGAATGAACAGAGTTGATTTATCGCTATCTAAGCCTACTGATAGGTTATCGATAGCGACCTGAAAAACTGCATCATGAACCCTTCCCGGGTTTTGAAAGTTATCTGTTAATGCCTGGACGTCAGCTAACATAACAAATGTTTGATGAGTGTCTTGCATCTTAACTCTATTTTCTAGAGTTCCAACATAATGCCCGATATGTAAGTTACCTGTTGTTCGGTCTCCGGTTAAAATTCTTTTCACTACTTTTTCCTAGATTCTATTTAATTGATATCTATATGGATAGTATAAATGTTTTTGTATGTAACCAGAAATATTTACCCTATGATTTGTTTTAAAATTATAAAAAAGATTATAAGCAAAATTAAGATAATTATAATTAGTAACCAAATCCTAGCGTTGATTGAACTCTGTTTGAAACTACTTCTATCTGCAATCAATTCTTTGGCTGTGGGCTGGTAGGATTCCTTTGGTTGATTATTAACCTGAGTTTGATTAGCTAAATTATCTTTTGAGTATGATTTGATGAGATTTTTAAATTTACCTCTTTTTTTCATTTCTTTCTCGATAACTTTAGCTGGTTTTTCGCCTCTTAAGATATCGGAAATTATCCTAATCCGAGATTTTTGGTCAAAGTTATTTTTATTAAAAAATTGATTTAAGCTCATATTATCAAAGCTAATTTTTTTGGCTATGTCTAGATAGTGATATTGTGGCGGTGGTTTTGGTGTTTCATTAATAATTTCCATTGGCCTTTCCAACACTACCCTCTCTGGCTCTGCAGTTCGTATTACCTCAGGTTTTTTAGTTACTATCTTCTCAATTTTAGGTTCTGATGGTATCTCTTTTCGAACATATAGATTCTTAATTAGCTCACGGGTATGGGTTAGTGATTCCTCTTCATCTAGGTGAGCGGTCGATTTATTACTCTCTGTGTTGAAATAATCTTTAGACTGATTTTTGGTTTTGGTTGTTGGCTCGGAATTATTATCAGTTTGGTTAGCTGATTCGCGGTGTTTCGGCCTATCTTCTTTGGCTGATTGATGATGGCTAGATTCCGGCCTACTAGACTTTTGCGCTGCCTGTTTGATAACTTTTTCTTCGGAGACAATTTTAACTTGGTCTGTCTCAACCGACTCAACAGCAGCTGGGGTTTCTGTCCCATCCTTAATTTTGGTAATTTGATTAACCTGATTAAACTCGACAACATTTAGATCATCAGCTCCAAGGTAATCGATAACCTCTTCTAGCGCCTGAATCTTTTCCAGATTATCTTCTTTTACAGATCCTTCGGTCGACTGATCGTCGACTTCTTCACTCAGCTCTATTATTCGATCCTCGACAACCTGTTTAGCTAAGATAATTGGATCAATATGCTCGGCCATAATCTCAATTTGATCACCAACCTCTTTTTGCGGTTGAGTAAACAACAAAGACAAGGCATCTTCTTCTTTTTCGTCGGGTTCATTTTCTTCAATAACCGGTCTGTTGGCAACAAAGTTTAAGATACTTACGGCAAGATGACGGCGTTTTTTCTTATGATCAACTTCATGATCGTCGTCTTCTTCCTCGGCATCATCTTCGATTAAATCGATTATTGAATATTTTTCCATTTGCTTGAAATATATATCAATCCGGTTTGATTTGTAAAATATTTGTTAATAAAAAATTAATCATTTCTGCAACCCTTTATGCTATTGACAACTAATATTCATTAGGACTATAACAAGAGTTGTAAACTAAAAAAGGAGAGGGTTTATATGGCAAAGAAAAGTTTATCAAAGGAATTTAGGGAGGCCTTGAAGATGCAGGGGCTTCTAACAGTTGCGTTCGGAGTAACAGCAATCTTTTGGCCGGGCTTAACGGTCACAGTATTGCTTTACCTAGTAGGTGCTTATCTGCTAGTAAGCGGTGTATTTCACATCGGCTCTAGTGTATCGAGCATGGGAAGTACAAATTGGTGGCTGCTAACTCCACTACTTGGAGTAGTTGAACTTGGCTTTGGTGTATATTTGCTACGACATACTGCCGTAGTATTTTCTACCTTCGTCACTTTGATCGGATTTGCATTGATAATTAGAGGCTTGATTGAATTAGTCTCTGTTGTCTTTGAGAGTTTCGGTGAAGAGACAGCTGATCGAGTAACAATGGTAAACGGGTTCTTAGCTCTAGTAGCGGGAATCGTAGTTCTTTATCAAACAAAGACCGCATCAGTAGCCTTTGTTTGGATTTTGGGTGTATACGCAATTTTGGTTGGTGCTACGCAACTGGCATTAGCTAAAAGACTTTCTGAATAAAAATTTAAAATAAAATAATAAAAAGACGATCTATCAATAGGTCGTCTTTTTATATGATATTTATGAGGTGATAATTATTGTTTTGTTAAGATGATAAATATGATATAGTTCAAATTGATTAGATGAAACTGCTAAGTAAGTTCTAAAAAAAGAATGATTCTAATCATAAGTTAATAATATAGATTATAAGAGGCGCAGCTAATAGGTCGCAGGATTGTATTACCTCAAGTAATAGGAGAAAAAAGTATGGCAATTAAATTATTCGTAGGATCATTATCTTACAATGTAACCAGCGAACAACTTGAGGAAGTTTTCGCAGCGGTAGGAACAGTTGTATCTGCAGTTGTTATTGTAGATCGCTATTCAAACCAATCAAAAGGTTTCGGATTTGTAGAAATGAGTACTGATGACGAAGCTAAAAAAGCAATTGCTGAGTTAAATGGCAAAGAAGTCGATGGACGACCTATTGTTGTAAACGAAGCTCGCCCACAAGAAAACCGTGGCCCACGTCCAAGTGGTGGCGGCGGATTTGGTGGCGGCGGACACCGTGATGGTGGACGTGATCGAAACAGCGGTCCTTCACGACGTTATTAATTTTTGATAATTAGTCAATAAATCACTCCCCTTAATCGGGGAGTTTTTTTATTGAATCTATTCCTTTATCGGTTCAATTGGATCGCTGCTAATGTTCAATTTGCTCTTTGCGTGTGATGCAAGTACATAGATTAGTAAAATCACTAAGACTATCAAAAATATAGCACGATCAATAATACTGGCTGAAATAATATTGGAGACCGAAATATGATGCAGTCTTCTACCAAAGATTAAGAAACCCTCTCTGATACCAATTGCTCCGGGCGTCAAGGCAACAAAAATTGAAAGATTAGCTATGCCACTATAGATAATTGTTTGCTTAATTGAGATAGCTGTATTAATTGAGTGTAGTTCAACGTAGTTGATGGCAACGATAACTAGAACTTGAAGTAGAGTAATTAAAAACAGGAATAATAAATTAGTAGAGTTAAGCCTGAGCTCAGTGTCTTTAATTTTAAATTTTTTGATGTATTTACGGCCACCAAATAATCCGATAAAACTCATAAAAATAATCACAGGAATCAATATCCACCATAGACTTGAAGTTGAAATTGCGAGCACAGAATTAATAGCCGCATACATCAGATAGTAAATTAAGGTTACGAAAATATATAACCTGACCCTGAGCTTATGTTTTTTATATAAATATGCCCCTCGGATAACGGGACCACCCTGGCCTGGTAGGAAAAAATTAACAATGGTTGAATAGGCATTTAGTAATAAATTTTTGCTAGTTGGAATTGTTAAGTTACAAATTCTAAGGCTGTATTTAATGATTAGCGACAGACAAAGAAACCAGAACGAATACAGTATTAGCAGCCAAAATACTATAAATGGACTAATGTTTTTGAGTCGATATATCAAATAACTATGTTTTGAGATATAGATTACAAAAATAATTATTGCAACCAGTAACAGTAAGATACTGGCGATGATGTGTAGTCTATTTTTCATATTAATCTATAATTGATAATAACATTTAATTTCAGTGATCGAGAAAAGTTCAAAATTACTATGTTCAGTGTAAGTGCAGTTAAATATAATATGGTTTGATTTATATGGGCAAAACAACAATAAAGATTCACGCAATCCTAGGGTCTAAAAAATTATTTTGGGTTATTTTCTCAATCTTTATACTCGAAGCTAGTTGGATTGCCCTATCGGCCGTTTATCCTCAAGCATTTGATGAAAATTTTCATTTTGGCTTAATTAAGGTCTACTCACATTACTGGCTGCCCTTTCTTAACCAACAGCCACCTGGTGCTGACGCATTTGGTGCAGTTGCTAGAGACCCAGCATTTTTATATCACTATCTAATGAGCTTCCCCTACAGGTTAATTGAACTATTTGTTCACAGTCTAGAGGGTCAAGTAATTGTACTAAGATTTATTAATATCGCCCTTTTCGCTAGTTCAATTATTTTATTTAGGAAGATTCTAAAATGGACGGGGCTATCTAAGCAGCTAGTAAATCTTATTTTATTTTTATTTATTTTAATTCCGATTGTTCCGCAATTGGCTGGTCAGATTAACTATGATAATTTGTTGATGCCTTTGATTGCTACGGCCTGCTTACTGACTTTTAAAATTATCGACCAGATTAATCTTAAAATAATTAATATTTCAACCATTACTTGGTTATTGGTAGTCTCCCTTATGGCGACCATGGTTCAGTATCAATTTGGGCCAATTTTTCTCGCGACAATTTTATATCTTGGCTACCAGATTTATCGAAAATATAAGTTAAATTATTGGAAAGTATTTAGCCAATTATATCTTAGCTGGAAACAGCAATCGTTAATCTTGAAATTGGTATTAACGGTTTTGGTATTTTTTTTGTTGGCGATGTTTATCCAGAGAGACGGTTACAATATCTATCAATACCATACGGTTGCTCCCAGCTGTGATCAAGTACTATCAATTGATAGCTGTAAGCAATATAGCGTATGGGATGCAAACTATATCCGCCACAATGATATTGCCAATCATAGCGTAAGTATTACTTATATGAATCCTGTGTTCTATATTGGCTCTTGGATTTATTGGATGTGGTACAGGTTGTTTTTTGCAATAAATGGAATTAACAGCTTTACTAATTATCCCCCATTGCCCTTGCCGATTGCCGCTCTGACCGTAGTCCTTATTTTAGCAACCTACTCTATTATCAGATATCGTAAACGAGTATTTTATCACAATCCCTATCTTCAATTTATGGGCCTGTCTAGCCTAATGTATATTACAATATTAATTTTTGAGGGCTATAAGTCATACCTCTATACCGGTACTCTGGAGCTTATGAATGGCAGATACTTAATACCGATAATTATATTCTTAGCAGCAATCGGTGGCACTGCATTAAGTATTAGCCTTAAGGGTTTAATTTATAGAAAGCTGTTTTTAGGGCTGTTTGTATTAATTATGTTCTTAGAAGGTGGCGGGCTTTTAACTTTCATTATACGAAGTGATAGCAGCTGGTATTGGTCTAATAGCACGGTGGTTAAAGTCAACCATGTAGCCAAGAAAATTACTACTAAGATTATTGTAAAAGGTAGTAAAAATTATACAACTAAAAATTGGTTTTTCTAATCAATATAAGTTATTTCTTGTACATTTCTTTTTTCTGATTTTCTAAGACTTCTTCAATTAGAATTCTGTTCACCCTAATTAAATCGGCTATTAGACCAAGAGTAAATGCTATAAACGAGGCTGTTAGCAAAACACCGCCGATAATCAATGATTGTAGATGATGCGCACCATATGGATGTTTTATTGTAAGGACAAGATAAAGATAATGAATAAAGGGTATGAATCCAACGATTAAAAAGAATAAACCGATTGTAATGAAAATAGCATATGGCTCGTACATCATTACGCTACGTAAAATTACAATACCTGATTTCCTGGCATGAGAGATTGATGATTTCATAACTCTTGATTCTCTGGTTTTAGGATTAGTTTTAATAATAATCTTATCTATTCTCTGGCCTTTATTGCCGGATTGGATAACTGTTTCAGTAGCGAAACTATATGGTGCTATCAAGTTCAGCTGCATAGCAGCATTTCTTGAATATGCCCTAAAGCCACTTGTGCCATCAGGGACATTGGTTCGAGCTACTCTATTTAAAACCCAGGTTCCAAATACTTGTAGAAATTTTTTAAATAATGAGAAATGTTCAATAGTAGTTGTTTGCCGATCGGCAATAACTACGTCAGCTCGATCATCTAAGATCGGTTGGATTAGTTCTGGTATTTTTTCTTGAGGGTATTGATTGTCTCCATCGGTAATAACAATAATGTCAGCGCCAAGTCTTAGTGATTCTTTGATGCCTTCACGGAATGAAACCGCCAAGCCTCTATTTACCTTGTGTGTTAGAAAATGTTTAACTCCTAATTTTCTAGCAACTTCCTGAGTGTTATCAGTTGAGCCATCGTCGATAATTAATACCTCTAATTCATCCACGCCCTTAATGCTTTTTGGCATGGTCTCAAATACCAATGGCAGGGTCTTAGCTTCGTTGAGACAAGGTATCATTACTACCAATTTCATTCAGAAAAACTCCAATATAATTTCTTGATTATTATCTATTATATGATCTTATTTCAAAAATATGAAATCAATAGTTTGAATCATCCAGCCAATCTTCTGATTAATCATTTAAATTTTAGATTTTATGTTTAATAAAATTCTGTATATTTCTCTGCTCGTCTCGTTTTTTTAATATTGCTCGTTTGTCATAGTCCTTATTGCCACTGCCGTAAGCAATTCTAAGCTTGATAAATTTTGTAGCTGTTAATATTTCTAGTGGCACTATGGTGCTACCACCTTGTTTAGCTCTTATTAATTCATCAATTTCTTTTCTTTTAGCCAGTAACTTCCGGCTTCGAGTTTTAATTTCTTCGGGGATTGGCGCAGCGTTAGAGCCGGTTATCGTGGCATTAATTAACCATAGTTCATTGTTGATGACATTTACGTAAGATCCTTTTAGCTCTGCTCTGCCGTTACGAATAGCTTTAGTTTCAGCCCCATTTAAAATTATGCCGACAGTCATCGGTTCGTTTAGCTTATAGTCGAATCGAGCTCTTCGGTTAGATATGACCTTAGTTTGTGATTTTTTCTTCGCCATACCATAATTATGGACTAATTAGATATTGGTTACAAAATTTTTAGTAAGCTTTTTTAAACTCGTTTATGGCAATATTCCAAAAAGCTGGGTCATGTTTAATAACTTTTTGGTAATACCACCACTCAACTCCCCAAAGATCAATTGTCTTCATGCCGGTAGCCTCACCGTAGTTGAACCGGTTTTTAAGAATGGTAGGATTCATTGATTTCATCTGTTCAGCCTCAGAAGCTTGAGTCATTGAAGTTGGTGGCCAAGGTTCTGCCTGGAGTTCAGTAAGAGCGGTATTCTTTCCGGTGATTATTTTTTCGGTACCTGCTAAGAATGCATAAAACCAAGCTGGAAATGGATATTCAAAATATCGGTGAGTTATGGTTCTGTCCCATACTCGTTTGTAAACCGATACTCCGAATTCATCTGGTGTAGGCTTACCAATTGGTGTACCCAAGGCGTTATTACTTCTGTTGATTATAATTGGATGGTTGGGATCTAGCTTTTTAACCATGTTAAATTCATTAATTAATCTTTGTCTGGAGAAATTGGTGCAAGTTCCAAAAACTTTCAAGAAATATTCGTTTTCAAGCTCATAGGTGCTAAGTTCCGGATTATTTTTGTAACGATTTACTACCATTGTGATGAAATTATTAAGTTGTGGATCCCATTGCGAATAAGTCTCATTAGCTGCCCAGGTTGGCATATGACATTCCGGCCATCTTGGTTGTCTGAGACCAATGCTTAAATTAATCTTAACGTGATACTGATCAGCCATAGCGACCTCTTGGTCCAATTCGGAAAAGTTGTATTGACCGGGCGTGGCTTCAATCGTATCCCAGTAACTCGTAAGTCTAATATTCTTTATTTTTAAATCTTTAAATATTGCTTGAAGAGTAGCTACTGGGTCTAGACCTAGGCTTTGGGCATATTCTGGTACGTAAGTTACCCCTAGGTTGTATGGAGTTTTGGACTGAGTCCAGATGTACCATCTAGCAATGCCGTACATTGTACCCAAACAAAGAAGGGAGGCTATTAGCAACCCTAAGATAATCTTGTGCCATAAATTTTTGGTGAACCAGTTAATCAGGCTTTTATAAATTGCCTTGAACGGATTAGTTTTAGTAGATTTCTTCGAAGCTGATTTATTTTGCTGTCTTTTTTGTGCCATAATTAAATAAAGATTAATATGAGTAAAGCATTAACATTATCTATAATTATACCAGTATACAATGAATCTGACCATCTGAAGAATTGTCTAGATTCAATTCAAAAACAAACAATAATGCCCGGTGAAGTGATAGTTGTTGACAATAATTCCACTGACGATTCTGTTGCCATAGCCAGAAAGTATAGTTTCGTAAAAATAATATCAGAAAAGCAGCAAGGGATAGTATATGCCAGAAACGCAGGGTTCAATGCGGCAACCTCTAATATTCTAGGACGGATTGATGCCGACTCCATCTTACCAGAAGACTGGGTAGCTAAAGTTCTAGATTTTTACAAGGACAATGACCATCTCAAGCTATATGCGTGGACTAGTCAGGGATATTGGTACAATGTTAGTCATCCAAAAATCTATTCTTGGTTTTTTGATCAGATTGTTTTTAGATTTAACCGATTTATTCTAGGGCACTATCCGTTATGGGGTTCATCAATGGCCATGACCAGGGATTCATGGCTAAGAGTGAAAGACAAGGTGTGCCCCAGAAATGATATACACGAGGATCTTGATTTATCTATTCACTTGCATCAACTCGGTTATCAAATATCATATGTCACCGGAATTGCTGTAGGTACATATGTAAAGAGAGTTTATAGTGATTTTGGTAAATTTTGGGGCTACTCATTACTTTGGCCTAGAACCCTTAGAGTGCATAAGTTAATTGGATGGTACTTAGGGCTAATTGGCGCGGTAATAATCTATTTAATTACTCCACCGTTAATTCTTGAAGCAAAAATACTATCACTATTTCTTAATAAGAAATTTCAGTAATCGATGCCTTTATTGGCAATGTATTTCTGATCATAGTGATGTTTGATTTTATCCATATTAGTGGCTATATCTACGTACTTTAGAAATTTTGGTGGAAAATTACGTCCGGTTAAACACAAACTAGTTCCATCAGATTTCAATAATATTAAATTTTTTAAGTCATTTTCGTTGAGTAGTCCGTCACTAACTGCATTATTAATCTCATCACAAATAACAAGATCGAATTTGCCGT
This sequence comes from bacterium, assembly GCA_021781215.1. Taxonomy (GTDB): domain Bacteria; phylum Patescibacteriota; class Saccharimonadia; order Saccharimonadales; family DATKHC01; genus JAJXXC01. The sequence goes on from JAJXXC010000007.1 coordinate 45,316, forward strand.
TTTGGCTGCATTTAAGGGCCTTTTGTAGGGTTATGTTTGCGGCTTCTTTATGTTGCTTCTCGCTAACATTCTTTTGAGATAATTTTCCAGCGTTATAAAAACCCTTACCACCTTTGTAGAATAGTAATTTATCTTTATACAGTGGTTCTATATTCTTTATGAAATTATGCTCGCTAACTTCCCAATACTTAATGAATTGAATGAAAGCCACACTCCAGCCATTACCAAGCGACCTAGCCATTAGGCCCAGACTAGCGCTAGTCTTTCCCTTTCCCTCGCCAGTGTAGACTAAAACTACGGATTTTTTTTGTTTAAAATCCTCCATAAATCCCTAAACCAAATCTGGATAATTTATTAAAATTAAAAGTGCTCGTTGAGTCATAATAGCTCGTGATAAAGCCTGAAATTCTCTTTGTTCAAGTAAAATACCACTTTGTTGTAACTCATCGAGTAGACTTTTTAATATCGGATCATTATCAAACATTTCTTTTAACTCAGTTCTTAGACCGTCGTTTACTGATTTGTTAATTTTAGTTATTTCAGCATCTGTTTCAAATATAACTTCCAGAAAATCTGATAACGGAATGCTGATGCCAATTAAAGGAATGTTGGAGAATTCAAAATTAATAATTAAATAGTTTGGGTTAATGGCCATGCCCTCAGATACTGGAAGCGGTTGATATTGATATTCTGGACTCGAGTCAATTTCTAGCTGAGCTTTAATCGTGTCGCTATCATAGCCCCTGGATGATACAAGTATATATTGACGTATTTTTTGCCAATCATCATAAGATATGCGGTTAATATGTGAAAATCTAACCTCACCAGTTTGTTGTTCTGTAGTTTTTTCGGGGTTCATAATCTTAGGCTCCGATCATTAATCCACTAGCCTATTATACTATATATAGCGTTTATAATAAAGAACAAAACACTATTGTTAAGAGTTATATAAGTTTATTGTCTTTGAGCGCTTGATCAATTTTTGGTCTATCAAATCCAACTATGATGGTACCGTTAATATCGATAACTGGTATCCCCATCTGATTAGATTTAGTGACCGACTCTTCTGCGGCCGCAGGGTCCTTTTCAATATCTTTATCGGTATAGGGGATGTTTAACTTATCTAAATATTCTTTAGCTGCGTGACAATATGCGCACCAGACTGCTGTATATATAGTTACCATACTGTAAATATAACATAAATTAATCAGTTTTTTAATGAATCTAGAGGTAGTCTTGTCTATTCAATCGAGCTACGATAGCGTGTTGCAAAAACTGATTCATATCTGTTACAATTAAAGTCGTATGACTGAAAAACCCAAAATCGTGGATAAAAATCAGAATAATACTAACAGCAACGTTGGCTTATTGAATGCTACCCTTCAGATGAGTTGGAGGTTAGCAATAGCGGTCTTAGTTCCATTAATCGGTGGTGTTAAATTAGATGAACACTGGAAGCTATTTCCTTATTTAACAATTATCGGTAGCCTATTAGCAATCGGTGGTTTTGTCTATGTAATTCGAAAAACTTTAGCTGATCTTAATCAAACTATAAACTCGAGTAAGGTTAAATAATGATTAACGTGCTGAAAAACTTCGCTAGTGGTCCAATAGTCTATATCACTCCGGAGAAAATTTTTACATTTCATGGAATAGTTATCACCAACTCAGTCTTCTATGGCTGGGTATCCGGTATGATTTTGATAGTCACTTTTGTTCTAATAGCTAGACGCGTTACTGTTAGGCCAAAGGGCGGGATTATTCAGTTCGTTGAAGTAGGTATTACTTATATGTCAAATTTGATTGAGTCCAGCTTTGAAGATCCAGAGCGTGGAGCTAAGTATGTACCATATTTTATATCACTATTTTTCTTCTTACTATTCAATAATTGGCTTGGTTTATTACCGGGTGTTGGTGAGGCTTTTCAGTCTCACGGCAATCCACTGCTAAGATCATTTACTGGCGATTTAAATGCTACCCTGGCTGTTGGCGTAGTGACCATGGGGTTGGTCTACATTGCATCAATTAAAGAAGTTGGGCTTAAAGAATACCTAAAACATTTTTTTGTTGGCAACCCTCTTAACCCGATGTATCTATTTCTAGGCCTGATAGAAATGTTAACCGACACTACAAGGGTAATAAGCTTGTCTTTACGACTTTTTTTAAATGTTACTATAGGTGAGATTGTAATTGCGGTTTTTGCTTATTTGGGTGGCTTTTTCGCACCACTTACTGCAGCTCCCTTTACACTGTTGGAATTATTTGTTAGCGCTCTGCAAGCATACATTTTTGTATTATTGAGTGTGATGTACCTGGCTATTACCGTGAATCATGCAGCAGCCGACCATGACGAGGACTTGACCGATGAGCCAGTAACTGAAACAATGAGACTACAATCTGAAAAAGCTTAATGCACTTTTATCAAAAAGTGTATTAATTTTTGTCAGTAATAATTTATAAAAAGGAGAATCAAATGATTACATTAGCAGACGCGGTCAACACAGCCATTATCGGGAAAGGTCTGATGATTGGTGGTGGATTTATCGGGCCAGGAATCGGTATCGGTATTATCGGCGGAAACTATATGGCAGCAGTTGGACGCAACCCTGAGGCTTCGAAATTCTTGGGCCAGGCTCTAGTTTTCATTGCAATCATCGAGTTATTCGGTTTGCTAGCCTTCGCATCAATCTTTATCGTTAAATAATTTTTTTAAAAAAAAGTTCGTAAATGAGTATATTAACCAATTTATTTTTTAGTAGTGCTTCAAGCAGTTCAGGTATTGCTGCTCTTGGATTCAGTTTGTCATCATTCGTAATCCAATTAATCTCTTTTCTGATTGTATTTTTAATACTCAAGAAATATGCTTTTAAACCGATTATTAAAATGCTAAAAGAGCGTTCAGATTTGATTAATGATGGTATCAACCTTGGTGAATCAATGAAACAGAAGAGTCATGAACTTGAGAAAACTATTGAAGATAAATTACATCAAACTCGAGAACAAGCAGATAAAATAATTGCCGATACTCATAAGCGTTCTAGAGAAATGATTCTAGCAGCTGAAAACGAAGCCGTTAAGAAGGCTGAGTCAGTTGCTGAAAGTGCCAAACAAAAAATCGAGCGAGATACGGTTATTGCTAGAGAGAAGCTAAAATCCGAATTGGTTGGTTTGGTGTCTGAGGCAACTGAAGCAATTATCGGTCAGAAAATCGATGCTAAAAAAGATGCTGATCTAATCGATAAAGCCCTAAATAGAGGTAAGACTTCATGAATTTATCCAGAACTCAACTAGCTAAGGTTATATCAACTCAAACTTTGAGTCACGGAATTGATAAATCCCTCTCTGGGGATATTGCTAAAATTCTACTAAAGACTAAAAAAACCAATTCATTAAACTCACTAATGCGGGACGTTGAACGAAATTGGGCTGAACTTGGATACGTCGACGTAATAGCTAAAAGCGCCTTCCCACTCTCAGACAAGGTTAAAAATGATATCTGCAACCTAATTAATAACAATTTTTCAAATGTTAAGCATATAAAAATTATTGAAGTGTTAGACAGCAACGTTGTGGCTGGCGTGGTTTTGGAATTACCCGATCAGAGGCTTGATCTAAGTATTGAAAACAAGATAAATCAATTTAAACAATTCGCGGGCTCACGTAGGAAGGATCCATAATGCAGGAATTATCAATTAAAGACTTATCAGAGGACATTCGGGCTTCAATCAACCGTATTAAACAAGATCCTAAAATCGAAAATGTCGGAATTGTCACCAGGATTGGTGATGGCATAGCTTGGGTGTACGGTCTTACCAAATGTGGTTTTAACGAAATGCTTGAAATCGAGACCGAGAGTGGTGACCCGATAATAGCATTTGCCTTTAACCTTGGAGAAGATGAAATTGGTGCCGTAATTTTGGGCGAAGATTCTCGAGTTAAGGCTGGCGCTAGCGTTAAGATGATTGGCGAAGTTCTAAGTTTACCGGTCGGGCCTGAATTAATTGGTAGAATCATCGACCCAATGGGAAACCCACTGGATGGTGGTCCGGCAATCAAAACTAGCCAGAGAAGCAATATTGAACGTAATGCTCCTGGAGTTTTGGACCGAAAAAGTGTTTTCGAGCCTTTGATGACGGGTATTACTGCTATTGATGCAATGGTACCAATTGGCCGTGGACAAAGAGAGTTAATTATTGGCGATCGACAGACTGGTAAAACAGCCATAACTATCGACACTATGATTAACCAATATCGCCAAAAAACTGGTGTGATTAATATTTACGTAGCCATTGGTCAGAAGCTAAGTAAAGTTGCCGCCTTAGTTGAGAGACTTAAATCCGAGGGTGTTATGGATCAGACTATTGTTGTGGCTACTAGTCCTGCAGATCCAGCAGCCATGGTCTATTTAGCGCCATATGCTGGCTGTACTATCGGTGAATATTTTAGAGACAATAAAAAGCACGCGTTAATCATTTATGACGATCTATCTAAACACGCAGTTGCTTATCGGCAAATGAGCTTATTACTTAGAAGACCACCGGGACGAGAAGCTTATCCGGGAGATGTTTTCTACCTGCACTCAAGATTATTAGAGAGATCTGCAAAATTAAGTGATGCACTTGGAGGCGGTAGCCTAACTGCCCTACCAATTATCGAAACTCAAGCTGGCGATATTAGTGCCTATATTCCAACCAATGTCATATCAATTACTGACGGCCAGATATTCATGGATACTAGTTTATTCTATCAAGGCCTCAGACCAGCGGTCTCGGTTGGGTTATCGGTATCCAGGGTTGGCGGTAGTGCCCAGACTAAGGGCATAAAGAGTGTTGCTAAATCACTTAGAATTGATCTAGCTCAGTATCGTGAATTAGCTGCATTCTCACAGTTTTCAACTGATCTCGATGCCGAGACAAAACAGCAAATTGATCGTGGTGAGCGATTAACCGAAATGTTGAAGCAACCCCAATATCAGCCTAGAGCGATATGGCAAATGTATGTTAGCTTACTGGCTACTTCTAGTGGATGCTTTGATAAAATTCCAGTAGCTAAAATTAATCCAGCCATTGAAGGATTGTTTAGAGAAATAGAAACTAATCACCAACCAGTTATTTCCGAGGTTGATGGCGGCGCCGAAGCTAAGGACAGTACTAAGAATAAGATTATTGAAATAGCCAATGGAATCGCCGTTAGCTATCATGATCGTCAAACTAATACCGTAGAGGCTAGTTAAACATTATGGCCAACACCGCATTTTTAAAACAGCGAATTAGTTCAATTAAAAATACCAGGCAGATTACTAAAGCCATGGAACTAGTTTCTGCTAGTAAAATGCGTCGTGCCCAAGATTATGCTAAATTAAGTCGAGATTATGCCGATGCGGCATCTGAGCTTTTAGCTCATTTAAGCACCTTGACTGAGGTTAAAACACACCCGTTTTTTAATCATCGTACGGTTAAAAATAAGTTGTATGTTTTAATTACCTCTAATAGTGGCTTGGCTGGAGCCTATAACTACAATGTTTTAAAACTACTAAGCACAGCAGTGATTAATGACCGTAATCACGGTGTTAAATCCAAAGTAATTAGTATTGGCAAACAAGGGGCACATTTTGCCAGCCGTTTGGTTGGAGTAGAATTAGCCGCCGCATATCATGCATTTGGTGATCGTCCTTCTGCAAATGACATAAAACCAATCCTAGATACCATCGTAAAGATGTATGATAGCTCTGAAATTGATGAGGTCGACATTATCTATACTCAACCTAAATCGAACCTATTGCAGATTGCCAAAAGTATGGAGATCTTACCGATAAAACCGATTAGTGATGGAAAGATAAATTATACTAATTTTGAACCAACCGTAAGTGAGGTTCTTAGCTATTCTATCGAGAGATTATTAGATGCGATTATATGGCAGGCAGTTTTAGATAGCTTAGCCAGTGAACATTCAATGAGAATGATGGCTATGAAAAATGCAACCGACAATGCCGGCGATTTAATCAATGAGTATACATTAAAATTTAATACAGCCCGCCAAAGTGGTATAACGCAAGAACTTGCTGAAATTACCGGTGGTTTTGAAGCCCTAAATTCATAGAAAGAGGAGAACAATATGTCAACAAAAGTTAAGCAAGAAAATAAAGGAAAAATTGTCCAGATAGTTGGTGTGGTAGTCGATATTGAGTTCCCTGCTGATAATTTGCCAGCTATTTATAATGCCCTCAAGGTCATCGATAAAGGTAAGGAAATAATCCTAGAAGTTGCCCAACATTTAAGCGAGTCTAGCGTTAGGGCTATTTCTCTGGGCACTACCGACGGTTTGTCTCGTGGAACTGAAGTTATAGATACCGGTGCACCAATCAGTGTTCCGATTGGCGACAAAACTTTAGGCAGAATGTTTAATGTAATTGGCCAACCGATAGATAACAAGCCAAACAATTTTACCGATTTTGCATCAATTCATCGTGACGCACCACCATTAATCGATCAGTCGGGTAAGGTAGAAATTCTAGAAACCGGTATTAAAGTAATCGATTTAATCTGCCCAATGACTAAGGGCGGTAAGGCTGGTTTGTTCGGCGGTGCTGGTGTGGGTAAGACTGTCTTAATTACCGAATTAATTAATAACATTGCAAAATTTCATAGTGGCTATTCGGTATTTGCCGGTGTGGGCGAGCGAACCCGTGAAGGAAACGACCTTTATTTTGAGATGGAAGAATCCGGGGTTTTGGACAAGACTTCATTAGTTTTTGGACAGATGAATGAGCCACCAGGTGCCAGGCTTAGAGTTGCCTTATCAGGACTAACCATTGCCGAAGGCTTTAGAGACAAAGGTAATGATGTCTTGCTGTTTGTTGATAACATCTTTAGATTTACTCAAGCTGGCGCTGAAGTATCGGCCTTGCTCGGTAGATTACCGTCAGCTGTTGGTTACCAACCAAATCTAGCCCAAGAAATGGGTCAATTGCAAGAACGTATTACTTCAACTAAAGAAGGATCGATTACTTCGGTCCAGGCCGTATATGTGCCGGCCGACGACTTGACTGACCCTGCACCAGCTACAACATTCG
>JAJXXC010000001.1 GCA_021781215.1 bacterium
GATGGTAATGAATAGATTAAGCCTGCTCAATGAAGTTGCATATGTCAGATTTGCCAGTGTTTACAGGCGATTCCAGGATATAGCAGGTTTTGAGAAGGAGTTGGTAAAAATTCGGGAGACAAAAATAGATAAAGCCCGAGAAGCATAAATGCCACTCATGTCTGGCCATTAAAATTAAATAGGATATTGAAGGCCACAGAGAGTTAACTAAAACAAAGGCAATAGTTCAATAAAAACTAAAAAATAAGAACCTTGTGTGACAATTTAAAATTAAAGTAAGAGGGGTATACAAAATGGGACAAACTGCAATCTTAGGTCATAGAAGATATTTTACAAAATCAGATAGCTTGGCATATGATCAGTTAAAATGGGTTAAAGTCGACTCTTCAATAATTAACCCCATGACCCTTAAGCCAGTTTTTGAACAAAAAGATGTTGAGTTTCCGGAGTATTGGTCTGTAAACGCAATAAATATTGTGGCTCAAAAATATTTTTCTGGCACACCCGGCACTAAAGAAAGAGAGAATTCATTAAAGAGCCTAATTAATCGTGTTGCAGATACTATAACTCGCGAGGGTTTCCAGGAAGGATATTTTCAGACCGAAGATGAGGCAAATGATTTCTCTGAAGAATTAAAGTATATTTTGGCAACCCAAAGAGCCTCTTTTAATTCGCCTGTCTGGTTTAATATAGGTGTAGCGGAGAGAGTTCAACAGGCGAGTGCTTGTTTCATACTATCAGTCGAAGACACCATGGCTTCGATATTAAACTGGTATACAGAAGAAGGAACTATTTTTAAGGGGGGTTCTGGCGCTGGAGTGAACCTTAGCAGAATTAGAAGTTCTCAGGAGACTTTAGGCAAAAGCGCTGGATTAGCCTCAGGGCCACTGAGTTTTATGCGAGGGGCTGATTCTTCTGCCGGTGCAATAAAAAGCGGCGGGAAGACTCGTAGGGCCGCTAAAATGGTTATTCTTAACGTAGATCATCCAGACATTGAAGAATTTATTTGGTGCAAGGCCATTGAAGAGAGAAAGGCAAGAGTTCTTGAAGAAGCAGGTTTTGATATGTCTCTAGATGGTAAGGATATATTTTCTGTACAATACCAAAATGCCAATAATTCAGTCCGAGTAGACGACGATTTTATGCAAGCCGTTATAGATGATGCAGACTATCAATTAAAGTCAGTAAAAACCGGTGAGGTGATTAGAACCGTTAAAGCAAAAGATCTATACAGGCAGATTAATGAAGCTGCATGGGAATGTGCTGATCCTGGTATGCAGTTTGATACAACAGTAAATAAATGGCATACCACACCTAATCAAGGTAGAATTAATGGTAGTAACCCGTGTAGCGAATACATGCATCTAGATAATTCGGCGTGTAACCTGTCTTCCATTAACTTACTCAAGTATTTAAAAGATGATAACAGTTTTGACGTTGAGGCCTTTAGGCACACTGTAGAAATAATGTTTACTGCACAGGAAATTCTCGTAGGATACAGTAGTTATCCAACTGAGAGTATTACTAAAACCGCAAGGGCGTATAGAGAACTCGGCTTAGGATACGCTAATCTAGGCGCATTATTAATGGCTCAAGGTTTACCATATGACTCCGATGAGGGCAGGGCTCAAGCAGCAGCAATAACAGCCTTAATGACTGGGCATGCTTACGCAACAAGTGCCAGAATAGCTAATAGAGTCGGTCCTTTTGCGGGCTTCAATAAAGATAGAGAAGGTATGCTTAAGGTTATTGAAATGCATCGACAGGCAGTTTCAGATATCGATGCAGGGCTTGTTTCGGAAGAATTATTGAGTGCAGCCGCTAGTTCATGGGACGAAGCAGTAGAACTAGGAGCATTGCACGGTATTAGAAATTCTCAAGCCACACTTTTGGCACCTACGGGGACTATCGGACTAATGATGGACTGCGATACTACCGGTATCGAGCCAGACTTAGGTTTGGTTAAGGTAAAAAAATTGGTAGGTGGTGGCAATATGAACATTGTTAATCAAACTGTACCTAGAGCTCTAAAGGCTTTAGGTTATAGTAAGCAGCAAATTGATAAAATAATTAAGTATATTGATGTTGAAAAAACAATAATCGGAGCCCCTGCCTTGAAAATAGAACATAAGGCAGTGTTTGCATGTTCAATGGGTGACAACGCAATACATTATATGGGTCATGTAAAAATGATGGCAGCTGTTCAGCCATTTTTGTCTGGCGCCATAAGTAAAACCGTAAATTTGCCAGAAGAAGCTACTGTAGAGGACATGGAGGAATTGCATATTCAAGCATGGCGTATGGGATTAAAGGCCGTGGCTGTATATAGAGACAATTGTAAGGTCGCTCAGCCATTGTCTATGGCTAAAAAAGATGGTCAATTAGAACCCGAAAAACCCAAAGAACAAAATATGGATGACATTGTTGATAAAGAAACTAGAAGAAAGTTACCAAAAATTAGACAAGCTAAGACATTTTCTTATAAATTGTCCGGAAGTAGTGGATATGTAACTGTTGGGGAATATGATGATGGCACCCCCGGGGAAATATTCCTAAGAATTGCTAAACAAGGTTCAACTTTAGCTGGAGTTATGGATGCATTGGCTATATCTGTAAGCCACGGTCTGCAGTTTGGTGTACCTTTGAAAGATTACGTCAAGTCATTCACCAACATGTCGTTTACTCCATCTGGATTAACTGATGATCAAGAAATTCGTACAGCCTCATCGATAGTAGATTACGTGTTTAGACGCCTAGCCTTGACCTATCTGTCCTTCGACGACTTACTAGAGCTAGGCCTTAGGTCTATTGATGATATGTCAGATAATCAAGTGAGCTTATTGAATGACGAGAATGCTCATGAGAGTCACGAAGTAGAACTATCTAAAACAGTGAATTATCAGGCTGAAGTCAATACAACTGAAAAAATTAAAGTAATTTATGACGATTCTGCTCCACTGTGCTTTAATTGTGGCAATAAGACCCAAAGGTCTGGAAGCTGCTATGTGTGTACGGCCTGTGGCTCAACTACTGGTTGTAGCTAAAAAGTAATAGTAAACTAGACCTATATGTATTTAGCAATTTTGTACCATCCTAATAATGAATTCGCACGTGCAACCGAAGAGCTAGTTGAAGACATGAAGGCCCAAACCGATAAACAAGTGGTATTTATTGACGTTGATACAAAAGATGGCTCGGTCAAGGCTAATAATTATGGCGTCATCGACTATCCGGCATTTATTGTTCTTACTGATGATGGCCAACCATATTATATGTGGCAGGGGCCAGTTTTACCGGCAATTAGCGAAGTAGTTAGTTATTTAAATATATAAGCTTTGTTGATTTTATTATCTAATCTATAATAGTAATTGTTAAATGCACTCAATTTAGTATTTTAAATTGATTAATGGCTATCAACCATGAAGCAGCGCGAAGAATGTTAGATTATATAACATAGTAGAACGCGTCGCCTGGGTAAGCGTAATTACCTAAAATTAAGTGCTTATCGAGATATTGCCTCGAGAGAAATTGGATGGTACCGTCCACTGTTAGTGGATTCCAATAAACTCTTATTGAGGTAATTTTTAATTTATGAGGACTATATATGAAATTTGAAAAAAATACGCGTCGCCCATCAAAAGACTATGAGAAAGATTTGGTTGAACATTGGAAACGAAATAAGATATTTGAAAAATCTATCGAACAAAGAAGTGCGGATAATTCATATGTATTTTATGATGGGCCACCTTTTATAACAGGAGTACCACATTATGGAACGTTGCTGAGCTCCATCGTTAAAGATGCAGTCCCTAGATTTTGGACAATGAAAGGTAAGAGAGTTGAAAGAGTATGGGGGTGGGATTGCCACGGGCTACCAGCAGAAGTATTTACGGAAGGGAAACTAGGGATTAAAGACAGGAGAGATATAGGTACAAAGATTAGCCTAGAAAAATATATTGTTACGTGTAGGGATAATATGGTTCAGACGGGTGATGAATGGGGCGATACAATTAACAGAATTGGTAGGTGGGTAGATTTTAAGGGTGCCTACAAGACTATGGACAAAGATTATATGGAATCTGTTTGGTGGGCGTTTAAACAACTCTACGAAAAGAATAAAATATATGAAGGCGAGAAGGTTCTTTTATATTGCACCAGGGACGCTACACCGATTAGTAAGGCTGAGGTCGCGATGGATAATTCTTATCAGGATGTAACTGATCCATCGGTTTTTGTTAAGTTTAAGCTTATCGATAGTGATAGTTATTTATTAGCATGGACAACCACGCCCTGGACTCTTCCGGCCAATACTGCAGTAGCTGTTAATCAGAATGAAGACTATTCGGAAGTAATAGTTGATGGACTAAGCTTGATTCTGGCTACCGCTAGGCTAGAGAGCGTGCTAACCAATGAAAAACACGAAAAGTTAGATTATAAAATAATTAAAACGTTTAAGGGTGTTGAATTAGTCGGTAAGGAATATGAGCCATTATTCGAGAATCATGTAGAAAAAAGCAATTTAATCTGGCATGCAGATTATGTAACTCTTGATGATGGATCGGGTGTAGTACATATAGCTCCCGCATACGGAGAAGAGGATTATGAGTTAGCAAAGGCTAAAGGTTTCCTGCTGATTAGTAATATTGATGACAATGGTTTCTATAAATCAGGTGAGTGGAAGGGTGAGCAGGTATGGGAATCTAATAAGAAAATTGCCAAACAACTTTTAGAGCGAGGCATTGTTTGGAAAATAGTCTATGTTAGACACAGCTACCCTCACTGTCACAGATGTGGCACGAAATTGATGTATAGGGCTCATCCAAGTTGGTTTATGGACATAGATGGCCAAAGAAAAGAAATGATTGAAGCTAATAAGGATATAAATTGGTTCCCTAAACATATAAAAAATGGTCGATTTAAAAAGACGATGGAATCCGCTCCAGATTGGAATTTATCCAGGGATAGATTTTGGGCAACCCCTATACCGGTTTGGAAGGGCATCGATCCTAATGGGAAAGAGGTGATTAAGGTTGTCGGTAGTTATGAGGAGCTTAAAGTCTTGTCTGGGGTGGAGTTAGAAGATTATCATAGACCTTGGATTGATGAGGTGACATTTGAAATTGATGGAGTTAAATACAGCAGAATAGATAAAGTCATCGATTGTTGGTTTGAATCTGGTTCTATGCCATTTGCGCAGTTTCATTATCCATTCGAGAATAAAGATAAATTTGAAGCAAATTTTCCGGGAGATTTTATCGCAGAATATGTTGGTCAAGTCAGGGCATGGTTTTATTACTTACATGCAATCTCTATTGGGTTATTCGGTAAAAAGGCTTTCAAGAATGTAATTGTTACTGGAACAATATTGGGAGAGGATGGTCGAAAACTTAGTAAATCGTTAAAGAACTTTACCGACCCTAATCTAACAATTGATAAATATAGTGCAGACGCGTTAAGATATTTGTTGCTATCTTCACCAGTACTCGCCGGAGAGGATTTTTCATTATTAGATAAAGATATTGCTGACGCATCCAGAAAATTGAGTATGATTTGGAATATGTACGATTTTTTCAGTCTTTATGCATCCGTTGATAAATGGGAGTGGGATGGTAGTATGGAGGACCCATCTAGTGCATTGAAAAATCCGTTAGATATATGGATTGTTTCAAGAATCCATCAACTGATAGATGAGATAGACCATAACATGGTTGCGTATGATATTCCAAAGGCGCTAAAACCTATTGCATCTTTTGTTGATGATGCATCTAACTGGTATGTTAGAAGATCTAGAAGAAGATTCTGGAAGAGCGATAATGATTCCGATAAGCGTGATGCATATAAAACGCTACACTATGTTTTGTCTCAGCTATCTATAGCACTCGCTCCCTTTGTGCCTTTTCTTTCAGAAGAGCTATTCGTGAAGCTTACGGGCGGAGAGTCGGTCCATCTATTAAATTGGCCAAAAAAGAGAACTGTGGATGAAGATCTAATCACTATCATGGCTAAAATTAGAGAGATGATAACTCTTGGCCTAGCTCAAAGGGCTAGTGCCGGCATAAAAGTTAGACAACCGCTACAGGCGGTTGTTATGGATGGTGTCCAACACCCTATAAGCGAAGAGCTAAAAAATATCATAAAAGACGAGCTAAATGTTAAAGAAGTTATCGTAAATATATCTAAGGAAAAGGTTAATGAATCGATTTTGATGAATCTTGAAGTTACTGATGAACTGAGAAAAGAAGGAATTATTAGAGAAATCATAAGACTAATTCAAAATGCTAGAAAAGAAGCAGGTCTAGAGGTCGAGGACCACGTATCTTTGTTAATTGAATCAGAAAGCCCAGAAATCACTCAATATGTAGAAGAATTTAAGAATCTAATAGCCGAAGAAACTTTGGCAGATGAATTTGGTGAAACTGTAGCCGATTCAGTTACTTTTTCTGTAAAGATCGAAGGTATCGAAGTAAAAGTGTCACTAAGTAAATTTACGATATAAGATAAAAAGACTTTTTAGTTTTTACTTTGGTATAAGTCCACATTGATTATATAATCATAATCAGTATGAGTAAGCTGGCCGGTAGATTATCATTTTTTTTAGTTTTAATATCACTATTTTCTTTCTCCTTGTCGTTGAATAGCTGTTTTGCTGCTGCTATTGAATCAATATCTACACCATATCAATCTGTTTATCCTATTAAAGCAGGCAGTATTGTTAGTCTAGATACTTCTGCGCAAAATAAAATCATAGCAGGGAATACTGCCAACCAACAATATTTAGTAGGCGTAGTTGTAGGCAATCAACAGTCATTATTGGCTGTAAATGATTCAAATAATACAACACAAGTAATATCTGAAGGTATTGCAGAAACCCTTGTTAGTACTATGAATGGACCTATATCTATAGGATCGCAAATAACGGTATCGCCATTGAGTGGAATTGGTGCTAAGGCTATTTCTGGAAGTAGAATAGTAGGCATTGCGGAAGCGGTTTTTAACTCATCAACAACAGGCGTAGCCAGCGAGAATATCTATGACACCTCAAATAATATTCATAAAATCTATGTCGGATATATACCGGTATTAATATCTGTCGGTAACAACATAAATAATATCGCAGGTGGTGGCTTGCTGAGTAGTCTACATAATTTCGCGAGTGGAATAGTTGGTCATTCTATCCCTACTGCCTCGCTTTTGCTGGTTTGTATCATAATTGTAATAGCCTTAATATCCATCATAATATTAATATATAGTGCAATATCTGGTGGCATAGTGTCTATTGGCCGAAACCCTTTGGCAAAAAGTTCTATATTAGTAGCTATGGGGCAGATATTTGCCATGGTAATTGTTATTGCTGCAACCACTGTAGCTATCGTATACTTCATCCTATACTAATACCTTAAGGCGATTCCATATAGATTGAGTCTAAACGTTAATAATAAAGACACTAAGAGTGAATTTAAAACCTTAGCAAGCATTTATCATAGAGATTAATTTTGCTAAGTATACAGAATTAAAAAGCTTTCGCAGATGCAAAAACACAAGTCCTAATGTTGAAGCAGAGGAACTAATGACCATTAGATGTAAGGTAGAGAATGAGACCATAAAATTCATAGACACAGACAACAGCACCTCGTTGTTAAAAATTGCTAAAGTAAAAACTAACAATTAGGCCTTAATTGAATTAGGATATTTAGTTCAGCATAACCTATTTTGCCTGTGTATAAGTATTGATAATTATAAAGGAAATTGTTGTTATTACAACGTAAGTTAATAGAATATACTGATTATCTTCCTGTGCTGTCATTATATTTATGGTGTAGAGTAAGGGTATACAATAATTAATACAACAATATTTACTTAAAATTCTATATTTAAAATTGCATACATATTTTTACTATTTATTCCTTGCGTCTACTACTGGAAGTCGGTATCATATAACAGTAGTTATAAACATAAACAAAATTAATAAAAATAAATGTTTGAGCCCCCAGAAGACAAAAACCTTTTTTCCAACGCACAATCCACGGCTTCTGCTTCGCTGGAGGGGAGCTTTAGTCTCGAAAATAATATGACAAAAAGCGAGTCTAGCATTGGGTCTAGTTCTATTGGTGCTAGTGAAAATACCACATATACCAATGCCTTCTCCGAACCCGTATCTCCAACAACGTCCAAACCCGTTCAAGACGTTGCCGCGCATGTTTATACTTCGCCAAAAAGGAGTGTTTTTGGAGCTCGTTGGATTAAGATTTTAATAGCCGTGGTTATGATAGCATTCATGGTATTACTGGCTGTATTGGTAATTAATCACATCAATGCTTCTAAGAAAATTAAAACCGTAGATTCAATTACTAATTCAAATTATGCGGTAACTAATGTCCCGTTGAATAACCTCTCGGTTACTTCTGCACAAAATCAATTATCTCAGCTTACTCAAGTCAGCCAGGTTACACTTAACGGTAGCCTACATCTGAATAACGCCACTGTCTTAACCCCAATCGATAAACCAACCAATCCAATAGCTGGTGAGTTTTACTACGACAAGAATAGTAATCAACCATATTATTTCAATGGCAATCAGTTCATATCTATGAGTACGCCATCACAACTAGTTAACTCTATTGATGGGCTTAGCGGCGCCATACAGTTAGGTGCAGGTCTGCAAATAACCAATGGTCAAATCGCATTATCTCAAGCATTCCCCAGTTCATTGGTAACAAATGTACAGGGCACAGCCAATCAAGTTATAGCATCTGGATCTTCCGGCAGTATCGCGTTATCACTCCCTCAGGATATTAGCACTACTTCAAGCCCTACATTCGCTGGACTAAATCTATCCACACCATTATCGGTCAATAATGGTGGAACTGGTTCAAATAATTCAAGCGGATCTAGGTCTAATTTGGGCGCTGCGGCTAGTGGGGTAAACTCTGACATAACGTCTTTAACAAATTTATCTAATATTAGTTCTAACTCTAGTTTAACTATTGGAAGTAATACTCAGGTTTTGTCTCTGCAGGGTTCAGCAACGACTCTGTCTGACGTAGCTAATAGCTATATTTCTACGCTAACCTTCACTGTACCAACGCAAAACTCAACTATTATCATTCCCAATACTAGCGGTACTATTTGTCTGGAAGGTTCCACGAGCTGTGGATTTGCTTCAAGTAGTGCTGCCTTTATTCAAGGAGGCAATACATTCGGTGCTACAGCAACTCTCGGCACTAAAGATAACCAAGGTCTTAATCTAACAACAAATGGATCGGTTACCGAGTCTTTGAGCAGTAGCGGCACCGTAATCTTTAGGCCAACTACTAATGCTACGAATAGTTTTCAGGTTCAAAACGCAGCTGGAAATGATAATTTGTTAGTAGGAGATAGCATTAATACTAGGGTGGGTATCGGAATTGCAGCCCCACAGTATACTCTGGACGTAGCTGGAGACGTTAATATATCATCCGGGTCCTCTTACCGAATTAATGGATCGGTGGTTTGTAGTAATATAGGTTGTACGCCAAGCGGTGGATCTAATTCTTATGTTCAACTTCAGGCCCTAACTCCTGGCAACGCTCAGTCTGGGAATTTTAATATTAGTGGCTCAGGTATAGCTAGCTCTTTTAGCGGTAATGGAATTGGCTTAACAAATCTTGACGCTAATCAAATAGCCACCGGTACTTTAAATGATTTACGGCTGAATGCTAATGTTACAACTCAAGGTAATACTTTTAATGGTGCATCTCAGCTGATACAATCTACCAGTTTAAATTATTTTCCCGCCCTCAACGGGTCTTTAATTGCTAATCTTAATGCCAGTAATTTAACTTCTGGTCAGGTTAGTGATAACCTTTTATCATCAAATGTCGCTCTCTTAAATGCTAATAATAATTTTACTGGCACCAATAGCTTTGCTACTAATATTAACGCTCCAGGTATTCAGACTACGAGTGCTACCTATCCGGTAAATCTTGGTTTTAGTGGCACAGCAACTGGCGCCGTTAGTTATAGTTTAGACAGCGCTGCAACCCCGGGTAATTATACGATTTGTACGAGTGCCGGTAACTGTTCTGGGGCAGGCAATGGGGTTACTACTACCGGGGGCAGTAGTGGCTATATCCCCAAATTTACTGGTGCTCAAACGTTAGGTAACTCAGAAATTATAGATAATGGCAGTCAGGTTTTAATTAATCAGACTAGCGGTACTTATAGATTAGATGTAGCCGGGGATATTAATTCAACAACCGGACTTAGGGTGGGGGGGAATTTGGTCTGTACCTCTACCGGCTGTGGTGCTGGTAGCGGCTCCGGTTATTACATACAAAATGGTACCGGACTTCAAACTGCCGCTAATTTTAATATTAGATCCGCCTCTTCTTCGGGAGTAGTAGCTGTTTTAGAAGGAGCCTCAGGACAGACAGCGGACCTGTTGGATGTTCAGAGTTATTTAGGAGCTACTAAATACTTAGCAGTTAATACTAGTGGAATCGCAGTATCGGGTAATATTAATGCTACTGGTAATTATCAGGTTAATGGAACTCAAATCTCATCCACTAACTTATCTGACGTCGCTAATTTAGCAAAATTAAATGGTACTGGGCCACAAATATTTACTGGGAATAATAAGTTTACAGGTACTCTGCTTAGTCAGAATACTACTAATTCAGCTAATGCTTTTGAGATTCAAAATGCTGCCGGTACTAGTAATTTGCTCATCGCAGACACTATTAATAATAGAATTGGAATTGGCATTCAACCAGCCTATACTCTGGACGTAGCCGGAGATATTAATATCTCATCTGGGTCTTCTTATCTTATCAATGGGGTTGCTGTTTGCGGAACATCTGCTACTTGTGCCCCTAGTAGTGGTTCCAATAATTATGTTCAGAATGGAGTAGGTGTTCAGACCAATACTAATTTCAATATACAGTCAATTGCTACTGGTTCGGTAGTTGGAGTATTACAAGCCGTCAATGGTCAAACTGCCGATATACTAGATCTTAAGAATGGTACGGGTATTATCACTACTTCAATTGGTAATTTTGGCCAGACTATTTTCAAAGATACATCTAGTGGCACTGCCACTGCATTCCAAATCCAGAACTCGTCAAATATATCTTTATTGACCGCAAATACTTTGACCGGTCAAATTCTATTGCCTAATGCTACTTCATCGTCTACAGCTTTACTTTTAGGTGGTGATGCAAATTTGTATCGTAGTGCTGCCTCGACACTAAAGACTGATGGTAATCTAGAGGTAGTGGGGAATATTGATGTTTTGTCCGGTTCAGCTTATATGTATAACGGATCTAATGTTATTACTGCTCAAACATCACTAGGTAATTATTTTTTTGGTGACTCAGGTAATTTGACGATGACTGGTGACTACAACACCGCCTCCGGTCAATATGCCCTTCAATCCAACACCACCGCCTCTGGCAACACCGCCTCCGGTTCGTATTCTCTCTATAACAACACTACCGGATTCAACAACACCGCCTCCGGTCAAAGTGCCCTTTATTACAACACCATCGGATCCGGCAACACGGCTGCAGGTGCAGCTGCTCTATTACACAACACTACCGGATCCAACAACACCGCCTCTGGTCAAAGTGCCCTCTCTGCCAACACTACGGGTAACTACAACACCGCCTCCGGTTTAGAGGCTCTTGTCGCCAACACTACCGGCTCAAATAATACAGTACTAGGGGTCCAGGCTGGCTACACTAACTTCTCGGCTAATGCCAACACTACCGGCTCCAACAATACCTTTATAGGCTATAGC
>JAJXXC010000010.1 GCA_021781215.1 bacterium
ACCAGCTACAACATTCGCTCATCTAGATTCGACCATTGTTCTGTCCAGAGCCTTGACTGAACTTGGATTATATCCGGCTGTCGATCCACTAGGGTCTAGCTCAACAATTTTAGATCCTGAGATAGTTGGAGAAGAGCACTATCAAGTAGCTCGTGAAGTCCAAAGAGTCTTGCAGCGTTATAAAGACCTTCAAGATATTATCGCTATCTTAGGTATGGAAGAATTGTCCGAAGAAGACAAGCTATTAGTATCAAGGGCTAGAAAAATTCAAAGATTCCTAACTCAACCGTTCTTCGTAGCCGAAGTGTTCATCAACAAACCAGGAAAATACGTCCCGTTACAAGATACTATTAAGGGTTTTAGAGAAATTCTTGACGGTAAACATGACGCTTTACCGGAATCCGCGTTCTTTATGTGCGGCGATATCTCGGAAGTTGGAAAGGCCTAATGATTCGCTTCAAGTTAATTACTTTAACTGGGGTAAAATTTGACGAGGATGTTTACGAAGTTATTTTGCCTACACTAGATGGTCAAATTGGCATACTTCCCGGTCATATGCCACTAACGGCTGTTGCTACCATAGGTGTAATTTCGGTTCGAAGAAACGCGAAGGATAAGGACTATAAGCTTGAATACTTTGCCTCTAACCGTGGCATCATTGAAGTTAAGGATGATGTATTAAAAGCAATAGTAGGCGAAGCCGATAATGCTTCTGAAATTGATGAAAATCAGGCAAAAAAAGCTCATGAGCTAGCGTTGACAATGAAGTTAAATAGCAAAAATCAGGTTAGCCTAGAAGAAGCTAGCAATTTAGTCGATTTATTGGCTGCAAAAATTAAGGTTGCTCAACTGCGCAAACTGCAGGAACGAAGATAATTTAAGGTTATAAAATAATTTGCAAAAACTACTAAACTTAGTTTATGCTTATAAATAATTAAATAACTTAAGGAGGGTTTCGTATAATGTCACCGCGTAAAATTACAAACATTCTATTAACTGAGTTTGTTGGAACTTTTGTTTTAGCATTAGCTTTCATGTCAATGTTAGTTAGAACAAACTTTAGTTTCTTCTCAGCGCTTGCTGCAGCTCTAGTCTATGGCTTATTCATAGTAGTGTTTGGATCTAAAATTGTTGCTCATTTAAACCCAGCCGTAACCATTGGTTTATGGACTGCAAGGAAAATTAATACCATTAGTGCATTTTTGTATGTTGTCCTACAAGTAGCAGCTGGATACTCAGCTCTTCGAGTTGGTCAATATTTCCTAAACACAACATTAGCTAAGACTGCTACCGGCGGTTTTGACTATAGAGTTATGATTGCCGAAGGGCTTGGTGCGTTAGTATTCTCACTAGCACTTGCCGCAGCCTTAAATCACTCAGACCGAGAATTACCTCTAAGCGAGAAAGCTATGTTAGTAGGATTTGGCTTATTCGTTGGAGTTGTTGTAGCTTCCCTAGCTGGCACCGGAATCATCAACCCAGCAGTAGCTATCTCTCTAAAATCGTTTAGTTGGGCATACGTCTTAGGACCAATTGTTGGTGCTATAGTCGGTTTCAACTTATACGAAACACTATTAGTTAAAAACTTTAAGGTTGGAAATTTACTTACAACTGACGGAACAGTTTTTAGTACAAAGCCTGTTTCAACTAAGTCTGCTGCTAAAAAAGTAGCTAGCAAGACTAAGAAAAAGTAATTTAAATACAGTTACAAAGTCTATAAAACGGTCTCTTAGGAGGCCGTTTTTATATTTTGCCAGCTATTAAATCGTCCTCTAGCTGGATCATTCCCTTGAGCGAATTATCGTACTTACTGGTGTCAATGATATCCAGATTGATTATCTTTTGCCAGATAATCTTGATCAATAGCTTCATTTTTTCCACATCTTGATCTTCAAATTCAATTCGGTGGTTGACGATTTTGCCTGATTCATCGGGAGTTAGAAACTCGATGACCCCTTCATTAATTTTAATTGGCTTAGAGCCTACCCGATAATTGTTGCTTTCGAGTAAAATCTTATAAAACAATAATTGCCTTTTATATCTGTGACCTTTAGGCTCCCTGCTAAGACTTGAGGATGAGGCTGGTGGCGCGGTAGATTTATAGTCAACTATACTTATCGAACTGTCTGAATTGAATTTTATAAGGTCAATTTTACCGGTTAACTTCTCTATCTCTGAATTAAGATAGGTCAATGGTATCTTATATTCACTCTGGTCTTTAGGTGAAAAATCTGTTAAATGGTGGTTGTACCATACTGATAGTTCGAGGCTTGCCTTTTGTTGGTAGAACGTAAGTTCCTCGCTGGTTAGCGGGCTATTTTTAAACTGATCGTTAAAGTTATTTATAAGTTCTTTTAGGGGAATAACCCGTTGATTATTCGAGTTAATCTTATGAAGATAGTTTATCGCCTCATGCATTGCAGTCCCGTAGATTAATTTAGGGTTAACCATTTGCGGTACACCAAGTAAATTATTAAAGATAAAATGATTCATATTATTGGTACCAATTTCCAAATAGTTATTTAAGTGGGTAGCACTGAGCTTAAAATTGTCTAGTATGGGCAGCATAGCCTCTTTGTAGTCATTTTTTCTAGTCAAAAGCATATTCTGCCAGTCTTGATTGAGAAAACTGATTATTTCAGCTTTATTTGAGTTAGCTATTTCAACAATTTTTATCTTGTCCTGGTCAACCCAATCCAAATCTTCGGTCAAATGACCCCGATCATCTGCCTCGTAATTATTCAGATACAATGATTTTTTAGCTCTGGTAATCGATACGTAAAATGGTTTAACGATATTTTCGGACAAAAATAAAGCTGGTTCAATGAATTTATAAGCTATTGGCAGAACAAATTGACCAAGTGCACTGCCTCTAGTTTTAGCCCATAGCTTGTTATTACAATCTAAAATGAATACATAGTCCCATTCTTCCCCTTTAGCTTTATAGGCCGTAGTAACAGCAACCGAATTGGCGCTACTAGCGGTCGAAGAGCGGTCAACGAGTTGTATATAATCTTTGTTGATTAATTTGATGAATCTAATAAAATCTATTAATTTTATATTTTCGCCGCTGTAATTTAACCAATTAGTAAAGAAGTGTTTGAGCTTATTAAATTGGTTGATAAAAATAATAAAATTACTTTCAATAGCCGGGTTGTCTTGATTGAAATGAAAACTCAGCCATGGCAGAGTGACGGATTCATTATTAGCTAATTCAACTGGCTTAGCACCGATTAAGTAATTAAAGATTAACTCGAAAGAACTGCTTAAAGACAGTCTAGAAATCTCCTTAAATGCTTGCCATATTTTGACTAGATACTGATCGGTGTGGTTTTCGATAATTGCAGACCATTGTTTATAGTCCCGCCTGGAGCTAAGGGCAATGCTCCACCATAGGTCGGTCGATAAACCCCAGTATTCGGCTGATAACACCTTCGCCAATAAAGAATTTATCTCTTGGTCAGATGATGCCGCAATAGCTTGAATTAAATTCATCAAATCGATAATTTCAGCAATTCTAGGTTGATCTAGAATATTACTATCTCTCTCGTAGGCAAATGGAATCTTCAGTTCGGTTAAGAAAGGTAGGATTTTAGAAAGCTGAGAATGTTGTTTGGAAATGATGCTTATATCTTTTGGCTGTACGCCAGCTTTAATTAATTCGGCAATCTTAAGGCTAACCTGATAGTAACTTTGGCTAGGGGCACTGGTTTTAATTGAGAAGATATCGGTATGTCTACCAGAGACGCTAGCAACCAGCGAAATAGCCTGATCATTTTCATTGGCGTTATCTAATACAGCCTTAGAAAAGTCCAGTAGTTCCTGCCCGCTTCGATAGTTATTAATTAGAGTGATTTGTTGACAATTATTCCATTTCTTGGCAAAGTCGATTAAAAGACTGCTATCTGCTCCCTGAAAGCTAAAAATTGCCTGATCGGGATCTCCAACAACCATTAAGTTTGGACTGCCTTCATATACCGGGTTATCGCATAAAAGTTTAAGTAATTGTTCCTGAGCCCCATTAGTATCTTGATATTCATCAACTAACACATATTGATACTGCTCTTGGACATTAAGTTTAAATTCCTGATTAGTGTTTAGGGCGTTCGAAGCCTTAAGAATCATGTCGTCATAGTCGTAATATCCCATAGACTCTAATTTGGCTTGGTATTGATCCAGCAATACGACTGCGGCCCTAAACCTAACGATAGTCTTTTGATCTGTATATATCCGTTGATTTACCCCGCCGTTGGTGGTCCATCTTGTCTTCCAGGCAGTTATTGGTTTAGTAGAATCATCTTCAACCATTCCATCAATAGCAGCTGCTAATTCGACCAGTGATTGATTGCCTGTCCTAGAAGGGTGTTTCTGATGGTTAGCTTTCAGTCTAGTAAATAGTAGCTGATAGGCTGGTAATTTCTTCTTACTTACCGTGGTTGATAGAGCCTCGGTTAGAGCTTCAATAGATATTTTGAAAAACTGTTCCGACTGGTCGATATCTTCTAAAATTACGCTGGATGTTAATCCGGATCTTTTAAGCCACTGGAAAACAGTAGAGATGAACTTAATATAATAAAAGCCATCATCAGATCGCCTGGATAACGGATTGCTATGATCTAGGTTTTCTAGTAACTGTTCAATAATCTCAAATACGGTAATTTCGTCTATCGACTTAGACATATTTGTTTGATCAGAATAATCATTTAATTTAGTTATTAGATGCTGACCAAAGCTATGAAAGGTATGGAAGTTAACCCTACTAGATGGTTTACCAATAGTCGAACGTAACCTCTGCCTCATGTTTTCGGCTGCACTCTCGGTAAACGTTAGACAAAGAATATTTTCTGGTAGAATATCGGTTTTTTGAAGAATGTTTTCAATTCTCATGGTTATGATCTGTGTTTTTCCGGTACCCGGACCAGCCCTCACCACTAATGGACCATCAATACAATTAACTGCAGCTAATTGTTGTGGGTTAAGAGATTTTAATCGCGCTTGAAAATCCATAACCTTAGTATAAATTACTAGGGGTAATTAATATATTTATTTTACAGCTGGTAGTTTTTGATTATTACCAATAATTACCACAAAATCTGCTCCGGTAGGATTTAGAGTGGTGTTAGAACTTACAACTTTATTTCCAAACATAGCCTCTAAGTAAGTCTTGGTTGCAGGAAATTTATCGAAGGAATTATCAACAATTTCAGTTGTGTTATAGATTGATGAGGCATTGCTAATTGAGGTGACGTTACCCCCATTATTGTTTATTTTTGTTTGATAGGCTCCAGCAATGCCTGAAGTATTGCTTCCGTTTTCGATAATAATGTTGGCATTTTCTCTAGCCAGCGGGTTACTTGAAATTAACTGATTGTAGTATTGAGTCATTTGACTATAGTTACCAATACCGGCTGTTGGAACTAAAGCATCCTGGCCCGACATAGGATCAACGTAACCGGTTAGAATTGCCTTATTGCATCCATTTTGTCCTAGGGTGAGAGTTGAGCAAAAAGCAAACGACTGCACATTAGATAGATTTATATTCTTGGATATTTTAACTAGTTGAAGAATATCTGGTAGGCTTAAATCTGTTTGAACGTTATTGCCAAGAGCATCAAATAGGCTACCAATTTTAACCGGATTAGCAAGTACGCCAATGGTTTTAGCCTTAGCGGCAAGTGCAGTAAATATTTCTCGTTGATGGGCGGTTCGATCAAAATCCGAGCTTGGAAAGCCATATGCTCCGGGGCCGTCACCACGGGCACGCGCTAGGTTAAGTGCTTCTTGCCCATTTAGGTTAGCTAAGCCATTTGGTAGTTTCAGGTTAGTATATGGGTCATATAATCCTCTTGGGTCGGGGCTTTGTATATTAACCGTTACTCCTCCAACTGCATTTACTGAGTCTCTAAATGCTCCATAGTCGGATAGTGCATAGTAATCTATCGGAATACCAAGATCGGTAGTTATAATATGTTCTAATATTCCCATACCATTTTGAGGATATCCAGGGAAATGAGTGCCAACGTTATCATTTGCTGCGTTGATCTTTTCCCAGCCCATGCCTGGAATATTAACCCAGAAATCGCGAGGAATGCTTAACATAAATGCAGTGTTATTTTGGGTATTAATACTAATAATAACTATAGAATCAGTTAATTGAGCTCCACCATGATTTAGTTGATCAGCAGAGTCTCCGGCTAAGAGAATATTAACCCTACCACTTGCCTCGCCCTTAAGAGTGGTAGATGAGAATAGACCACTTATGTTACTAATAATATTCCCGCCAAAGACCTTATCGATATTATGGAAAAACTTAAAGCCTAGATAGCCGCCTATTACTAGAAAGAGAGTTACTATTATCGCTGCAACTAATTTTAATATTCTTTTTAGTCGTTTTTTCTTATGGACTTTAGCCAATTGTTCGTTTTGGTGTCTTTCTCTTCGAGATATTTTTTTGATTTCTGGATTTTGTTCAGCCATAAAATTAGAAGTGACAATGCCTTGATTAAGAGTTGGTGATATTCTGGCAGCGTCTGGTTTGTTAAGTCTATTACTAGTCTGTCTGTTGAAGCCACCTAAGGGTGTTGATTTTCGGTGCGGTATCGTTCCGGTGGTAGAACCGAGTTTAGCATTGATTATTTTCTCAAAAGGGTTTGCGAGTGGTGAGTTTAGTTTTGATGACACAAAACCATCTACACTTTTTGGCCGTCTTCTTCTGCTACTATCCATTTAACTTCCTGTTTAATGACAAAATATTCAGTAATAAATCAATAACAATCAATATGACTAATCATCTATTTATTGATGTTGATTTAGTCCTTTATTATATAGTATTTAAGCTTTTTCATAAAATCATATTTTAAATAAAAATCGGTAATTCTGAGTATAAAACTGGGCAGATTAATTTACATATCCGCCGTTGGCCAATATATCAGTTACCTTACCAAACAGAAAAGCCCCATCTACAGTACCGGCGTATTCATAGGATGGTATGTGGGGGTTATTTACTTGAATAAAGACTACGTAATCCGGCTTACCAATACCAATAAAACCAATGTAAGTACCGGTAAAGTCAGTATTCGAATATTTACCATTAATGGCAACCTGGGCGGTCCCAGTCTTACCACCTGTTATATATCCAGCCCGTGGTTTGGTCATCTTGTCGATATAATAGTTAGTAGAGACGACCTGCTCCATTAGCGATTGTAACTGCTGAGATACAATTGGTTTTATGATGTTTTTCTTAAGAATTATTGGCTTAGAATAAGTTGTTTGGCCGGTAGAAGTGTTAACTATGGCTTTAACTAGGTTCGGCTTATAGTAAGTCCCCCCATTTAAGATAGCGGACTCAGCTGATATAAATTCAATTGGCGTAATATCTATACCCTGCCCAAAAGAAGTATTAGCATAAGTAAGATTTAGAGCACTGCCAACATCTGGGCTAGGAACGGGAAAAGACGATTCGGCTGGTTGCTGAATACCAGTAATGTGACCAAAATTATACTTATTCACCAGGTAGTTGTACCAAATATCTCGAGCCTGTTGATTTACTTGTCCTCCACCCATTTGCATTAACATCCATACGGCACCAGTATTTAACGATGCGATGAGAATAGTGGCAATATTTCTTTGCTGCGGACCGCCATCAATTGATACGTCCCTAATAGTAGACCCATCAATGGTCCATTGTGCAGGATCATAAAATGAAGAAGTTGGGGTAATTACACCTTGATTTAGGGCGGCCGCAGTGGTAAAGGTTTTCATAATTGAACCCGGTTCAACCAAACTACTAACTGCGGCATTTTGATAGACACTTTGGTTATTGGCATAGTTTTGATACTGACCGGGATTATAGGTAGGGTAATCAGCCATAGACACAATGTTCCCATCATTTGGATTCATTACGATTACCGTACCAGAATCGGCTTTAGTACTGGTAACCACTGAAGCCAGAGCTTGCTCTACCTGCTCTTGGATGGGAATATTAAGAGTTAAAATAACATTATCACCATTCACCGGTTGTTTAATGATATTTGACTGGCTATATAAAAGATTGCCCTGAGCATCGGTTATGCCCTTTACGCTACCTTGAGTACCTCCGAGTATATTATTGTAATATTGTTCGATACCGTTTTGGCCCTGGCCGTTAGCGTTGACAAAGCCTAGAACTTGAGCAGCAAGAGATCCGTCTGGATAAACTCGTTTCTGTTGAGGCGTAGTGTTGATTCCATAGATATTTAGGTTACTGATCGCATCTTTTTGGCTTTGACTAATTGACTCATTTAAAACTACATACTCAGTATTCTTAGTATTTATTAGGCTTAGATAGTTTGCCGTTGTTCCGCCAATAATTTTTTGAATATTAGTAGCGGCGTAAAGTTTGGCTTTGTTGGTGGTAAAATTTGCAGGATCAGCAAATAATACGTAAGTAGTCTGATTTAGTACTAGAGGTGTAACTACATTGTTGCTGTAGGCTTCAATCATGCCACGTTGGGCGGGTAGTGCAAACTGTTTAATCTGTGATCTATTCGCAGCCGTCTGGTAGTAGTTATGTTCAATTACTTGAAGTTGAAACAAACGTAGAATAATTATTGCGAAAATAACTAATAAAAAACCGTAGACTAATCTAATCCTAAATAGTATGTGCGGTAGTTTAGTGTTTTTTTGTTGAACTAATCTTTTTGTTTGATTCATTGGTTTTTTTTATTTAATCGATTATATTTTAAGATTATATCTTTAATCTACTGACTTGTGAAGGTTAACTAGTTAATATATGTTATTTTAGAGTTATGTCTCATATTGCTTCAAATTTACCCAATGCTATTCTAGTCCTCGAGCCTTTCGTGAAACATTATGGTTATTTTGGTGTCGGCGGTCTATTGCTACTTGAGAGTACTGGCATACCGATTCCAGGGGAAACTACTCTTATAGCTGCTGCAGTATTCTCAGGGCTCGGTCAGCTGAATATTTTAATAGTTATTATTGTCGGTATTATGGCCTGTGTTATTGGTGATAATATTGCCTATCTTATCGGTTCAACCGGTGGCCGAAGATTAATTGAGAAATATGGCAAATATATTCTACTTGATCAAGCTAAGTATCGTCGAGTTGAAGAATTCTTTGAAAAACGCGGTGGAATAGTGGTGATTGGTGCTAGATTTTTCGAAGGGTTAAGACAACTCAATGGTTTTATTGCTGGCAGTAGTAGCATGAGTTGGTCGTCATTTCTAGCCTTCAATGTTATTGGCGCGGTTTTATGGGTTGGTTTTTGGTCAATTGTCGGCTTTTTTAGTGGTAGTTACATTAATACCTTGCTTAAGTACCAGGCATATTTATCGATGGCATTATTAGCAGTAGCTGTGTTCTTCGCACTTAAATTTTTATTAAACAAAAGGAAACGAAAAAATGCACATAGTAAGTAATAGTATTTTTGAATCATTAGTTACTAAGGCGGTAGATAATCTACCTGAGGCTTATCGCCAAAAAGTAGATAATGTGGCATTTATAGTCGAAGATAATCCATCCCCAGAACAAAGAATTAAACTAGAACTAGCGGATAATCAGACGTTATTTGGACTATATGAAGGGGTACCTCTGCCAGAGCGACAGGGGTCATTAAAAATTATGCCTGATAAAATTACCATCTTTAAATCACCAATCGAGTCATCGGTTAATGATTTGCCTGGTCTTTATGACGCAATAGCCAGAACTGTTTGGCATGAGGTAGCTCATTATTTCGGCCTAGATCATAAAATGATTGATCGTCTAAATAATCTATCCTAATCCTTAAGGCACTGTTTAGCAGCTACAGAAGCTCTTCTAAGACCACAGACCAGTCTTTGACCCATGTTATGCCATCTGGTAAATTATTCCTTCTGTGAAGGTTGTGTAGGCCAAATAGATAGACCTTGATGCCGTGTTCTACGCAATCAATAGCATTACTCATTTTATCGTCGAGAATAACTTTAGCCCCAATTCGCTTGCAAATCTGCGACTTAAGCCCTTTTGGACCGATAGGTGTTTTATAGTGTACGAAATCAATCCCCCTAAATGTATTGGGAAAAAACTTCTTAATCCAGCGTTTAGTCGCTCTCTTAAATAATGGATGCCGAGCGGTAATAATGTGTAAATCATACTTCTGTTTAATCTGTGCTATTGCCTCAATTGCACCATCGTATGGTTTGGTTGATTTGAATATAGCTGAACGGTATGGCCCTAGCACCCTATCTAGATCAATGGCAATAATTTCCTTTTCAGACATCTAAGTGTTATCCCTCAACATTAACTTAGATTATAATAACAGACTTTTGCTTATCACTATTTAAAGTCAGTTATGGTTGCTGTAATTTTAGGGATTAAAGCAGCTTGTTGTTTCGATATCTAGCCACTACGTAGTAAGCACTTCCGGCGATTGCTGATACAGCGCCAAGTATCGCAGCGAATGTACCTACACCACCAGGGCCGGTATTTACTAGGTGAGAGGCCGGTACTATCACTACACAGTTAGGAGAGTTAGCTGGATATTGGGCTAATCCCGGAATAGTACACATTGCAGTTGGCGGAGGAGTAAAAGTTACTGATTTTGTACAATTGGCGCTAGATACAGTTTGAGTAGTAGTCCCTACTGTAAACGTGTAGGTTGCGGATACTATATAAGTTCCAGCAATTGTATAAGTATGGCTAACTGTTAAATTAGATGGATCGGTTATAACTTGAACATTATTGTCGCCAAAGTCGTATGATACGCCGCTAAATACAGCCCCACCGGTTGCAGTAAAGGTGCTGGTAGCAATAATTGAATTTGCACTATTTGGATCATTGCTAACTGTGATTGATGTACAGGCGTAGTTTGGGGTTGATGGCTGAGCGATAGTAACACTCTTAATACAGCCCGGGCTGGTTGCAGATACGATCTGACCGTTAAGAATAAAGTTAACTGTAGCTGTAATACTCTGCTCGCCATAACTATCGAAAGTATAATTAACGTTAGTATCTCCGGCAGTTAAAGTATTGCTTGTGCCTGAGGTTAAATTATTAATTTTGTAAGTTACGTTCTGATATACCGGGCCATTTGCGGAATCATGACCGACATTCATGACTACGGTATTAGGGTTGGATGTTGCTTGACTTAGAGTAAGGTAGGTACATATATAGGACGGTTGTTGTGGTGTTGGTTGAGCAGGTAGAGTAACGCTCCTAACACAATTTTGTGGGTTACTAGCCGATACGGTCTTACCATTGAGCGTAAAGTTCACGGTGGCAGTAACCGTTTGCGGTCCAAAACTATTGGCAGAACTATAATTTACATTGGTATCACCGGAGGTCAGCCAAGTAATAGTATTGTTGGTATCATTTTTGAACTGATAAGTGACATTAGTGTAAACGGCACCATTTGTTTGGGTATGGTAGACGGTAGCAATGATATTGTTTGAGTTATATGGATAGTTAGAAATAACTAAACTATCACAAGTATATGTTGGAACTGCAGGAGTTGGGGTTGGCGCAGGTGCAGGAACTGCAGTAGCTCTTACCGGGTTACCACAGGAAGAGATAATTGCATATTGGAAAAGACCATTTCGCATAACTACAAAAGCTGGCAATGAGCTAACGGTAAACGAAACTCTCGGCGTTCTAATATAAAAAGGATAACCATCGTAGGGAGCTGGAGTGCTACCACCGTACTGATTAGAAATACTGTCTCGTCCAGCAGTAACTGCATTAGTAGCAACTATTCTGCCGTTTACTATGACGTCATTGTTAACGTCAACTGAACCTACGTAGGTTACGTTTTGGTTAGCAACATCTTTTGTATTATTAATACTTGAGATGTCTTGTTGGGTTATATTGAATGACTTTAAGTAAAGATCAAGAATAGCTGTATGTCCTGGTAGGAAATTAGCTAGTTGCTGAGTAGATGTTACGCCACAAGTTATTACTGAGTTGGCCTTACAATCCTGCCCGCCATTAATCGATAGCGCACTAGCACTAGGTGTAATAAAACTAGTAAAAATTGCTGCTGGTAGCATTATAGACAGTAATAAAGTACCCAGAGTTAAAGAGGTTTTCTTTAGAAAGTTAGAGAAACGTTTGTTGTATATCATACTGTTATTCTCACCTGTCTTAGTTATTGACATTTATAATATAATTTCTATTCATATTTGTCAATAGATTTGTGATAACGGTCACCGATACATATGTCCATCCACTATAGTAGTCCATTTTGTTCTATTATAAAAATAATTATGCCGACAGAGTTCTACTGATTATTTGGTAAGTATTCCTGAACTACGGCATTTTTGCTATGAGCTGTAATTGTTGAGTTAAATACACCTCTAGTGACAGTCCAGTTAGTAGTTCCCTGTCCTTGAGTAACTAACATAATTTCGTTATCTATTTTAATATAATAATTTACAGTTAGCGGGAATAGCTTGGTCGGTGCTACTTGTATAGTAGTAGCTTTGACACTTAAGTCAGTGGTTAGTTTGGTGATGGCGCTAGAGGGCAGAATCAGGCTAGAGCCGTTACAGGTCATTAGATTTTTAACTATTACCGGGTTAGTCCAAACACTTGGCCAATAATTTGTTGCCAAAGGACTTGCTTGATAAAAAGTATCTACAGGCATCAAACTGGTGGTAAATTTAATGTAGGCTCCATTAATGTTTTGGATATCGCCAATTTGCCAATTATTTCCAAATGATTTTATGGTTTTGTCCTGCCCATTTAATCTAATCGAAGCCCCTGGTTCATAGTTGCCGCTTTTAATATATCCTGTATAGTCTTCTGCAACCATAATACCCGTTACTCTGACCTCTTTGGTATTGGAGTCTTGAGTTACACAAGCAAAATTATCAAAAACTGAATTTGCGTAGTAGGCAGTAATATCTGGGTTCCAAGTGACTGTTTGTAGTTTCTGAAAATTATCAGATGCAGCATTAGATCTACCATTCTTATGATAAATTAATACGCTCACTGCTACAAAAAAAATTAATAATACAATTACCGCAAAAAATTCTATATGACTAAAGCCCTGGTTATCTAAATTTTTTGTTCTGTACTTTCTCATATTTCACCTGTTTGTTAAAATCTAGTGCTTACCCTTAATAGTTAATATATACCATTATGCTTATTTAAAATCAATTTTGGGGTTATTGCTTTTGATGTAAATTGTTTAATGTTTATTCATCAGTAACTCTTGATTAAGCTAAATTGGAACTAATTTCGGCTATATATTTATGGTGTAGTTTTTTGAGCTCTTTCGGCCTAATACTCTTTAGTTCATCTACAACTTTTAATGAATTTTGTCTAAAATCTATGTCGGCTATAGCAATATCTGGATCTACGGCTAACGCTCGACGGTTAATCCCTAGTAGTTTAATGCCATCTAGCGATTTAACTCTTGAAAGTGCAACATAGCCCATTCCATTAACAAAGGCCTTACTTAAATCAATTTGAGCGGCATCTAGAGTCATACCTTGTGATTTGTGAACCGTGATAGCCCAGGCTAATCGAAGTGGTACCTGAGTAATTTCGGCTAAAGTTTCCATGCCTTCTTCTATTTTCCAGCTAGATGGAGTGGCGGTAATAATTTTTCCAGAAATGGTTTTAACGATTGGATAATGATCATCCTTATTAAAACCGATAACTTCGCCCAAAGTTCCGTTAACATAGCCTTTAGTAAAATTATTTTGCACAAACATTACTATTGCCCCTTTTTTCAAATGTAATTCACTTGGTGCTAAACAAGTATCTGTCAGTGATTTAACCAAATATTTGTCTCCACTGGATTTCATTTCATATAGGTGGTCTTTAGTAGTTAGTTTGTCTAGCTCAGAGTCATTGATTAGATCAACATCTATATTGTGAGTATAGAGTTTTGTTGGTTTTATATCAGTCTTAACTTCTTCATTCATTCTTGCCTGCAGGTTTTTAACTGAATAATCTGAGACTTGGTTTTTTCTAATCTCGTCCAGTAGCCTCAAAAAGTCGTTGTTTTCTTGGCGGTGTTGTTCGGTTAAATAGCAAATCCTTAAATTCATTTTTTGCCAGACATCGGAGTTGTTAATATATTTGGCTGATTGTTGGCCACGCGAAACCGGTGGAAGTTGGAATAAATCTCCACAGAGTATTACTTGGATGCCGCCAAATGCTAAATCATTTTGATGAATTTTTTGTAGGACTTGATTAACCATATCTAAACGGAAATCATGCAACATTGATACTTCGTCAATTATCAGTACTTTGGTGTTGAGTATCTTGGTTTTGTAGTCTTCTCGGTTAGAAATTTGGGCTAAATCTGAAGGCGTAAGCACATCTTTAATGCCGATGTGAGCCCACGAATGAATAGTTTTTCCATTCATGTGTGTAGCCGCTATGCCGGTAGAGGCGGTAATACCGACCACTACATTATGTTTTTTTAGATATTTTATGTACTTATTTAAAAGATAAGTTTTTCCGCTACCGGCAGCACCGGTTAAAAAAACATTATGTCCTAGCATCAAAATATTAAGAGCCTCGTCTTGATTCATGTTTCTAATTCTACCGAGTTTAGAGCCATATATCTAATTTGAAATACAAATTATAGCGCTAATGCTTGTCAGAAAGCTAAGCACAATCGTAGAATGTAAGTAATCTACAAACATGAATGAGGGGTTTTGAAATGAGTGAAAAAATACCAGGAGTAAAAACTCAACAACAAAGAGTATTTGGGGACGGGTTTGATCTTGAAATGGGTATCGTCGATGAGCAAAGTCTAGCCAGTTTTTTTATTGAAAGACAAGACCGTGTGATTGAGAATGGTGGATATGGTTGGTTGCCAGAAGATATTCAGGATTTAAAAGCTGGAAATGATATAAAAATTTATCTATATAGAGATTATAAAATTTTTGCTAAATTAGATTTTGATCATGAAACTGGATTAGCTGATGTTCATGTTGTGGCTAAAAGTGGGCAAACTGATCTCTCGCTATTCTTAGGGCACGTCCCATTTGATGTAGCAGTTGATATGGCAGAACAATATGTCTCAACAATAGATAGTCATCCAAGGCTGTTTGAAGTTAATTCATTGTAATATTGACAGTTTCACCACTCATATTCTTGGCGAAAAAGCTGTCGTGCGAGATGTAGATAATAGCACCATGATAATTTCGCATGGCTTTCTCTAGCTCTTCAATGCTTGGTAGATCTAGGTGATTTGTCGGCTCGTCTAGGATTAATATTTGTGGTTCATCAATTAGCATTGAAATTAATTGGACTCGGGCTTTTTGACCTCCGCTTAATCGTTCAATCATCATCTGCCCGTCCGTTGCTGGATTAAATAAATAGTCACTTAAGAGTTGTTTAATTTTCTGCTCACTAATCGGCAATTTTTTATCATCAAGGATTTGCTCTAGGGCAGCATTAAGCGTCATATTTAAATATTTGGGGTTGATCTCTTGTTCATATAAGCCAATCCTAATTTCACTCTCGACCTCTATCGTCCCCTTGAAACAAGTTGATGGTATCTTCTGTCCGTTAGTTTGGGCCATAAGGGCTTGAACTATAGTAGATTTACCGGCTCCGTTTCTGCCATGTAGTCTCAGGCGCTCACCTTCATTCAATATAAAGTTAATGTTATTAAACAGTGGCTTATTATCATAGCCAAGCGATAAATCACTAACTTGGATCAGTTTTCTTCCGGTGATAGCTTCATTTTTGTTTCTAGTAGACACCTTAATGTTTTTGGCTTTGTGTTTATGGTAAGTCGCAGTTAGCTTGTCGTTAAGAGAACTTGCAGACTCTTGATCAATCCAAAACGATGGCTTAACCGTATTAGCTAGTTCTAAAATTTGAGCTCGTGCTTTTTGCTCTTGAGATTTAAATCGTCTAATTGTTCCTGGATCACGGGCTCGCTCCTTAAGCCTTTGAAATCTAATTACATCTTCTTCAAGATTCATAATTCGTCGCTGTGACAGCTCATATTCGTTAACCTGGTTAGTTATCTGGTTTGCATTTGCTCTTAAGTATGCTTGGTAATTACCTTTGAAACTGAAGCTATGCCCATCACGGATTTCAATAATTCTATCGACAATACTAAGAACATCACGATCATGAGTAATAACTAAAACTGATTCCTGTGCGGCTTTTAGCCATTTAGTGAAGGCGGACTTAGCTATATAGTCCATATGGTTTGTAGGCTCATCGATTAGGGCTATGTCACCTCGACTTCTAATTACTTTGATCAATTCAACCATTCGTTTTTGACCACCACTAAGCGAGCCAATGGTTTGATGGATTTTACTAGGATCAATTTGATAAATTTCAAAAGCTTGTTTGATTTCATCTTCTAGTTGATAGTATCCAAGCTGATTAAATCGTTCAATCGCATCAGAAAACTCTTGAAGCTTATGTGGTTTATTGCTGTCATCATCCGAAAAACCGTCGATCGTTTTAATCAGTTTTGAGTATTCGGGCAGATCACCTTGAATATATTCTAAGACGGTTTTTGCTTCGTGACCGTAGTGTTCTTGTCGGCTACTGATGGTAATCGTCCCACGTTTTACTGTTACTTCACCGTCGAAATCGGTATCATCACCAGTAATAATGTTGAATAGGGTAGATTTGCCACTACCGTTTCGACCAATTAGTCCAACTTTCTCTTTTTCTTGTATTTCAAAAGCTAGGTTATTGTAGAGAATTTTATCACCAAAACTTTTTTCAGATATGTCAACGGAAAGGATCATAACCGATTATTATAGATTAAAAAGCGACATACTCATAGCCAATAACTAGATTAGCCCTACTGATGAAACTCTATTTAGTTTCTTTTTTCATGAATTCACGAACGCTAGAGACCGTGTCCATAAATTGAGCCGGAAATACAATAGTGCTATTTTTATCAGAAGCAATCTCAGTCAGTACTTGTAAATTACGAAGTTGTAAAGCTATTGGATGCTTGGAGATTACATCGGCGGCTTTAGCTAACGCATCGGCGCTAAGTTGTTCTCCCTCAGCAGCGATAATCTTTGCTCGTTTTTCCCTTTCAGCTTGAGCAGCAGCCGACATGGCGTTTTGCATACTCTCTGGAAGTTGTATATCTTTGAGTTCCACCATACTGACGTAAACTCCCCATTTTTCGGTGGTTTTATCGAGTATGGCCTTGATTGCATCATTAATCTTTATGGTTTGACTTAAAACATCATCTAATAGATTCTGGCCAATAATGTTTCTAACTGTCGTTTGAGCAATTTGATAGATTGCAGATAAAACGTCCTGAATATCTACTACAGATTTAGCGGCGTCAACAACCTGGTAGTAAGCCACAGCGGCAACGTCAATCGATACATTGTCTTTGGTAATAACTTTTTGTGAATCAACTGGCAGGGTTACGGTACGCATTCCTATCTTACGGATATTATCTACTAGGGGGATTATAAAGCAAATACCTGGTTCTTTTATCTGGGGCCTTAACTTTCCTAGTCTAAAAACTACTCCTCGTTCATATTGTTTAATTATTTTTACGCTTGAAAAAATAATTATTAGTAAAATAATGACTAAAATTACCATAAAACTTCCCATAATTTCTCCTTAATCTAGTTGTCTATATTCTCTACCTAATACAGAATAATATCAAGGCGAGGGCTAGAGGGTTGTAATAAATTTTTCATATTTATCATGGGATGCGAATACACCGATTATGATCAAGTTATCTTTGTCTACGGCATATATAATCCGACCTCGTTGTAATTCTTTTGGCGCCTTAACGCCCGGTAGCTGGGTTGGATTTGCACGATATATTTTAACCCTCCTGCCATCAATAATAATATGGCTGGCTAATTGGTTCGCTGTTGATGCGACACCTTTTGAGGGAAATGGGTTAGTTTTTAGTATTTCAATTGCATGTAAATATATCTCGACCAGACGGATTGCTTGAGCATCGTTACCAAGTTGTCTTTTTAAAATATCCTCAACACTAAGATCATTCTTAGATTCGAATTGATTTAAATTATTTCGTCTTACTTCGATAATTTGCCTTATGGGTTGCGTTTTTTCGCTTTGATACTGAGCATCAAGTCCTACATCATCTACGGATAATTTATTTCTTTGTGCTACTCGACCTTTTTGTTGTTTTGCAGGGACTCTTAATTCGGGTTGGGCATAATCTTTGTAAAAAAGTCGCCAATATCGGTCAACGGTTTCTTCGATGCTCGATAAGTCAGTCATAAACCAAGCCCTATGTTTAGTTAGTTGAACCTGCTTTTGTACTGTCAATGTATAGCTTTGTAATTTTTCGGCCATATATGTTTTATATGCTTGTTTGTATTCGTTTGGCCATTCGTTAAAAGAATTTGACATAAGCTTAATGAATTCATCTACTGAACTAAATAGTTTGGTAGAGATGAATGACATAAGATTATCGCCTCCGTCTTTAGCTAACCTTGCTCTCATAAAATCATTAGAAAAAATATTTGATGTAGCCAACGACTGCACCATACTGAGCGCATATCCTAATTCAGACTCTGCTCCTAGTAGTTCGTAATGATTAGACAAGAAACGTACAAAAGTTTTTTCGACTTCAATTTCAGAGTCTGAAAACTTTAGAAATGTTTCAATTAATTTTACGGATGATTCTGAATTTTTGACTAATTCATCAAAGATTGATATTTCTATCTTTTTTCCAAGGTTATAAATTGGTTTGTACGTTTTCTTCGCATTTTCTTCGAGTGTCAGTAATTTATTATTGACTCTTGTGGCTATATTTTTGGATACAGTCATGTTGTCGGGGCTAAATAAATTATTAGTTTTTGTTTGGACTCGTTTTATATCACGACCTTTCGCATAGGCATCTTCGGCTAGTCTGGAAATACTTTGACTGAAATCAAAGTCATTACTACTAGCCTTTAGGCGCCCAGATGCTACGAAAAGATTAACTATTTTGCTAAATCCGGTTGTACCTATTTTGGAAATGTTTTGTTTCTTATCTGGCGTCGTGCTAAGAGCCGCAGCATAGCTAAGCATTAGGTTTTGAAAATCGGACGCTAATTCACCATCAGATAATGCATCTTCAATTATCGATTGGTGATCATACCAAAGTTCTTGATACTTGGTAATCGGTTCGTATAAGTCAAATGGCAATGGACTAGATTCAACATAACCAGACATGCCTTCGGGTGTTGAATTTGGTTCTGGAAATATATCTAGTGCAGTATGGCCAACCCTTCTAAAGATTGACAAACCCGTACGACGTGGCTCGGCCGCTGAATTATTAGGTAAACCTTCTCCCATATGTGGCGTAGACATAATAGTTCCATATTATAGCATAATATCAAATAAAATTCAAAATTTAATATTAATTTTAGAACAACTACTTAAAATCTACTTGAATAATCTAACTAATCGGATAATACTCTTAAATATAATAACTATTAAGGAGAGTAAATATGTGGCAACTTTACGTATATAGTTTCATAGCAGGTTTATTTGGAGTTAATGCAATTCCTCATTTTATAAAAGGAATTTTCGGTAAAACATTTCATACACCATTTGGTGAATCATCATCAGCCATGGTCAACGTAATTTGGGGTTGGCTCAATTTTGTGGCAGCTATGTTGTTATTATATTGGGCAAATGTTCATCAACATCTGCTTCGCGCGTTCGTAATGGTTGGACTTGGTACGCTGCTGATGTCAATTATTTTGGCAAATTCAAGATCAAAAAAGTAAATGTGATATAGGTACAATCATAGATGTCGGTTGTATTAATAGGTATTTACTAACGTATACTCGTCGATAATTACCATCCGCACTTTAGGTGAAGCAGATGTAATCGTACTTTCATAGCCGTATTGTCCTAACCGTATGGTCAGTTGTCTATCTGCTCTGCATGATTTATAAAAGTGTCGCAGTGTACTATTTTATGGATATATCCCTAGCCTTGAGTTTTGACGGAGTTGTTTCTTGTATAGTAATCTTTAACATGCCGTCCTTGAATTCAGCTTCAATTTTATCGCTTTCCACTCCTTCTGGAAGAGTTACTCGCCTCAAGTAGCGATTATTAGTTTCTCGCACAAAGTATCGACGTTTATTCTTCTTTTCGTCCTTTTCCTTATGCTCCGCTGAAATCTCTAATATTCCCTTATCGAGCGTTACCTTAACGTCTTCTTTATTAAAATTTGGTAAATTGACCTCAGATATTAATTTACCGTCTTCTTCGTATAAATCCATAGCCGCAGTGTCAGTAAACGACGGGGACAAAAACCAATCATGCCACAGAAACCGGTCTAGGTCTCTCTCTGCCTTATTAAAATCATTTAGTGGATCGAATCTAACTAATTGCATAATTTACCTCCAATTTTTAATTACTTAATTTTTTTAGCTTATAGGTGCGTGGTGAATCGTCGAGGTCCTATCGTCACCTATAATGGAATGACGTAAATGTCGAGCTATATCAACTAACCAAACTACACCTAAAACTATTGCTAAACTATAGAACATTGTTCGGCTTCTGCTGAACAGTCCAATAATTGTTATGGCCGTAGCAGCCACTCCTAGCATCATTTGACCGATATTTAATATGCTTAGATTCGTAAAGTCAAAATTGTTAAATGCGTATATTAATATACCGCCTATTGCTAACACGAGTAAGGCGATTTTCCAGCTATTTATTATTGACCAACTATAGTTATAATATTTGGAATATACTATTGTTCCACCGCCAAAAACCAGTAGTGTGGTTACTATATCTCTCCATGAAAGTTTCATATCGCTCCTCCTTTAGATTTATTATTTGTAGCTACTTTTGCGATTTTGATTTTATTATTCAGTTGCGCCCATCTTCTGGCCCTCAATGCCATAGATTTACTTTTCCAATCCAGGCTTAGCTGGCTAAACCAATCTAGAGGCTCTGTTGCTAGATTATTTCGAGCTTCAACGTCGTCATTTAGCTGTCGCATGCTACCTCCTATCACTATTATTTTTAATTCCACTCTTCCCCCATAAGCATTCCTCCGTTCCATTAGAAATTATCTATTTTAGCAATAGATATTTCTATGAGTTGTGCCACAGAGTTAGGTGCATATGTTCACTGGTTGTATAATCAG
Source organism: bacterium (assembly GCA_021781215.1). Lineage (GTDB taxonomy): Bacteria > Patescibacteriota > Saccharimonadia > Saccharimonadales > DATKHC01 > JAJXXC01. The sequence continues at coordinate 21,071 of JAJXXC010000010.1, forward strand.
CCCTGAAGGACAGTGAGGGATAGTCAGATAGCCAAAAAGACGGATAATTTTTTTGCAAGGTATCCTCTGCAGGAATTTGATAAGGGTCAGATTTTCATATATGCCGGCGACAGTCTGGCCAACGTGTATCAAATAGTCAGCGGTCGAGCCAGAAAATATGATATTACGGCACAGGGCGAAGAAGTAACGATAAATATATTTCAACCTCCTATATATTTCCCGATGGTTTGGGCTGTGACAAAAACCCCTAATAGATACTTCTATGAAGCCATAACCCCAATTAGTGTTAGGGTTGCCCCGGTCAATGATGTGGTGCAATTTTTAAAGAGTAATGCTGATATAACATATGATTTGTTAGGACAGATGTATTTACATTATGACGAGCTACAGCTACGTCTAGCTCATATTCTGGGCGGAGATAGTTATAGTCGTGTTTCGTTCGAACTAATTATTGCTTGTAAAAAATTTGGTGAACTACAAAAAGATGGATCGTATATTGTCGATATGCATGAAAATGATTTAGCTCGTCAAGCCGGTTTGTCTCGCGAGACGGTTAATCGTGAATTGGTAAAATTAAAAAAGGCTAATTTAATAAAAATAAATCACCGTCATTTAGTAGTTACTAAGTTACTTCGTCTCGAAGCAAAACTTGGTGATGATTTATAAAACTGGATAATCATTTACTTTTTAAATCATGGGTACGATTAATTAGCAACAAAATAAAAAATTGTTAACTTGTTTTAACTTTTTTGACAATCTGAACAATAGCCCTGAATCTCAATCTGATGGTTTTTAGTTTCAAAGTTATTCTCATTAGCTATCTTGTTTAAATATGATTCTAGGCCTTGGTTGTGTATGGCTATGGTTTTGTTACAAGCCAGGCAAATTAAGTGGTGGTGATGATCTTGAAAGGTATCGCTAAGTTCGATCTTGTATTTCCACCCTAAGCTAACTTTTTGCGCGATACCTACACTTATAAAGGTCTCTATGATCCTATAGACGCTAACCCTATCAATCTCGCTGTTAGTTTTTTTAATTAATTCGTTCATTGATAGCGGTTGATTTTGACTAAGTATATTGAATATTAATAATCTTTGGTTCGTGACACTGAGCCGATTGCTTTTTAATATATCCTTAAGGATTTGATTTGATCTATTCATGTTGCAAATACTACTATAATTGCAACTGATTTGCAATTAATTATAACCCTAATGTATTATCTGAAAATGAACATTCGTCAGATACTAAAGTATCTATTAATAATTTTTGTTATTTCACTAACTGCCCTAGCCTTCTATGGCTTAGCAAAAACTGGTAATTATAAATCGTTTAATACCAGCGGTAAAATTCAAATTGTAGCCGGAGAAAATTTTTGGGGTAGTTTAGTATCACAGATTGGTGGTAATAAGGTTAATGTAACCAGTGTAGTCTCAGATCCAAACGCTGATCCTCATGAGTATGAAACCAATAGCATCGACGCCAGAGCTTTTGCCAATGCCGATTATGTTATTTTAAACGGGGCTGGTTATGACAGCTGGGGTAATAGACTACTTTCCGGAACCCCAAATAACAGTCGCAGGGTCTTAATTGTTTCTAGTTTACTTAACAAAAAAAATGGTGATAATCCACATTTTTGGTATAACCCAACCTATGTTAATCAGGTAGTCTCTAAAATGGAAACTGATCTGATTGCCTTACGTCCCTCGGACAAGAGTTATTTTCAGAATCAATATAAACAGCTACAAATTTCACTAAGAACTTATCAAAATCAAATAGCTTACATTAAGCAACATTTCTCTGGAGTTAAAGTAGCCACTACTGAAGATATTTTCAATTATTTAGCTAATGCTAGTGACTTAAACTTAGTCTCACCATCAGCTTTTACTCAAGCTGTGGCTGAGGGCAATGACCCACCGACTAGTAGTGTTGTTCAATTTCGAGAACAGCTTATGAGTGGTCAAGTCAAGCTTCTAGTATATAACCAACAAACCGTGACTCCGTTGACCGATAGCATCAAGCAACTTGCTGCCCAACAACAGATACCAATCGTTGGGATAACTGAGATAATACAACCGACTGGAACCAGGTTTCAAGATTGGATGAATAAAGAAGTAACAGCCATAAGAAACGCTTTAGCAGCAAAGGGCTCACTAAATGCCAATTAATCCGTCAATAATTAGGGCAGATAATTTATCGCTTAGCTATTCAAGCAAAGTTATTTGGAAAGATGCTAATTTTGAAGTCAAGAGCGGTGAGTTTATAGGCCTACTCGGACCAAATGGTGCTGGTAAAAGTAGCCTATTTAACCTAATTCTTGGCCTATCAAAGCCTAGCACTGGTGAATTAGAGGTATTTAGTAACCAACCTAAACGTGGCGATTCTAGGATAGGCTATGTGCCCCAAAGACGGACAATTGATGACGATTCACGGATTGAAGCATTGGAATATGTTCGCTTAGGCATTTCAGGAACTAAGTTAGGTTTTAGTTTATTTAAACGAGCAAAGCATGAAAGACGAATGGCTTATCAAGCATTAATTGATGTTGATGCTCAAAACTTGGCTCATCGGGCATTGAGTGAACTTTCCGGCGGAGAACTACAGCGTATTTTTCTAGCTCAAGCATTAGTTAGCAAGCCAAATCTACTACTTCTAGATGAACCGTTAGCTAACTTAGATATGCGACGTGAAATGCAGTTAATTCAGCTGGTTGGCAACATCGTCCGTAAACAAAATATCGCCACAATATTAATTGCTCACGATATCAATCCATTGCTACCCGTAGTCGATAAAATTATCTACATCGTTAATGGAAAAATAGCTATGGGTAAGCCAGTAGATATCATAACTAGCAAAAAATTATCCGAAATGTATAAAGCTCCGATCGAGGTGATTAGAGGTTCGAGAGGCCAGCTAGCGGTATTAGGAGTTGAGGAGGCTATGCACCATGAATCTTAGTATATTTGCAACATCATTTAGCTTAAACCTATGGACAGATTTTCAGAATATGTGGCAATACGCTTTTATGAGGAATGCATTTGAGGCTGGTACGATCGTAGCAGTAGTGGCCGGAATTGTCGGCTATTTTGTTGTATTAAGACGTTTATCTTTTGCCGCCCACGCATTGTCACATGTTGGATTCGCCGGGGCTGCCGGAGCCGTTTTAATTGGTATTAACCCATTAATTGGTTTGTTATTGTTTACTTCAGGTGGTGGCTTAACCATGGCTTCTCTTGGTAAGAAAGCCGCTAGTCGTGATGTTCAGATCGGTACCGTACTTGCATTTATGCTTGGTCTTGGAGTCTTGTTTATAAATTTATACAAGGGTTATGCTACGGAAGCCTATTCACTATTATTCGGAGAAATATTAGGAATTAGCGCCAGTAATGTATTGATTACTTTAATTGCCGGCATCTTAATAGCTGTTGCTATTGCCATTATGTATCGCAAACTACTCTTTACTTCAATTGACGAGGAGGTAGCTGAAGCTAAGGGAATTTCAATGCTAGGTTTGAATATTTTCTTTTTATTAGTTGTGGCTGTGGCTACATCGATTGCCGTTCAAATTGTCGGAGTATTATTAATATTTGCCTTGTTAGTGACCCCCGCAGCAATAGCTCAAAGGCTAACCCGTAGACCATCACAGGGCATGCTTTTATCGGTTATAGTTGCCCTGATAGCTACCTGGTTTGGACTATTTATTTCGTATTATTTGCCATATCCGGTTAGTTTTTTCATCGCTACCCTAGTCTTTATGGTTTATTTGATAGTTAGAATAGCTCAAGCTAGAATATTTATTTAGACAATAGTTTATTGATAAACAATTCAAAATAGTTGCCAAAACTGTTAAACTTATATAGATGACAAACCTAACAATTGATCATAAAAAAACTGCACTAGTAGTTATAGACTTGCAAAAAGGTATAGTTGCTAATAACACTGCGCCATATACTTCTAGCAAAGTTATTGCCAACGCAGCCGCCATTGCCAATAAATTTAGAGAGAACAAAATGCAGGTCTTCCTAGTAAGAGTTAGCACAGCAAAAGATGATAAAGACAAGCTAATTCCATTGACTGACAGGAAACCATTTAGCAGCCCACAACAACCAGACTGGTCGGAAATAGTTCCAGAAATGGGCCAATCAACAGACGATATAGTAATTACCAAACATCAATGGGGTGCTTTTTATGGTACCGAATTAGATCTCCAGCTTAGACGCCGTGGAATTGACACCATCGTTTTATGTGGTATTTCAACTAATATAGGTGTTGAAAGCACTGCTAGATTTGCCTATGAGTATGGCTATAATCAGATTTTCGTTGAAGACGCGATGTCAGCCATGTCGGCAGATGAACACCATGCAACGGTATCGGCAATATTCCCCAGAATTGGTTTAGTTAGATCGGCTCAAGACGTATTAGCTAGCCTTTAATCGTTTGTTTTAAGTTAATTTTTATCGTAGTTGATAGCTATTAAAGATGTGCCAGATATTGTTAATACAACACCGATACTCATAAGTAGCCATAAACTGTTTTTAGGATGATCACCCAAAAAAGTTAAACCTATAAAAATTGGAAACAGAGTTTCGCATACTATCATAATTGCATTGACTACTGATGCGCTTGCTCTTTGTAGGGCAATAGTAAAAAATAATATACCGACTATGCCATAACCAATGATAGACCAAGAAAGTGGGTTTAATAATAGATGAATATATGGTCGAGACAAAAACTCAGCCCTGGCCGCAATTGATACGCCGCCAAATCCCAAGCCACCAATTGCTGCTAAGATATAAGTTGAGTATTTTTTTTGGTTCTTAGTATAGAATGAACCTATCGCTAGTAATACTAACGGAATTAGGCTAATAAACCACTTTAGATTAATACTTATTGTTTGAGATCTTTCTGGAGACGAAACCAAGGCCAGCATTATTAGACCGATTAAAATTATTCCAATTGATAACAAGAATCTAATATTAGGTTTGCGCTTAAATAGATAGCTTTCGACAGCTACCGTAACGATAATACTACAGGCAATAATTGGCTGGACTAAGAATAGCGGCAATCGGTGAACAGCAATTAGGGTTAATATCCAGGCAGAAAGGTCCAATACAATACCAATTAAATATGGGATGTTGTTTCTTAGTTTCCATAACAACATAGGGTGTAATGAAACCGCGGTTTTTTGTTGATCAGCACCAACCTTCTCTAAAATTACTGCAATACCGTTAAAAACAGCCACACCTATTGCTGCCAATATAGCCAAAGATTGTATCATAAGACCTACTTTAGCATGATATTCTAATGGCGCTATATCTATTTATAAGATATTTTAACCGCCATAGAACAAGTCTATATTAACTGGTTTTAAATTAACTCTCTCGAGCTGTCTTTAGTTTTTTAGCCCAAGTAGATAATTCAACCAACATAGTGTTAGCAGATTCTGACTCTTGCTCAGTAAACTTATATTTTCCATTTTCATCAAGATTAAAATAATAGTTTGGGAATAATACTTGATCACGAAGATCAAACATACGTAATTCTCCAGCTATTCCTCTTAGATGCTCAACAGCGCGTGCTCCACCGGCAACTGAACCGTAGCTCACAAATGAAACCGGCTTATAGTTCCACTCTACGTTTAAGTAGCTAATAGCATTAGCTAAAACTGGTGAATAGCTATGATTATATTCGGGAGTAACGAAAATAAATCCATCAGCTTCGGCAATCATCTTTGCCCATTTCTTGGTATGATCATGCTGATAATTACCCATCATTGCTGGTTGCGGTTCATTGTAAAAAGGTAGATTTAATTCTTGAAGGTCTATTAATTCAACTTCAATATCTTGATGCTTTTTTGCAATATCAGTAATCCAAGTTGCTGGTTGAATATTAAATCTTCCCGGTCTGACTGATCCGGCTATAACTTTAATTTTTATCATTGTAACTCCTATTTAATTTATCTTGCTTCTAATACTATACATTATATAGTATAGACTAATCAAGTTTAAAAAAAGCTATGAATTATATATTTATATTTACCATTACATAGGTTGGTTTAACTTGTATTAATACCTATTATTTTAGATAATAATTATAAACAATTTGAGACGGGGGTAGTTTATGGCTAAAACTAAACGTGTCTGGCTTTTCCGCGAAGGCAATGCAACCATGCGTGATCAGTTAGGTGGTAAGGGCGCTAACTTGGCCGAGATGACCAATATTGGCTTACCAGTACCCCCGGGCTTAATCATTACTACCGATACTTGTAATCAATATATTAATTTAGGTGAGAAGATTCCCAATGGATTAATGGAAGAGGTAAAAATCGCCTTGTCTGATGTTGAGTTAGCAATTGGTAAGAAACTTGGAGATCCGTCCAATCCCCTGCTAGTTTCCGTAAGATCAGGGGCTAAATTTTCAATGCCTGGGATGATGGATACGATTTTAAATCTGGGCTTAAATGATGAAATTACTGATGCGCTAGTTAAAATCACCAAAAACCCACGTTTTGTATATGATTCATACCGACGTTTTTTGATGATGTTTTCTGACGTAGCCTTGTCGACTCCAAGTAATAAGCTTTCTAAGCACCATTTCGAAGAACTGTTTAATAACCTAAAAAATGAATTGGGAGTTAAAGATGATCTAGAAGTTGATATTGATAACCTTAAAGAATTAATCAACCGCTACAAGGCCCATATTTTAAAGGAGACCGGTAAGGCATTCCCTCAGGATGTTTATGAGCAACTTAAACTATCAATCGAGGCAGTATTTAAGTCATGGAATAATGAACGAGCTAAAGTATACCGTAAACGTGAAAAGATATCAGATAGTTTGGGCACGGCAGTAAGTATCCAGTCCATGGTTTTTGGCAATATGGGCAAGGATTCTGGAACCGGCGTAGCTTTTACTAGAAATCCAGCAACCGGAGATAACAAAGTATTTGGTGAGTATTTAATGAACGCTCAAGGTGAGGACGTCGTTGCTGGAGTTAGAACACCAGTTCCAATATCAAAACTGGCTAGCAAAATCCCAGTTATCTATCAAGAATTTCAAAATATATGCAAAAAGCTCGAAACTCATTATAAAGATATGCAAGACATTGAGTTTACCATAGAGCATGGCAAACTCTATATCTTACAGTGTCGCAACGGTAAACGTAGCGGAATCGCAGCAGTAAAGATTGCCGTTGATATGGTACATGAAAAACTTATAGATAAAACAGTAGCTCTAATGAGAATAGATCCCGAACAATTAAATCAATGTCTGCATCCGATAATTGCACAAAGTAATAACTACACTGTGATTGCCACTGGCCTCCCTGCTGGTCCCGGTGCGGCAACTGGCTTAGCGGTTTTTGATGCTAATCGGGCAGCAAGACTGGGTAAGGGCGGCAAGGGTCAAAGAGTAATACTAATAAGAGCTGATACTAGTCCGGATGATCTCAAAGGTATGCTGGCATCTGAAGGTGTGCTGACTGAACGTGGTGGTATGACATCGCATGCTGCTCTAGTTGCTCGTGGCTTTGGTATTCCAACGATTGCGGGCTGCTCATCAATTAAAGTAGATATCGATAAACGTCAATTAACAATCAATAACATAACTATAAAAGAAGGTGATCCTATTTCTTTGAACGGTTCGACCGGAGAAGTGATAGATGGTACCGTTGAAGTAGTAGACCCAGCGTTAACTAGTGAATTCACAGAATTGATGAATTGGGCTGATGCAGCACGTAAATTAGGCGTAAGAGCTAATGCAGATACTCCAGAAGACGTTTCATTGGCTATTAAATTTGGGGCGGAAGGTATAGGCCTTTGCCGTACCGAACATATGTTTTTTGCTAGTGACAGGCGCCCAATTGTTCAAGACATGATTTTAGCTAATACTGATGTACAGCGTAAGATTGAGCTAGACAAGCTATTAGTATTCCAAAGGAAAGATTTTAAGGACATTTTTATGACACTTAACGGTCGACCGGCCACGATTCGTTTAATTGACCCGCCCCTACATGAGTTTTTGCCTAATTTAGAAGTGCTGATAGAAGAAGTCGCTACAATTAAAGCCAAAGGTAATCACGACAAACAAAAGGAAGACTTATTGAATAAAGTTAGATCAATCCATGAGGTAAATCCGATGATGGGTTTACGTGGCTGCCGTTTATCTATAGTATTTCCTGAAATTGTTGAAATGCAGACTAGAGCAATTTTCGAAGGAGCAATTGAAGCTATGAAATCTGGAACTAAAGTTCGACCTGAGATTATGATTCCACTCGTAGGTGACGTTAATGAACTAAAGTGGGTAAGAATAAAATTAGAAAAAATCGCAAAACAAGTAATAGAATCATCCAGCTACAGCATTCCCTATGCATTTGGAACGATGATAGAAGTACCTCGTGCTGCACTAACAGCTAAAGCAATTGCTGAACATGCTGATTTTTTTTCATTCGGAACTAACGATCTGACTCAGATGACTTTTGGTTTTTCGCGAGATGATTCAGATAGATTCTTTAAAACTTACTTAGATAAGAAAATTTTAGATGAAGACCCTTTTGAGACCATTGATCAGCTGGGTGTTGGTCAATTAATGAAGCTAGCTGTAGAGAACGGTCGTTCAGTCAATTCAAAATTGAAATTAGGTATATGTGGCGAGCACGGAGGTGAACCAAAGTCTATTACTTTTTGTCATAATATTGGCTTAGATTATGTTAGTTGTAGCCCCTATCGAGTGCCAATAGCTCGTCTAGCTGCTGCTCAAGCTAATCTTTAGGATAATTGTGCCGGCGTATTTGTATGCTCGATACGAATTTCAACACCACGATGGTTATTAGCTAATATTGATTTGTCCATGATGTCAAAGCCAACAACTGTCGGTTTTGGTCCAGCAGATAATGGATATAGTTGTTGCCAATTGTTAGAGATTCCATAAGCTGCGCTTATACCCCTAACGACTAAATTGGCCTCATCAAAATAGACTATGCTTTCAACTACACCAGTTCTTTTACCTCCATCTGTAAATAAAAATCCAATAGCTTCATTTTTGTTCTTAATACCAGCATAGTTTTTAATAGCGTTATTTAGTGTTGGTGAATAAACCACTGCTAAATCTTCTCCATTCTGGCTATTTGCTTGATTTGAAGATAATATTGCGATTTCGAGGTTTTTACCCCTGACTGGATGGACGATTTTAACTTTGTTTAGCTTTTCTCCTATAACTAATCCCCTTACTGAGCCCATTCTATCAGCAGTATTTGTAGCTACTAATGTCGACTTATTACTAGCCTCAACGGACGTAGATAGTCCGAATATACTTATTGACCCAAGAGACAACACTGCTCCACTAGCAATAATTTTTTTAGATCTCTCAAAATGCATCAAATCATTTTACAGTCGTCATCTATTTTAGTCAATATTCTATAGAGTTGTTGTTATATTTTATTTCTTATCTTTATATTTATAACTACCCAATATATTGCTCATGCCCTGCAACTCAGAGTCTATGTATAACGGAATAACAAGCCGTGATTTATTAGCTCTTGAGGTAATTTTTCAAATTTTCAATAGCTGATTTGGTACTTTCTATGGATTTCTGTAAATCCTTATTGTCTGTGCTGCCATTTTTAATTGCTCTTAACATTTCGTTAGCCTGTGATTTAACTTTATTTGCTCGAGTAGTAGCTCTATACAAATCATTTTTGATTGAAAGCTTGCCTTTATCTATTTTGACTTCTGCCTGTTTAATAATTTCAGTTAGTTCTTTGTATAAATTATTAGCTACTTCTTCAGCTTTTATTTGAGCTTTTTTTGAAGCATTAGATATATCTTTTCTAGTTTTTTCGCCTGATTGCTTTGCTGTTAGTAGTCCGGCTAAATAACCAATAGCAGAACCAATGACTGCGATTGTGAGTAAATTTTTATATGATTTTTTCATAGATTTTCCTAATTAACTTTCTTATCCTTATTAAATTTTGATAAATATTTAAGAACACCGACTATTGGTACAAAACTTTTAATAATATTTGTAATTTTAGTTGTCTTATTAATTGCGTCAACGATTTCATTTCTTGTTCTTTTAATAGCCATTAATAAGCTTAGAAAATATACTAAAGTTACTATGCCCAGGACGAGAAAAATAGCTAAAAAGATACTTAGAATAATAAGCAATGCATGTTCAGTATTATTCAAGTTCATAATAACCAAAATATATCCTAATTCATATAATTATGCAATTCTTAACAAGTTCGTAATCAAAGCAATGATGACATGCATGTTTTTATAGACAACTGAGTTTTTCTTTTAGTTAGTAGTGCCCATAACTACTTTTGTGGCAGTTTGTCCAATTCTCATTAAGAGTCTCATGTCATTTAAAGGCCTTGCATCTAGATAATCAGCAATATCTGATTCAGCTCGTCTACGATATGACGCTACAAGATTACGTTCTGAATAATGTCCAAAACTTGATACGCATCCATGTCCTACTGAGGTATAAACGTTATACCAAGGATTAGACAGCTTTGGTTCTATATATGGTTCTCATCAACTATATCAACGGACAGATTAGGAGTTAGATGCACTACGGCTTGGTTAATAACGTCGTGAATCTTAAATTTACTACCATATCTTTCAAAGGTATATAGTTGGCCTCTAAATACCGGTTGGCCATTTTCTCTTCTAGTTATTGCATCTTCATAGATGTAGGTGCCAGAAGGTGGGAACGAAACCATAGCTTCGTCACCGTAAGTATTATGAATTTCTATTTTTAGAGGTCTACTGTCTTCTGGATTCTTGGTAGTTACTTCAAGTATTTGTCCAATAGGTGCGTTATATGAATTTACCAAAGGCCAAAGCATATCTATCATCGCCATGAATTCTTCTGAGCGCTCACTAGCTTCTGTGGCTAGCTGACCCAGTGATCTCATCGTCTCTAAGACTCTGAATTCTAATTCGTGTGGGTTTTTAGTTACTATTTCTGACATATACGTATATTCAACTACTTTTTAGGTCGGTGAGCAAGCATTAGGGTTATATTTACATATAGTAATAATTTTTTCTTACTTTCTATTAGTCCAGACAACCTCGTGAACTGATTTCGCCTCGTTAAATCTTTTAAGAGTTGTAAGGCAGATCCGGACCCATTGTTCCCCTTAGGGCAGCAAGCTGTGCTGCTGCATTTATTGATTTGTCAGCATCTGATCCTATGAGGTCGTCATGGAGGCGTGTTATTTGGGCTTTGAGTGAATCACTGTAGTCTCTAGCTACTGCATGAGCCCCTGCTTTAGCGAAGCCATCCGAAGCGCTGGTCTTTTTAGTACCTTTATCAACTCCACCTATGTCAGTACTACCACTTTTTCTAGCGGTATAGGCCTGAGTTTGTGACGCCTCTTCTCGTAGTGTGGTATCTTTACCGTATGTTCTATCAAGGGCGTTATCTATGAATGTACCAGCTCCGATTGGACCAAGTGCCCTCCACTTATTTGCAGAAGCGGGGAGTATGGTGTTTGAACTATTCCGTTATTTATTGATTCGTGCTGCAATCGCATATTGCGTAAAATATCTGTCCAAACTGCTTAGCTCGTTAGTTGATGGGCTTTCTTTGTATATAACTGTAAGAAATTGATCTCTTGATCTAAGAACTTCTTTTGACCTTATTGACTTAGCGTTAATCAGTTGGTCTATTGTCACATCGAACAAATCTAGAGCACGTATGATTGAGTTTTCCAAGTTCTGTTTATTATTTTGTTTTTTTGAATTAATTGCTCTACCAACTTCGCTAGAAATATTACCCATTTGATCGAAAATAGACATTTTTGACCATTTGGCTCTATCTACTTGATAAGTAATCATTTTGTAATAATTTCACTTACTATGTCTGTAATTTGATTCTGGATATTGGGGTTTTCTACACTTCTGGACATATTTTGTTGTCTAGGTCGGATATTGATCATTGAGTCAAATTCAATAAAATTCTCAGTTCCATAATTTGCAGGATGTAGGTTAATTCCCCATAGACTATTTTGTTGTGATCCGTGTTCTAAAAGGTATTGTTCTCCGTCAACATGCATCTCAGCGTCAATAACCATAATTTTTTTGTCAATATCAACGACAGCTTTTACTATATTTCCATACATTTTGTCTGATAATGTTTGAAGTTCGCTAACTGATATAGAATTCACTTGTTTCATAAAATTATTATATATCTAAAATTCGAAAGCGCCCAATCCAAGCGAGGCTTAATAGCGGATGCTATTATGGTTATTCTCTTGGTGAAATATCAACTTTCAATAAAAACTCATATTATATTAAACAGTTACTAGAGTATTTAAATATTCCATGGCTTAGGAATTGTTCTGGAATCATACTTTAGATCAAGAAGTAAAGTGTGATGTTAAGGAGATAAGACAACTCATAGATGGAGTGATGTCTGATGAAAATGGATTAGTGGGCTTATGAGATGCTAGCAGGTTTTTTTTATTCGACAATTTTAAGCAAACCATTTCGAAAATCAGCCAATACTGTAGGAAGATCACCTTCTAATTGACTGAGTGATAATTTATCTAAAGGAAGCAGATCGTCATCAGTAGCTAATCTTGGGCTATTACTTATAATTTCGTCGCGGTTAAAAAATGCTTCTGCGTACCCTCGTAACTTAGAGCCTCGCAGTTCTTCTCGATAGCCCGTAAGTATTTGTTCATCCGAATCATGGTCAGGACGGTAATAATCACATCTTTGGATCAAGGGAATAACCCACAGTTCTCCGGATTCTGCAATAAAAATTGGTTTAAAGAAGAAAGTTCTGGGCTCCCCCCCCTCATCGTATCCAAAAACTTTCTGAAAACGTTCTTCAACCAACCACCCCTTAACCGTACCTATATCAGTCGTGAATATTTCTGTACTATTGGCATGAAGCTTACGTTGCTTACGGTTCATGCCACTTAAATCTTTGGGTCTTCGTCCAGCTTCAGTCAAAACCAGTGTTGTTGGTTTAATGCTGCCAGGTATTTCATTAACAATAGATTTTGCGTCTTCACGCATCTGATTAGCAATAACTAACTGAAGCTCTTTCTTTTTTTTATCTGTTTCTATTTTTTCAGCAAATTCTCTTGCCGCATTTGCTTCTGCTTGAAGCCTAGCATTTTCTTCATTAGTTCGTAACTCATCTTGATGAGTTATAAATTGTTCCACAAATTTATTCATAAACTATAGTATAGCATCAATTCGGATTATAATCAATAGTTTTATTCTGCGACTATACCATGACAGCAAGTAGACAGATTAGATAAGGACTTAGGATTATAGGGGTCTACAGTTAAGCGTTATACTCCCTAAATTAGGAAACCCTACTTGCTGTCATGGTATAGTCTTCGTACTTATTTATGTGAACCGGACAGGTATAATTGAGGTTCTCTCTTTACGTATATCCTACCTTTTACATCCCGAACTCACTTATCAAGGTAGTCACTAGTATTCAGATTTTTTGTAATTCTAATATCAGATTGCATCACCCCATTCTATATCCTCAAATATATCTTTTTCACTTTTGTATCGTGATTCTTTACTTGCAAGTATTCCTACACCTAGGCTTAGACTAAGTTGTTGAGTTTTTATGTCAACATTATGAGGTTGCATCTCATGTAATCTATTGCCTTACCATCTATAAAAAATCTTCTATTTTTTCGAGTTCTAGCCCCTCCCAAAAAGACAAGCATAGCTTCCAACTGTGGTTATTCTTCTCTTGCTTCTTGCTGGCGATCCTTAACATACCCGCCCATTAAATATGAGTCAAAATCTGGTTCCGTAGGAATAGTCTGAGATATGGCAGTTTCGCCTAGAGATTTAATGTGAGGGTTAGGAATATTAGTATATCCCATTCTACAACCCTCTATTGAATCTATTTTGATTCCCATGGACCCTTCTTTTGCCTCTCGGACCAACCTATCTAAATTATTCTGACGCCTAAGCTCACGGACTGACATTCTCTGCTGTTTAGCTCTGTGTTTTTCCTTAGCAGTTATCATCAAACGAGTGCTATCTTCCATTTAGATATAATACAATATTACTTGAAAGCAGTACACTGATGGTTTATGCGACTCGACTACTTCACTTCGGTAGAAATTGATATTTATTTAGGATATTCGGTCTATAGATTGGCTAGAGGTTATAAAGTCTAACCAAGAGTAGGTTAGTAGCCCCAAGCAAGGCTATAAAAGGCTCAAAGTATATGTTTCTATTACGGTGTAACAACTAAAGGTTTGGTCGTTTCACCAAGTCCATTAATACTATTTTGGACAGTAACATTCTCTTCAACGTTAACAATCTCAATAGACTGGAGTATGCCCTCGACGTTAACTTCGTTAACGCAGGTGGATTCCTTAAAGTAGCTAAATTTAGGTGATTCTTGTTTGTCGGCAACTGTCTGTATAGCTTCATCTAATGGTAGTTGCGGGCTAATTCTATCACTTAATATTAAATCTAGTAGTTTAAGCCTAGGATTGTGATGTATAGATTTACGTAATAAATGACCACCCAATTCAGTTACAAGAGGGCAACGTAGACCTGTAAGTTTCATCTCCATAGCTAAACCTGGGGCTAATACTTACATTTGTATCATCTCTGACTCGACCTGAACAGGTTATGCCTAGCTCCGACGCGATTCTGTCTCGAATGCTAAAACTAATATCTTTATTACTTACACAATCATTACAATTTGATCTTTCGCCCATACAATACCTCCGATTAATTAGTTTAGTTATACATCTATTTTATTACCTGGACAAGCACTCCACTAATTCATTTTCATCAGATAATAGTTAAATTACTCTTCGTATCCAACAACATCATCGCTAAAAGTTTGATCGTAAAATGAGACTGTTTCAGGTGCAGTAACTTCTTTCAAGAACGACTCCCCTAATTCTGTTATCCCTAATGTACTATCTATCAATCCGTTTGAATTGAGGTGGGCTATAGTTTCAATTATTTCTTGGTGGAGATGAGTAGTACTTTTGCTTTGGAAGGAACCACCAATTACGTGTCTATTCTCATCCATCCAATCCCAGAGCTTATATCGAACTACGTCTTCAAGTGTCTTCTCAAGAATTGCAAGACCCCAGGTTCCTACCCCGCCCTCTATATGACTATTAATTGTATCGATGGTGGCTAAGATGTAGCCTTTTCTCCCTGTATTTGGAAGGAGTTTTATACTGCCAACTGTCTGAACAAGCTCTATATGTTCCCGGGCATCTTCTTCAAAATATTGAAAATGTTTCTGTTCCATAGCATAATTTTTACTGTTTTTTAATATTTATGCAACCAATAGCGGTTTAGATCTTGATAATCTTGTATTTAGAGGGTTATTTATTCGGGAAAACTACTTAGTTACTAAAGCCCATACCAGCATTTGGTTCAAAATCTTTTCTGTTGTCTGATCTTTTCGCGACAAGAAGTTTGGTAAGCAAATCGGCCCGACTACGTATATTATTAACCTCATATCTGGAGTGCTCAATGTACCGACGACGTGAATATTCGAAACCTACTGTTGAGGCAATTCCCAATCCCAAGACTGGTACTGCAGCTACTGTACCGCTTTTGATCCATTCACCAGCACCACCTACCAAGGCAATCATCAAGACAGTTGCACCAAACATCCTTGTTCGATTAGGAATCCGATGTGCTGCTTCTTCATAGTCTTGTTCGGCTCGATCTCTTATATCTTCAATCATTTTTTCGCTAATCTGTTCTAGGGTAATTGGCGTATCATCATGTTTTGGTTCCCCGATTATTTGTCTTGGAGTTGCCGAAAAGAGGTATTTGCCATCGGCAAAATATGAGGTGTCGGTTGTGATTGACTCTCTAGTTTCTTTTGTGATAATTGGTAACCGTTCATCCATATATAGGGTATATTAACTACTTTTTGGTATCGTATGCAAGCATTATCGTTTTATAAGTAATAACTTTTTCAGGCTCTAGAGCAACAGTCCAAACAATCTCATCAACTGATTTTGCTTCATTAAATTTCTTTATGGTTGTAGTTAGAATTGGCTGGGGAATGGTTCTGGAATCAAATTATTTGATTTTTATAACTTATTACGACATTCTGTAGAAAGTGTTACAAGAGGTTTTACTGTCGAAAATCGTGTTGCAGGTTCATCAACAATCGAACCAAATACTAATTCCTGCATTGGTCCATAGTCAGGTTTCACTATTATTTTCAAATCATTTGGTTTTGCCCTAACAAATCTACCTTCAACAATAACTTCACTATCCTCATATGAAGATACGGTCACAGTTGCCCCTGCAAGTTGCATAATATCACAGCCAATGTTATGTAGCTTATACTTTAATAGATCTCTGTCCGTTTGAGTTAAGTGCATCTCCCTATTTCGTATCAAAAACGCCTTATGGGCGGCATCTAAAAGTAAACTTAGCCACATAACACCGTTCTGATCAGAAGACTCTAAATCAGGTAAAAGCTCATTACTCGTGTTCATATTTAATATTATATAATTATATCTGATGATGCCAATACTGGCTGGCTACAAAGGGCTTGAACTACAAATCTTTGTAAGTCTTTTCATTTCGGAGATCAATTTTAATAATAAAGATCTTGTCATTATTTTTAGAATAAACTATCCTTATCCGATTTTTTCTTACTCGAAATAGATTACTATGCCCTTTTAGTTTTTTAATGTCTAACCCTAGGGTGTCGTCCATTGTAACCCTAAGGATAAGTAACTTAACTAAATTACGCTCTTGTTGGGATAGTTTTGCTAATAACTTTTTAATTTTATCAGCCATAACAATATTTTAATCTAAGGCCTTCAATATATCATTTGCAGATATGCCACCATCAGCTAATTCAGTAAAATCTATAATGGTCGTCCATTGACCCTCATCAGCAATAGGATTTATCTGGAATATTGGTTTTGAGCGTTTGACTACAGTAAAGCTTTGACCGTTATTAATAGCATCAATATATTTTGGAAATTGATCTCTTAATTGCTTAAGACTTATAGTATTTGCTTGATCTAATGTATTCATACTTAAAGTTTAACTAAAGATGAACTTTATGTCAATAGCTTTAATGGCTGAGCACGTTGGTCTAGAATTATTTTGCTTTGCCACCTGATTTGATCTCGATTCTCGGACCATTATGAGTACCTCTTGGTGTTTGTTCAGTTTTTGGGATATAAGTGTCTATGTCAGTAATCCATATTCTTGCTACGTCATGCCATCTCATTATCTGTCCGAATTTTTTATGCCCTAAATCTTTCCTAATGGCTAGAATTAAATCACCAAAGTACTCCATGCTATTAATATTCCAGCTTGTGTCACCAGCATCTGCTTGGCTCTGATCATATTTGTACAAGTGTTGCATGTAATCTCCGGTGCATTTTACTACTTCATTAGAGGCAAAAGTTAGGATTTTCGGAAAATAGTTTTTTAATGTTTCTACGATATTTTCATTATCTAACTTGTTTGATCCACTATATGTGTCATATAAGAACTTTACATAACCTGAATAAAGAGCTTGTTTTTTGTTTTTAAGATCCGCTCGTAAGCCTGCGTTTTTAGTATATGACTGTGTAAGGAGTATACTTAATAACCCTGACAACCCTGTTAGCAAAACTATCCAAATTGAAGTGTTCATACTATACGTCTCCTATGTAAACAATCTTTTAATTATTTCGGGCAACGCTGCGCCTGCGATTGCTGCGAAAGTAGGGTTTGTAGTAATTGATCTAAGCTCGTTTAAAATCTTATTTTTTTCTGGTCCATCTTGCAAAGCTTCTTCGGCTTGGCTTATTATTGCCAACATTAGCTCCCCAACTTGAATATTGTTTGCGGGGCTATTATCACCGAAGGTAACCGGTCCATTAAATGTTGTTGTTCCAAACTTCGAACTTAGGGTTGCTTTTGCTTCTTCTTTTTTCTGAATAATGAGTCTGGATTGTGCTTGAGTATCATCGGGATTACGGTTTTGAAGCTCTTTGAGTAACTCTTGGACCTTTGATATAGCTTCAACATGTATTTGCTGCCCATGCTTATCGGACATTATCATTTGCCCAAACCAGAGTGCATTGTGTAGAACTTGGCTTGTAGCTTCGCCAAATGGTGCTACAGCCGCTTTAACGTCGTTCTCCCACATGGCTACTGAAGGTGAATCATATTTTTGATTCTTTAGCTTTTCACCTTTATCAATAAGTTCTTGTAAATTCATATAATTATTATAGAACATTACGGTCACCTTTGGTGATCATCTTGGCTGGGAAGAAGGGACTCGAACCCCTGCTGCCGGGACCAAAACCCGGTGTCCTACCACTAGACGACTTCCCAATAACTTAGGTAATTATACAAAACTTCTACCCCTTTAGTCCAGTACACCTTAAATGTATGTATTCCAGCACAAGCATTACCTGTTGCATTTTATATAATTAGACTACATAATGACACCTATGGAAGATCAAGGTAGAGATTTAACAATATCTAATAGAACAATATTTAGAATTATCATCATTCTGTTAATTACCTACTTACTACTTAAATTATTTACAAAATCATATTATATATTTGAATTAATTTTTCTATCATTCATTTTTGCAATAGCTCTTAACCCGGTTGTTAGTAAAATATCGCACAGTCTTAGAATCAAAAGTCGAGGAATAGCCACAGGAATTGCTTATATTGTAGTCATTGGCATAATTAGCTACATATTAATTTTAGTTACTCCCTCACTGGCAGAGCAAACAATTAATTACGCAAAGAACTTACCGACTACAATTTCTGATCTTCAAAACCCTAACACCGGTGCTGGAAGATTTGTTAATAAGTACCATCTAAATAACCAAGTAAATAGTATTCAGGAATATGCAAAATCTCATACTACTAATCTGCATATACCGGTTTTTTCTACCGCATCAAAGATAGGAAATGTTTTAGAAGCGATTGTAATTGTTTTAGTTTTAACCTTTATGATGCTGGTTGAGGGACCAAAATGGTTGAATTCATACATGAAGATTAGCTTTGGAAAAAGAGATTGGCATGCACGCTTAGCTAAAAAAATGAATCGAATAGTATCAGGATATATTAACGGACAAATTTTATTGGCTCTAATTGGGGCAGCGTTTAGCTTTGTAACTCTTGCTATAGCCAGCTCCATCTTGAATGTTCAAATTAATACCCTTGCCTTAACGGTAATTATATTTTTTACAGGACTAATTCCACTATTTGGTCATATTATTGGCACTATAGTCGTTGTTATTGCCTGTCTTTTTGTATCATGGCCACTAGCTTTAATTATGGCAATTGCACTAACATTATATCTTCAAATCGAAAACATTACCTTTCAGCCGTATATACAAGCTAAATATAATGAGATTACACCATTATTAGTATTTATATCAGCTTTAATCGGTATTGCGGCTGGAGGCTTATTTGGAGCCTTTATTGCTATACCATTTGCTGGATGTATTAAAGTTGCGATTGAAGAATTTCTAGTTCAAAGAAAACTAATAGATACGAAGAGCTAGACTCGATACCAAATCTGATCGTTTTCTGTATCATTTATGCCAATTCCAGTGGATGTCAACTGATCCCTAATAGCATCACTGTTTTTCCAATCTCTTTCATTTCTTGATGATAGTCGACTCTCTAAAAGAGTTTTTTGGTTAGTTGTTATGTCGTCGACATTAGAAAGATTAAGCCCTAATAAATTATCCAAAAATTCAAGGAAACTAATAAAATCTGGTAACTGAACTTTGTTTATTCGGCCATTACCGATACTATTGATAAATATGCTTAGTTCAGCCAAGGCATTAGCTGAATTTAAATCATCATACATTGATGCTTCGATTAAAGATTGGACTTTATTAAAATCTAAGGTCTTAGATTGATTATTCTCATCTACTTGGAATTTTAATGAAGCAAAGTTTATATAGGATAACAATCTACGGCTAGAAGCTTCTAATTTCTCGAAGCTAAAATCTGTCTGATTACGATAATTACCCTGCAGTACAAGTAATCTAAAGGATAGAGGATTCTTTGTTCGTTTCAATATGTCATCAAGGGTATAGAAATTATTCAAGGATTTGCTCATTTTTTGGTTATCGACTAGTAGATGTTCATTATGAAAGAATAATTTAGCCAGGTATTGGCTGTCTTTATCGGTTGTACTTTGAGCTATTTCATTCTCGTGGTGAGGAAATCTTAAATCAATGCCACCTGTGTGTATATCAAAGGGCTGTCCAAGTAGGCTAGTGCTCATAGCCGAGCATTCTATGTGCCATCCCGGTCTCCCTGGATAATTATTACCGTCTATTGGAAAATCCCAATAAGGTTCGCCTGTTTTCACGAATTTCCATAGAGCAAAATCATGAATTGTTTGTTTATCATATTCATCATTATTGATTCTAGACCTAGAAGAATCTGCAGATGAAAAATCTAGATGAGATAATCTACCATATTGTTTCCCACTTTTTCTATATTTATCAATCGAGAAATATATTCCATCATCAGATATGTATGCGAAATCACTATCAAGTAATTTATTAATCAGAGCTTGCATTAAGTCAATCGATTCAGTGGCTTTTATAAAAGTATAATTAGCAGTATCAATATTAAGTGATGCGATGTCATCCTTGAATTTAGCTTCGAAATCACCAGTTAATTTTAATAATGCATCCATGGGGCTTAAATCAGGATATAATTCATGGCTTCGTTTTATAGTTTTATCGTCTACATCCGTGATATTAATAACGTGTTTTACCCGAGAGTTAGTTCTAATTACTCGTGCTAGAGTATCAGCATATATAAATGAGCTTAGATTTCCAATATGGACATTGCTATACACTGTTGGGCCACAAGTATAAATACCAACCCGATTGTCATTAACACAGGTAAATTGTTCTGTTTTATTAGTTAGGCTATTAAATATATTCATTATTTTTTAGGTAAATTATCGAGTAATTCTTCTGTATATTTTATACACTCTGATTTAATTTTATCTAATGATTTTTTTTGATCTGCTCCAATTTTAAAGCCACTCGCGTATATGTGCCCCCCACCATTGAAATGCTCAGCCAGCATCTTGGCTATGGGAGCGCTTGTATTACAACGTATTTTGGCTGTAATATGACCATCTTGATAGTCTTTAAAGGCTATGGCTATCATAGTACCCTCAGCAGAGCGCATCTCATCCATGACCAGCATGGGTGGGTTATAGGCATTCGAATATTGCTTAATTTCTTCCCAGGGTATGGTTATAACGGCGATTGAATTATTCCTATAAAACTCGATTCGTTGCAATAGCCTGCCCTTATAACTAATGAGTTCAGGACTTTTCCTACTTAAATTGCGTCTAGCTTCATCTAAGAAAGTTAAATCAACGTCTAGGTCAACCAACTCAGCAATCACCCGGATTGTAGCTGAGGTTGTGCTTTCAGCCACTAAACCCAAAGTATCTGACATAATGGCCACCGCTAAGGCTCGAGCAGCATCAATATTTAGCTGATACTTAAGTTTTTTTGACATATTATAGATTAACTCACCGGTAGCTGATATGTCCTCAATAATTTGAAGGGTTGCAAAGTCAATTAAATTTTCATTTTCGATTTGATGATGGTCGATAACAATTAATGGTTTTTTCTTTAAATAATTTATGTCACCATTTTTAACGCTATTATCGAGTAGTGTAATGCTACTACAGTCAACAACAATAGACATATCAAAGCTTTTTGGTAAGTCACGGCTGACTTTATCCCAGCCACTTAGGTACTTGAGATAACTCGGTATATCTACGCGGCAATACAAATAAGTTTCCTTACCCATGTCGCCTAAAATCTGTTCGAGCGCCAAAGCACTGCCTAAGCTATCACCATCTGGATTATCCGCTTGAATAATCAAAATTTTATTAGCACTGTCAATTAATTTTTCAAATTGTCTCAATTTGTCATCTAATTTCATAATGAAGTTCTGTCCTCAAGAGCTCGACCTAAAGTTATTTGATCTGCATATTCAAGATCTACGCCCACTGATAACCCTCTAGCCAGTCTGGATATTTTAACATTTTTATTAACTATCTGACTCTGAATATATAGGGCCGTAGATTCACCCTCAACACTAGCATTGGTGGCTAAAATTAATTCCTCGACTTCATCCTCATCTATTCTAGTCATTAGTGCTTGAATATGTAACTGATCTGGGCTGATGCCATCAATTGGCGAAATTAATCCTCCCAGCACATGGTAGGTGCCGTGGTAGAGTCTAGTCTTTTCTAGCGCAACTATATCAAATGGTTCAGCGACCACAGCAACTAATTTTTTATTTCTTGATGGATCAATATATAAGTCAGATAATTCTTTGTCGGCAGGTATTAATGCAAAAGTTTTACTGCAATAGGAAATACTATCGTGTAGATTGATTAATGAATCTGCTATACGCTTACTGTTCATCGTATCTGATTTAAAAAGATAGTAAGCGTACCGCTCAGCTGTTCTGGGACCTACTCCGGGTAGTGTACCCAGTGAGTCGATTACTTTTTGTAATGCCGGTGGTAATATCTGCACAGTTGTTTTTTTATAGTCCTAGTGAGCCTAGCATACCCATCATTGGCTGCATCTTCTCTTGAGCTAATTTTTGGCTTTCAGCAATAGCATCACGAATAGCGTCTTCAATCCAACGCTCCAATTCAGAGATATCATTTAAATCGATCAGTTCTTTATTTAGTTTTACTTTCTTAATTTTCTGCTCGCCGTTAATTTCAATAACAACAGCTCCATCACCTTTTTTAATTTCAATTAAGGTATTTTTTAATTCCTTTTGAAGTTTTTTAGCTTTAAGTAACATTTTAGCTTGATCAACTCTACTCATAATTAGTCCTTTCGGTATTAAGTTCGTACAATCTATTTTAGCAAATAATTCTACAAATAGTGACTATATAGAGACAGAACATTAGTGGTATGTGGCCAAACAATAAAATATAACAATACTTGATACAGACAAATACTTGAAATCAATAATACAATCAGTACCCTGGCCGTAAAATCTGAATAAGGATTTCTTGGAAAAATCTTTTTCCATTCAGTATATAAATAATACACACCGATAGACATCAACAGGCTAAATAGGGGCAACGTTATATATATTGATTTTCCACCGTTAAGAGTATAAAGCAACCAGTTTATAGCCACACTTAAATAGATATATGCCGTGATGGTATTTTTACGATTTTTATAAAGCCATATACCTGAAAAAACTACTAGAATTGTAGAAGCAAATACTATTAATGGTAGCCTTCCTATACTAAAAGCCAGGGTTGGATTATTTTCGAAAAATAGGTACTTGGGATAATTTAAAAATTGAATTAGTAATTGGTGAAAATTTATTGCTGAAGGTATAAGTAGTGACAGATAAATTTGACTGTGGTTGAGTGTAAAATCATATATTATTGGAGCTACAATTATTATGAAAAATGATAGTGGTAAGATCTTGTATTTTATTGATAGTGATCTAATCTCAGCTTTAATAGTCCTGTAGTTAATGATTATAAACAGTAAACCGAACCAAAACATACCAGGTATATATAGAGTAAATCCAAATAAAATAGATGACAATATTACTAAAAGATTAATACTTTTTTTACGGTAATATAGAATTGAAATCAATACTCCTATCAAAATTGTAAAACTATAATATCCTAGCGATTGACTGTTCCTTGTGATTTGAAGAAACCATAAGCTTGTGCTAAATAGACCGGTCGACAAAACACCTATTAATTTATTGGTAAAAGTTTCAGCAATATAATAAAACATAAAAATAGCTATGATTCCGCATAAATACCCAGATAATCTAATCAGAAATAGACCGTGCAAATTCAGATAATTAAGAGCCGTTAAATACCAAGAAAACATAAAGTTGGATACGTGATGCAATAGATAGTGATAATTATATCCGTGATTTATGAGATTATTTTGGGTCGATAGTTCTGTAGCAGATAAGCCTTTTGGGGTATCAGTTAATCTGTATGTCAGTAAAATTGATCCAATTAAAAATAAGGATAATGAATAATACAGCCTAGGTTTGCCTAAATTACTAACCCTTTTAATGAATCTAAATTTTTCCATAAATAATTAAGCTTATTATAACACCCAGGCAATGCCCTTAATTTACATTATTCGAACGGTACTTCGCTGTGTTTAGAATCAATACTTCTAAACCTCTGTTTGTCTCGGTCAAAGTATAGTTCAAGATTTTTGGTTGGACCATTTCTATGTTTTTTGATTAGAATATCTGCTATATTTTTTCTCTGCGATTCCTGATTATAAAAGTCTTCACGGTAGATAAAAGCAACCACGTCAGCATCTTGCTCAATTGACCCAGACTCCCTAAGATCAGATAGTTGAGGAATTTGTGGGCTTCGACTTTCAACAGATCTACTTAACTGGCTTAGTGCCAAAACCGGTACATTCAACTCTCGTGCTACACCTTTAAGCCCACGAGATATCTCACTAATTTCTTGTACCCTATTGCCTTCACTACCACTAAACTTAGAGCCTCCGCTCATTAGTTGTAAATAGTCAACAATAATCAAACCTACTTTTTTAACATGGTCCTGCCTTCTAGCTTTGGTTCGAAGCTCACTAACAGAGATACCTGGAGTATCATCAATGAAAATATCGGCTTCACTGAGCTCACCCATTGCTTGACCAATTTTTTCGAAATCCTTATCAGTTAAATTACCAGTTCTTAGTGCCCAAGCGTCGACTCCGGATGACATAGCCAGCATTCTATCTACTAATTGCTCCTTGCTCATTTCAAGAGAAAAGATTAATACCGAGCTATCGCTGTCTAGAGCGATGTTATGTGCGAAATTTAGCGCCAACGCAGTCTTACCCATTGATGGCCTAGCGGCTAATATAATTAAGTCTGATTTTTGCAAACCGGCAGTAACAGCATCGAAATCCTTGTATCCAGTAGGAACACCCCTAAGTTTGCCCTTGTCTTTATGTAACTCGTCTAATCTATCAAAACTGTCGGTTAAAATATTTTCAAGGCTAGTGACGTCTTGCTTTAGGTGCCTCTGGCTAACTTCAAATAACTTTATTTCAGCATTCTCAACTACATCCTGGATGCCAATAGTCTCATCGTAACCGAGGCCTACAATTTCTTGAGAAGTTTTAATTAATCTTCTTCTTAAGGCCTTTTGGGCGACAATTTGGGCATATTCATGGACATTTGAAGCTGTTGGTACATAATTGGTTAATTCAGTTAGATATGACGCGCCACCTATCATTTCGAAATAACCCATTTCGCTAAGCTTGTTAGATAAGGTTAAAACGTCTATTGGCGTATGATTATCATATAAATTAACAATGGCCTGATATATGTGCTGATTCTTTTCATCATAAAAATCATCTTGTTTAACACTATCGGCGACTTTAACAATGGCTTCGCTATCAATTAATATAGCGCCCAGTAATGAAGACTCGGCGTCTAGGCTTTGTGGAGGTACTAATTTATTGGCTCCCTGACTCATATTATTACTCTACCATCTCAGCGCCACCAAAAATATTACTTATGCTTGTAATATCGAGGTCTGCAACCGTATTCTTGATTTCTTCCTCTATTTCATTTGGGGTATCTTTATTAAGAACAACTTCGATCTTATAATTCTTGCCTGAGAATTTATTTAAAGAATTATTTAAAATGTCTTTATTCTTATTTTCGCTTAACGATTTTTGGTGAAATGGAAACTTAGTGCTCAGTATGACTCTATCGTCCTCATAATTCATTTTTGATAGTTTTATTATTGAATATAGTGTTGAGTGTTTGATCCTAAGATCATCCATCATCTTGCTCCATACCTCAGGAAATTCTATATTTTGATCAATTGATAGATCCTGTGTAGGTTTATTTATGACAGTCTTTTTTGTTTTTTTGATTTCAGATCTTTTAGTCGCATCAGTATCTGTCGTAGACAACTCTGCAAGTTTCTTCTGTGGTTTATCAGGATTTTCTTTGTTAATAATACTTCCATATAAAGCAATTTCTAACGACGTTAATTGATCATTGGACCGACTAATACTTAATAAATCATTAATAGTTTTAATTATGTCGGCGTTTTCTGCAGTAGTATTTTTATTTATTAACTTATCTTTTAAAATTTTTATAAGCTGATTAACGATACTGTCTACAGAATACCCATTTGAATTGATTTCAACAAATACTTCGTGCATTTTTATTATTGAATTTGCATCTCTGGCTTCAATAATCCGATTAACTATTTCTCGAGGAGCAGACCCGATGATAAATTCCAAGTCCGACAGAGCAATTTTATTTTTTATATTGCTAGCTTGGTCTAATAAACTAATGCTGTCACGAAAACTTCCTTCGCCATAGTCAGCAATAAATTCTATAGCCTTTAAATCTATTTTAATTTTTTCTGTATCAGCAATCATCGTAAGACGATCAATAATCTTCTGACGTGTAATGGGTCTGAAAGTAAATTGTTGTGTACGACTAACAATGGTTTCTGGAACTTTATGAGCTTCAGTTGTGGCTAATATAAACACTACATACTCTGGTGGTTCTTCCAAGGTCTTTAGTAGGGCATTAAACGCATCTCTGGTCAGCATGTGAACTTCATCAATGATAAATACTTTAAATTTACCATCAGATGGAGCAAGCCATACCCTATCAATCAGCTGCTTCATATCTTCAATCTTACGATTGCTAGCAGCATCTAACTCAATAATGTCCAAGTAGTTAGTGTCGTCATCTAGATATTCAAAATTATTAATTCTATGAGCCAATATTCTTGCAACCGATGTTTTCCCAACCCCCCTTGGACCACTGAAAAGATATGCATGCGAAAGCTTGCCGTTTTTAATAGATCTCTCTAGGGTTCGAGTGATATGGTCCTGTCCAATGACGTCGCTAAAAGTTTTTGAGCGATACTTTCGATATAATGCTTCAGACATTTAATTAATAAACCCCAATAGTTAGTAGGATAATTATAACTTAATTAAGCCAAATAAATTAGTAAAATTAAAGAGCGGCTTCTAGCGCTGCCCACTCAACTATAGTCGATTCATCTTCGGGTACATTTACACTGACCTGATCACCAGGTTTAGCTTTGAAATAAGTTACGCTAGCCAAAAGTATTCGATAAGATTTTTCTTGGGTATCGACAAAGTAATGACCGGCCTCTAGTCTAAGCGTACCTATTAATTGTCTTCTGGGAATGGGACCTATTTGTTTATACATAAAAGATCCATCTTCGGTGATAGTCAGTTTAAGGATATCACCCTGTACTAACTTAGATTTTGATGCATAGTTTGCTGGGACGGGATAATTCTTTCCATCAGATCCAAGCATATTTTGACCATCAAATACACCTTCAACAATTTTCCCTAAGGTTTCAGTCTTGTTTATTTGAGTAGTAGTTACTTCGTCGCCAACAATACTTAACAAGAGTTCTTTACATGCAGCCAGACTAGTTTCAGCTTCTGTGATTAGAGCCTTTAGTCTTTTTATTTGTTTCTCCGGTATTTCTGCCATATTTGTCTCTATTTATATAAAAGTGTTGTTGTTGTTTTTTCCCCACACCTTCGATTAAAACTTAGCATGTAATTTATGCATTGTCAAAATAAAGTCTGTGTAAAAGTTTATATTTTTAGTCTTATAAGTCTATACTAATTCGACTTTTGCACCAGCATCTTCAAGTGCTTTCTTGGCACTATTTGCGTCTTCAGCCTTAGCTTTTTCAAGAATAGTACTTGGTACATTATCAACTAAAGCCTTTGCCTCACCTAAACCTAGGCCAGTGATGTCTTTAACAGCCTTGATGATCGCTACCTTTTGTGCGCCTGCATCATTTAGCATAACTGTAAATTCAGTCTTAGCTTCTTCAGCTGGAGCTGCATCAGCGGCTGCAGGTGCTGCCATCATTGCTGCAGGTGCTGCAGCTGAAACGTTCCAATATTCTTCCAGAAATTTAACAAATTTACTAATTTCCAAAGCAGTCATCTTATCTAAAAGATCGACCAAGTCTTTGAATTCTTTAGGTACTTTTACTTCGTTTTCTGACATTTAATATACTCCTTCGTAATTATTAATATCTTAAAATTTATTTAACTTGTTCCATGCGTGCATTTAGCACATTTAACACACTTCTAACATTACCCGAAATAACATTCATAATTCCACCCATTGGTGCGGAAAGTGTTCCTACTAATTGAGCTCTCAAAACATCCATAGGAGGAATAGTTGCCAGTTCCTTGGTGTCTACAGCACTTAGAAGTTGACCATCAATATTAATCGATCCGATAATTTCTAGTGTAGGATTCTTTTTAGCAAACTCTGCTATAACCTTAGCACTGGCTAGTTCATCTGAGTTATTAGATGCATATATCAACATTCCAGTTAATATAGACGTATCAATATTCTTGAATTTTGAGCTATCCTGAAGAGCTTTTAAGACAATTCGATTCTTATAAACCTTTACATTCGTAGAAGTTTGTTTAGCAATCTTTCTTAATTCTTGTAAGGTTTTCACAGGAGTACCAGAGTACTTTGCAATAACTGTTAGTTTCGATTCTTCTAAAATCTTACTAACGTCATCGAATATAATTTTCTTTTTATCCTTAGATAAAGCCATATCATCCTTTATAAATTAAAAAACTTTGGTTTTTACCAAAGCTAAATTACAAATTCTATGATTTATAACCTAGGTAGCATTCTTAAGGTTTCCCCGCTACTTTCTTTGGTTTAGTTAATAATATTACACCCATGAACTGATGTCAATAATAATTTGTTTGTCAACTGGTTAAAAACATTGATTTATATAAATATTGGCGTATATTAGAATCTGCATTATATGAGTACAGAAGCTTTAAATACCGAATATAACGATGAGATGCCTATATCAGAAATGAATAGGTTATTTATTCCTGATAAATTACTTATCCTTGATAGCCTAACTCCATTCCTGTCTAAAAATCAACCGGATAGCCTATCTAATCTAGAGCCCTTAAATAATAAAAATGTAGTACGGGCAAAAGAATTAGAAAAACAAATTAATGATACATTCGATAGTTTGGATATGGTTAGAACATTTCACTTTTTGGAAGAATGGAGCTTTTTAGTCAGGGATGAAAATAAAAATTTAACCTGCCCTAAGGATGAAATACTTACTAGATTATTCAAAGGATTAAATGGTATGACGTTAATCGCTAATAGTAGGGGTCGCAACAATGAAAA